>NZ_CP125854.1:3001359-3601631 GCF_030169785.1 Bdellovibrio sp. 22V
GTTATAAGCCCTTGACGGCCTGTGAAAAACAGATTCTAGAGACGTGGATTGAAGACCAAACTCATGAGCGCAAAAGCACGCAAAAAGTCGGACAACTCGCGGCTTGCGCAGGAGTTGAAGCTCCGAAAGAAAAACCTAAAACCGATTTGAAATCCTTGGAGTTAAGCTTTGCCAATCTTCAAGCCGAAATCTTTGGTCCCAAATGTATGGCCTGCCACTCGCAAGAACGCGCCAAACGCACTGTTCTTGAAGACGTCAATGTCATCAGAGAAAAAGGCTTCCTTAAAGAAAAAGCGGAAGACAGCATTCTTTATCAAATCGTCGTGCCGGGGCTTTATAAACGCTTCATGCCCCCACAAAACGGCAAGTACGGCATCGCACCTTTAACTGCGGATGAAGTCGATTACCTCAAACGCTGGATTGATGCAGGGGCTCCTCTTTAAGAGCCCCTCTTTCTTTAAAATAAATAGCTCATTGTAAATCTGAAATCGCGACCCGGTTCGTACACGGTGTTCTCGCCTCCTTGCACTTGGTAAGGCGTTCCTTGCGCGATATACTTTTTATCGAAAATATTTAAGATGGAAAGTCCCCAGCGCCAATGCTCATTGGGAATCCAGCTCGCCGCTATGTCATGCGTATCGTATCCCGGTTGCTCCCGACTTCCTGAGGGTACATCGGTGAGTTTCAAAGTCACTAAACTGTCCCACGAAAGCAAAACATTGTAAGGCACGACTTTATAGTCAATACCCAAGACGAAGCGATCACCAAAAGAGCTTCCCTGATTGAAAGCGATGTATCCCAGCGGTTCGTCGCCGTACTCCGATTTATTATGCGCATATCCGCCCCGCAGGGAAAACACATCCTGCGAATAAATGGCGTTGATATTGACCCCTTGGAATTTCAAATCTTCCTTGGCATTCGAGCGAGTCATAACACCGGTGATGCGGTTCGTGCTCACGTCGATCGCATCACGCATCACAGTTGAATAAAAAACGGTGTCAAGATGCACAGAAGCCCATTTCGCCTGCACGCCGACCTCGGACGTTTCTGCGGTCGTCCCTTTAAGATGCACCACCGGAGTCACCGTTTTCACATTACTCATTACAAAGGCCTCCATCGGCGTAGGCCCTTTAAAGGCTTGCGACCAAGAGACGTAAGAACTCCAAACCAGGTTCCATTGATAGCTCAATTTAATATTGGGACTGAAGTGATGAGCATTGATTATTTGGCCGGCAACGTCTTCCAAATCATAGCTGTCAAAACGAAGACCGGCAGAGATCTTCCAATCTTCAGCCAGCTGGATCTGATCTTGCGCAAAGAGCCCGAAAATTTTTCCGGTTTCTGCTTCCGTCCCTGTCGCGCGCTCCCCTTCAGAGCGATCCACGTTATAGTCCGTCCCTATCACCATAGAGTGCAAAGAGTTGAATTCGGTTTTATTTGCAATCTGGCCGCCAAAACTTTGCGCGTACGCTTGCGATTTTCCCGTCGCACTCTCCTGACTTAACGTCGTTTTTGTTACGTAAAGTTCAGAGCGCAGATTCACCCAGGAACTGATCGGAGCATAAACGTGTTGCAAAGTATACGTTTCACTTCCGAACTTCTGGTCGTTCGGAGGATTGAATGGCAAATCACCGAAGTGCGCGCGCAAAGAACGTTTGGCATTGTCTTCACGAAGATTCGCTGTGACCGTCAGCTTTTGCACTTCACTGACAGCAATAGTCAGCTTTGCAAGTCCGCTTTTGGGTGTTCCCGCGGTGTAGTTGACGGCGTCGCCGCCTCCGGCATGATAGTTTCCTGAATCTGCGAAATTTCCATAAAGCAAGTAACCGGCCGAGTCCGTGGCTTTACCAAAAACTCCAAGGCTTGCGCCTTTCTCGTCTGCGTTGGTTGTATAACGGAGTTTTGCAAAAGCACCATGACGTTGCCCCGGCAAAAGAAGGTCTTCTGGATCTTTCGTTTGAAAACGCAGACTGCCGCCTAAGGCACCGGGTCCTGCCAACGCGTTTCCTGTGCCCGCCTCAATATCGATTTCTTTTACCAGTTCCGTATCGATACTTAAACGACCTTGATGGTGAAAAAGATAACCGCTCTGGCGAGCGCCGTCGATAGTGACATTGAGCTGCGTGTCTTCCACACCGCGCACGTAAACTTTTTGTCCAGCTTTCTGCCCTCCGCCGACAATCACATCGGCAACACCTTTCAAGGATTCTTTGACGTCCTCCGCCTGCGTTTGCTCTAAGCGCTCTGAGCTGATGATCGTTTTCGAGGGGGTTTTCGCGTCGTCTTTAATTTGAATAGTTTCAATTTCCGACTCATTGGCATTTTCTTGGGCGTGGACCATCAGTGGCGAGAATAAAAAAACAAACACTGATAGTTTGAACCGCGAATTAAATTTCATTGCGCTTTCTCCTTCACAGAAGAGTTTCCATAAGCACTTCGCTTGCGGAACGCAAACGCTTCGGCGCCTTAGAAGCGAATTGAAAAGAGGAAGAAAGCGCAGAGATAACGTGTTGAGAAGACGAGGTGTTTTTAATATTCATGTCTAATGTTTTGACAGCCTTAAAATGTTTTCTCTGTCTGTGCATCAAGGAACTGCACGTGAAGCCTCTCTGATATAGTCACGCCTATGAAATGGGTTTTTCTTGTCACTATTCTTTTTGTTTTGTCGACATCTTCATTTGCCAGCGTAAAAACGCCCGCGTGCATGGATCGCAAAGATCGCATGACGTTTAATGAGAACAAGGTTCTTGTCTATCGCAATATGATGGAAAAGAAATTCACCGCGCGTGCCTTTGTTAAAGGCGCCATCGTGCGCCTGATGGAAGACCGACAAAAACACATTCACTTCGAAGTCGACTTCGACAAAGACTTTTCCACCAGTGACGATCGCATCGAAGTCATCTACAACACCAAATTCGGAGAGATTCCCGATTTCCGCGCCGGTGATGAGATCATCGCTTGCGGTGACTTTGTGGCGGACCCTTATTCTCCTCACAAAGGCGTGATTCACTGGGTGCATATGAATCCGAAAAAGGGCGGTCCCCATGAGCACGGTTTTCTTATCATTAACGGCGTCCTGACTGGACAAGTGAATCCCAAGCCGGTGAAGTAATGTCTATCCTTCGCAAAACTCTTTGGGTTTCTTTCATCCTCACGGCTTGCGCTCCAAGCAAAGAAACTTACCAAACCGATGAGTTGCAAAAGAATGCGGTTATCTATGGCGACGACTCGCGCGCGGAAGTAAGCGCCGCTTCTTCCGTATATGCTCTCGCAAAAGCCACCGTCACTTTGGTGGAAGAACGCCGGCTCGCTGATAAAAAAACTTTTTGGCAAATAAAAACCCCGACACTGCAGCAGTCTTTTCCGCTGTGCCCTGACGAAAAATTTTTAGATCAACCCGCTTTGGGGTTTTGCACAGGTGTTTTAGTGGCGCCGAAGGTTGTGCTTACGGCCGGTCATTGCGTCACCGCGAAAAACTTCTGCCAGGAAACCCGCTTCCTTTTCGGCTGGACCGCACCGGTGGCAAAAAGTTTGAGCGTTTCTAAAGACGACGTTTACCTCTGCAAACGCATTCTTAAAAGCACCCTACAGCGGGGAAAGTTGGATTATGCCCTTATCGAGCTTGATCGCGACGTCACGGACGTCACACCCGTCACTTTCGCGACAAAAACTTCCGTGACCGTGGGAGAACGAGTTCTGAGCCTTTCGTATCCCTTGGGCCTGCCGTTGAAACAAGACTTCGGCAAAGTGTTAAGCTACAACGACAGCATGAGTTCGTTTAAGGTGGAGGTTGACACATTTAGTGGCAGCTCCGGCTCTCCGCTTTTCAATGCGCAAGGAGAGCTTCTGGGAATTCTTAGCACAGGTATGGAAGACATTCTGGAAGATGACATCTATCGCGTTCAGAAAGAAGGCGGCTGCCTTGGCTTCAACCGCTGTCAGAACGGCACTTGTTTCGGCGAAACCTTTACGAAGGCCTCGCACATTGACCTTTAGCACTTTTACGAGTCGCTCTTCGTAAGACCTCTATAAAGTAATACAATACCGCTATGGATACAAAACGCCTTCCATGGTGGACTTGGGTCGCCCCTTTATTGCTCTTAATGCTAGCTACTTTAGTGAGCGTGCCCTTCACGACTGCTCAAAGCGTTTATTGGCTCTACTTCCCGATAAATCTTGGCGTGGTGATGGCCCTCTGGTGGGGCCCGCGAGTTCTTATTGCCGTTTATTTAAATGCGCTCTTTGCCATGCCATTGATCGGACTTCCTAAACCGCAACTCTACCCGCTCTATGCTCTCCCGGAATTGGCAGAGGTTTTTATGGCATACATGCTCGTGCGTGAACGCTTTAAAAGTCTTTCTTCTTGGAAGCCGACGCCAAAAAATATCAGTCTGTTTTTTGTCTATGGCTTGTTGATTCCCTCCATCGTTGCGTCGTTTGCGATTCAGGCAATCTTTGTCGCCACAGGCTTCATGCAAAAGGAAGTTTTTCTTTGGAACACTCTCATCACCGCCGTTGGCGATCTGACGGGAGCCGTGTTTTTGACGTTTCCTCTTTTGATTATTTTTACGCCGTTTTTATACAAGAAAGGTCTTTCTCTTTTTGTCTATCACACGATGCCGCCCCTGCGACTTGAAAAACTCACGCGCAAAGAAAAGTTTATGCTGGCCGGAGTGATGGCCGGAAGCCTTGTGCTTGCGTTGTCTTTGCCTCTTTCGCAAACCTGGTACGTGTACGGAATTCTTATTCTGATTCTGTCCGCGTGGTATGGACTGTATGCGGCTCTTTTGATTAACACCTGGGTGATGGCGTTGACGATCACTCTGCCGCGCTCATTGAATCTGCCGTGGGCGGATGAGCCGGTTTTAATTCAGACACCCGCGACCTTGCTGACTTTATGTTTTTGCTCACTTATTACAGGCGCCGCCGTCAGTTCCTTGACCGAAAAAATCGATAAACTGCGCGAAACGGAAGGCGCCTTGAAAGCCGCTCGCGACAGCGCGGAAGAAGCGTCGCAAGCCAAGTCCGAGTTCTTGGCACGTATGAGCCATGAAATCAGAACTCCTTTAAATTCCGTTCTAGGCATGTTGGAGCTGTTAAAAGAAACCCAGCTTTCCCGTGATCAGGAACGCTATTTGACATTATTCAGTCATGCCGGCGAAAATCTTAAAGCGTTGATCAATGACCTTCTGGACTTTTCCAAAATCGAAGCCAAAGCGCTCACCGTTGAAGACGTCAGTTACAACTTGCATGCGACTGTGCGCAGTGTTTTTGAAATTCTGCAAATCAAAGCCGAAGAAAAAGGTCTGCGCTTTGAGCTTATGATTGATAAAGAGGTCCCCGTCTTTCAGCGCGGAGACCCGACCCGTATTCGCCAGGTGCTTTTTAATCTTATTGGAAACGCTTTGAAGTTCACAACCGAAGGCGCGGTTCACGTCGGCGTGCGCATTGATCGTGAGCAAGGCGAAAAACTTTTGATTGAAGTGCAAGACACGGGAATTGGCATTCCCCGCGAAAAACAAGCCCGACTGTTTTCTCCTTTTTTTCAGGCGGATCCCGGCATTAACAGAAAATACGGCGGCACCGGCCTAGGGCTTGTGATCTCGAAAAATCTTGTCGAGATCATGGGCGGAAAAATGGAAATGAAAAGTCTGGCCGGCCGAGGCACAACGTTTCGCATTCTTTTACCGCACCGGCCCGATCTTGCGAGTTCTCAAGAAAAGAAAACCACCGCCCCGATTCGCTGGAATATTCCCGCAGGAAAACGTTTCCACATTCTTTTAGTCGATGATTCGGAAGACAACCGCGTCCTTATTATTCACTATCTCAAAAATCTTCCCTTTGCGTGTGACGAAGCCATCAACGGACAAGAGGCGGTCGATAAGTTCAAGCAGAATAAATACGATCTGGTCTTTATGGATATGCAAATGCCTATTATGACCGGATACAAAGCGACCGAGACCATTCGCCACTATGAGGAACAGAACGGCTTGCCGCACACACCGATCATCGCCTTGACAGCCACCGCCGTTGTTGAAGACCTGGAACGCGCGATCACCTCGGGTTGTGACTCTTATGCCGTGAAACCCGTGAAAAAAAGCGAGATCATTGATATCTTATATCAAAGCTTAACGACAAATACGCCCGTCAAGACCGCTTTTAAAGAGCCCCCGTCAGCCACGATCTGAGACTTTAAGGTCCCTTTTACTTTTTTGTTTTTGACGAGTTCGTCATAGAAAGCGTTTTCCTCTTCGCGCGAAGGGAAAGCACAGATGATTTCAAAATCGGATTCTACAGGGCGAAGATACTGAATGTCCCCTTTGGCGATAACGATGTTTTCCGTCGGAATCTGGCGTGCATGCAGCCCTGCCAAAACCAGAGCGTAAGCCGCCATCACTGCCGTCGCATACTGACTGCCACCGAATGCCGTGCCTTTGTGATTTTTATTCTTTTCCAAGGAAACGCGGAAACGCACTTTCTCAGAATTGATTTCAAGAACCTCAATTCCGAGATGCTCATACAGCGTGATTTTATTTTTAAGAGTCGCTATGAGCTCTTCCGCATTTACTTCCATTGCTCGTAACCTCCGGCAAAGTTACGCACTTTTTTATAACCAAGATAATTGAGAGCATAAACGGCAGCTCCTGAACGAACGCCGTGATTGCTAATCACCAGAATTTGCGAATCTTTGCCAATGCCTTTTTCTGAAAGCAGTCGTTCTGATTGCTTGCGTGGCAAACCTTTTTCGTCAAAAAACTCTTTCCATTCCACATTTACAACGCCGGCTTTGACACCTTTGATTTGGGAAAGGTTGCGCAAAGCAAACTCCTGGCTGGAACGCACATCAAGAATCACTAAAGGACTTTCTGTACTTTGCGCCAAAGTTTTAAAGTCTTTGAAATCAATCATCAGTTCTTCATGCACTTGCGGCTTCCAGTACGGTTTATTTTTCACCGCGGGAACTTCTTTCGTCGGATTTATTTGGCGGTAAGAATTGTGAGCCAAGGTATAGACATCTTTGACGCCAAGAACCTTCAGTGTCCACGCGACACGTCCCTCTTCACCTTGTCCCTGAGCACCTTTGCCGAGAACAAGAACCTTCGTTTCGGGATCAATTCCGATAAGAGATAAACGACGAGCGATCGCAAACAAATCATTCTGCAAAACACCGCGGGACTTCGGATTCTGCTGAGAGAAATCCTCCCAACGCACATTGATCGCTCCGGGTACATGCGCAAGGTTGAATTCAAATGCGGGACGCGCATCGAGAATCACAGGCAAACCCTTTATAAGGCTTTCTGCCGTGACGTTTTCGCCCATGACCGGTTCTTGGTTAACAACCTTTGTCGGTTTTTGCTGACACGCCATCATTGTGAAAACTGTGAGCAAGCTCAGCGCTATGTATTTCATCGAAAAACCTCGGTGTTCAAAAATCAAAAAGGGAGCTTGCGCTCCCTTTTTATTTTACTTCGTAATTCTCATCGTCGGGAAGAAAATGATGTCTCGGATACTTGGACGATCCGTCATTATCATCACGATACGTTCAATTCCGATACCCACGCCACCCGTTGGCGGCATGCCGGCATCAATCGCCAACAAGAAATCTTCATCCATAGGATGCGCTTCTTCGTCATTAGCACGATTGGCTTCTTGTTCTTTCAAACGAGCTAACTGATCTTCTGGATCATTCAACTCCGAGTAAGCATTGCCGATTTCCATACAAGCTGCGAATGGTTCAAAACGCTCAACCAGACGGTTGTCGCGACGGTGAATCTTCGTCAATGGCGAAATCTCGACCGGATGATCCAAAACGAACGTCGGTTGCCACAAGTGCTGTTCTGCCGTGAGTTCGAAAAGCTCCATGATCATTTCGCCTTTTTTACCAGGCTTTTCAATGTCGCCACCGTTTTTACGGATCGCTTGGAACAATTCTTCCTCTGTGGCCTTATCGGGATCGATGCCTGCGTACTCGCGAACACCGTCAAAGACCGTCAAACGTCTCCACGGCGGAGTGAAGTCGATCTCTTTTCCTTGATAAGACACTTTCATGCTGCCAGTGATTTTCAAAGCCAAAGACGAAATCAACTCTTCAAACTGTTTCATTTGATAGTTGTAGTCTGTATAAGCCTCGTAGAACTCCAGCAATGCGAACTCAGGATTGTGAGTGCGATCGATACCTTCGTTACGGAAGTTTTTAGAGATCTCGTAAACTTTTTCAAAACCGCCTACGATCAGGCGCTTCAAATAAAGCTCTGGAGAAATTCTCATGTAAAGCTTCATGTCCAAAGCTTTGTGGTGAGTCGTGAAAGGCGTTGCCGCAGCTCCACCGTAAACCGGTTGAAGCGTCGGTGTTTCCACTTCCATAAATCCGCGGTCATCCAAGAAACGACGAATTTCTTTGATGATCTTAGAGCGTGTTTCAAAGACCTTGCGTGAATCCGCATCGGAGATCAAATCCAAGTGTCTGTGACGGTACTTGATCTCGATATCTTGCACGCCGTGGAATTTTTCTGGAAGAGGCTCGATCGTCTTCGTCAAAATTTGGAAGCTCTTCGCGTAAATCGAGAACTCGCCTTTTTGCGACTTAAATACAAAGCCGTCGATACCAACGATATCCCCCAAGTCCACCAAGTTGAACGCTTCACGGTCTTGCTCTGAAAGCTCTTCCGTTTTCACGTAAACTTGCACAGTGCCTGTTTGATCCTGGATATTAAAGAAAGACGCTTTACCCATCATACGCAAAGTCATCAAGCGCCCTGCGATACGATAAGCGAACTCCGGCTTCTTTTCGCCTGGCTGAAGAGTCGCCGCATGTTCTGCCACGACTTCGGAGATCTTCGCTTTATTTTCGAAAACGTACGGGTACGGATTGATGCCCTTCTCGCGAAGAGCATGCAATTTTTTACGTTTTTCGGCTCTTAATGGATTTTCATGAATACTCATTACAGTTTTTTCCCTGCGAATGCTTCCATCACGTTGTGCAACAATTGAATCGCTTCTTTTTTAGGACGTTGGAATGCATTACGGCCCATGATGGAACCGAAGCCGCCACCTTGAGCAAGCTCCGTCACTTCTTTCAAGATATCTTCCGTGCCTTTAGCTTCGCCACCAGAGAAGATCACGATGCGTTTGCCGTTGAAAGAAGACTGAACAACGTGACGAGCACGGTCTGCCAATGTCGCTACTTTAATGCCTTGTTCTTGGTAAACTTTCGCAGCCGCTGCTTGTTCGATGTGCGCAGTTGGCGGTTTTACCTTGATGATGTGAGCGCCCAATTGAGCGGCGATGTGAGCGGCATAAGCAATCACGTCGATCGCAGTTTCACCTTCTTTAGAAATTTGTTCACCACGCGCGTAAGACCAGATCACAACGACCAGACCCGCTTGTTTCGCCAAACGAGACGCTTCCGCGATCTCTTCGTACATGTGCTTGCGTTCGCCAGATCCCGGGTAGATTGTGAAACCAATTCCCGCACAACCCAATCGCAAAGCATCGTCAATGTAAGACGTCAATGCAGAGATTGGACGTTTATCGCCGTAAAGTGTGTCAGAGTTGTTGATTTTCAAGATCAAAGGAATTTCGCCGGCATAGTCGCGAGCAATAGCTTCGATCGCGCCGAGTGGAGCCGCGTAGGCGTTGCAACCTGATTCGATCGCAAGTTCTACGTGGTACGCAGGATCGTATCCATCTGGATTTTTCGCAAAAGAACGAGCAGGACCATGTTCAAAACCTTGATCCACTGGCAAAATCACCAACTTACCTGTGCCGGCAAGTTTACCGTGATTCATCATGCGAGCTAAATTCGTAAGTACTCCTGGGTTGTCAGCTCCGTACCAGCTTAAAATCTCTCTAACTCTTGGCGTCATCTCTATCTCCTGTTGTTCTTAGAAAAGTCCAGTGCGCCAAGAATTTATTGAGTTTTTCCCATATAATCAAGTGCGTCTCAGAGATTAACACGCTTGGCAGAAGACACTCTGTGATATACTGTTCGCTCTGTCCGCATTGAGGTTCCTATGAATATGAGCACAAATAACCAAGTCACTTTCGAATCCACCCCTAATCCAGCGACAATGAAGTTCTTGCTTCACCGCCAGGTCACGGCGGAAGGCTTTGATTGCCCGACAGCTCAAGAGGCCGAACGTTCGCCTTTGGCTTCAAAGATTTTTGGCTTTCCTTGGACAAGCTCAGTTTATGTAGGTCCTGATTTCATCACTGTGACAAAACAAGACTGGGTCGACTGGGAGCTTTTGGCGCAGCCGTTGAGCGGCTTGATCCAAGAGCATTTGGATCGCAATGAGCCGATCGTTGTCGAATTTGTGGCGGCTCCGGAAGATGACGAAAATGACTCTCCGATGGTTCGTAATATCAAGTCGGTACTCAATCGCGAAATCCGTCCTGTTGTTGCATTGGATGGCGGCGATATCGTGTTCTATAAATACGAAAACAATATTCTTTATATCCACATGAAGGGCGCTTGCTCGGGATGCCCAAGTTCGTCGATCACTCTGAAAGAGGGTATCGAAACGCGCATGAAAGAACTTTTCCCGGAGATTCAAGAAGTTGTCGCGGTCTAAGTTTCTTCACGAAAGCAAGTTCCTTGCTAAACTCGCAGGTCCCATTGTTGTCGGTCAGGTTGGTCAAAACCTGATCACACTTGCCGACACTATCATGGTCGGTAAGCTCGGTCCCGCCGCTTTAGGGGCTTCCGCTTTCGCCGGAAGCGTCTTTATCGTCTTTCTTATTTTTGGTATCGGGATGCTTTCCCCGCTCACGGCGTTGTTTGCGCGCATGCAGGGACAGGAAAACTATCCTTACGGCGGCACGCTCTTAAAACACAGCGTGGTCATCGCCCTCGGCATTAGTTTTTTTACGATAGGCCTTCTTTATATTTTATTGCCGAATCTGCATCTCTTCGGGCAAACGCCTGAAGTTTTGGCTTTGGGAAAAGGTTTTTTTCAAATCACGATTTGGTCTGTTTTGCCGAGCTTGATTTATCAAACTTATAAACAGTTCACAGACGGCATCGGTAAAACCAAAGTTTCGATGTACGTGATGCTCTTTGGAGTTATCTTTAACGTTCTTGGAAATTACATTCTCATTTATGGTAAATGGGGATTTCCAGAGCTGGGCCTCAACGGTGCTGCGTGGGCGACTCTCATTGCGCGTGTTGCGATGGCGTTGATCATGATAGCTTACGTGCATTTCCACCCGCACTTTCATCACTACCTTACGGAAAGATGGACGCATCGTTTTGATCACCACTTGATGAAGAATATTTTGCGTTTGGGGATTCCGAACGGCCTCACTTACCTTTTCGAAGTCGGTGCTTTTTCTTCCGCGGCTGTGATGATGGGTTGGTTCGGAGCAACACCTCTGGCCGCTCACCAAATTACGATCAGCTTGGCCAGCACAAGCTTCCTTATCACGCTGGGCATTGGCATCGCCGCAAGCATCCGTGTCGGTTATGAGTTAGGGCGCGGAGATTACAGCCTCGCACGTTTTGCGGGATTCACCGCGATCAAGCTTGGCGGAGCTTATATGAGCTTGTGTGCTTTGGGTTTCTTCTTTCTTCGTCACTGGTTCCCGACAATCTATGTGAAAGATGAAGACGTGATCATGTGGGCCGCCCAGTTCTTTATCGTGGTTGCGATTTTTGAAATCTTCGATGGAATTCAGGCCGTCGCAATCGGCGCTCTGCGCGGAATGAGTGATACGCAGTGGCCGAGTGTGATCGCGTTCTTTGCTTACTGGATTATGGGTCTTCCACTTGGTTATTTGCTCGCCTTTCATTTAGGCGTTGGCCCCGTGGGAATTTGGATTGGCCTTCTTGTCGGATTGATCTTCGCCTCTGTTTTATTGACGTGGCGTTTTCATATTCTTAGCAATCGCTTTATCACAAAATAATTCTACGGATTGTAGACACAGCGGAATCCGCCCGTGGTTTTTCCTTGATTCGACTGAAGATCGCGAACGGCGGTGAAAACTCCGGCGGCATTACCGTCTCCTCCCGAACCTCCACGCCAGATCACCGGGCCTGATAAAGTAAAATCCAATTTTCCATAACCGCAATAGTCAGGGCTTCCGCCGGGAGTGCACGAATTGAGCGTGCCGTACTTGCTGCGCAACTGACCCGCTGTGGAGATCAAAGCCGCCACCCACCCGCTTGTCGGTGAATAAACGATATTATCCGTGTCGTAAGTCACTTCCGCAACGTTTCCGGAAATATCCCAGATCACTTGTCCATAAGGCAGGTGATGTGTGCGGCGAAGAGCATTGCTCTGACAAATCGATGCCGAGTTGGGATAACAAGGATCGCCTTCACTCGCAACGGCAGGTGTCGACACTTGATTGTTTCCCCTTTGCAAAACGCCTTTTTCAACAATGCTTTCGTAAACGCCACCGTTGTTGTAAGTCCAGTTCGCGGCTTGACTGCGAATCCAGTCCGCCAGCGTATTCCACTCTTGATTGCTGATAAGTTTATATCCAGCCCCCATGCTTGAGCACGCCCCTGTTGCCTGCTGCAAGGTCACGTTAACAAGCGGAGCCCCCGCAGCGGTGAACTGCGGATTGGCTATTGAGTTTTTCGCCTCAAACTTCGCAACACAAAACGGATCTACAGCCGGTGCCGCAGGATTAAATACATAAACAAAATCTGCGGGACACTGAAAAGACGTGTAAAGCTGAGAGTTCGTTGTCGTGTTTCCAAGCGAATCCGCCAAAACGATTTCTATTCTATATTGCGCGCCTAAAACGACATTCCCCTGAGGAATCGCAAAACCGGAGCCAGTGGTAAAATCCGTAACCGTGCTTACAACGAAATTATCTGAAACGCGAACAAGCTTTCCCGTCACTGTCAGAACATCCGGATCTGCAGGCAAAGTAAAATTCACCAGTGGCGAGTCAATGACTCTGGTCGGAACAGCAGACAAGCTGAAACTTGTCAGATCCAGAGGCGGCTGCGAATCAATCGTGATATTCTGTGAAGCCAAAGAGTTTGGATTTGACGAAGAATTATTCGGCAATGTTCTTGAAGCTAGAACCTCATTATTGAATCCGTCTTTGATTGTCGCGCCATTAAGCTCGATCTCCGTGCCCTGCACATTCAACGGTGCCGCATATTTATTGGGCGGAACGATATAAATAAATTTGATGACACGATCGCCGACCAACCCGGCAGAGAAAGCATATTCGCCGGTATTGAGAAGGACCTTCACATCCCCAGTCAGTGTGATAGGGCGGTCATATTCCGCATAAATCGTGATGGTCGCTCCGCCGCCGTGCCGAGTGCTCACTGTCATCGGTGTAGTAACACGTGTGACAACGGGAACTGGAAACTGCGTTGTAAACGTAAAAGGATTCTGCCCGGCTGAGGTGCCATTGCCATTGGCATCCTTTGCTTGGGCGTAAATTCTATAAGACGTGCTTTGCTGCAAAACACAGGACGTGAAGATCACGTAACTATTTGTCGTGCTTTGCATGGGGCAGACCGTGACACCGGCGGAGTCCTTTACCATCACTTCATAAGTCGCAGCCCCGTTTGACGAAGACAGATCCACACGCAAGCCCTTGTCCGTCAAAAGAGCATCAATCGCCACATCTGCAGGTCCTTCGGAAGATCGCACTCCGCTGATGCTGAAGCTGCCCGGGCCCGTTGTGTCTTTCTCGAGAGAAAGCAGTAAAGAGGCGCCTTCATTGCCAGCATCATCGGCTTGTTTCGCCGTCAGCGTAAAAGGTCCCTCGGGCACGACGACATCGGCGGCGAACGTTCCCGCGGCCGAACAAGTGGCATTTGCAAGCGAGCTGGCACCGTTCAATTCAATGGCGACAGCCTTCATCGTCTCTGAACACGTCCCGGCAAGATGAACCGTGCCCACCGTCACAAAGTCAACGGAGGTAAAGATCTTGCCGGAAGAAGGCTCTGTAAAGGTCACAACCGGAGCGGTGAAATCGACCGTAACTTGAGTTGAAGCAACTCCATAAGCACGGAAATTTGTTCCGATCATGTGCGCGACTTTGAGCTCACTGATTTTTTCAGGAGTGCTTGTATTCACAGACACCGGAATAGAAAAGCCGTTGTCGGTACAAGTTCCTTCAAAGGCGCTCGTCAGAAACTCGGCATTGATTTCAATTCTACCGCCATTTTCAGCGCACGTTCCCGTCACCACATACTGCCCGTTCGCTGCATTCGCCAAAGAGGCATTGGGAGCTGCGACTGTCACCGCGGGCGCTTTAAAGAATGCCGACAGCGTTCGATAATAAACGGACGTTTCCCCTTCCAGATTCTTCACCATCCAACGGATCTGGAAGTCTTTGCGCTGATCACCGGCGGACGTCGGAGCACTGAAAGGCACGATCTGTTGCAAAGGGATTTGCAAAGACACGGTTCCCGTCGCCGCGCAATCGAACGTCGCACCGGCCACAAGTTCAGAAACTTTTTTCCAGGCTTTCGATTCTGCGTTTTGAATCTCGAAGCTTGTCACCGCCTTATTGCACGTAATCTCAAAAGGAATAAACTCGTTCGCAGCGTCAGGCAGCATATCGCCCGTTCCTTGAACGTTGGTGATTTTGAATTCCGATTTTTCAGAGAGGGCTTTGTTGAGAAAACCGATTTGCAGTTCACGCTCACTACAAGCGCTGAGAATAAAAACAAACAAAAGGGGTAACCAAGTCCCCTTCAGTCCGAAAGCCTGTGCTATCCCCTCTCCACCGCGAATGTGCATAGGAAACTTATCGGATTTTTACGAGGGATATCTGAGTCATTTTTCAGACAAGGAGCGCCTTCTCGTCTCGATTTGAAACGAGAAGGATTAGTTTTTCTATTGGAAAACCATCTCACAGCGAACGGCTGCGCCTAAAGATGTTGAAGGAGCCGGTTGTTTCATTTTTGTCACGGGAGTTTCACCGACGACCATGCTCTTAAGCTCCGACCAGCCCAGTTTGATCAGGTCCTTGTGCGATACTTTTTCCTCGAGCACGAGTTTTTTATAGACCAGAAGCGGATTGCTTTTGGCGAAGGTTTTCATCAAGGACGTCAATGTCAAAGTGCTCCCCGCATCCGCCAGAAGTTTGTTCACGATCACGATTCCGCGATTAAGACTGATGAACTCGTACGGAAGCTTAAGGCCATTGTCCATCGCCCAAGCGGTCCAGTGTTCTAAAGAGCGGTTCGGCTCTTTTCCGGAAATCACGTCATTCATACGGGCACGCACCAGCGACTTGAACTGAGTCTCGTTCACGGAGTTCTTTTCTTTATTGCTTAACTTCCAGAAAGCACGCGCGACAAGCTCATGACTGTTCAGCTCAGTTCCGGCTCCTAACACCATCACCTGTTTTTGCATCTCGGAAGAAATCACACCGCCCATACCGTAATCCAGAACGTTGACGCGGATTTTAGGCTCCGTCAGCTGAATCATGAAATTTCCTTGATGCAAATCCGAGTGGTAAAAACCTCCTCCGAACAAAACCTCAAACGCCCACACTTTGGCCATCTCTTCGATAATGCCACGTTTTAATTGTGGCGCTACTTCCGCGTAAATCGCCGCTTCTTTATCAAGCTTTTTACCGATCACCAATTCCTGAACCATGAATTGGGATTTTTCTTTCGAGTCGTAGATTTTTGGCACATTGAACTCGATATAGTTTTTGTAATCTGGCGTCTTCATAAAGACTGTTTTATCGTAGCGGGTTTTCGCAAGTTTTTGTCGAGCCACCGTGTCTTCTTGGCTGAGCTCCGCCGTCACTGTCGCTGTGATATCTTCAATAATCGGCGTGAGCTTTGGCGCGCCGGTCTTTCTAAATTCCGGATTGGCATCCAGGATTTCCGCGACATGTGTGAGTACGCGTTTGTCTTCTTCCACACGCTCTGCAATGCCCGGCTTGATAAAACGGACAACGACATCTTTTCTTTCACCGTCGACAAGGATTTTTGCGCGGTGAACCTGCGCCATTGTCCCAACGCCTAAAGCCTTACGTTCGAAATACGTAAATTTGAAATTACTTTTTTCATTTTTCAGAATCTCTTCCACCTGCACCCAAGGAACTGGGCGGACGGAATTCTCAAGACCGCGAAAAACCTCGAGCATCTCGGGACTCAAATCCGCTTGACGAGCGACCACCTGCAAAAGCTTTTGCAACTGCGGGCCGCTGTTTTGCACCATGACTTCAAACTTTTTGATGTCACTGATGTTAAGGTCTCCGCCCAAATAAGACGACACAATGAGTTTTTTGGAATCAGAACTTAAGCGCGAGAAGTATTCACTGAACATCGTCTCCATAAAGATACGCATCGTCGCATCTTGCTGTTGCGCGAAGCTTGAAGACGCCATCTTTTCACCGACACGGTCGAGCTCTTTCATTTTCTCAGAGAGAATCGCATCGCTTTCAGCCAAAGCCCATTTCTCTGCGATTTGCTGTCCATTTGGATTTTGCAAAAGACCCATCACTCGAGCGCCGATCGCTTCTGTATTGAGATTTGCCTTGTTAGCGCCCGACATCTCTGCCAGCTGATTTTGTTGCCATTCGATATAACGATCAATCTGTCTTTGTACGCGCGGACTTTCCGCTTCAAACACCATCAAAGCGCGCGCGCCCTGTTTTTCGATAAGAGCGACATCCAAATCCACACTGTGCGTGTTAGGCCAAGAACCTTTGAAAAGCTTCAGGAACTCATCAAAGTTTTTCACTTTTACAGTCTGAATTTCTTGTTGCGAAACGCCAGAGAAATAATTTTTAGCGCGCTTAAGAATTTCTTGCTTCTTTTCCTCACTCTCACCTTGAGCGAGAAGAGCGTAAGTAATGGCCAAGCGTTGCTCGAATGACAAATGCAGCCCGGTCGCTTCCGGAGCCGCGGCCCAAACAAAGCGAAACGCAAAAACGCACAAAAACAACAGGAATTTGAGCTGTCTCAACATGATACACCCTTAAATCTAATGAGTCAGGGTTCTTAGCTGCACTTCTTAGACCTGCTAAGGGTGTAATTTAATTTGCACTGAGCTGCCTAAGAAATAAACACGTTACCAACTTCGGCGCTTTTGCGTGCGAGCAGCTATAGGGACGGTGCTCTTCGAAGAAGACTTCCGTAAGAAGATTTTGAGGAAAGCTCATTGGAATGGCCTTCAAAAAATACAAGCGTCGAGAGACACTATTTATTAAAAAGTTTTTTAGAAAATTGTGACAGAATCATAGAAACAAAACATTTTTTATAAAATTGTTGACGAGGTTTTCTTCGCGAGAGGAATCCTTCAGCGCATTGATTTTTGTAAAGCGATAGCCGGCCCTTCGAGTGAAATTTACTCTCTTGCAGAAGGCGATGAAGCGCTTGTGTCGCCCTAATATTACACTTTTTGTAAATATCTTCGTAGATTCAAAAAGCTCAAAAATTGAAAAATAAAACCCGTGATACAAGGTTCTTACGAATGAAAAACTCATTCGTGGCTTCGTCGATTATGAGGCGCAATCTTCTCAGCAATAAAGAAGGAGCAAAATATGGATCTTTCAAAAATTTCTAATGTCGAATTATTAAATCGTTTAGAAAAGCTGGCTCGCACGGAAAGAAAAATTACGCATTTGATTTTGTGGCACATAAATGAAGTCGAGTCGCGCAGACTGTTTGCTGAGTTGGGATTTGATTCCATGTTTAAATATTTAACTAAGCATCTCGGTTACGGCGAAGACAGCGCCTATCGAAGACTTCAGGCCGCGAGACTTTTAAAACAAGTTCCGGCAGTCGCAGAAAAACTCGAAGAAGGTTCTTTGAATCTCACGCAGCTGACCCAAGTTCAAAAATGCATAAAACAAGAAATCAAAATAGGAAATCGAGTTGAAACCGCGAAGACAGAGCAAATTCTGGAAGACATCCAAAACAAGTCGAGTTTTGAAACTTTAAAATACTTGGCGCAAGAATTTGATCAACCTATCCAAGCTCACGAGATCAGAAAACCACAACAAGACAACAGCGTAAGACTCGAAATTACGTTCAGCGAAGATCAAATGGAAATATTGGAAGAAGCAAAAAGCCTTTTATCCCACGTCCTCCCAGGAAGAACCTGGGCCGACTTGTTCACTCATCTTGCAAAGAAACACATCCAAAAGGAATTGGGAAAATCCAACCCAAATCAAAAATCTCCGAAAATGCCAGATCAAACCGCGCTGCCAAGAAACCCAGCGTCATCAACAAAACGCGCTCACATTAAGCTTACTTTAAAAAGAGAGCTTCTTCGAAATGCGGGTTACTGTTGCGAGTACATCAATCCTAAGACGAAAAAGAAATGCGACAGCGTATATCAACTGCAAATTGATCATCGGCTTCCGCTGGCAAAAGGCGGAAGCGACAAGAAAGAAAATCTGAGAGTCTTATGCCGAACACACAACCTGCTTGCGGCGAAGCAGTGGGGTTTATCCTCGAGATAGAACTTCCACCGGAATATCGAACCGCAAATTACTCTAAAACTTCGACGGTGTCGCCCTTGCGGATAACTCCTTCATTTTCGGGGATCCACAGGGTGCCAAAGAAGATGTCTTTATCTTCGCGGCGGTAGGTTGCCAAAGTCTTTAAAGGATCGGGACCTGAAGGGACACCCGTTTCTTGGTTGATGGTGATAATCGTACAACGCGCGCATTTTTTTGGCAGGGAAAAAACCACGTCGCCGATCCGGATGCGTTTCCACTGCTCTTCTTCGTAGGCGTTGACACCAGAGTATAGAATGTTCGTGCGGAAGCGGTCGACACCAATGGGCTGGGCCAAACGGGAATTCAGCTCTTCAAGACTTTTTAAGTTTACGAGTTGCAATGGTCGTCCGTCAGCAAAACGAACTTCAGGTTTCCATTCCATCGTCGTCGAACGCACGCGGCGTTGCGAATACGGCGCATAGCGGACCAAGCGCGCATTCACACCGAGGTGCTGTGACAACGCCTGCGAAAAAAGATCGGGTTCAAGAGCCGCCTCAAACGTGTCGTTCCAAACTTGCACTTTCACTTTTCTTTGAAAGGAGTTTTTGGGAACTTTGAAGAACATTTTCTGCAGTCCAAGACTTAATGTGTCCTGCTCATAGAAAACGTCCACGGTTGCGAGGCGCGGAACTGTTCTTTGCGAAATAAATTTCCCGTTTTCATCAACCAACATCCATTGACGATCCCCTTCCGGGCCTTCGGAGGTGATTTTCATCTCTTTGATGTTTTGCGCGCGTGCGGACTTCAATGGATAAATATAGAGCTCTTCAACTTGCATAGAACTATCGTAAGCTGGGCCGTTTTGAAATCAAGGTTTAAGTCCTTCGAATCGCGTTTTAATTTTTGTTTATGCTTGTTTTTTAACTCGGTTTCTTCCAGAATAAAAATGCCAAACGGCTTACAGGCTCATCTATGGCCGACATAGATACTCGCGGAGCTGATTCTTTTCGATGTCATTCAGCTCATACCCAAGATCAAAATATTTTTTCTCACAAACGAGAATTCACAACTCGTTTTAGAGAATTTTGTTTCTGAATCAGGAAAGTTTATCAAAACTAATCTTGGTTTGGTCGAAAGGTCTTTTATGAGCCTGGCAAAAAGCTTACGCCGTATTTTGGAAATTCGAAAGATGACCGTCGCACAACTTTCGCGCAGCACGGGGGTTCCCGCGAAGACCATTTATCATTGGCTTTCGGGGCAACAACCGCGGAAGATCGAACATGTGTTTAAAGTCTGCGACACGCTTAACGTCTCTATTGAGGAAATGTACGGCCGAAAACGCAGAAATTCGTTGGAAGATGAATTCAGCGCCGGCGTTTACGAGGTGATTCTTCGCCCCATCAGCAAACCGTGAGGCCGCGATGTTTTCAACTCCGCGCTGGCCACTGACGGCCCTGACCGTGGCTCTGATTCTTATTGCGTTAGCAGAAGTTCACTCAGAAAGCCACTTTCTAAGAGAAGAGATTTTTGTTCGCCTGCAGTTTCGCAAAGCCGTCCGCCGCGTGATGGAAAATGCCCAAGAGACTTTACAAAACCCACAAACCTGTCGAAAACTTCTGCGTCCAGCACGAGGCCTTTCACTGCTTTATGACGGAAAAGAACAAAAACAGAATCAAGATCCACGCTATCAATTAAAATACGAAAAAGACGGGCCCTTCCAAAGAAAGTTTTCGGTATCGCGCCTTTTTCTGAGAAGCCTTTGGCTCGATGCCGAGACATCAAGAAGCCTCACTCATAAGTTAGACGGACAAATCTACACGCTTCACCGCACCCATCTTATTTTTGATATTGCTTCACTCAAGGCCGAGCACATTCAGGAACTCGCGACGGTTCCATTGACGATTACGACGGGCCCGGGTTCCTCACCTCAGGTTATCGACTGCTACTCTTCTTCGATTTACCCTTAAGCAAAAAGCCCCTTGTTTTCACAAGGGGCTTTCATCATTTTTCAAATTTCTGTGGATACTACCAACCCAACACGTAACCGAAGATCAACGGAGCACAGATAGTTGCATCCGATTCAACGATGTAGCTTGGCGTTGTTGGAGCCAATTTACCCCAAGTGATTTTCTCATTTGGAATAGCGCCAGAGTATGAACCGTAAGAAGTTGTTGAGTCAGAGATTTGGCAGAAGTAGCTCCACAAAGGAACGTCTTCGTGACCCAAGTCTTGCTCAAGCATTGGCACTACGCAAATTGGGAAGTCACCCGCGATACCGCCGCCGATTTGGAAGAAGCCGACAGGAGCCGCTTTAGAAGCGCCCATGTACCACTCCGCCCAAGTCTTCATGTACTCGATACCACCTTTAACAGTCGTGGATTTCTTGATGTCGCCTTTAATGCAGTGACCAGCGAAAATGTTACCCAACGTAGAGTCTTCCCAACCTGGAACAACCATTGGAAGGTTTTTCTCTGCCGCAGCCAACAACCAAGAGTTCTTAGGATCGATTTGGTAGTACTGCTCCAACTTTCCAGAAAGAAGGATTTTGTACATGAACTCATGCGGGAAGTAAGACTCGCCTTTTTTGTCAGCGTCTTGCCAGTACTCAAGAACAACGTTCTCGATACGACGGATCGCTTCTTCTTCAGGGATGCACGTGTCGGTCACGCGGTTCAAATGCTTTTCCAAAAGTTTTTGCTCATCTTGCGGAGTCAAATCACGGTAGTTCGGAATACGCTCGTAGTGATTGTGCGCAACCAAGTTGAAAACGTCTTCTTCAAGGTTTGCACCTGTGCAAGAGATCGCGTGAACTTTTCCTTGGCGGATCATCTCTGCCAATGAAAGACCCAATTCGGCTGTCGACATAGCACCCGCTAGAGTCACAAGCATTTGGCCTTTGTTATCGATATGCTTTTTGTAGCCTTTAGCTGCGTCTTTCAATGCAGCGGCATTAAAGTGGCGGTAGTGATGATCGATAAACTGTGTAATAGGTCCCATTTCAGCTCCTTGTGTTTTTAATGAAAGCTGAAAGGCTTCACACCGGCGGACCGTTTAAAGACTTCTAGCTGCCATCAAAGGACCCCGAAAGTAGCACTTTTAACGTAAAACTCAAGAAGAGAATGGCTTTTGCCCGACAACAGCCTTGGCAAAAAATCCTCGCTCCTTGTGGATCTTTTCAAAGCCTTGGTGGAGCAGCAAACCCTCCATCGGATTCATGATGTAGTTCTTATAGAAAGGTTCGTGAAAATCCACGGGAAATTGCTCTAAAGCCCACTCAAACTCTTTGGCGTCCTCTTTTTGCACAGAGTCGACCAAACCATAAAGACCACCCGGCTTTAAAACTCGATAGCCTTCGCTGACGGCCTGACGGCGAATTTCAATCGGCAACTCATGAAAAAGAAAGCAGGAATAGACCAAATCGAACTTTTGATCCTGAAAAGGCAAATCCTCCGCCGCTCCTTGCACAAAATCTAGGCGATCGAACTCGTGCAAATTGTCCTGAGCTTTTTTCAAGTACGGATAACTGAGGTCCAACACGGTTATCTTTGCTTTAGGATATGCCAGCTTCATAAACCGAGTCAGCCGCCCCGTTCCCGCGGCCGTTTCCAAAAAGTGCAATCCTTCTCCATTGCCAGGGTGCGCTTTTTTCACCAGAGGAATAATCAGACGTCTCATCGCATCCGCAGCGCCAGAGAAAAGAATCTCCACTTGATGCTCGTAAAGCTCAGCAGAGTCTTTTGTCAGATATCCGCCGGTCTGAAAATGAAAGTTTCGCTGATAATACTCGGGCAGTTCGCGCAGAAACTCTTCCGCTTCTCTGTCAAAATCGTGAGCCTTGTGATCAGCGCGGCGCTTGGAGATTTGATAGCCATCCATAACAATGCGCGGATAACGCATAAAATGCTGCGTGATTTTCTCGGGCTTCAAGACCTCGATCGGATAATATCCTTGCGCAATATTCTCGCTGTCTTTTTTTAAAAGATGAAAAAGTTCAAGATAAGCCGCCTTCATTTTTTGCGGCTCGAGAGAGTGCTTTCGGCGGGTCTTGCCAGTCGTCAGAAACTCAAAAATAGGCAAGGACAGCTGTTGAGCCGCGAAATGCGCCGTCCGCGCCAAAGAGTATCCTAAAGTCACTTTGTCTTGATAGGGAATTTTGAGTTTCATGAACCCTTCTTTCCCTTAGAAGCATACTGCGGGAGCCTTTTTTACTCAAGACTCCACGTCACATGGTTTTATGTTCCTTGGCATTATTTAGAAACAGCTTTACCGATACGACTCCGCTACTAAGAGGAATATCTATCGTGTCGGCGGTTCCCTCACTATCATAAGCTGTTATTCTCACCGTGTCGCCGTTTTGCCATGAATAATCCGAAGGAACGGGAACATACTCTAACGCAGCAGATGCAAAAGGTCCCATCGTTACTATCGGAGCACCTGCTCTGATAATTTCAAATCGATATTGATATTGCTTTTTATTCGTAAGCCCAATGTTGCGAACAATGCCGCTCGCATTCGGTCCACCGACTCCGGAATAAGCCGTGATAAACGCGCCTGAGTCATTTAAGGACGCAGATACGTCCAGAGGAAACCGAGTGGGAGAGAATAAAACAGATACCTGAGCGTTCGATGCGGCAGAACCCGTTTCCGTGACCAAAACTCCTGGAAAAGATCCACCTTTTAATCCATCACCCCCGCCTGTTAAAACTCCTCCCATAAAAAGGCCACTAGCAGCGTCAATACTCCATGTACCGTCGGAACCACAGAACGTTCCTTCTTGCGTAACGATTCGCGCGGCTAACTGAACCTGAACCCGTATCGCCGAACCCGGAGTGCATTTACCGCCAATAACCGCCGAGGTTGTGTTTTCATCGTAAACACCATAATAATCCGTATTGTTGGCTTTGAAAACCGCCGTAAAACTTTGATTTGAATTGCCGGTCACAAAGTCACCCTTGCCGCCAATAAGAGATCCTGAACCGAGCTGCGAAACATCACCTTCCAGTGCACAGCCAACGGCCGTGGCCGAGATATAAAGCACACAAAGTGAAAATAAACCTCTTAAGCGCATACGCTCCCCCACGCCATTTTTTTAAAAATCTCTGCTTGAAAAAAAACTGTCTTGTTTCTCTTTGAGTTTGTACCGACGGGTCATCATCTGAAAAATATTGTCTTCGGCGATTCCGATAGGTTCACCGTTGAAGTTCTTTTGCAGTCCAGCCAGTTGCGATGGATCGCGCTCTAAAGGATTTCTTTCGACAACTTTCGCAGCGATAGGTTCTTCAGCAAAAGAGCCAGCGCTGATCTCCGAAGCCGTACCCCGACCCTCTTCAAAACCGTTTGCTTTCGTTCTTGCGACATTCATCTTGTCGTACTTTTCTTCAACTTTTTTTGCGGCTTTTCCGTAAAACTCCATGGCTCCCAGGACGGCGCCTTTAGGAATGCCTCCATCAATCATGGAGTTCATCGAATCTGAGGCGTTGAAGGTCTTTCCATCCGGCAACGTGATCTGTCCTGTTTTTGAATTAAAAATGGGCTTAAGAGTATCGAGATTCTTTTTCAGCGCCGCCACGTTCGGATCTTTTGTCAGAGGATGCTTGGGACTTGTAATGGGAATATCAGAGCTTCCATCGTTGCCATTACCCAGTGAACTATCCATAAAACCATCGGATTGATTGCTCGTAAGACCGGCTTGGCGCGCCGCCTGATCGTGAGCCTTTGCCTGCTTCATGGAGTCAGAGCCGAGCTTTGCCAACAACGCCGCCATCGCACAAGCAGCAAAATCCATCGCCATGCACGCGGCCGTTCTTTCTGCCGCCATCGCAAACATCAAAGCTCCCGTCATGTTGGATTTGTCGCTGCCTTTTTCGTTTTCTTTTTTAACTTGTTCCGCCCCTTGGTGCACGGAGGGAGTCGCACTTCTCGTCTCAACCCCTTGGGATCCGCCCGAGGCGACAGCGTTAGCGCTGTAGACAATCAAAAAAAGGCCGATGATTCCGCTTCTCATGGCGATGTTCCCCTCGGTGATTTTAATCACTGAGTCTTTATCGGTTTCGCAAAGCGTTCCAAACAGGCATTAGACTATGATTCCGAACGCAAAAAATATGCGATCGTGATCAGCGCAAAATAGTAGGCTCTGGAGGAGGAGAAACGTTGATGATGTACATCAGTCTCAAAGTGAGAATATCACCGGCACTCAGTCCCCGGTCTTTGAATTCCCGAGTCACACAGTAACTCATGACGGATTCGCGATCGTACTCCGTGTACCCGCGCACATAGACAAGTTCCTTGTTGTCCTCTGTGCGGACCGAGCAACCCTGCGCCTGCGGATGATCGTGTTCATGATAAAGTCCGGCAACGTGACCAAACTCGTGCACAACAGTGGCTTTATCAAAACCACCGACGAAAAAATGAACTTCACTGACAGCGCCGGGGAAATCTTTTGAAACAAAGGACAGCTGTTCACCCACCGTTGCACTCGCCCAAGTGATGCCGCCTAGACCCAATGATAGCTTTTTACGATAGTTAATGATCACCTTGCTTCGGTCTCCGCGCACGCAATCCTGAAAACCGACAAAATGAACTCCGGTGCGAGAGGCGCTGTATTCCTCTTCAATCCAACGCTGAACTTGAAGCTTCTTTTCTTCAGTCCACGGTGCGCGTTTGTACTTTTCTTTAGAGTCAGGAACAGGATTCGCAAAACAGACTTTCACGGCGGGATTCAACCAGCGCACCCAAGTAAACATTCCTGCCTGCGCATGATTTGCCAGCAAAAGAAAACTCAATAAAGTTAAAATGCAGTTCAGAGAAAAGCGCACGAGTTCCTACCTTCCTTAAGGAGTCTTCGTTAAAGGAAGCATGCAACGTGCGTATGCCGAAAGCGCCTTTGGCATTTGCCCTTGTGCTAAAAGAGCTGCATCGTTCGCACGCACACGGGCCAACTGGTGAGTTCTCTCCAAAGAGGATTCAAAGTATTCAATGCCCACAACCTTTGCCGTTTCTAGATCACGGTAAATGATCGTGTGAGTAATCAGCGCAGGCACATATTTGTCAGCTCTATCAAGAGCGGCGATACCTTTTTCGTGAAAAACCTTTATCTGCTCATTGATATACTTTTCTTTATAACGGTCATGGGATTCAAGAGCGCCTTCGATCACTTCAGTTGCCATAGCCTGACGACCGTCTGCCAACTGCACCACTCTGTAGGCTTTATGGAGTCGCGCTGAATTGTAGTAACCATTGATCGTTCTAAATCCGGAATAAAAACGGCGCGCAATCTCGGCAGCAGGGAAAGCCCCCGACCCATCAAGAGAGTGCGCATCAAATCCCGTACAATGATCAAAATGACGAGACTCCTCGTTTGTTTTCACTTCTTTGGCCCAAGACACAACAGGAGGCACCACGCGCACATAGTCCGTGGTATAGATATTATTCGTCGGCATTTTAAAGAGCTCAACCCCGTTGATCGAAGTGAACTGATTGTTTTTATCAAGCGTATAGACCGCTTTTAAAAACTCGTAGGATTCATCAAAGAAAACTTTATCTTCGGAGCTGATCGAAATGGCGGGAGCCGCATATGACGAAAGCGCGATACTCATCGTAACCGCGAAGGCGCAAAACAGGGCAATGTTTGTTTTCATATAAACTCCTTAGATATGAATGCTAAGGAGCCATAATTATGCCACTCTCTACCCTGCTTATTTTTGATCCCGCCACGCACGCTTGCCTATTGCGCTCACCGCGGTAACAATAATTGCCACTCGAGGATCTCGACGAACGTGTTTGGTTTATCTCTCTGAAGATCTTTATTAGTATGGAAAGAACGAAGTTCCCGCTATCACCGTTATTTTTTGACGGTCATCCGAAGGCCCATTTTCCGCCGTCATCTCTCGAGGCGACGCGCGGGTAATAACATAATCGACCAAATATGCCGAGCCTCTGCGGGATTGCAAAACCGTATTCAATCTGAATACAACCGTGCCTGTATCGGGATCTTTTTCCTCAGCAATAAAAGCATAAACAATCTGATTAGGTGTTTCGGCTTTGAAAATTCGCGATAAAATCACATCCCCCTTCATGGCTTCTGTCAATGCCTGCATCAAACTTGGCGACGGCGATTTCACGGCACTGACCTTGTAAGGAAAGATATTGTTACCTTCCCCATCTCTCATAGAGAAATCTGTAAGATCGATCGTTCTCATCGACTCGGAATTCAAATATCTTTCGACCGAGGAAAGTTCCCGGGCCTGTAAAGTTTCTCTCGGAACACTGGCGCAGCCAAAAACCAAACCCGACAAAATCAAAACGAAAAGTCTCATTTCTTCTCCTTTATTAGGAAGCCATATACTGCAAAACTCCAGCAGTATCTCATTGACGATAGTCAGACTTTCCCATTCAGTCGCGAAAAAAGATTTTTCTTCGAGCGCCGAAAAACTGCGCTCACTTAATCTTGAAAGCTTGCGGATTTTGTATGACTTCTTTGGCAGCGCTGCTATTTATCCGCCACCAAACAAACAGGAGGAAACATGCGTTTCTTGATTTTATTATCTTTGCTTTTAGGTCCCTCTTTGTCCCTAGCTCAGAATGTAAAAGTGGATGCTCCGACAGACTCAAAATACCTTTGCGGCCCCGACAAAAACACTGTGATTCGCGAACTTCTGTTTCCCCAGGTCCGTCTGACAATCACGAAAAATGATATTACGAAAGTAGTTCTGACCGTGGCGGCGGGGAACTGCGAATATGGAAAAATGGTCCCAATTTACTCAGATCATTTCGCAAGGGCGTTTTTGTCTGACTTGGATTTTTCTTCAAGCAACGCCATCGCAGAGACTCCAAGAGTTTCTCGTCTCGATGATGTGACTCACCAAGTGATTTTATATTTTAACAACGAAGATATTTACACTGGGGACACTCGTCGTTTCCTTTTGCGCCTTCCAACTTCTAATGGTTCTTACGAAATGTATGTGATCTTTGACCAAGCGGGAACGGTTCACGTACAAATGAAATAAATCCTCACCGCGCAGATACCTTCTGCGCGTTATTTCGCGTTGAGAATCGTCTCAATTCTATCGAGGCGCGCTTTTATTTCCGCGTTTTCCTGGCGAAGCCGTGCATTTTCACTCGTGATGCGAATGTTTTCTGTGGCAAGTGACTGACTCTGCCCATGCAGGGCTTTGACGGCTTCGATTAACGGTGCAACTAAGTGATCGTAGGCCACCGTTTTATACCCGGTTTTTTTATCCGTCACCACCACTTCAGGATACACCTTTTCAACTTCCTGCGCGATGACCCCCACTTGATGTCTGGCGCTGAATTTTTCTTTGTCTTTATAATCGTACTCTACACCTTGCAGTCGTAAGATTTTTTCCAGCGAGTCTTCAAGAGGTTTAATGTTTTCTTTGAGTCTTTCGTCAGACGCAGAAGTACATCCTGAACTTGTACAAACAGCAACGCCTGCAAACCGTAAAGCAGATCCCGAGGCGATATTAATATCACCGCCAACATCAAGCTTAGAGGCCGGCGTTAAATTTCCTATTCCCACGTTACCGCCAATACGATTGATGCTTAGATGGCCTGCGGCTCCCGAAAAATCGATTCCCTGAATCAAACCTGTAGAGGTACCGCTTGAACCTAAAGCCACTCCGCCCATTGCCGTGCTGGCTTGAAACATGGAGGCCAAACCGGTTCCGTTATCTTTAACAACATGAATGCCGGCAAGAGGGTTGACCGTTCCGACGCCGACGTTGCTGCCGTTATTAAAATAAGTCGACATTCCTGAGGAGGCCCCGATTCTCACTTGCGTAGGCCCTCCCCGATCTATGAACAGATCACCTGTGATGTTAACGGGGTAAATAGATCTGATGTAGCCTCCGCTAAACGCCCACTGCGATGCAGATGTTTGGGTGCTGCCATCAGGGAACTTGAATCCTCCGGATAAAGATTCGATCACACCAAGAACGGAAAGCTTTTGCGTCGGCGTATTCGTTCCTATGCCGACATTCCCACTGTAATAAATCCCGCCGCTTCCTCCCTGGCTCCATACTTTCGCAGAAGATGGCAAATCTTGCCATGTCGCTAAACCCGCCGCATCCGAAGTTAAAACTTTTCCCGCTCCCGGTGTGCCGCCGGTGACTTTTATCTGTCCGTTGACT
Source organism: Bdellovibrio sp. 22V (assembly GCF_030169785.1). Taxonomy (NCBI): domain Bacteria; kingdom Pseudomonadati; phylum Bdellovibrionota; class Bdellovibrionia; order Bdellovibrionales; family Pseudobdellovibrionaceae; genus Bdellovibrio; species Bdellovibrio bacteriopascens. Next base: position 3,029,895 of record NZ_CP125854.1, read on the forward strand.
TCAAGTTTCGCACCAGGAGAAACAGTCCCAATACCAATATCGCCTGTTGGTGCAACGACTAGAAGATAACTGAAGGTCGCATAATCGAATAATCCAAGATAACCGGGCCCTGTCGAATTCGAAGTGCCCGTCGAGATCCAAGAGTATTCGCGCCCTCCTGCTCCAGAACTTTTCAACGAAAGATTCGCACCCGCCCCCCCTTTGTTTTCAATCATGAGTCCCTGGTCCTGAGCAGATTCATCATAGAGCAAATGCAATCTGCGCTCAGGAAGATTCGTTCCCACGCCGACATTGCCCGCATTGTAAAAAGTGTCGGTGCCATTAATACTCCAAGGACCTACGGGAGGTGCGGACCAACTGCCATCACCGCGCAGATACGTCGTTGCATCCGCGACTCCAGTTCCTAAGCGCGACGTCGCGATCGTCCCTGATGTAATTCCACTCGCATCTATGGCGATACTTGCGCAAGCAAACTGAGAACTGACAGAATTCCAATACATTGTTTGTCCTGCAGTACAATTCGCTGTCGATACGTATCCCGCAAACACCGTTGTTGTAACATAGTTCGCAAGTGTCGCCGAAAGGTCCGTCACCTGACTTGTACTTACACTCAGAGCGGAGTGAGAAGCACTCGTCAAACGTCCTTGGGCATCGACCGTGAAACTCGGAATCTGCGAACTAGAACCATAGGTCCCCGGCACCACCGTCGTATTCGCAAGACTGAATGTCGCAGAAATACAGCTTAAATTCGTGCCGTTATAAGAAAGAAATGTATTTGCCGGGCATGTCGGCACACCTGTTTTCAAAACAAAGTCAGACGCCGAGTACGCCCCGAGCTTTTCTGAAAACTTCGCATAGGACGCATAGGGCACGGTGCGAATCACATTATCAGGAGAAATCGTTTTCCAGCCGACTCCATCATAAAAAGAAACGCGAAGCTTACGCAGGTCTCCCGCCGAAGCATTGTAAGTATGCGTGCCATTCACGCAAGAATAAAGACTTCCGGAAATAGAGCAAACACCACACGAAAAATTCGCTGAATTATTAAAGGCATCTAGAACGCTGGAAGGACCGCTTAAGGGATATTGAACGGCCCCGTTACCGATAGGCACATCAAAGATGCCTCCGGAGTTCACCATATTATAACCCGTCAACTGTTCTTGATAAATCACGCAGCTTCCCGAAGGATCCGTAATTTGAAATAGAAAGGAAACGTTTCCATATTCCAACGGAGTTCCGTCAGATTTCAGAATACGCCCTTGATAGGTCAGAGACGAAGGAGAAGCATAACTCGAAGAAACCCCGAGAAATGCTACGAGTCCTGAAACGATCCAAGTTTTCATAAGGTGGCTCCCCTATTGTCACTACGTTCCTTATCGGTTCTGAGGCCGCCTCCAAAAAGGATCTGCGTATTATTGCGAGCGCAGGATCTGCGCGCTCATTGCGCCGATGATAAACCTCACGCCAATTTGCGTTCTGAATGGTGAGCGCATTTTACACGCGCTCTTCTAGTGTCATTTTAAAACGATTTTCAGTTTGGATTAGGTTTTGAAGAGCCAACGCAGAAGATTTTAAAAAACAATTCAACCAAAGGAGTAAAAATGAAAACAATCTTACTAACAACGGCCTTATTAACAGGATTCGCAAGCAGTGCTTATGCGAAGTGCGATGCCGATATGAAAACAGTTCTTTCGTGTAAATCCACTCCGCAAGAGGGTGATCATGAAATCGCAGGCCAAATCGCCGACACGATCGAAATTTGCACGAAGGGATCTAAGACATTCATCGCGGTGGAAGCCGAAGGCTCAGGGCCTGAACCCGTTCTGACGAAACCAAGCGTGCGTGCCGGAGCCACCGTTTTTCCCATTGAAGACTTGGCAGAATTCTCTGTCGGGAGTCGTCCTTTCCCCGGTAAAGTCAAAATCGGACGCTTGTACGTAAAACTAGGCAGCGAAAGCGTCTCTTCCACTTTCACATGTAAGTAAATACAAGGCCGCCCGCTTACAGCTTTATCGGCGAAGGAGCGCGTTGACGACCGTGCTACGAACTGATTCCGGTGTTGGCGTTGAGTGGCCTTCTTTTTCGAGATGAATATAAATAATTTCGTGGAAAAGCAGAACGGCCTTTTGTTCGATACTCAATCTCTCGAAACTTGCTGTCGTGCAAACACGGTAGTTTTTTGTTTGCGGATCGTAAAAATTAATCGCAAGCAAAGCAAAATCAGAAACAGCAGGATCTGCCTGAAGATTTGACTTAAGCTGCTCAGCTGTGGAGACGTAGGTATAGTCGGTTTGCGAGCGGTTAAAATCTTCCACTGAACACGGAGTGATTATCAGAGATTTGAAAACGGACAACACCATAATCGGATATTGCAAGCGGAAAATATAATCTGTGACCTTGGCATCCAATAACACTTGCGGAGAATACACCGGCATGTGTGCGCTTTGTTTTTGCAAATCATAGATATCGTGAGCGAGCCACACGTCATGAACCCGAATCCCAAACCCACCGTTACCGCGAATGAATATGGCTTGAGCGTTTGTTGCAAAAAACGTCAATAAAACCAAAACGGAAAACGCTTTTTTAAGACCAAGGGAAAAGCTGAACATTGATTTCATAAACTTCCTTTTTATCTCCGCTTTCTAAAAAGCGCGCGGTTTTTTCGACAAAGTTCAAAATTCGTTTCTTTGCGATCGGCAATTTTTTGGGATCAATACAAACGCTCACGGAACAGACCTCTCTTTTTTCAAGAGGCACGTCATCCATACTGTTGATGATTCGCTGAAGGGACGTTTTATGGGAGCGACGAAGGGCTTCCGAAGGGACATCCAGCGAAGTAATAATGTGCTCATGGCGGATCGTCAGCTTTTCCCCGTGAATCTCCACCAAGCCCACGGTCGTTAAGTTGTGGAGGATCTTTTCCACTTTGTCTTCGGTCAGTCGCAATTTCTGCGCGATCCAATCAACGTCTAAGACAAAGTCAGTGGCCGTGCTCAGCGCCAAGAAAGCAAAGTGTGCGGGATCAGAAATGATCGAAAAGTGCTCGACCTCGAGAGAATGGAGATTATTGGAATTGCTGTTGATGATTTTCAAAGCCTGGCGTTCTTGCTCTTCGGAAAGATTTAGGCTGAGAATGATTTTTTGCGCCGTTTTCGCGGAGCAGACTCGGCGGCCCGTCAAATAATCGTTCAGTTGGCCGATGGAAATACCACAATGTTTGGCAAAGGCTCTTTTAGAATAGCGCTCGTTGCGGCTTTGGCGCTCTTCCAATAAGTTCTTCAGAAATTGTGGAAATTTCTTTCTCATATAAAGGCTCCCGAAGTGTCGACCTTAGTATCGCGGTATGTTTTCTGGCAAGAGCCTTTTTTAGAATAATTTTCAACAACTGAGCGCCTTTGGAGTGCGCTCACCCTGCAAAACGCTCAGTCTTCAAAATCGCCAAAATCGTCTTTCTTCTTAGGCAAAAAGGGAATTTCAACAACCACTCGCAGTCCATATTTCGCTACAATCGCGATCAGCAATGTGCGAAGTCCTCCCACAGTCTTTCCTTTCTTACCAATAAGCTTTCCTAAATCGTCAGGGTGACAAGAAACTCTATACACGGTCGTATATTCGCCTGCTTCTATGCCGATATGGATGTGACTCTTGTGAGCCAAGAGTCGCTCTAATGTCGATTGAATAAAAAGACGCCCTTCTTCGACGCCTGCAAGATTCGCTGCTGGTACTCGTGCTTTTTTAAAAACGTCCATAAGCCCCTTCATCGTGTAAGCCTATCTTAGGCGTTTGATGAAGAGATCCCGAAGATTTTGTGAATTCCTCGGCTTAAGATCGAGCGCCTGCACACGGCGCTCGCAAGATTATACTTTGAGATTGGAAGAGGTGTTTTGCAGCTTGCTGGCTTTTTTGTTTTCACGATACCAGTGCACGAAAGTCGCACCCAGCATCACAAAGCCCGCAAGAATAACCAATGCTACGATGGTGAACCAAGCCGCGACGATCATGCGTTCGCCTCCGGATTTTTAACGGAAGAATAGATTTCGTTCACGATATGTGAAGCCATCGCCAAACCAAAGGCCCCCGTTACGAAACTCGCGGTACCCCAAATCACATTGCGATTGTCACAACCATGAAGATTGTTTTTCGACCCCTGTGGGCACACGCATTTAAAGCCCTGACCGTTATCGTACTTCAATTCTTCCGGTTGCATCGGAATCTCGTCAGAGAATACGCAAGGAATGCCGAATTTCTTTTCCGGGAAGTCGTACTTTTGGCGCAAGATTTTGCGCATTTGATGCGAAAGAGGATCGACGTAAGTATCCGCCAAATCCACAAGCTTAATGCGAAGTGGATCCATCTTCGCGGCAGAACCACCGGAAGTGATCACTTTCAAACCGCGCTGACGGCATGTCGCCAGCAAGTGCGCTTTTGCCGTCAAGTTGTCGATTGCATCCACGATCCAATCCGGATTGTGCGCCAACATCATTTCAGAATTTTCTTCGTTGTAGAATTCAGGGATCACGTTGACTGTCGCTTGCGGATTGATTTTACGCAAACGCTCACCCATCACTTCGGCTTTTTTCTTTCCGACCAAACCTTGCAACGCATGGATCTGGCGATTTGCATTCGTGATACAAACTTCGTCGTAATCAACAACCGTGATTTTGCCGACGCCTGAGCGAGCCAAAGACTCTGCCGCCCACGAACCCACGCCGCCAAGACCGATCACCATCACATGCGTGTCGAAAAGCTTTTTCATCACTGTATCGCCAACGAGGCGACCCATACGATCAAAACGACGGTGCAAAACGTATTCAGTTTCTTGCGGCTGAGGCAAAGTGTTTTCTACTTTAGTTTCCATGAGGCAAACTCTCCAAAAAGACGACGGAAATTCTCCGTAGTGATATCTAATATTTCCAGGGGATCAAGTGATTTCAACTCCCCTATAGTTCTTGCCACCTCCCAAATGCTTTCAGGAGGGTTCAATTGGCCTTTATACGCCGGTGGAGCCTGATCCGGGCTGTCGCTTTCGATCAAGAGGAACTCCAAAGGCATTTCTTTCACGGCCTGGTGAAGCTTTTGGTTGTCGGGCCGGCACACCGGTCCACCGACAGAAAGGAACAAGCCTCTTTTTAGGAAATCCTGCGCCTTTCCCCAACTGCCGTTGAAGGAGTGTACCATGCCTTTTTGCTTTGGCAGCCCGTACAGGTCCATAATCCTGAGGCTTTCTTCGTGCGCTTGCACGAGGTGCAAAACCATAGGTTTGTTCGAGATATGCGCCAACTCCAGTTGATCGGTAAAGACGTCTAATTGACGTTCCCGGGAGTCTTTCATGATATGCGGGCGGAAATCCAAGCCCATCTCTCCCAAGCCCATGGCATCGACAAGCTGAGTGGCCAGAAGATTCAAAGCTTCTTCACATTGCTCGTCATCATGATCCACGACCCAATAAGGGTGCAGACCAAAACAAAGACCGATATGCGTGGGGAATTGCGCTTTGAGCTCGCGCTGCTTTTGCCAGTCTTCGGGACCGACTCCGCCTTGCATAAAAAAATGGATCCCGCGCGAACGAGCGTCCTCAATAATCTGCGCCTGCTTTCCCTCCCAGCGAGGGTCTGCCAAGTGCCCATGTGCATCTATCCAGAATCCAAACCCGACCATAGTCCCTGTTTTTCTCATAAAAACCCGACTCGAACAACCTTCGACTTTCACCGATATGTGACAGGTGAAGGAGTATGTATGAAGCACAAAAGCTTGCGTTTAGGTTTTGATGTCACGATGGAGAAAGGCTCCACTTGGAAGCCCTTGAAGGTTCAGTTCTGGAATCAGGAAGAGAACTACTCGAAATTTAAACCCAGCGAGCCGTTTAAATACATGGCCGATGCTTTGGTGGGTTTGTCTTTGGTCAAACTGAATCACTATATCAAAAGCCCGGTAGCGACTCCTCACCTAGATTACTCCTTCGCCTTTGACGCCTGGAAAGCTTTGGACCCGCATGTCGAGCTTTTTGAACGCTCCCAACCTCGCGTGCGTGCTTTGCAATCTCATCTGGCAGTTGTGAATCCCGAGCTTTGTGCCGAGTTTGAAAATCATTTTAACGAACACTTCGAAATGGCGATCAAACCTTGGGGTGTGGATCTTACGGCACTCTGGCCTTTGCTGGATACTTTCACTTGGTTTGAAAATAAAGTCGGTGCGCCTTTGCTCTATAACTTCGGTTTGAATTTCTCGAAGCCGTTTATGGATAAGCTTCACTCCCTGTACTCTTTCCTTTATCACTTGCGCAGCCTTGTGGCGGTAGATCATAACGCGCACGTGGAAGATCCTTCGCATGAGGGTGTTAAAGTAGATGCGATCACAGACTATTTGCCGCGCGCGGAATACGTTGTGAACGACGCTTTGTTGTATTGGAATTTCAAAAAGTTTTCGCAACCGTTTGCGGGCCCTAAGACTCCCGACAGCCGTGTTGAGAAGCTTTTAGTCAATCCGTTGGAAAAGGCTTTCCACAAATACTCACACAATGCATGTCACTTGGTCGATAATTTACCGAAGGACTTTATCAACTCCATGAATCCCGTGGAACTTGAAGAGGCCTTCTATCTTGTCCAAATGGATTGGCTCTTGGGCTCTCCGGCGGGACTTCTTTTCAAAGTCCGTGAAGAGATTTTCTCTTTGCAAAGCGGTTACGAAAAGATTTTCTGGAAAGACATCGAGCCGAAGTTTCATGCAAAACCGTTTCATTTGCAGCTCTGCTGCTCATTGACGGAAGAAGCTGTTTACGGAAAGAAAAGCGCTTAATTTTGACGACATTTCAAAAAACAAAAGGCCCGTTCATCGGGCCTTTTTTATTTGTTTAACTTTGCGGGCGAGCGGCCCAGCGTTCCCGCAGTTTCTTGACCAAGAAATACACCAACAGCAAACCGATAATGGCGAAAACTACGAGCTTGAACTGACGAAGCTTATTCAGAATAGGCTCGCCATAATGAGCCAACAGGTAAATCTGCGTCGGCACACTGATCAAAGCCGCAACCCCATCAATGACGATAAACTTCCACGCAGGATATCGGAGCATTCCACAGGCCAAGTGTCCTGGGAAACGCAGACCCGGCGTAAAACGGAAGATCCCGCACGCATAGGCGCCGTACTTGTGAGTCCACTCCTCCACACGTTTCATCATGTGTGGCGGAAAGAGTTTATGCACGCGAGGATGATAGAGTAATTTTCTTCCGAAGATCCGCCCTATTAAATAAATAAACGTGTCACTCATGACGACGGCAGAAAAAGCGATAATAGAGGCGGTATGAACGTTCACGACAGGCGCGCCTTCATAAGGCGGAGGAAAGTGTTGCGGGTGCGCGCCCATAAACGCCAGAATACCGACGCTGATGAGGGTCACCTCTTCCGGTAGCGGAAAGCCCACGGAAGACAGAATCATCATTCCGATCAATGCAGCATAGACAGTTCCCGGCTGATAGGCGAACTGCGACATCCACTGAAAAATCGGCTCGTTAGCAAATTCCAAATTTCCTGTCTCCTAAGGCACCTACTATGGAGTAAACTGTCCGACTTGAACACATATGCTACACCGTGCTATGTGTATTTCACTCACTAAGGAATAGTATGCAGAGTGCCAGAGGATTTGAATACGGAGTCCGACATATAATCAGCCCTCAGTCCGGAAGGCTGAGTGATGTTTTATTAAGCACTTTGGATCTTGATCGTGAAGAAATCACTTTTCTTTTGGACCTTGGCTCTATTTATTTGAATCACAAGAGAGTTAAAGAAGATTCCTCGGTTTCTTCCGGCGATTATTTGCGCGTGCATACAAAACCCCGGCGCTTTCTGCGCGATGATGGAAATTGGTCAGAGCGCATTTTGTTTCAAAATAAACATTTTCTTGTTGTAAGGAAAGTCTCAGGCCTTCCCGTTCACGCCAGCGTCGACAATATTCAAGAGAACCTGCAAAAATATTTAGAAAATGCTCTAGGACATGAATTGTATGTCACTCACCGCCTAGATGTACCCACACGCGGGTTGATCGTTTATGCCAAGACGGCCGAGTTTTTAAGCGCATTTAATAAAATGCTCGTCGATCGTGAGATGAAAAAAATCTATCGCGCGATCGTCGAAGGCCAGAACATATCCACCGGAGTTCTAACTCATTATATGGAGCCGTCGCCTCGCGCACCGAAAACCGTGTCGCATGAAGCTCGCGAAGGCTGGCAGAACTGTGTCCTTGATATCTTAGCGAAGAAAGTTTTGCCGGAGAATCGCAGTGAGCTTTTGATTCATTTGCAGACAGGTCGCACTCACCAGATCCGCGCTCAACTGGGATACGAAAAACATCCCATCGTGGGTGATCATACTTATGGCGCGCAGAAAATTTGGGAAGAGGAAAAGATCGAACTGGAAGCCTGTGAGCTCAGTTTCAAAAACCCGCTCACAGGAGAAGAACATCACTTCGTTCTTTAGAAAAGGAACGCGTTCGTCATCAATGAGTATTGAATATTCTCGGGCTTAAAGAACTCGATGTCTTTACCACGGTAAGAATTCAAGATCGCGCTGTTTTCCATCGCCACTGTGAATGTCAAACCACGCATAGGTCGAATTTCCAAACCAAGACCATAGAAAGCTTTCGTCACGTGACTACCTTCAAGATCCTCAACGTCTGAAGAGTAATACCAGTCTTCGTCAAAGCCCACACGCGGCTTTAAAGAGAAGTATTTGTTGATATCCGCAACCACTTCAATTGTTTGCATCAAAGAGTATTGCTTGTTCGTTTGACGTGGATCCGTCACGTAATTGCCATCGTCGAATTGTGGGATATCCTGATTGAAGCTCGCTGTTCTGCTCTGCCAGTAAAAATCAGGTTTGATACCGTAAGTGATCGAAGAAAAACGACCCAAAGCATATTCAAAATACGCTTCCAAACGAAGCTTAGTGATCATGCCGGAATTTTCCGAATATTTGCTTGTTGGGAAATAAAGTTTTGCATTTCCTGAGATGTCAACGTCGCCGATATAGCCAAGGTCGTACATCGAGTATGCGATGTGAATGTCAGAAAGTTGAAACTCTGATTTCACTTGATCGCCGTATTCGTTTTGTCCCGCTGTATTGAACAAGAATGGAAGTCGTAAAGAAGCCTTACGGTCTGAGTCGATTTTATAGTTGATACCGAAGTAAGTGTAAGAATCTTGCGAGCGGCCCGCTGTTTCGGTTTTTCCCGGCTTCATATTGGCTTGAGACGCGATAGAGAAAAGCGTCACGTTCCAGTTTTTGCGAAGGGAGTCACCGACCGACATCACCATGCTTTCTTCACGTTCCTGGGCCTGCGCAAGAGTTCCAAAACAAGACAAAGCTAAAGTGAGGGCCAAAGCCTTTTTAAACATGATCGCTCCAGTACAAATATGCGGGAATTCTGAGGCAGGAATATGCCACAATGCGATATGTTACACAATAGTCAAAGTTTAGACAGCCCGAGTCTCAACCTATTCTTAAAACTCTTTCGGCTTGAGTCCTGCGTCTTAATTCCGATACAACAGGGGCATGAAAAAATTACTGTCATTTAAGAATCTGATCCTCGTCCTCCTCTTATCCTTCACAGTTGGCTGCGCCATCTCCTTCAAAAAGAAGCAATGGGATTTGCCTCCCCGTGCGGCCGACGAAGTGACTGTGATGTCATTTAACGTCGAAAACTTGTTCGACACCACTCACGATAAGGACCGTGAGGATTGGACTTATTTGCCGCGTTCTTTGAAATTGCAGGATCCCGAAGTGCGTAAAGGCTGTGAGCAGAACGACAGCGCCTATCGCCGTTCCGAGTGTCTTTCAACGGATTGGAACGAAACTCAGCTTGATAAGAAGCTCACGAACCTCACTCAGGTGGTTTTAGACGTTGATGGCAACGGCCCTGACGTTTTGATGTTGATCGAAGTTGAGAATGAAAATGTTCTGAATATCTGGAACGCGAAGTATCTGCAAAAAGCCGCTTACAAAACGATCGTGCTTTTGGAAGGTCCCGATAAGCGCGGTATCGACGTAGGCTTGATGTCTCGTTTCCCTGTCGTCGGTAAACCTGTTCTTCACCCGATTCCGTGGAAGCCTGCTAATGACGAAGACAAAAAATGGATGGAGAGATCTCGCGGCGTTTTGGAAGTGACACTGAAGGCTCCCAACGGAGATCCAATGACCTTCCTTGTTGCGCACTTTCCTTCGCAAGCGAATCCAACATACTGGCGTCAACAAGCGGCGGAGTTCGTGGCAAAGTTGATCAAAGACAAAGGCCCGAACGCGATGGTGATTGCCGGCGGCGACCTGAACATCACGCATGAAGAGGAAGAAAAAGTTCATATCTTCCGCGACACTTTCAGTCCTGTTGGAGCGGTGTCTCACTTCGTCGGCTGTAAAGACTGCGATGGCACTCACAACTATCGCAAATCCTGGTCTTTCCTGGATGCACACATTTACTCAAAAGCCTTGTTAGCAGAAGGTGCCGGCAGCTATCAAATGGAACCCAACACGATCGACGTCATTCGCTACAGCGACGTCCATCTTAAAAAAGGTAAATACCCAAAACGCTGGGACTATGACCGCATGGACGGTGTCGCGGATCACTTCCCTCTTTATGTTCGCTTAAAACAAAGAGGCCCTGCAAAAACCCCGGTCGCTGACGAGAAAAAAGCCGAAGTCAAAGACCCGAAAAAATCCAAGAAAACAAAAAAGTAAAAACTAAAAAAAAGCCGCGAACCCCGCGGCTTTTTTAAAAGGTGCCTGCTTCTTTTTTATGGCGAAAGCGCGGCGAACGCGCGGTCGCCAGAAAAAAGAAGCAGGCCCCGTTCGTATCGAGTTCCGCGGGAGGGGGGGGGGGTGCCGCTGGGGGTGACGACCAGAGGGCCTGGTCGTTTTTTATTGATGGATTGTGATTACTACTGAACCGCGAAAACCTCATTGCCATCTCGATCAACGGAAGAAACCACTCGGAAAGACGCATTTGGATTTGCAGTCACCACAGGATCCAAAGTCACACCGTCAACCACGACTACGATTTTGTACTGTCTTGCTAATGAAAGAGTTCTCTGTGTACCTCCCGGAACGACGATGCTTTGCAGAGGGCGACCCTCTGATTGAAAAGTGAACTGCGTTTCTTCGAGTAGAGTGTTATTTAGATTTATGGCACCCACTGTAGAGCCCTCGCCTTGCTCAAGACTAAATTCTTGTTGTCCGTTTCTCGCGTGAATGATGGCGCTGTAGTCACCGGATCTCTCTGTATCAATGTCTACTCGTTGAGAGACATACGTGTTGCCGCGAAGAATGGTCGTTGCCGTCAGCGAGAGCGTGCCGTCGTATTTGGAAATATAGAATTGATCGGGCAACATTCCGAAACATTTGTCGATCATGACATCTCCTTGATAGATGGCAAATTTGACCAAATGTTGAGTGCCGTTATCGACACGCATAGAGGCATGACTCATTGCCGGTAACGCAAGAAGTGCGAAAACTAGAGTTTGTGTGATTTTTTTAGTAAGTGATTTCATATTGTTTTCCTTTTAAAGGGTTGTTGATGTCCTCCTTTAAAAGCAATGGCGATACCAACTTTTTTGACTCTTAGATGCAATATAGAGACTTTGAAACAAGTCCTGCCGAGAACCCGGCAAGGAGATTTGTTGAATTTTCGGCGCCTGCCGGATTGCCGGCAAGCGAAGGAGCATTCCCAGAAAATCGAAAACTATCTTTTGTTGATGGTGAGGATTCATCAGTCCAAAGTCCTTACGGCAATGAAACCATTTCCTAATCCAAGACGAAAAAAAGAGCGCATCGTTTTTAGGTCTATAACGACGTTCGCAAAAATGTGAACGAACATTTTCTTTATCCGAATCTTTATAAGGTCTCCAAAGAGTCCGATAGCGAGGTAAGGCTCACTCTTGGAGGCTTCGTGGTTCGTCTTGGAATGGTACGCTTTCTTACAATAATCTCGTTTTCCATTTGGGGAATGCAGACCGCTTTCGCCGCGCCAGCAGCAATGACTTACCAAGGCCGCATTTTAAAAGCAGATGGAACTCCGTTGGAGTACAACGATGTTTCCTTTCTATTTCAGATTTTAGATCCCTCAGGACAATGTCTGATTTATCAGGAACAAATCACCGGTATTAACATGGCTCATTCCGGAGGTGTCTTTGACGTGCCGATCGGTCAGGGCACCGTGCAGTTTCCCAATGGCGGAGGCAGCACTCTATTAGATGTCTTTAATAATGTGACGGTTTTTACCTGTGGCTCGTGTTCAAGTTCTGGAAGTTCTTATTCATGTAGCAATGCTTCGAGTACTTACCCCTCCGCGATGGGCGATGGACGTAAGCTGCGGGTTTCTTTTTATGACGGTAGCGGCTGGAAAACAATTTCGCCGGATAATGTGATTCGCTCTGTTCCCTTCGCCGGTTTCGCGCAGTCGGCGCAAAAGCTCGGGAACAATGTGGCGAGCGACTTTCTCACAAAAGTGGGACTGCCGAACTGTGCTGCGAATACATTTCTTTCTTGGGACGCCACCTCTGGAGTCATGACGTGCGCGGCGGTGTCAGGAGCCAGCGGTGGTACGGTCACAAATATCGCAACAGGCACGGGTCTGAGCGGAGGTCCCATCACTTCCACGGGAACGATCAGTCTTGCCAATACGGCGGTGACGCCGGGAAGTTACGGCTCTGCCACCCAAGTCGGTACATTCACGGTCGATGCTCAAGGACGTCTCACTGCCGCAGGCAGTGTTACGATCAGCGGTGTCGCTCCGGGTGGAGCTGCAGGGGGAGATCTTAGCGGCAACTATCCCACGCCGACGGTGACGGGACTCAACGGTACAGCTTTGTCAGTGGCGTCTTTGGCGTCAGGTCAGTTTTTAAAATACAACGGAACGAACTGGGTGAACTCGGTGGTGGCAACAGGAGATGTTTCCGGTCTCAGCGCGACACTGTCGAACTATGTCACGCAATCGGCATTCAACGGTTACGTCGCTTCCGCAAACTGCACACAGAGCCAAACGTTATCATGGAATTCCGTCAGTAATAGTTTTCAATGTCTTGCGATCAACGTCGGTCTTGCAGGCGATGTGACTGGTTCCATCGGTGCAAGCAAAGTGGTGGCATTACAAAATCAACCTGTCGATGCTACCGCTCCTTCGGCGAATCAGGTATTACAGTGGGATGGTTCGAAGTGGGCACCGGCGAATCTTCCGGCGGGGAATCCTGGAACCATCACGGCTTTAACGGGAGATGTTTCGGCAAGCGGCAGCGGCTCCGTCACGGCAACAGTGAATTCTGTTGGAGGTTCCAGTGCGGCGAATGTTCATAACGCCGAATTGCTTGCCAACGCTGCGACCAACAACAACACCGCAAGCACCATCGTAAAGCGTGATGCTTCTGGAAATTTTTCCGCGGGCACTATCACAACGAAAGGAGCTGTATTCACGGACGCTGGTTCCAATACGGTGACCCTTTCAGCTCCAACGACCGTCACAACGAGTTACGTTTTGAAATTACCAACGGCCACAGCATCCGTGAACGGGCAGGTGCTGTCATCAGATACTTCAGGAAATTTATCTTGGACCACGCCTTCGGTTTCCTCTGCGAATATTAGCGGCGTGATTCCGGTCGCCAACGGAGGCACCAACTCAGGAACGGCGCTCAATAACAATCGCATTATGGTTTCCAGTGGTGGGGCCATCGTTGAAGCTGCCGCGCTGACGAATGGACAAGTTTTAATTGGTTCAACGGGAGCAGCTCCGCAAGCAGCTACACTCACAGCGGGAAGCGGCGTGAGCATCACCAATGGGGCTGGCAGTATCACGATCGCAACAACGGGAGCCGCACCGACAGGAACTGCTGGCGGGGATTTAGGCGGAACCTATCCGAACCCCAGCGTAGATAAAATCAAAGGCGTCGCCGTTTCCGCCACACCTACGCTCGCAGGGCAAATTCTGCGTTACGACGGCACAAATCTTGTTCCTGCATTTGTTTCCATGCAAGATTTAAGATCGACAGTGACGGGAGCACAATCGGCGACGTCATGTACGGCTTCACAAACACTCACGTACACGTCGGTCTCTGACAACTTAACTTGTTCCAACATTGCGATTTCCAATACACAAGTTTCGGGTTTGGGTTCACTCGCAACAAAGTCCGTCGTGGATCTAAGCACTGCAGAGGCAACGGGAACTTTGGCCGTTTCTAAAGGTGGTACAGGAACTACGAATGGATCTATCACCGGTACGGGAGCTTTGGCGTTCACTGCGGGTGGTTCGAATCAAAATATCACGCTCTCGCCCAGTGGAACGGGAGCGACGATTCTCAATGGCAATGTCGGCATCGGCACGTCTTCTCCAGGGGCAAATACGCGTTTGAATGTCGCGGGGCAAATCGTTTCCGCATCTGGTTCAATAACCACAGGAGCCGTAGATTGGAGCACAGGAAACGCAGTGACGACTTCGTTCGATTGCGGCAGCAATATTTCATTTGCGAATATGCGTGACGGTGGTTCTTACACGCTGGTTGTCACCGGAACCGGCAGCACACAATGCAATTTTGCGACGGCGTTGACAGGCGATGGCGCCGCCACCGTGTCTTACAGATTTAAGCCTACGAATGGAACAAGAGATCCCAACTCTCATTCAGTGTATTCGCTGATTCGTGTTGGCAATATCGTTTACGTGTCCTGGATTTCGGGGTTCTAATATGCGCGGCTTTATATGTCTTTTTGTTCTCTTCGTCGCGACTTCTGCAGAAGCCTTCCGCTCGAACGTGGGGTTCTGGCAATGCCCGATGTTTCCTGGTCCCAATTATCAAGTGGACAATGCCGTACGTGCGATTGTTTCCGACGGGACAACAACGTACATTGCCGGCGATTTTACCTCGGTGAACGGAGTTGCCAGAAACCGTGTTGCCGCCTTTGATGCCGCAGGAAATTTGACGAGCTTCAATCCGGGCGCCAGCGGTTCGGTTTACTCGCTGGCTTTGAAAGCGGGAACCCTTTACATGGGCGGAGCATTCACTTCCATTGGCGATTTCAAAAACGCTCGCAGCGTCGTTGTGGATCCAGCCGGAGTTATTAATAACACTTTTGCGACCATGCCCACAAACGGTGATGTTTTGTCGTCGGTTGCGGATGGATCTGGCGGTTGGTATCTTGGTGGTGCGTTTACCACGGTGGGCGCATTGAGCCGTTCACGAATGGCCCGTCTTAGTGCGGATGGATCTTTACATTCTTTCAGTCCCTCAATGAATGGCTCCGTGCAGACGCTTTTACGCGAAGGAAGCACGATCTATGCGGGGGGCACCTTCACTTCAGTCAACGGGCAATCACGCTCGAACTTCGCGGCGGTGGATGATAACGGCAGTCTTTTGCCCTTGAACGTGCGTTTCAATAACACGGTTTCCGCCATTCGCAAGTTCGGTAATACAGTTTATGTTGGCGGGTCTTTCACCAGAGCCGGTGCATTCGTTTCTGCGACTACGGGAGCCGAAGTCAATTTCAATGGTGATGCAAACCAGAACTTTCCTGCCGTGAATGGTCCCGTTCTTACGGTGATAGGGGACGGCAGTGGGGGCTGGTACATCGGTGGAAGTTTCACGACCGTGGGCGGAGTTGCGCGCAGCCGTGTTGCTCGCATTAATTCCGATGGAACTCTGCATGCGTTTAATCCGAACGTCAGTGGTCAGGTCAACGCTCTGGTTCTCGATGGAGCGAATTTATATATCGGCGGTGGGTTCACCTCGGTCGGTGGACAAACACGTAATAACTTAGCTGTTGTCAATGCTGCCACAGGTGCCGTAGCGGCGATGGATCCCAACGTGGACTCGACGGTTCTGGCGCTTGCGTTGATCGGTAACAATCTTTATTTGAGTGGAACGTTTAAAAACGTCGGAGGAGTTTCACGAATTCGTCTGGCGGCGGTGGATAAAACAACGGGAGCGGTCCAAAGTTTCAATCCGCGATTCAGCGCGGAGGTTTCTGAACTGGCCGCTTACAATGATCTTTTATGGGTGGCAGGCAGCTTCAAGACGACCGGTAATTTTGTTGAATCCACAAAAGGCGCTGAATTTTCATCGGCCGGTGCTGTGAACCAAAATTTCCCCGCAATAGATGGAACCGTTTTCGTAGTGATCCCGGATGGCGCCGGCGGTTGGTTCATCGGTGGGAATTTCACAATGGTAGGAGGTTCCGCGCGCAAAAGATTGGCGCGTATTAACGCCGACGGAACCGTTCATGCTTTTAATCCTGATGTTGGCAACGGCTCTATTCTGACTATGACGTTAAACGGATCGACGCTGTATGTGGGAGGAACGTTCGCTTCCTCCACCATCGGCGGTCAGACGCGTTCGTATCTTGCGGCGGTGGATGCGGCGAGTGGAACGGCGACAGCGTGGAATCCGGCACCGAATGCGCAAGTGAATGCACTGGCTTTGAAGTCCGATGGATCCACTTTGTATGTCGGTGGCCAATTTGGAAGTGTGAGCGGTCAATCACGAAGCCGTCTGGCAGCCTACGACACTGCTACGGGAAATTTAAACGCTTGGAACCCCGGTTCGACCAACAATGTGAATGCTTTACTACTGAACTCAGACGAATCTGTTTTATACGTCGGTTTGTCGGGAACGGCCACGATCGGAGGGCAGTCGCGAAACTCTGTCGCAGCGGTGACGACTGCGACCGGCGTCGCGACAGCATGGAATCCTTCTTCTTTCGGCGTCGTCAACACTTTGGCTTTGTCGCCCGATGATTCTATTATTTATATCGGCGGAGCAATCACCTCTGCCGGAGGGCAAACACGCAACAGAATTGCAGCACTGAGTACAAGCACGGGGCTTGCGACTTCCTTTGATCCCAACGCAAACGGGAGTGTTCTGAGTTCCGCTCTTTCCGCTGACGGAGGGACTCTTTATATAACGGGGCAGTTTACGTCAGTGGGCGGTCAAAACAGAACTTATATCGCTTCTCTGGATACGAGCACAGGGCTTGCTAATTCTTTTGCTCCGTTCTCCGACGGCAATGGATTTTCTGTCGCTTTATCAGCGGATGAAAGCCGCATTTTTATCGCCGGTTCTATGACTTTGCTTGGAGGCACCGCCCGCAGTCGTATGGCCGCCATAGATACGACGCTAGGTACGCTGACTTCTTTTGATGCAAAGGCCGACAACGATATTTATTCTATACATTTGTCTCCGGACGGGAGCACGATTTACGCAGGAGGTGCTTTCGCCAATATCGGAGGACAAGTCCGAAGCCGTCTTGCCGCCTTAAGCACGACAACAGGCGATGCCACGGTGTTTGCGCCAACGACAAATAGCAGCGTCTTGTCGTTAGCTCTGAATGGAAGCACGCTCTACGTCGGGGGAATGTTCACCACAGTGGGCGGTGAAAACAGACCTAGGGTCGCCGCCGTGAATGTCACGACCGGAATAGTTGAAGACTTCAATCCGTCGTGGAGTAGTGGCTCTGCCGTCGCACTGGCTGTTGATGGCGCGCGCTCTGCGGTTTACATCGGGAACAACGTTGTAGGGGAAGTCGGTGGCTTCGTTCGCAATTATTTGGCGGCCCTTGATGTGACTTCAGGGCAGGTCACGTCGTGGAACCCCAGTGCCTCCAACGTCGTCAACGCCATTGAAATCAATGCCGGAGGAACGTTGCTGTATGCGGGAGGCTCCTTCATCACGATCGGTGGAGCCAGCCGCAATCGCATCGCCGCGCTGGACCTCAGCACGGGAGCCGCGACCGCATGGGATCCGAATGCCAATAACGTCGTGAGTGCGCTGACGTTAAGCGGGGACGGCAATACGATTTATATCGGAGGAAGTTTTTCAACAATGGGCGGTGTTGCCCGCAACCGTATCGCTGCCGTTTCCACAGCGACGGCAGCGACGACGTCTTTCAATCCCGACGCCAATGGCCCTGTGAATGTGCTCGCGTTGTCTCCGGATGAAAGCAGCATTTACATGGGCGGAAGTTTTACAACCGTGGGCGGTCAGACACGCAACCGCTATGCTGTCATCGACGCCGCCGGCAACGTCACGGCCATGAATCAGGGAGCCGACGGCACAGTGAATACGATTGCTGTTTCTGGCTCTAGTATATTTGTCGGTGGAGCATTTAACACTTTCGGCGGGTCATTTCGCAATCGCATCGCCGCCGTAGATACCACCACGGGTGTTGCAACAGCGTTTAATCCCAATGCCAATTCAGACGTATGGTCGCTGCTTCTCAGTCCCGATGGTTCTGTTGTTTATGCCGGTGGCTCCTTTACAAACATAGGTGGTCAGGCTCGCACAAAACTTGCGGGTTTGGATTCAAGCACAGGTCTTGCGAATTCTCTTAACATCAACATGAACAACATCGTTTACGCGTTGACGATGAAATCAGATGGATCTCTTCTTTATGTCGGAGGAGACTTCACATCGGCGGGGGGACTAACTCGCAGAACACTCGCTGCCATTGATACGGCCGCAGGAACAGTGACTGGATTTAATCCGGCCGGTTTTTCAGGATCATTCGACGTCGTATACACTTTAGCTCTTACGTCAGATAGTAACACCTTGTACGTCGGCGGAGACTTTGATTTAGCCGGTGGTGCTTCACGAGCAAATATCGCAGCACTCAATACCACCACGGGAGGCGCAACTTCTTTCAATGCCCCCGGTTCGACGTACATTAAGTCTATCGTGCTGAGCGCAGACAACTCCATGGTTTATGTCGGCGGATATTTCAGCAGTCTCAACAGCATTCTGCGCTACAATTTCGCGGCCCTAGAGGCTTCGTCTGGAACGCCGCTTTCACTAAACCCACGGTTCGGAACGGCTGGCAGCCCCGTGTATGCTCTTGCTCTGAGTGGAAAATATCTGCATGGGGGAGGCAGCTTCGCTTCTGTCGGCGGAAACGCCAATCGTCAGAATTTCGCAACCTTTATGACCTGCAGGTAAGCGATCTTAGCGATTGCTTTTTTTTCAGCAAGACCGCAATGTGATTTGAACATGTCACAAGATCGCACCGTCAAAAAAATAGCCGTGGTCGGAAACGCCGGGGGAGGCAAAACGGCGTTGAGCCGTCGTTTGGCTCATATTTATGATCTTCCTCTCACGCATGTGGATTCGATTCAATTTCTCCAAGGGATGAAAATCCGTCCGCACAAAGAATCCATTGAAATTCTTTTGGCAGTGGAAGAACAAGAGCGTTGGATTATTGACGGCTATGGTCCGCTTGACATCATTGAAAAAAGATTTGCGAAAGCCGACCGTATTCTTTTCATCGACTTTCCACTGTGGCGTCACTATTGGTGGTGCACGAAAAGACAGATTAAAAACTTATGGTCACGACGTGAAGAACTTCCTCCCGGCTGCGATGAAGTCAGTCTGGAGCACACGCTGAAGCTTTACAGAACCTTGTGGCGCGTGCACAAACAAATGCGCCCCGAGCTGCTCCGAATTTTTTCACGAGAACATCTTAAAGGGAAAGTGCAATACGTTCGCACTCTCAAAGAGTGGAAACGTATTGCTAAAGAAGGACTTTAGTTTTCGTCAGAAGAGTAAATCACAGGAACAATCTGTGATTGCGCATCTTCTAACAAAACGTCACGTACGGATTTGTTTTGAGGAGCATAGAGAATCAAATCACCTGTGCCATAACCTTTTGTCAAAGGGACGACAACGGAATCCCGTCCTTGCAACTCGATCATTTCAGGAAGATCCGTAAAGCTTTGAGCCTCTGAGCGAAGGGAGATTTTCTTCCACTCTTTATCCTGGCCAGCCAAATAATCGTCATATTCAATCGCGCCGTTATCTTGATGCGTAGTCGAAACTTTGATATTAAGCTCCCCCGTATCAGCTAGAGCCAGTAAAGAAATATCTGCTTCGATGATCGCCAATGTCGAGTTGTCGAACACGTGCATTTCTTGTTCGTCAATCAAGGCAGGAGTGTAGTTTTCTTCCGCTTTGTCAGGGTTGATAACATAATCCTTTTCGTATTGCTGACGAAGAGCGCGCGCCGTTGCGCCATCCAAAAGGAGGCTGACAAACTGGCTGCCTTTGTGGCCGGCAAGACTTTCTTGTGTCAGACCCGCGATCTCTTGATCGGTGACGCCGTCTTTATCGGCATCAATTTGCACGTTCACTTCGCATGTATCCCAAGTCGTCATGCCTTCATAAAGTTTTACAGCGACTTGCAACTTGCGGACGCCGTCTTTTTCCAAGACGCGATATCCCGCCGATTGCATATCGCAGTTACGATTGTGAACAAGATCGGGCTTTGTTTCTTTCTTGCGAGTATCCAAGGCAAGAAGATTGAAAAGATACGCCGGGCCTTTATTCAAGCCTTTGTTTTCAAGTTTCAACTCGGCAGCGCTGCCTGCCGCATCCGCTTCGGAAGTCGAGAACACCGTCAAAGCCGTTGCTTTGATTTGCGAAATCTGACGAGCCACCACTAGCGCCGGCAACTGAATCATTTGTTTGTCGTTCGCGATAAATGTGAAGAAGCCATCAAGCTCGTCATTGGCAGAAGCCATCAAAGTCGCATTGATTTTTGCTGTGACGACAACGGACTTCGCCTCGCCCGGAGCCAAAGTCACGGCCGCTGCCGAAACTTTCAGAGCCTGTGACCCTTTCCAAACCGGCGTCAGAGTCAAAGCCTCTGTACCGATATTTTTAAGCGTGATCGTTTTGTTCAGAGTTTTTTGTTTCTCAACGTCCGTAATGCCAAAGGAAAGTGTGGAAGGAATAGCGACAACCTGTGCTGTCAAAGAAGCGCCCACTTGCACGCGGCCCGCGCCTTGGCGGCTGACCGTGTACGTTTTTTGTTCTGCATCCGCGATCACTTTGCCATGACCTAACAAAACGGATTTAAGTTCGTACGGATCAAGATCCGTGTATTTCTGTTTAAGCAGCGCCATCACACCGGCGATGTGCGGACCCGCCATCGAAGTGCCTGACATGCTTTCGCCTTTATCACCTCCGCCAACAGAAGCGGAAATGATGTTCGAACCAGGAGCCGCAATTTCAGGCTTAATCATTCCATCTTCAGAGCGGGGACCACGAGAAGAAAAATTCGAAATCGTATCAACCAACCAAGGTTTTTCAATCACTGCTTGAGATTTCAAATCCACAGTGACGGGACCCGCTTTAAGTTGCGCCTTAAGACTGTCGCCGACCTTTTTGGAAATCATCACGGCCGGAATATCGAAAGCGCCGTCACCGCCCATGATAAACGGCGGCTCATTGTCGTTATTGGCAACAACAACGGCGATAGCACCGCCGTCCTGCGCACGGCGGATTTTGTCGGCAAACGCGACAACACCGCGGTCAATGAACGCGACTTTGCCTTTGATTTTTTCTTTCAACGCGGAATCAAAATCTTTATCCGCGACACCCAAGTGAATAATTTCGCCTTGTAAAGCCGGGATCGTTGCTAAAGTTTTTGTGATCGCAGCCTCAACGTACTCTGTCGTTGTTGTTCCCGCAGATCCTGTAAACTCAACAGCAGGGAATTGCACGTTTTGGTTCATGTTATCAACACTTGAAGCAACCGAGATCGCATCATCAGAAACGCCCGGAGCCCCGACAATGTAAGGTTTGTCGCCAGAGTTACCACCGGAAGCAACCACGATTGTACCACCACGAACCGTGTTGCGAATCGCATGGTTGTACATGATATGTGGATTACCGTAACCACTTCCCAAGGAAAGATTCACAACGTCTAATTGATCTTTGAAAGTCAAATCGCCTGTAGGATCAATCGCATATTCCAAAGCCGCAATAACGACTTCATCACTTGTAGAACCTTTCGCGCCAAAAACTTTGATTGCGTAAAGATCCGCCGCAGGAGCGACACCATCATAAGTATTCACGCCGTCACCAAATCCCGCAACGGTTCCCGCGACGTGAGTTCCATGACCGCTCTCGTCCAAAGGATTTGCGTCAGGAACGGGAATACGTTTTTCAAAATTCAAAGACCCCGAGTGATAATCGCTGCCAACGAGGTCAATGCCGCCGACAACTTTTTTATTCGGGAATGCCGCATTGGCTTGGCGGGGATCGTTGTTTTTATAAGCCTCTTCCGTGCCTTCACCCAAAAACATTTTGTGAGTGTAGTCGATGCCCGTATCGATGATGCCCACCTTCATGCCTTGGCCGCGAATGTTTTGTTTGTAGGCTTCTTCGCTGCCAATAAATTTTACGGAGGTGTTTTCTCCCACGGGCACGACAGCTTTTGTTTCAGCCAGGGCAGGGCGAGCGAAAGTTCCCGGTTTTTCCGCCATGACAACATTTGGAATTTTTTGGATTTCTTCATAGACATCCGCAGGAGCCCAAATAGCCAAACCATTCAACACAAGTTTATAGCGGATCAAGACGCGGATCTTTGGTGAAATTTCTTGAAGAGCGGCAATCGTTTCTTCTTGCTCGGCAAGAATCACTTTCAAAAGTTTTGGATTGATTGTCAAACGGCCGTCTTTGCGCTCGGCCATTTCTAAAAGAGCCGGTGTTTGCAATTTCAAGATGGCGATCATCGGCTCTTCCACAGTCGGTCTTGTCACGAAAAGACCGTCCAAGAAGCTTTGGTTTCCTAAATCGTTTTTAGGGGAAGGTGTACAGCCTGCTGCGAGCAAAGAAGTAATTACCAGGAAAGAAATAAATCTCATGATGTCCCCCCGCCGAATCAGTGTCATCTCGGCACTAAATGGGGCTTAAAAAGCCCCGCGGGGTTGTATATCCAAGTTCCGTGCCGGAAGAAAGCTTAATCTTTGGGGTCGAAATGACAAATTCGCTTAAAAAAGAGTCTCTTCGCCAGTGACCGTAAGAACTTTGACTTTTTCGGTGTTGCCGATGGCGGCATCAAGCGAGTCCACCCAAATATTTGCGTCGCCGCTAAGATTCAGGAAGGTCTTTTGAGTTGAAAAGGTCATGAGTGTTTGATTGTGCAGCAGGCTTCTGCCGATCAGAGGTGCGGTGCCTGCCACTTTCGTCGCAGTGCCGGTGATTTTATCGTAAGACATAAGCTCCACCGTTCCGTACTGGGGGGCCGCCTCGGCATCAAGAACAGATGGATAAATAATTTGTCCCGAGCTTGTAAACATCAGGTGCGAATAGGTCTCCATGTTAAGCATCATCATGGAAATCGGTCTTGAATAATATGCGACCCAATCTTCGCCGGGCGCGATCGCACTCGCCAAAGACGTCAAAGTGCCATCTTCATTGGCTTTAAATAAGTAATACGGATTGATGTGGAATGGGGAGAGGTCCACTTCTCCTCCCACAGCATAAACTTCGTCATTAAAAACATCGAGATGGATGTACGCGCCGTACTTTCCAACTTGCGAAACACCAGAGTCGGTGAACTTAAGAATCTTCATAAGACCCATACTGTTTTCCCAGACAGTTGCATAGAACGCGTTGGAGGTTTTTCTCCACGCTCTTGTGTAGCCCGCGATAATCGGCGCTGCCGAACGCGTTGAGGGATTGTAGCGATAGACATTTGTTTGCGGGACACCCATGTAATCGCCTTCGGGCAGATCGATAAAATACGTGCCATTAAGGAAGAACTCTTTTTCCTCGCGGGCGACATTTTGATAGTTGAGGTATTCACCAGTGTGCACAAGCGATGCAAAGACTTTCACAAGCGTTCCGTCGGAAGGACGATAACTGTAAAGATGATCGGGCCCTGCAGGATCTGTGGCGTCTTTGGCAACGATCAGAAGATCGTCTCCGGCTTTACGAATAAGCTTCACAGATTCGATGGATGTGTTCAGCGGAGTCAGCGCACCGGATGATGGAGTGAATTGATAAAGACCCGTCGCGGTGCCCCCATAATAGAGGCCTTTAAAAGGATAAAGAAGCAATCCGAGACTTGTTGAAACCGCCGTAATACTGGGACTGGCCGACGAGGTTTTTCCATCATTAATCCGCCATGTGCTTTCGCTCCCGCTTTTAAGAGAAGCAATATAAAAGTATTCGCCGTCGTACTGAACGGGCTTGCGCGGATCTACGGGAACGTCGACGCCCAAAGCGGTGAATTTGGTCCCGTCGTAAACCCAAAGTTCCTGGGAACCCTTTAATGGATCCATGTCAGAGCTCATTGCCAGCGACGGCACACGAAGCCCTGATAAAACCATCGAACCGTTGTCGTTAAGACCCAAAATATTGACGCTGCCCCAAGCAAAAGGGATTTCGATTTTCTTGTAAACACCTGCGGAGTAATAGCCGATGTAAGATGGTTTATATTCGGGTGCGATAATCACCGGCTCCGTATCCAAATTCATGTAGCCAATACTTTGATAGCGGCTGAGGTAAGGATTGACGGTTGTGAAGTTTTCCTGAACGGTAGCAATCGAACTTCCTGTGGCTTTGTAAAGGCTTTGTCCTGTGGGATTATTGAAAGAGGTGAAGTAAATGCTGCCACTATGTTCTTCTAAAGATTTCGGTAAAAGGTGATTGGCTATAATGGCTGGAGTTAAAAATGAATCTCCGCGGTGCATGTACAATCGACGGACATCACCATCTTTTTTGCTGAAGTAAAGATAGCTTCCGGTTCTTGCGATATTGCGCGGATTCGTCCACGAGGAGCCGCCTAAAATACCTTCCTCAACTGGCAAGTCTGTCGCCACCACCGTGGGGGCCGCATCGCCGGGGTTTATCACATAAAGCGTATCTGTCGCCCCCGCATTTTCAGTGTAGTAGACGCGTGTGCCGAAGTTCGTGTTGAATAAGTCTCCTCCGGGAGGACCGTTAAGAGTTGTAAAAGTGTCTTCGCTCGGGCCGATACACAGCTTGGGATTGCACGTGTAGTTCGTGTCTTCAAAAGACTTGGAGCGGATTTCCGCAGCACCTGCCGCGCTGACGGGAAGGATCGAGTCTGTGCCTGTATCTAATTTGAAAAAATGATTGGTGAAGGTCGCATTGGTTGCGATGAAATAAAGTTTGTCCTTATAAGGCATCGCGTGCGGAGAAAGACTTGAGTAAGTGCCGCCCAGCAACTCGGTGACCGTTGTGCCGGTGATCTTCCACAGCGAACCGTTGTCGCCATAAAGATAAATTTTGCCAGAGATTTTATAAAACCAGAAATTGCCGTTCGTCGCAGGATCAAGAATCTCCGCGCAAGTCGTTCCGTCAAAATAATTGATGACGTCGGAGCCGGGTCCCGTTTTCATGCCACGAATATAAAGCAGGTCTCCTTGTGCGATGGCATTGCTGGGCTGTTCAAAACCCGCGCAGGTCACAGGTGTTAAAGCTGCTGTGGCTTTGGTGATTTTGACAAGTTCTTTCGTCAGCGTGGGCGTTTCAAAGAGCGCCAAATAGTAAGTTGAGGCCTCACTTAAAAAAAGCAAACGACTGTACTGCGTAAGTTTTTCGCTCTTTGAAAACTGAATAGCTAGAGATATAGATTTTTGGGCTCTTTGAATATCAAGTAATTGATATTCACAATTTCAAAAAATATTCGAACAAACACAGCGTAAAAGCTAGTTGTTTGCTTCTAAACAGAATTTAAACTGGAGAGTTTGATTCTGGCTCAGAACAAACGCTGGCGGCGTGCCTAATACATGCAAGTCGAACGGGGAAAGCTTTCGGGTGAGTACTAGTGGCGCACGGGTGAGTAACGCGTGGATAATCTGCCTTGAAGAGGGGGATAACTAGTCGAAAGATTAGCTAATACCGCATAAGACCACAGGGGCTGAGGCTCTAGGGGTCAAAGGTTTTTCGCTTCAAGATGAGTCCGCGTAAGATTAGCTAGTTGGTGAGGTAATGGCTCACCAAGGCAACGATCTTTAACTGGTCTGAGAGGATGATCAGTCACACTGGAACTGAGACACGGTCCAGACTCCTACGGGAGGCAGCAGTAGGGAATATTGCACAATGGAGGAAACTCTGATGCAGCGACGCCGCGTGAGTGATGAAGGCCTTCGGGTCGTAAAGCTCTGTCGCAAGGGAATAACACAATGAATGTACCTTGTAAGAAAGGATCGGCTAACTTCGTGCCAGCAGCCGCGGTAAGACGAGGGATCCTAGCGTTGTTCGGAATCATTGGGCGTAAAGCGGGTGCAGGTGGCTATGTAAGTCAGGTGTGAAAGCCTAGGGCTCAACCCTAGAAGTGCATTTGATACTGCGTAGCTTGAGTGCTAGAGAGGTTACTAGAATTCTTGGTGTAGTGGTGAAATACGTAGATATCAAGAGGAATACCGGTGGCGAAGGCGGGTAACTGGCTAGACACTGACACTCAGACCCGAAAGCGTGGGGATCAAACAGGATTAGATACCCTGGTAGTCCACGCCGTAAACGATGGATACTTGTTGTTGGAGGTATTGACCCCTTCAGTGACGAAGCTAACGCGTTAAGTATCCCGCCTGGGGAGTACGGTCGCAAGATTAAAACTCAAAGAAATTGACGGGGGCCCGCACAAGCGGTGGAGCATGTGGTTTAATTCGATGCAACGCGAAGAACCTTACCTAGGCTTGACATGTACTGGAAGATTGGCGGAAACGCCGTCGCCCGCAAGGGCCGGTACACAGGTGCTGCATGGCTGTCGTCAGCTCGTGTCGTGAGATGTTGGGTTAAGTCCCGCAACGAGCGCAACCCCTGCATTTAGTTGCCAGCATTCAGTTGGGCACTCTAAATGGACTGCCGGTGTTAAACCGGAGGAAGGTGGGGATGACGTCAAGTCCTCATGGCCCTTATGCCTAGGGCTACACACGTGCTACAATGGTAGTCACAAACTGAAGCGAAGTCGCGAGACGGAGCAAATCGGAGAAAAGCTATCTAAGTTCAGATTGATCTCTGCAACTCGAGATCATGAAGTTGGAATCGCTAGTAATCGCGGATCAGAATGCCGCGGTGAATACGTTCCCGGGCCTTGTACACACCGCCCGTCACACCATGAAAGTCGGCTGTACCAGAAGTCGCTGCGCTAACCGCAAGGAGGCAGGCGCCCAAGGTATGGTCGATGATTGGGGTGAAGTCGTAACAAGGTAGCCGTAGGGGAACCTGCGGCTGGATCACCTCCTTTCTAAGGATTATCCGGTCAATCTTCACTAAGACTTGTTTTTAGTAAGTTAAAATGACCCAATCTTAGGTCAACTTGACTCTTCCCGAGTCGAGTGAGTCCCAAAAATCTTATCTAGCTATTTAGTTTTGAAAGAGTGAAATCTCTTAAGCATCTAACACGGGCCAGTAGCTCAGTTGGTTAGAGCACACGCTTGATAAGCGTGGGGTCGGAAGTTCGAGTCTTCCCTGGCCCACCAACTAGCGAGTTGGACTGTTAGAGTGAGAGAGATGACACGCGAACGTTTTTCGTTCTTTGACAATTGAATAGATTGATTTAGTTGATTTTTAGCGAGGTTAGTTCCATTTTTTTTAAGCTACAAAGGGCTTACGGTGGATGCCTTGGCACTAAGAAGCGATGAAGGACGTGGTAAGCTGCGATAAGCTTCGGGGAGTGGCACACACACTTTGATCCGGAGATTTCCGAATGAGGCAACTCACCATTTTATGGTATCATTCACTGAATACATAGGTGTCTGAAGCGAACGAGGGGAAGTGAAACATCTCAGTACCCTCAGGAAGAGAAATCAAATCCGAGATTACCCTAGTAGTGGCGAGCGAACGGGTAACAGCCTAAACCTTATTCATTTATTTGAATGAGGGGTCGTGGGACCGCAATGTGGGACCGGAGAAGTTAGAAGAACAGTCTGGAAAGTCTGGCGAAACAGGGTGATAGCCCCGTAATTGAAAACTTCAATGGCCCTAGCGGCATCCCGAGTACCACGAGACACGTGAAATCTCGTGGGAATCCAGGAGGACCACCTCCTAAGGCTAAATATTCCTTAGTGACCGATAGAGGACAAGTACCGTGAGGGAAAGGTGAAAAGAACCCCGAGAGGGGAGTGAAATAGAACCTGAAACCGTAAGTCTACAAGCAGTTAGAGCCCTTTATATGGGCGATAGCGTACCTTTTGCATAATGAGTCAGCGAGTTATGTTTGCATGCGAGGTTAAGCCGTTGCAGGTGGAGCCGTAGCGAAAGCGAGTCTGAATAGGGCGATTTAGTATGCAGGCATAGACCCGAAACCCGGTGATCTAATCATGGACAGGCTGAAGCGAGGGTAACACCTCGTGGAGGGCCGAACAAGTTGAGGTTGAAAACTCTTTTGATGATCTGTGATTAGGGGTGAAAGGCCAATCAAACTGGGTGATAGCTGGTTCTCCCCGAAATATATTTAGGTATAGCGTTGAGTAAAAAGTATCGTGGAGGTAGAGCACTGAATGGGCTAGGGGTCTTTACCGGATTACCAAACCCAAATAAACTCCGAATGCCACAGATATGTTCCTCAGCAGGCAGACTCAGGGTGATAAGGTCATGAGTCGAGAGGGAAAGAGCCCAGACCAACAGCTAAGGTCCCTAAATGCACGCTCAGTGGAGAACGTTGTGGAGTTACTTTGACAACTAGGAGGTTGGCTTAGAAGCAGCAATCCTTTAAAGAAAGCGTAATAGCTCACTAGTCTAGTGACTCTGCGCGGAAGATACAACGGGGCTAAGCGTGTTACCGAAGCTTTGGATTAAGATATTTTATATTTTAGTGGTAGGGGAGCGTTCTAGTGTAGGATGAAGGTTGACCGGTAGGACAGCTGGACGAACTAGAAGTGATCATGCTGACATAAGTAGCGTTGAACTCGGGTGAAAAACCCGGGCGCCGAAAACTCAAGGATTCCTGGGCAAGGATAATCCTCCCAGGGTTAGTCGAGTCCTAAGACGAGGCCAAATGGCGTAGTCGATGGCAAAACGGTTAATATTCCGTTACCTAGCTAAGTGTGTTTAAGGAATGACGGTGTAGGATATCACAGCCTCTTATTGGATTGAGGTGTAAGCATGTAGGAGGATCAGTAGGCAAATCCGCTGGTCGTAACTCTGAGGTGTGAATGCGAGGGACTTTGTCCCGGAAGTGTGAAAAGCCATGCATCCAAGAAAAGTTTCGTAAATTTAGCTTAGTTAGCTCGTACCGTAAACCGACTCAGGTGAGTGGGGTGAATATCCTAAGGCGATGGGGTGAATTTTGGTTAAGGAACTCGGCAACTTAACACCGTAACTTCGGGAAAAGGTGTGCCTGAGAGAGTGTAAGGACTTGCTCCCCAAGCTTTTTCAGGTCGCAGAGAAATGGGAGTAGCGACTGTTTATCAAAAACACAGGCATGTGCAAAGTCACAAGACGACGTATACATGCTGACGCCTGCCCGGTGCTGGAAGGTTAAGAGGATTTGTTAGCGCAAGCGAAGCAGAGAATCGAAGCCCCAGTAAACGGCGGCCGTAACTATAACGGTCCTAAGGTAGCGAAATTCCTTGTCGGGTAAGTTCCGACCTGCACGAATGGCGTAACGACTTCTCCGGTGTCTCAACCAAATGCCTCGCGAAATTGAATTCTCGGTGAAAATGCCGAGTACCCGCAGAAAGACGGAAAGACCCCGTGAACCTTTACTGTAGCTTGGCAGTGATTTTAGAGTTGGCATGTGTAGGATAGGTGGGAGACTTTGAAGCCGGGGCGCTAGCTCCGGTGGAGTCAACCTTGAAATACCACCCTTGGCAACTTTGAAATCTAACCTGCTCCTCGAAACGAGGAGAGGGACACTGTCTGGTGGGCAGTTTGACTGGGGCGGTCGCCTCCCAAAAAGTAACGGAGGCGCGCGATGGTCCCCTCAGCCTGATTGGAAACCAGGCGTCGAGTGCATTGGCATAAGGGGGCTTGACTGCGAGACCTACAAGTCGAGCAGGTGCGAAAGCAGGCCAAAGTGATCCGGTGGTCCCGCGTGGAAGGGCCATCGCTCAACGGATAAAAGGTACTCCGGGGATAACAGGCTTATTCCATCCAAGAGTCCATA
The DNA here is from genome assembly GCF_030169785.1 of Bdellovibrio sp. 22V. NCBI lineage: Bacteria > Pseudomonadati > Bdellovibrionota > Bdellovibrionia > Bdellovibrionales > Pseudobdellovibrionaceae > Bdellovibrio > Bdellovibrio bacteriopascens. Next base: position 3,059,769 of record NZ_CP125854.1, read on the forward strand.
TCGACGATGGAGTTTGGCACCTCGATGTCGGCTCATCACATCCTGGGGCTGGAGCAGGTCCCAAGGGTTTGGCTGTTCGCCAATTAAAGTGGTACGCGAGCTGGGTTCAGAACGTCGTGAGACAGTTTGGTCCTTATCTTCTGTGGGCGCATGAAATTTGAGCAGACCTGTCCTTAGTACGAGAGGACCGGGATGGACGAACCTCTGGTGTTCCTGTTGTCACGCCCGTGGCAATGCAGGGTAGCTATGTTCGGAATTGATAACCGCTGAAAGCATCTAAGCGGGAAGCAAACTGCGAGATTAGATTTCACTGGGGCTTCGGCCCCCTAAAGACCCCTTGGAGACTACGAGGTTGATAGGCGGAAGGTGTAAGTGTAGCAATACATTCAGCTGATCCGTACTAATAGGTCGTGAGGCTTTTTTAAATTTTTCTTCTTAACGACAGTTAACGAAGATCTCGTCTCGAAAACTTTTAAAGTCAGAGACTAGTTCTCTGGATACTCTAGGGTATCAATGAGCAGAGAATGAAGATTATGGGACTAACCGATAATCGCTAAAAATCAATTAAATCAATCATTCAATTATCTATAAAAAGAACAGCACCATTTGGATTGGTTGTCTGTTCAAAGAACGAATTGTATAAGAAAAACGCTTTGCTGGTGTTTATAGCAGAGGGGCCACACCTGATCCCATTCCGAACTCAGAAGTTAAGTCCTCTTGCGGCGATGGTATTGCATGGGCGACCATGTGGGAGAGTAGCACGATGCCAGCTCTTTTTTACTCGAACCCGGGTTACGAAAGTAATCCGGGTTTTTTTACGAGCCATATCACCTTCGTGACCGCAATTGCGGTCATTTTGTCGCTAAGGTGTGGTTAGATATGTACGGCTTTGATTTGGGGCCATACATCGCGGGACTGTACGCACCCAGGGCAGAGCGTCGCGTCACCCTGGGTGAGCTGCGCATCTTCAAACCGTTGCGTGCGCCGGAAGAGCCGTGTATTGTTCTCATGAATGCCGGGAAAGATTTGATTCATGTCGGGATGTATCTGCGGGGCCGAATCCTGCACAACACACATCGCGGCGTATTCTTCGAGCTGCCTGAAACTGTGCTGCCGCTATATAAAAAGGTAAGTTACTATCATGTTAAACACTCTCTGGATTGCTGAAAACTGTCTCGACCCTTCAACGTGGATTGAGATTCAAACCGATGACGTGTTAGCCACACTTGTCGAGCACTACGGTGACTCATTCCCGTCTAACGCTCGCATCTATCATGAGCAGGTGTCAGAGCAAACTGACGTCACTCCGTCGACTGAAGATTCAGTTAACGCATTCATGCATATGCGCGGCACCTTCTTTGTCGTGCATTACCCTGAAGGCCCGGTAGCAATTATTGCCGTCGTCGCAATCGTCGCCGTTGTCGCAATGGCCTTCTTCCTGAAGCCGTCTATTCCGGTCGTCTCGCAGCGCGAAAGCAACTCACGCGGCTCGTCGAACAACTCGCTATCTGAACGTAAGAATGATATCCGAATCGGTGAGCGTATCCCGAATATTCTCGGCACCGTTCGTTCGTATCCAGACCAGTATTCGCCAGCATACAAGCTGCTCGAAGGGACTCAGGAGATTGAGCACAGTCTCATGGTGATTAGTCGCGGATATCTGCAAATCCATGACGCCTTCGAAGGCGAGACGCGCTTTGACAGCATGGCTGGCGCATCGCTCCAGGTGTACGACCCAGGTAAAGACTTCATCAACGATACGCCTATCTTCTCCATCGGTGCGCAGATTACTGACCCCTGGCACGAAGTCTACCCGGTCGCGTCCGTTACCGGACAAACGCTGCTGCCACCTAACGTTGACGTGTTCGAAGGCGATAACAATATCTTCTTTACCGGGCCGGACTCAATCGAGCTGTCTTCCAGTTCTGACCGCGACTTTACTGACTACATTGAAGCTGGCACAGAAATTACTGTGACGAACAGCGTATCTAATGGTAACACCCTCGACCTCAACGGAACGTACGTTGTTCTGACTGTCGTTGCTAAGAAGATTGTACTGTCTAACCCGGTGCTCGCTAACCCGAACTGGGGCAGCTTGTCCGGCAGCACTCCGACTTGTTCAGCTAACCTGACTCCTGACGCGGATAAGTGGGTCGGCCCGTTCGACATGACGACTCAGGCTAACCGCTCATATGTCATCGTCAACATTCGCGGCCCCCAAGGTCTGTACTATGTCGGCAACAGCTCAGGCAACCAGTACAAGACTACGGTCGACTTTACCATTGAGTTTATCCAGATTGATAACCTGGGGAACCCGCTCGGCCCGGTCGACGTTTACAACGGCAGCATTACCGGGTCAGCTACGTCTCGCGATAGCGTTGGCGTCAGCGTCATCTATCAAACGTCATTTACCGGGCCATGCCGTGTACGTATGCGCCGCACCAGCGATTCCGGCGACGACTCAGGTGCGCAGCATGTTGAGACGATTAAGGTCACGGAGATTTACTCGTCAAGATTGTGGTCATCGTATCACGTGCCTCATACCCATATGCGTACTAAGATTTACAGCACAGCATCTGCGTTGAGCGCCAGCGAGCGTAAGACTAACTTGCGTGTAACATCACGTCTGCCGCCACGTCTGCCTGACAACACGTTTGATGTTGGCAATACGGCAGCATACGCTCCTACAGCAGATGCGGCTGACATCATGTGCTATATCATCTATAACACTGACTTCGGCAAGAAGCCTCAGAGCACTATTGATGTGCAGAACATCTACGATACCGTTGCTGAGGCTCGCGACTACTTCGGCTATAGCGAGTCCGTTGGCTTCAACTATACGTTTGACGATGCAAGTATCTCATTCGAAGAAGCGCTCAGCTCTGTTGCTCAGGCTATCCATTGCGTAGCGTACCGTCGCGGTAATAAGTATCGCATCTTCTTTGAGAAGGAGACTAACGACGCTGTGCTGCTTTTTAACCATCGCAACAAACGTCCAGGGTCTGAGAAGCGTACTGTATCTTTCGGTCGTTATCAGGACTATGATGGCGTAGAGATTAACTGGAACGACCCGGATGACTTCGACAGCCAGCAGACTTTACGTATCCCTGACGATGGTCGCAGCAACTATAAAAAGTTAGAAGTGCGAGGTATCCGCAACCTGAAGCAAGCAACCGTTTTAGCATGGCGTGCATACCAGAAAATGACGTATCAGAATGTCAAGATTGAAATGTCTGCGATGGATGACGCAAATATCTTGCTATTGACTGAACGTGTGCTAAATTCTGACAACACTCGCAGCAGCTTGCTGGAGGGTAGCGTTACTGCGGTATTGGGAACAATGCTGACCGTATCACCACAAGTGCGGCTGGATTCCAGCAAGACTTACAGCATGTTCTTACAGCTCAGTGACGGCACCGTTGAATCAATCCCGGTTGTGCAAGGCCCGTCTTACGACAAAGTTATGCTGTCGTATGCGCCACGCTTGCCACTGGTGACGGATTCAGGATATTATGCAACAACGCTGTTTCATATTGTGGCGTCTGACGAAACTCAAATCCGGGCATTCCTCGTAGATGAGATTACCAGCAACGACGATATGACTGTTGACCTGAAACTCGTCAACTACGATTCAAGATATTATCTGCATGATAAAGACTATCATCCTTGAGGATTAAGACATGGCAATTATCTCCATCGCTGATTTGGAGTTAGCAGACCGTAACGCCGACCGCTTTAATGCGATTGTGAACTCGACTACCAGGTTTTATCTGGATGAGTCGGGTACGCAGCGCTTTACCTGGCGCGGGCTGACCGACCGTGTTCAGGAAAACTGCACAGCCTTGATGTTTGCCGACAAGACGGCAATGGATGCGTATACGCCACTGAACGACAACGCCTACGGTATCGACGGCACGACTGGTGAAACTTACTACTGGGTAGTTTCTTCATCTACCTGGGTTAAGTCCGTATACCAGATTACAGCCGACTATCGCAACCGTGGCGTTGCTTTCCCGTTCACTACGCAAGGCACGCGTAACGGGCAGACTCCGCTACCAATTGCAAGCATGGCATTCAACGTCCGTAACTGGATGCTGAACATCTTCCGTGGTATCGAAGTCATCGACGCTGACCCGAACTACTTCTACTATATCGGCTATCACGCGCACAATGCTACCCCGCTGGTTCAGGTGTACGCTGTGCTGCGTAGCGCATTCAACGGAAGCACTGGCGGCGTTAGCGTATACAACTCTACGGTTGCAGTCGATACTTCCCTGACCGGAACAGACTTCACCTACGTTATCGACCTTAACACGGCTCCGCTCGACCCCAGCTACAAGACGCGTCTGAAAGTCAACCTGAACATTGACAACTACAACGCATCGACTGGCGACTATACTGCGTTCCAGACTACGCACAGTGGCTTCGGATGGATTGTCAACCCGTTCCATTACGAATTCGTCGACAATAGTGTGGTTACAGGTGAGATTGATTCCCTGGGCAACCGCGTAACGGCTCTGGAAGCATTTGAAGCCGGGATGCCAGCGCAGCTCGACGCAACCAGCCGTAACATTGGCGTACCGCAGCCACACTGCACCCAGGGCAACCGCAACAATCAGGCACCGCTGCCGCTGTCCAGCATGTCGACCAGCATCCGTAACTGGCTGCTTAACGTATTCAGTGATATCAGCGTCATCGACGCGCATCCTGACTACTATTATATGATTGGCTTCATGGGTCGCGGTGCAAACCCGACGCTGCAAGTCTACGCTCTGCCAAAAGCCTCGTTTGCGACCAGCAATACCGGGACTATGGTTTTCAACGCCACTGTCGCAATCAATACAGGTATCACAGATACTGACGTGACTGTGCTGGTCGATTTGAACACTTCAGTAACCGGGCCTGACTACAAGACTAAGTTCAGCCTGACCATCAACGTTGCGAATTACAATGCGATGACTGGCGACTATACTGCAACCGCAACTACATCCAGTTCATACGGATGGATTATCGACCCGCGTCATTACATCGTAATGAATCAGTCGGAAGTCGACGACCTTGAAAGCCGTGTTAGCGTTCTGGAAGCTGACCTGCCTGTGCAGGGTGAAAACAGCGCTCGCAACATCGGCGTAAGCCAGCCGTTCAACAACCAGGGTAGCCGTGGCGGTACCGCTGTAGTGCCGATTGCCAGCATGTCCGGCGCGATTCAGGAATGGATTAAGAACGTCATCATCGGGGCGACAATTGACGACGCTGACCCGAACATGTTCTACCAGATTGGCTTCCTTGGGCGCGGCGCTGCACCAGTGTTGCAGGTCTATGCTGTCCCACGTGCAACCTACGCGTCGACTGGCGCAAGCAGTCAGGTATTCAATGCAGCTCTTGCTGTAACGACCACTCTGGGCGATACCGACGTTACTTTCCGCGTAGAGCTGGCAAGTGCAACTAACCACAAGCCTGTGTTAGTGCTGACGCTGAATCTGGCGGCTTACAACGCAATGGCATCTGACTTCGTTGGCTGGAACAACACTCACAGCGCGTATGCGTGGATTATCGACCCGCGCGGATACGTGTACCTTGACCGTGCTGTGACAGCTCTGCAATCTCAGATTGATACCAATGCTGCGAACATCTCAGCTGTCGCTGAAAATGCATCACGCAATAAAGGTAGCCTGTTCCCGTTCACTCAGACTGCGCAGCGTAACAACGTTACCAGCGTAGACCTGAGCGGCACTAACGGCACCATTGCTCGCGAAGTGTTCCTCGACGTCGAATTTATCAACGTTATCCCAGGATTCTATTATCAGATTGGCTACTACATTCTGGGAAGCGCGTACACGATGCAGGTGTACATGATTAACAAGACAGGCTTCGCGACTGGTACCGACACGACCATGATTTACAATGGCCCTGTCGTTCCGGTACTCGATGGTAAGATTCACACCTACGAGCTTGACCTTGTTATTCCTGACAGCCGTCGCGGTGCGGTTGGATATGACAAGCTGAACAACAAAGCTGTTCTGCGTGTGACGATGGACTCAACCGCCATTGCTGCAAATGCTGGCGCTGCATACGTCGCAACCAACACCAGCAACAGCGGCTATGGTTGGATTATTGACGAGACTCGCTACACGTATGTCCCGGTAAGCACTACGCTGAACCGTGGGACTATCTTCCCGTATGTTAACTGCGGTCGCCGTAACAACGTCAACCCACCTAGCGTCTCAGGCTTATCCCAGACGACTCGCGATATCCTTAACAATGTCATCATGGATGTCAAAGTTATCGGTGCGCTACCGGGCTGGTTCTATAAAGTCGGCTACATGATGTGCGACACGAATGGCGCTGTGCAGTTCGAAGCAATCAACAAGACCAACTACCGCACTCAGGAAACGCGTCAGCTTCTGCACAACGCGGCTGTCGGCTTTGAATTAGGTGTGGGTATCCGCACGTATACGTTTGTCGTCAATGGCCCTAACGCATCGGCTGGTCACAACGTAACTGTGCAGCTGACTGTCGACACTGACGCAATGCAGAGTTACCAGGGTAGTGAGCTGGTAATGTGGAACACTGGTCATACTGGCTATACGCTCTACGTCGATGAGTCTCGATACGAGTACGCCGTTGACGCAACCAATTACCTGAAGTTGCCGCGTCCGAGCTTCGGCACCACTCCAGCTGAGACGTCATCGACTCGCCTGGGGATTGACCCGATTGCTGAGCATACCGCTGACCTGAATGGCGGCGTCACCGCTCGCAACGGCAATCATGGTATTCTGCCGCCGTCGTCGGTTGGTAATATCAGCTTCCTGTTCAACAGCTGCCTTGAGAACAGCTTTGACCGTCAGTACAACTTCTTCATCGGCACTCGCGCAGATATCCCACTCCTGGCGATTGACTCAGGAACTGAGAACAGCATGATTGACCATATGATGTTCCGCCCGTTTGCAATGTGTGAAGGTGGCTGGCTGTACTGGACGCTCTCAAACGCTACTCCGTTGCATGGTCGTCTGAAAGGTTCGCTGACTCTGTATCGCAAAGTGCCGGACGCGACTACCAGACTGCAAGTGCAACTGTCTATTCGCGGTGTGTACTCGCAGCCAGCGGCAATTACTGACACTCAGCAGCTTATCGGTCTGGGTATGGCAGATAACGTTCCGGCAGAGCTAGTGTCTGAAGAGATGCTGTATCTAACCACAGCTGACCCGAATCAGGTTAAGCTGGAAACGTTCGCCGGATGGGGCCAGGGCTTCTATGCTAAGTTCGTCATCCCGGTCGATATGGATGTCTCATTCTACCCGGATTGTCAGTATTGCTTCAGCCTGACTAGCGTCGTCAAAGCTGGTAGCATTCTGACGGTACCTAACTTCGCACGTCCAGGCGACGTAATCGTTGCATCTGGCGGATTAAGTATGCAATATAATGCTCGTGCTCGTATGTCGGCCCTGTATGCCAACCAGATTGAGGGTAAATTCTAATGGCAATCCAACGTTTCGCGGTCAAGGTTCCCCTTGACCCGACGTTTACCTACGATAGTACGTATACGTCGATTACTGATACTTCTAAATATTGGGTATTGATGGACGTGTTCTACAACGATACGTGGAACCCATCTATCAACCCGCGCCCGCTGGTGTACATTATGCCCGGTGCAGGTGTGTACGAGCGCTATGCAACTAACTCAGTAGCAATCACCTCACATACTGACCGGGGCCAGCTGGTTGCTGTAATCTACTATCATCATTCTGCGTCGACCGACCCGGATTACACTCCGCAGCCGCCGTGGTATGATGACTGGGGATTCTTCCGCCGCAACTACAACCAGTTCCTGAATCGCCGTGTGCAAAACTTCCAGTCTTGCCTCAAATACACGGTCGACACGCTGGTTGATGACCGTTCACTGTTCAACATCGACATTACGAACCTGTTTGCTATCGGCAAATCTCAGGGTGGCGCTACGCTACTCACCTGGTCGATGATGTCGCAGACGAACACCTTTAACTACTCGCTGTATGGTTCGAAGGTGAAGGCCATCATCAACAACCAGGGTCTTGTCGGCACCACGACGGAAGGCTGGTACAACCCTGACCGGACTATCCGGGCGCTGGGGCGCGGTATCTCGCTTAGCCGTCACTTGATGATTCACGTCTACAACGACCAGGACCCGTCAGGCGACTACGATATCGCTGCACGTCTGCGCCATGCAGTAGTAAGCAACCGTCGTTCGCAACACGCGTTCATTAACTTCACTGACCTGGGTCACGAGCAAGACTTCACATTCAACGCCACGCTGGTCGCGTCGATTGTGGCGGGTGACTCACCGATGCAAGCTACCTGGTCGGGTGGCACGATGCAGGTTCTGACTGAACAGGAACTGCAAAATCAGACTTATACCTTATACCCGGTGACATGATGGATGAAGAAAACGAAGTATACGTAAACCCTCTGGAACAGGAAGTAAATACTGCACCAGCTCCAGACCTCCCGAAAATTGTCTTCGACCCGCGCAACTCAGGCGACGACGATATCGAGTAAAAGAAAAGGCTCCTTCGGGAGCCTTTGTTATTAGTGCAACGTTTCATTGCCGCAATGCATCTCAAGCATTCGCATTCGCACCAGTTCCGCAATCAGCTGCCCGTCTTCACCCAGGTCAGCCAGCTCTGCCGCTATCGATAACGACAGGTAAATCAGGTTATCGGCATCCTCTTCGCTCTCCACGCGGTCGCGAATCAAATCTTCCAATTCTTGCACGGTCTTAGACGTCATGTGCGGCCCTCTGAGCTGTCGAAATTAATGTGGTCATAAGGTAAGGGGTAAGCCAGATGTCCCGACCTACCCCCATAAAACCCCCGCCAGATTCGATTATGCGGCCCGCTGGTAGCCCATCACTCCTATCAGCGGTAACTGTCGGTAGGCTTCGTCAATGTACCATTCCGTATCGATGTCGCTGGGAAGTGCTTCCGGTAAGAGCTGAGCACTGCGGCAACCCGTTGATGTTGGAACAATCCCGCCTGTTTTGGCAACAAGCATTTCTTCCACTTCAGCCGTCGATTTATAGAATCGTACTGTTTTCCCCAGGTACTCGCTACCCTGCACAGCACCGCCCCCGTTCACTGCAACAATCTTAACGAACTTAGCCACATCTGAGCAAGCTCTTATAGTCTGCTCGATAGGGATACCGTTGCTGCAAAACTCCATCACAGCATCTGCGCAGATTTCGAATTTCGGGTCAATTTCAAGGCTGGATGTGTTATACATCCCTTTACCTTTGAACTTCCCGCCTTCTTTAACTGCGAAGTAGTTGTTGACGTCGCGGCTGAACAACGCAGCATAGTCAGTGTGCTCCAGCTCCAGCGTAGTTTCGCGCTGCCACTGTTCAATGATTGCATCCATAGTCGCTTGCTGGCTGTCGTGCGCGTAAGTTACAAGTCCGTCAGTGTTGGCAGATACGACCTGAATCCCAGCCAGCTCCAGACGCTCGATAAGCATAAGGATTGACAACTGTCCGGTAACTGTAGTCTGAATCAGCATGTGCGGTGCGTACAGAATTGAGTACGGGTCGCCAAACTTACCGAATGAGCCGTTGATTACGATTTTCAGAGATTCGTTGACAACCTTATCGCCGCTACGCTTCGCAGCAACACGGTCATCTTTAATCGTCTGGTATACCGCAACGAAGACCGGGCCTAGAGCTTTAGGATAGCGCCCGCTATTCAAAATAAGTTGTGGGTAATAAGACGTTACGTCATGGTCTTTCAGCTTCCAACCGTCACGGCTCACGTAGTAGCGCGACTTCTCGTTACTGTGCAAGCCACCAATACCCATCGTGTATACGGTATTGTTAATTGTGACCTTCAGACCTTCCAGCCCAGGACATTCAAGACGTGCGTCGAAGTTGATGTAAACCGGAGCGTCGACAACGTGCTTAAATACCTCACGCATATAAGGCGTCTGGAAGTGAATGAATTGCGGAGGGTCAAAGTGGAATGACGTGCCTCGATACTCATCAAGGTCAATCTTCTGAACCTTGTCACCAGTACGACGATGGTACTCAGCCGCAAACACCGCATCTGCAATCTGCGCATCCGACTTCGTGCGAAGGTCAACGCCGTATTTCTGACCCATCTTCTCACGTAGCGATATGCGTTCCTGCATGACCGGGTGCGCGTGCAGGATTTCGTTCGAGTTAAGGTCGTTCGCCCAGTACCAGCGCAGAATTGCAATCTGGTTGCCGTTGAGGTGTGTACCTGGTGCAAACGGAAGGTCTTGCATCTGGCGAATACCGCAGCGACCAGCGTACTTCTTCAATGAGCCGGAGCGAGGGGATACGTTCATCAAGTCGATGCAACGCGGATACATACCGATTGCTTTGCGGTTGATTTTGAAGTGACGCATAACAAGCCACGGCTGCAAACGCGCGTTAATCATCATCCCGACCGCTTCGTGGAGCTGGTACGTATCCAGACCCGCAAGCACCATCTCAACAATCGGGTTATCGAATGCCGCGTTGTTAAAGCCGACCGTCACGAAGTTATTCATTATCCAGCGCAACTTTTCATAATCGACGTCGCAAACACCTGGAATCTTCTCCATGATGATGTATTCCCGATTCTCATCGAAAGTACGGAAGCCGATTAGCGTATAGTTGGGATAAATTTCGGTATCGAATTCGAGCGGCGTGCCGTTGGCTGCGTGCCAGCAAAGCCGCTGGTCGTCCATAAGATTAAACCTGGTCGAAAGAGCTTCTTCCAGGTGAGGATAGTAATCATCGCGTAACCACACTGGGTCTGGTGGCGCACGCCTGATTTTGGCTTTCTTAGCTCTGGGCTTCGGTTCGTCACGCCAGAATAGTCCCAGAGCATCCTTGCGCATCTTCATGCAGCTTTCTCCTTAGCGCGAGCGTTACGGAATCTGGTAATCTTGCTCTTGACTGCGCGAGTTTCTGCATCACTCTCACAGTTCTTAAGAGCAAACTTTAGCGCCTGAAGATGTGTTGTGAATAAATGAAACGGCGGCACATTCTCCGCAAACTGGAACTTGCAGCACGTCGGAATTGTCTTCAGCCATTCACCTTTCTTATTCACCGTCAAGCCTTCGATACGCTGTGCCAGGTTTACGTAACGGCGCTCATCGGGATTGAGCACAGGTACGCCGTAGCGCGATTGGCTGTTACGCTTCTTCTGTACTGAGCGAATAACCCATTCATCAACGGTAACTTCAACGCGTCCGTCATCATGAGTATAAGGCCAGCACGAATACATGATACCGCCGACTTTGTATTTCATACTTAACTCACCTCAGTAGTCAGGCGCTTCAGCTCTTCCAGCAGAGCTTTAAGGTCTTCGGTTTTAACTGCCATCATCTCATGCTCTTCATCTTCAGCGCTGCGTATACGCATGAGATGCCATTCAAGTAAGTGCTTTAATCTGACGTTATTCATTCTGCATCCTCGTAGAAGTCACCGCTGCGGTAATCGCCATCCCACGAATCATCGCGAGGTTTGCATTTGTTCAGGTTGTAACGGTTGATAAGCTCGCGGCGAGCTTCCTGACGATTAGCTAAACGCTTTTCGAGCGCCTTTATTTCATCGTCAATATCTGCTAGATGTACACGCGCAGCAGCTTGTTGAATTTCTTCGTTAGTCATAGTTAAAGCCTCATTCCAGATATGATACCGCGCAGTCTATCACCATAAAAGATAGAAGGCGACAACTTTTTAGCATCGTAGCACGTCATGTCAATTTTCTGCGCTACACCTTTAAGCATCTTGAGCATCTGAATCTGATATCTGCCATAGATAGCCTGATTTGCAATCGTGTTGCTTGCACCTTCTCCCTTTTCGAAGTGAGTACGCACGGTACCGTTTTCGATGTAGACCGAACCGACGTCATCGCAGAACGGCTCGATTGTCTCCAGCGCACCGAATAAAGTGTGGTCAATCTCCGTAGGGTGATGCTCTGCCGCAAACAGCGGGTCTGTCTCAGGCCAGCGCACGTCCAGGAGCGTCGTATTAAGCCAGCGCCCTGACGGGTACAGGAAGGTCATGTTGTTCTGGTTGTACTGGATATGGGTCGGTACCTCTTTGATACGCAGCAGCTCCTGAACCGCAGCACGAGGAATGACAACCTCATGCGGGAAAGCTGAACCTGTCCAGTATTCGACGAAAATGACGTTGTTCGTCGCCGTCACGCAGCTACCCTTCATACGCACACCTGTCGAGAATGCGTACATGCTATTCGTGCCGATGAACGGCAACAGGACGCGGAAAGCGTTGATAAACGCCTCAGCATCCAGCGCAACAATCTCACCAGCCGGAACTACGTGCGGCAAAGGTTCGTCGATGCACGTCACGTTCGCACTGAAGCCACCAGAGCGAATTGATAGCTTGCCGTTCCCGGTCAGTACCATCTGCGTCGCATCACGGCAATTCTCGATAGCCTTAATCATTAGATCGGCTTTAGGCGAGCAGTTGAAGTCGAGCGCAATCGGACTCGACAACGAGATATTCCCGTTGTACGAATAGATGCGCCCGTTCTCAATCTGAAAGTGAGTCATCCCCTTGACAAGCTCACGTTTGCCAACCGCGCCTTTTACAAAGTGCAGGTCATCAAGCATAGCGGCTCGCCTTCAGTAGATTGAATGTGGTGCGGAATACGTGCAGCTGATTAGCAAACACATAATATCCAGCTGGCTCGTCCTGGTAATATTCTTCGCGTACCGATTGCCAGAAGATGTGATTGACGCATAAACCTAAGAGTGATTTTTTCATGAGAATAGCCCTTGTATCATTGGCTTTGGTTGGGATTTGATATTATCCCCGCCATATTTGGATTGCAACATTTTATAGATATTATAAACGGCCCGACTTTCCCGGCTGGACATGAGGCGATTAATATCAAATCCGGCAACGGTTATTTCAACGGTAGCCTCATGTGCTAATAAGCTAGGCACTGTCGCAATGTGCTTCCGTGTTACCTTTTTAGATTCGTTATCGGTCAGGCACAGCTGGAATCCATTGCTCATCATAATATCGCCGCTATTCGCTACGCGGAGCCAGTCAGCATTATCGTAGCTGTCCCAGTTGTATCTGTCGATTATGGCTGGTGACGACAATTCGAGCGCGTGCATCTTAGCCTTTGTTTCGAAGTCTGCTGCGACGACATAGTTCGTCCAGATGTGGTCAAGTATTTCAAACTGCTGACGCGGTGAGCCTTCCGCCCCGATGATGACCACATTGGAGTAATTCTCACAGTAGTGTTTGAGTAGCCTGACGTCATGACCGATAACGTAGACAGGTATTGGCGAAAAACCGCGAGACTCCATAAAAGCGAGCGCGTTCCACGTCTGCTGCTCATCCCCCGGATATGCAATTCCAGTGTACATAGCGCTTGTGCCGCGCTTTTGAATGACTTGCTGATTGTACTCGATAAAACGTAGATAGTCGTAGACATTACCTATCCCCTTTTCGGTGTAGCTAATAAACGCACAACCGCCAGCACGCTTTAGCACGTCAGCATTCTCGTGAATATTCCGGTCGTATTTCTCCCGGACATTGGCGAGCTGCAAAATAACATGCTGCTCATGCTCGTTGAGCTTATCGAAATTATCCTGACCAGGGCAAAAGCCAGCGCTGACCAGGTTGGCTACGTACTTAATCATTTAATCACCAGGTCAAATCGTTTAATTAAAGCATCTAGCCGATGAACCGTTACGTTGTTGAATCTGGCAGTCACCGCAAGAGACACGCCGTATTTTCGCATCGGCATCACCATTGCTTCTGCTTCTTCGCGAGTATATGCGTTAATTTCAGCAAAGCTGTAACCGTATCGCTTTTGGAGTTGATACAGCTCTGACGTAGTTAGATTGAGTTTGCGGCACAGTTCTTTGTGACCGCACTTCAGCTCTCTGTGCAGCTCTTTAGCTTTGGCAAACAACGCGCGTCGCTCATGTCCTGAATCTGGAATGGTGAAACTGTAATTGTACAGCTTACCCATATTCTGAATAGTCGTTGCGGCAACATTAAACTGCCGACCGACAACAGCTGCGCTGCATTTATGCTCTAAATGAAACGCCCTGCACTTTTCAAAGAATTCGTCATTGATGATTGCTTTCATATTCAAAAGCCGCCTTTCGACGGCCCTCCAGTTAAACAAGCTCAAACTTTTTGATATTCCATTCCTTGCCATCTTCAACGTCAAGGAATACCGTTCCCTTACCTCTGTCAACGGAATTTACTACAAAAATGGCATCTACTGGAACTTTATGCGCTGTGCAAAATCCAGCCCAAAAACCGTCGCGCGTACCTGCGCGACGGCGCACCGCAGAGCCTTCCTGGATAAAATAATCGGGCGCTACAGTTTTGATAAGCTCTGGTACAGCTGGCCCCGGCCCGGTTGGAGCTGGCGGAAGCTCATGCTTCCGCATCTGCGGCATCTTCGGCATCGGCGGCGCTACAGCCGCCAGGATGTTCAGCGACTCGTGGAGCGGAACGCATTCAGGGCGCGTGTTTTCGAGACAGCGCTCGATGCTGTAAATAGCTTCCTGCAAATCCTGTGAGCGTGTCTTATTGCCGCGCTGACCAGGTTGAATCAGCTTCTTCAGCGCGTGCTGTAAAGCCGGGTCGGTTAAATTCCACGCGTTAATTACGTCGTAGATGTCAACCTGAACTTCGACGCGCATCACTTCTTTGCGACCATCCGGCAGAGTGATTTCTTTCTTACCGGAAATTGTGCGGAGGTACTTGCTGCCTGGTGTGGTCATGATTATTTCCCTTTATGAACCGGAAGAGTTACGATGCGGTCAATTACCACACTGTCGTGAAAGCGAGCGGTAACATCGTCATTCTTATATGGCTCAATGATTTGATGAATATGAAATTCAACATGCACGTCTTTACTGGCAGCAATTGCGGCGTTAAGCGCTGCTGCACATTGACGGATTAAATCAGCTTGCATTTTTGGATTACCCATTTTACACCTCGTTGGTTGTATGTTGCTACAAGTTAAATATATCACCTACTTTTTCGATTGCAATAAAAAAGCTCACCGAAGTGAGCTTTTGTGATGTGTTTCACATCTTATTCAGCGGAGGTATCTGCGTCCCACGGCTGAACAGACTTAGCTGCTAACAGCGCATCAACGTCATCATCCTGCCCGTCTTCGACCACTTCAGCGTCAGCCTTAGCCGGAGCGTGCGGCACGTCGATATCCAGCGGCGGCAGCGGGAGTTTAATCTCGCCATCCAGACCGTGATACTTCTTCCAGCGAGCGTACTGGGTCTTCAGGGTATTGGCATCGTAACCGCGTGCCAGGCCTTCAGACAGGACGTACGCGACCGGAGCGTGCTGGCCCAGCGCAGCGCCGATTGCTTCAATCAGCAACCAGACGTTACCGCAAATGCTGCCGTCAGCTGGCTTACCTACGCCGTTCACTTTCGGTGCGCGGCTGGCAGCGCGACGTTCTGCGGCTGCGGCTTTGTTGGCTTCACGGTCAGCGGCACGTGCTGACGTTGCCAGAGCTTTCGCTTTGTGCATCACGTCAGAGATTTCAGCGATCAATTTGTCAGCTTCAGTTACGAACCCGGCGATTGCTGGCGCATTATGGCCCGCACGGAGGAACGTTTTCAGCGAACGTGCGCTAACTTTAGCTTGCTTTAACGCAATGCTTGCGTTTTCAGCCAGGTTGTCAAAATCTTCAACGGTCGGCTCTGGTTGAACTTCACCTTCGCCCGCGTCGTGGGTCAGCAGTTCCAGCTGAGTACGAGCGTCGTTCGCCAGTGATGCGATGATATCGTAGGTCGCTTCAGCGCCAGTGGTGGCGATAGCAATTTCACCGTCAATCTGACGCTGGCGGCGTTCGGTAATCGGCTTCGGTGCGGCGACCGGGGCCGCGATTGCGCCATCAACTACACCCGCGTCAACAGTCTCAACGCCAGCGGTTTCGGTAACGGTAACGGCGTCTTTCTTGCCTTTAGCTTTGGACGCGGTGGCTTTTTTCTCAGTCATGTTAAAACCTCAGTTGTTGTTTAAAGAGTCCTGTACTCATCGAGTGATGTAGATACTAGCAATTGCTTTTATGATATCAACCCTTAATTTCAACTTTCTGCGAAATAATCAGGTTGACATCGAATCAAAACGGAATGTCATCGTCGCTGTGTGGAATAGTGTGGTTAGCTGCTCCCCCGACCTTGCCATAACTCCCGTCAGGCAATTCAATAGATGTCTCAATTGGACGTGCGAAGTCAGGCTTCGGCAGACGTCCAAAGTTGGTACCCTCAAAATCAAACGCTTTTACTTCCGGGTATTTCAGGTTGGTATGAACACGAATATGCGTAGGCGTGCGAACACCTGACGAATTCATGAGTAAAAGCGCATCGTCGACAGTCGCCGGAATTGCGTCTTTGCTACGCGACATCCACCAGGTATGTGCTAAACGAAGCGGGTATGAGCCTACCATGTGTTCAAAGCAAACAACTTCGTTGAACATGCGATTACCACAATAATACACGACGCGCATATGGAACGGCTTACCGTGCCTTCCACCTGACTTCAGGCAGCTGATACGGTCAACTTCAAATTCCTCAATCACAGGCATGTCGTTTTTCTTAGATACAATCGCATCGTCAGCTGCTGTATAGGATAGCTTGACTTCAAAGCTAAACTCAGCTCCGCAGTCAATGCAGTACAGCGCCTTAGCATGGTTCTCTGTCCCGCACTCCTTGCCATTGATAAGCGCACAGCATTTCTTCACAGGCGCTCGCCCGGTCTTGTCACCCTTGCGCTTAGGATAAACCGGGTCGTTAATTGACCCCAGCGTGCGGATATTACGCGCGAAGTCGTAGACGTAACCCTTTGGCTTGTCCGACTGGCGAATTGCCTCTATGCGGCCCTCCTGTGTGCTCAGGTCGAAGCCTGGCGCATAATGCGGTCGCGTCAGACGGCCCACAATCTGCGTCCAGAGCGCGGAGGATTTGGACGGGCGCAGACCGACAATCAGCTTCAGGCCCGGATAGTCGAAGCCTGTCGTCAATACGCCGTTGTTAGCGACCGCCTGGAGGCGTCCAGACTTAAAGTCGTCCAGAATCCGGTCACGCTCGCCAGCGCTCAGCTCGCTATGCACAGCCTTGCATGGAATACCCATCTCCGTACATAGCTCAGCTACGCGTTCAGCGTGCTCAATCCCTGTACAGAAGATAAGCCATGCGTCAAGGTGTGAGCATTCAGCAACGCATTGTTGCAGCGCCGCTACCGTCACCTTGTCGACGTTAACAGCTGCTTGCAGCTGACCCAGATTGTATTCACCGCCTGAGAGATGCACGCCGCTTGTATCAAGCTCAAAGTTAACAGCACGCGGCACGACGTCGACAAGGAAGCCCTGCTCAATGAACCAGTTGAAGCATTCATAGTTCGACAGGTCAAGCGCGATGCGTTCAAACAGCGAATCTTCCTGACCGTAAATCGCCCCGTATCCCATACGCCAGGGAGTCGCGGTCAACCCGCCGATAGCAATGCGCGGATTCAGCTGCTCGAAATAGTTGAATATTTTCTTGTAGCTCGACTCGCCTTGCGGGTTAATCATGTGAGCTTCATCGACCAGGATGATGTCGAACTTGCCGAACTTATCCAGAGCCTTAACGACTGATTGCACGCCAGCGTAGGTTACAGGGTAGCAAGTTTCCTTGCGACCCAGACCAGCGGAGTAGATACCCATCGGAGCTTCGGGCCATGCTTCCTGTAACTTAGCGGCGTTCTGACCAATCAGCTCTTTGACGTGAGTCAGAATCAGAATGCGAATACCGGGCCATTGCTTCAGCAACGACATGCAGATAAATGCGATGACGTGTGACTTGCCTGTACCAGTAGGCATCACGATTAACGGATGCCCTTTGTAACCCTTAGCGTAGTGACTGAAAAACGAGTCGACTGCTGCTTGTTGGTAATTACGAAGTGCCATGATTATTCCTTATGATTTGTCACACGTCTTTTATAGTGCAGGTTAAATATGATATCAAGTGATTTGTTGATACTCACCACATCCTACTAACTGAGCTTCCTTCGGAATCGTGGCGTTGTATTTGTTGCAGCGCCAGGTTCCATCCGGGACAGGTTCGCTGAAGATGCAAGTTCGACAGTTTTTATCCATCGGCACACCATAATGACAGACATCCTTCTTATCACAGAATTTGCAATCGAACATTGCAGCCGACTCATGAAGTTTAGACGGCGGCTTTTGCATCATGATAATCTTTTCAGCACGGTCGAAATACTGGTGCGCTACCGTGTCTTCCCGTACAAGAATCTCCGCATATAGCTCGTCAGTGTCTTTGTTGACGGCGACATACAGAGCATACAGGATTGACATCTCGTACATATAGGACTGCATCTGTACATAGTGCTCAGGCTTCGCTTTCTGTACGCCGCTCGCCTTCAGCTTTGCGAAGGATTTGGAGCCGTGAGTTTTAAACTCAGACAGCGCTTTGTGACCTTCAGGCACGTCAGGACATCCAATAACGATACCGTCGCCGGAGCCACCCAGATGACCGCCCAGACGTGAGATTCGGAATTGATGCCCGTTCTCATCCTGCTGAACGACACGCATCCCGGCAATCAGCAGCATGGCGATAAACCGCCCTTCTTCCAGATGCCCGCGATTAAACAGGCGCAGAATACGGGCGCTGAATTTGGCCTTCTTAGCCCAGCGGAACCCGTACCATAGCTCGCGACCGCACGGACGTCCAATAAGCGATGCGCCCAGATGCGTACGATAGCCAGAATCCTCGCCTCGATAAGCATCTTCAATATGTGGTAATACTCGCCCAGACATAACGCGAAATGCAGCACCATCGTCGCGCTCAATTGCCGCGTCGATTGCTGCCAGCGTTTTTGATGCGATATAAATTGGCATGAATCCTCCTAAGAAAAACGCCGCCATTCGCGGCGGCGTTTGATTTACATCACATCCAGATTACTGCTGGTTCGCCCAGGGCATTGCGTTAGCCGGAGCTGCTGCGTCAGGCTGGCCTTGCGGCTGCTGTACAGGCTGCTGAGTCCAACCCGGAGCGCCACCCTGCTGAACCTGCTGCGGCTGCTGAACCTGTTGCTGCTGGGCCGGATTCTGCTCCCACGGCTGCTGCGGCAGACCCTGCTGAGCCTGTACAGGCTGCTGAGGTTGTTGCGGCTGCTGCTGCATCTGCTGCATCTGCTGGACAGGCTGCTGAACCTGTTGCTGCGGCTGAGCTTGCATCGGTGGCTGTTGTACCTGCTGCTGCACAGGCTGTTGAACCGGAGCTTGCTGCTGCATCGGCTGCTGCGGCTGTTGCGGTTGCATCGGCTGCTGCGGCTGCTGCATACCCGGAACAGCTACCGGAGCTGCTGCGGTCGCACCGCCTTCCGGCCCCAGCACGACGACTTCAGTCATCGGTGAGTATTTGGTGATGTCGTTCGAATCACTGTAGTTACCATCGCCTTTGCGCACTTTAACGCGGAACTTAAACGGGATGTTATGCAACATGCTCGTGTCGTTCCAGTTGATGATATTTACAGCGTGAGACAGCGCCGACAGCTGACCGTACGCGATATCAACAGCCTGTTGATTGTTGTTCTTAATGTTGAAGTTGGTAAACACCTTGCGGCCCGCGAACTGCTGCGGTTCAACAATGTTGACGGTCATCGCGATATACGCGCCTGTGCCGTCTTTGGTCGCCTTGATTTCAGACTTTTCGACCATACCCACATACCAGCCAGCGGGAACCGGGCCAGCAACACCCTGGTCAGGTGCAATCTGAGACGCGTCGAAAGAGAAGCCAGCCATCATTGCAATCATAGTCATTGTGAAACTCCTAAAATTTTGTTAAAAATCATACCCATGTGCGGGAATTCCGCTTCAGCAAGACGACCAGAGCGGTCTTTTGCTTCGTACTGCATATCCGGTTGAGTCTGGATGTAACGATACTTCGAACCATCCGGCGCACGTCCCATGCGCAATGCAAAAACTTCATCCACCAGGTAAGGCAGCTGAGCGGATAACTTAGTACCCGGCATCATCGGCCCCATTCTGTTCGAGCCAGTCAGCTCATCTTTGAACTGCTCTTCTTTGCAAACCAGAACAACATGCTTATTCGGGATATCACGGAACTGGCGAGCGCCATCCATCATCTCTTCGAGTAAAGCACCGTACGCCTGGCGCGGGTCTTTTACAAGACCTTTTGCGTTTTTCAGCACTACTTCAGCCAGCTCAGTCAGTGAGTCGAGCATGATTGACTGGAAGTATTGATGATTGTTCGGGTCTTTACACCACGTTAACGCCGTTGCTAAATCCTGCATTGTCTTAATCTTGATGACGTTGATAGGGTCGTAATTCACACCCCATGCACCTTCACCGTAGATTCTTACAATGTTCTCACGAGACAGTGAGAGCAGACCGGATTCAGCACTGATAATAATCGGCTGCGGCAGTGTTGCAGCCAGCATGGTTTTACCCATGCCAGAGCGACCGAACACCATACATTTGACGCCGCTGGTCGATATCTCCTGTGCTGTAGTTGAAAACATATATCCTCTCTTTGCTGCGTTACATATCTTTCGGGTCACGCACGCTAATGAAGGTCGGGAAGCGATAACCTGTTTTGCGCCCGCGAGGGAAGTGTTTAAACTTGCCAATCTTCCCTATGTACTGCTCTTGGGCGTTCCACATTAGCACACGCTCTTCATGAGTCAAGTTCCCTGGGCCTACTTCGAAGTCACCCATCTCGTCATTGAACATGATGATGTTACCTACCATGCCTTTGCCGACCTTGTTCGCCTGGTGCGAGCTGCGCTTCGTGTATCCCAGCGCGTCAATCGTCGCTTCGTTCAGGTTTTCCATCGCTTCAGTGAAGCCGACAATCCAGGCCTCTTCATCAACGAAGCGCTTGACACGCATACTCAGCTGCTCGCGCACCGTCGAACGACCATGCTTATAGCGTCCGGTTGGTGAGCGGAGAATCCCGCCTTCAATGCCTTGCTCTAGCCAGCGCTCTTCGTGCTCCAAAAACTCGTCCAGATTGTTACACAAGAACGACGGTACGATTTGAATGTGGTTAAAGCCAGCGCGATTCATGTTGTATACGTGAAGCTGCAACATTTCATAACGGCGCTCATACGGTACTTCAGCGGCGTTAACGTCGCAGATGTCAAACGCGTTAATCACAATCTCAGGCTCACCAGCCATAGTGCTCAATGCGCTTGACGTGATACGGCACAAATCTTGTCGAGTGATATCGTGCCCTAGCGTTAATTCGGAGTCAATACCCCGTAAGCTAGAATTGTTATATTTATTCGACGTACTGAAGAACTTATTATCGAAACGGTTCAGGGTGCGAGCAACCATAAAGTCTTTAGGATGCAGACCGCGAACACCGTCAATCTTAGGCTGTGCGAACAACGGGAATTTAACTTTCGTCTCATCCCAGTCACACGCCTTCAGTGGTTTAAAGCTCATCATTACCCCCAGAGGCGAGAAGCTGTTTTTAACATAGTGCGAATTCTACTATTGCGCGTATCGATATCGAGCTGGTCGATTTCCATGCGCTCATATGTACGCTTTTTAAAACTGGAGTCAACCTTTTCCGGCGCTTTATCGCGACCGATGCCGTGCAGGTTGCGACAGTCGTTTGCACGTATCTCGCTGCGGCGACGCTTCATGTGACGCTTAGCGGTCTCGTCGCACTTATTGTGGGCAACGTTCTTACTGCATGTATTCTGTGCATGACCCTTCATCCAGCGAATCGATACGCTGAGACTGAAACGCTTCTTGTACTCATTCAGCAGCGTGACCGTCTTTATACCGACTTGTGATGTAGCATTCTTCTTCCCGGTCAGCGCGTTGACGACGTTCTCATTGTCGCATTGAATCAGTACAGAAAAGTTTTCCCGAATCAATCCGCGCTGCAACCCCATGTGCAGACAGTTAATAACTGCAATAAATTCAGCATCATTACTGCTGCGAACTTTTTCGCGTACGCCACCATCAACCGCACCACCTCCACCAGTTCCGTTAATCCAGCCAGCAAAGCCAGCCGCGCCAGTGTCCGGGCAAAAAGATGCATCGCAAATCATGGTGCAACGGCCATAGGACGATGCGTTAAATTCATATTGTGCCATAATGATTACCTTAGTGGTTGCCGTCCCTGGCAAGTTTGATTAAGCGGTACCGAACGGGATATTATTCAGAGCAACTTGCGCAGACGGCAGACTGCTCGGCAAGTCCAGCGTGCGTACAGACTGCTCAAGTTTAGACAGCTCTGCTTCACAGCTTTCAGCAAACTCGTGCCGAAGAGAGTTCTGCTTGTTGTATTCGGTGAAGTCAATCACCTGAACAATCCACTGCCAGAAGTACGGATTCGAGCTGTCTTTGCCGCCAGCGCTGCGTGACATGCGGTCGATATTAATCGGACGCTCGTCATAGACGTAAGCGATTTGCGGAGCGCCATTGTGCGGGTTAACCACAATTACAGCATCGCCCAGTTGCAGGTCGGAGCCTTTCGCCGCCAGGTAGCTCCAGGTCTTGAACGGCGGGCGGTCTTCTTCTACGCGACCCACGGCGACCGACGACGG
Source organism: Bdellovibrio sp. 22V (assembly GCF_030169785.1). Taxonomy (NCBI): domain Bacteria; kingdom Pseudomonadati; phylum Bdellovibrionota; class Bdellovibrionia; order Bdellovibrionales; family Pseudobdellovibrionaceae; genus Bdellovibrio; species Bdellovibrio bacteriopascens. The sequence goes on from NZ_CP125854.1 coordinate 3,082,359, forward strand.
TGCGCGGTTGCGGCTGACGACATTGGTCGTGATAGCAGTCTGAGCTTTGGCCTGAATCGCCTGGTCGATGTTGTCGTAGTCGTAAACAATACGGACTTCGACGGCAGAATCTACAACGCGTGACAGATAGTTTTTGCTGATAGTGTTCATTGTAATGCTCCAGATTGAATATGATTTGTTTTAAAGCTGACCCGGAGAACCGGGCCGATTAAATTAACGTTTCGGTTTAGCAATCTTCATCTGCGGAGTACCCGCCGTGATGGTCAGGAATTTATCGAATTCCTTCTTCTGCTCTGCGTTCAGCTTACGATATTCACCGATGCGCAGTTCCGGCTTCCATTCGACTAGGGCGGCGACGTCGATATCGCATACTTCCTTCAGATGTTTAGCTGCCGCTGCGATTGCCGGGTCGACTTTGTAGTTGTACGGCAGAGTTGCCGTCAGCACGTAACCCTGTGCCATGCCGAATTTGTTAGTGCCTTCAACAGCTTTGCCGTCAAACGCCATGCTGAAAGTTTCGTCGCGGAGTTCGCGCTCTTCTTCTTTCGCGGCATCCAGCTTTTGTTTAGCGTTATACCATTTGGCGCTAACGTCGTTAAACTGTGCTACCTTTTGACCTTTAAGGTCACTGATTGAACGTGAAATTGGAGTTGCCATTTTGATGCCTCGCTTTGTTGTGTATCTTTCGGCGTTGTCGCCGTGTCTCGTCTTGATGTGTTAACTATATGCTTAGATGTATTGCGAGTCAAATAAAAAATCCGCCTTTCGACGGATTTTATTGTTATCTGTTAGAAGATGTGACGCACATCACTTTTTAAGTCACAACACATCATTTCCGCATTCAGGACAGTAAGCGCCATTCACGCTATACAGCACATTTCTGTGCTCGCAAGCTGGCTTTTCTTCTTCGGCTTTATCGAGGCGAGCCGCTGCGTGCAGTGTGGTAAACTTCCCGTCAGGATAGCGGGCCGACAGCTTTTTAAAGTTGTACGCTTCGACGTCAGTGATATCCATACCGATAAGCATGAGCATCGCTTTCAGATAAAACAGTACGTCGCCAGCTTCTTCCAGAATGTTTTTAACATCCAGAGGCTTGTCGTAATATACGTGCTTTTTCACGCAATCCAGCAGCTCACCAGCTTCGCCACCGATACCGACTACGGCATGGAGCAGTTCATCCTGACGACTTTCCATCGGACGGAACAGGTCTTTAACAATCTGGTTATGCAATTCCTTAACCGTGTAAAACATCTCTTTAGATGTAATATCAGGATTTGTTTCACTGCTACGTAAAGTGAACGAAATTGCATTGGTGACGTCGCAGTTGAGGCTATGAAGCGCGTCTTTGCATTCAATATTGTAACTGTCGATAAATTTCATTTTGGATTCCCGTTCATAGTGATGTAAACGCGTGCATGTTCTTTGAACCACTTCTTAAAGTCATCAAAGCTCATTTCAACGCGCACGAATAATTGTTTTTCCTGGGAGTAACGGCGGTACGGTTCGGCAAAGGTGATGCATGACCACGCTTTGCGCGACTGGCGATACAGCAGCACAGGGATTTTACCGCTGCGGCGCGATGACTCCATGCATTGCTTCCACCAGGTATTAATCGCCAGCTTTTCCTGTCGCTTAACCTCAATGGACATACCGCACGTATTCGTGACGTCATCGCCGCCTACAGCCGTTTGAATCTGGTTACGCTGAGCGCGTAGGATTGAATCTATGGTGATGTTAAGCTCTTTTTCAAGCTCGTCGTAAATCTCATTAATGGCGTCGCAAATCTCACGTTCACCGCTTGCGCCTTTAGTTCTGATATTAACCATTGTAACCCTCCTGTATGTGCGAAGCATTGTCACACATCTAAACCTGATTGCAAGCGAAAAAAAAACCCTAACCGAAGGGGAATGGTTAGGGCTATCCGATTGCAAACAATCACCTCACGCGTCATGCTCTGGCGGTACTACCGGGAATCGAACCCGGCTCTTAGCCGTGACAGGGCTATATCTTCTCCGATAGACCATAGTACCTCACAAGAGAATACTCATCCTTAAATACTCTCTGGTGAGGCTGCACGCCTACTTTGCCGTAGCTTCGTTTAATTCCAGCGCGGAGCTGGACACGTGCAATCTCTGGTGCAGTATTGATAGATGGTAGTCAACTAGGCTTTACGACTATTTACCCATTTAAGCAGCTTTGAGCACTATCACTGCGCAGCAAATAGCGGCCTACTACTTGCTGTTTGTTGAGTGACTAAGTTTTCCCGGTTCTGGTCGACCTTCTTCCCCAGGCTCCGCTTAACTCACCCAACTACGTCACGAATCTTTTTCCGTCAGCGCCTCGTGCGGCCCTGTCCAGACTAAGCTGGCTCAACGTGCGGTGTATTGTGTGGTCATCTGCCCCGCCGCCAGGGATGGAGTTCACGCTTGCGCGATTCCTCTTCGTCTTGGAACCTAATGTACTCATCACAAACTGGATGACAAGTAGTTTTTGAAATTATTTTTATCCGGCGTAGTCCTCCGTAGATTCCCAGCATTTTTCCCATAGCTCGCGAGCTTTAATGAGCTTTAATTGCAATTCAGCAATTTGGTCATGCAGCTTGTCAAGTTCTTCGTCCCACTTATTCATGTTAACAAATTCATCTCGCAAATCGTTTCCGCTATCTGTGAAGCCACTTCCTTCATTGTCAGTGTAGCCGCAACGATGACACGTATGAAGGAAAACGAATCTAGGACTCAGCTGCTCATCCCAGTAGCATTCTTCGCGCGGAGAATGCGGCTTATGCTTGTTACTGATAGTTCCGCAATTTGGACACATCAAACGCGTGTTGGCGTCAAAATGCAGTATTTTGCTAATTCGAACCTTTTTCATCTTTTACCTCCAGCTTAAAGCGGCTCGTTATCTCACGAAATGCACCCATTACTTTACCTTGCTGCTTCTTAGACAAAGGCGGTTGCACATCTCGAATATACTGAAAGAAAACAGCTTCGACTTGTATCTCAATCGGCCTTTCTTCCATAGGTCGCGAATCGCGGAAAGGTTTAAAAGCCATAATCATTCACCCCTAACCTGATATAGAAACGCAGACACACCACTTTCGCTAACGTGAATACGTAACGTATATTCTTTAATTTTAAAGAGCTTAACGTGAAATTTTGATTCCGTACGTTTGGCAGTGTCAGACATACGCATCAATGTCACATGCTCGTTATGGTCTAATACATCACGCCACATAAAGATGTCGTGATTGAAGAAACAATTATGGTCAACCGTACGGTCAAGCTTGGCAATAATCAGCTTCACCAGTTTATACATCAACGAGCGATAGTTAGCGCGGTAGTTAGCACGAGCAGCTGTATGGATTTGAGCTATCGTTTTCATCATTCACCTCTCACGAGTTCGTTTGCTGCTTCCCACATTTTCTCACCGAACTTATCAATGCAGCTGCGAGCAAAATATCCGTCACCGTAACAATAGTTAGTCCAGGTATTATACGGCGGCTTACCCTGAATCATTCGCGCAGCCTTTAATGCAGCTTCGCTGACCCTTACCGCCTTATCGATAACCGATTTACCGCGCCCGCGTCCTCCGCACAGGAGAGTTTCAGCCTTATTGCGACGTTCACGAGACTTTTCAACGGCCCGCATATCTTTTTCAAGGTCATCTGTACGACATGGAATGTTGTCAAAGCGCCCACCCTCGTCTTTCATGATATCGACAATTGCACGCGGTTGCGTCATTGAGCGCTTGCGGGTCAGTACGCGTACCGGGCGCAGCTTAAACGGCTCAGCTTCTGCGATGCGTAACAGGCCCAGCGCAATCAGTTCTGAATGTGTCATAAATCACCTCTCTTGTTGATATGTGGTAAATATAATCTCTGTTGCGTACACTGTCAACAATAAAAAAGACCCCGAAGGGTCTTAGATGTGATGCATATCTCAATTCGCCTGGAAAACTGCCCTGGCCCAGCCGCGCGGGGTCAGTGACCGGAGCTGTTTCGTTCGCGGCGACTTCCCGCCCAGGTAGGCCCATCCCCAGAAACAGCCGATATGCGGGACAGGCTTGCGCTCAGGGATGACAAAGCGGTTGCCGCACCAAATACCCGTCTTTTTGGTGTATGCGTCCCTGAGCGGCATACGGGCATGAAATGACCCATCGCTATCTTCCAGGTATCCGCCGTACTGGTATGGGTCAATGTATACGTTAGGCTTACGCCATAGCTTAGACAGTTTACCTACCGGATTTTCGACGAACCAGGGTACGCCATAATGATTAGCAATAATTTCAACGTGCTTAGCCAGATTAACAGCCATAAGGATGTCGTCTTGACTACGCGTATGCTTAACGCCGCTGTCGGCAAGGAAAGTACAATCAGGAAACGCAAAAATGATATCGGGCTGCGGCAGCTCTTCGCCGTACCAATCGGTATCAATCCACTTATTAACGTAATGAATATTTGGATGCTTGACCTTGATAAAATATTCGCCGTGATTACCTTCGTCAGCGTTAATACAATAACACTGATAGCCGTATTTGGCATATTCTTCAACCATCAACCCGGAGCCGTCGAATAATGACCACACTACTTTATTCATACAATTGGCTCCCATTCAACTACGCGGGAACCGTCACCGCGTGAATCAACATAACGCCCGCGCTCGCCATTGTTGTACGACGGCACGCTAAAATAGGCTGAGCAGATTTGCCCGTCGACCGCGTGCAACGGGATGCGCTGCCCATGATACGGCCCACCTACGCAATCGAATTCACGCTTGCCAGGCTTATTGCGCTGGCGATATTGAGGCGCTTTAATCATGTAAATAATCCTCATTTATAACGTTAATTAAAGTTTCGGTAATTGTGTAACATTTACCTTTTAAATTAAGCTCTGCCATTTTCTTAGGGTCGCACTCAACCAGATATCCCATATCCAGCATCGCACGCATCGTCTGGTCAATTGCAACCGTAGCGTTGCCACCCTTCATTTTAGAAAATGCAGCATAGCTATATGCGCGTTTCTGAATATCGGCACGCGTTACAATTCCATTAGCTCGCGCAACCGGGTTAACAGGTTTTAATTTCTGCGAATAGTATTCCGAAATTAGACCGATAACCTTTTTAATTCTCGCATCGTCAGACTTACCAATTGAACCATCTTTTACGCGCGTGAACATGGTGCGCATATCAGTTTTAACCAGCTCAATAGCCCAGCGAGCGTGCTGCTCCTGTACACATGGCGTATGGTAATCATCACCTACCGCCAACAGGCACGCAAGGCGCAGCGCTTTAAGGTGCGCACGGCTCCAGATTTGGCGCTTTGAATCGTCATCCGTTCCGTTTACACCCTCATCACATTCCTTTTCAAATGCGTCGAGAATACTCTCAGCGACCGGAGAGCTTGAAACGTCAGTAGATGAATTCTTACCAACCTCAAGCGATGCGTTTGCGACAATGGCCTTCAGGATGAAAATAACATCATCCGGCAGATAGGCCGCTGGCTTCTTAACGCGCGGCGGTCGAATCCCGGTATATTCGATGCACAGGAAACGGGATAAGAATCCATCTTCCATCATGCTACGGTCAAGCGCACCGTAATAAGTATCCGGCGTTGCTTCAGCGATGAACGAATATGCAACGCCGCCAGTCGCCTGAACGTTGTTTTCTTTATCGGCGTAAGCCGTCCCGCCCAGGGTACTACTTACCGCTGATTTGTGGTAAACCGTCGTCATCACCTGCTTTAACGTATCCAGACCGTTAGGGGTCTTGCCGCTGCTAAGCATTTCGATGGTTTTACCCCATTCATCGTTCGCGTTGATGCAACTCTTATACGGATTAGTTGCAAGCGCCTTCATTAATGCAGGGCCGGACGCGTAGCGCGTGATGTCGAAAATAGAATAAGCGTGAGGCGATGCGTTTTCGGTACGCGTCAGCGCTTCCATAGTCATCGACAGGCTGCTATGCATGTCCTCTTTGCCCACACCAGATTGCGCCAGCAGCACCAGATAAAGGTTAAGGCCAGAGCGCGGAATAGAGTAGCTACGGCCCGCGATGCCCGCCATGACGCCCAGCGCCGCAATAATTGACACTTCCCGGATAGGGCGAATCGACGATTTATAAAAGCATTGCGCCAGGCGACCCACGAAGCCGGGAGGCCATTCCATCGGGACATAGCTGGCAGCACGTGCGGCGACAGCTGGCTCGACGTCTTCAGGCATAAACGGGTCTTCGGCCTCAGTCTCAATGTGCGCAGCGCCAACGGCGGCATATTGCGCATTCATGCGAGCAATCAGGCTGTCAGCCAGGGCTTTACCGTGCTCAAGGTCTGCGGTCGCCTGAGCCGCTTCGCGAGCCATACGGGAACGGCAGATTTTAAGCAAGCGGTCAACGTGATAGTTGCTCTTCGTTGCCTTCTCGCGTAAGCCCAGTTGAGTCATGCGGAACAGTCGACGACATTGCTCGTTGCTTTCCGTATAGAAGGCAAACATCGACATGAGCGATAAATCAGCCTCAGACTGGGACGGATATCCCCAATTATTCCAGTCGCCAACTTCAGCAAGGCCAATAAACTTAGCCGCGTTCTCAGCACCGCGAGCACGCAAATAAATAGTTTCATCCGATTCAGTAGCATCGAATTCAATCAATTCGTAATCAGGCTCGTCGCCATCGCGCAGCGACTCCGCCAGCTGTTGAGCTTCGAGGATGTATGAATTGACAGGCTTGATTTTTCCGAGAAATTTCCCGGTGCAAATCATAAAACGTTCCTGACTATACAGCTCAACGCCCCATCGACGGCAACCCTTGCCAATGTTAGCTTTAAACCAGATATGCACGCCTTTACCGTGACGGCTAACTTCGGTATAACTGTCGAAAATTTCCATGATGCGACGATAGTTCGCGAACTGTTCCGGCGTAGTCCATTTTGCAGGTTCGCCCGGATTCGTTTCAGCGTCTTTAACATCTAAATCAATGCATGAGTATTCATCATTGGCAGTGAGATAATAGCCAATGAAACAGCCTGTCAATTCAGCAATTTGAATCGCAGTGTCGTAATCCATGCCGCCCACGACTTTCGGGTCTACTGGTAACAATCCGGCGGTTGATGAATATGCGCAAGGAGCGCCTTGCGAGTTCGCTGGGTACCAGTTTGGCAATACACGGATTTCCGAAGGAAAGTTATCCATGTAATCAACCATTGCGACGCCCCATTACCTCGTTAACCCACTGGTCTAAAAACGGTTGCAGCGCTTCGCGGTTCCAGATGTATTGCGTACCAACGGCGATAGCGTGAGGGAGTTTTCCGCACTCACGTGCGAACTTGATGGAAGAGCGCTTGACGTTGTACGTGTCGCAGATTTCCCCAACGGTGATATAATCCCGGTCGAAAATCCCTTGCTGAATATTCACGTCGTCTTTGAAGATTGTCATTGTGATGCCTCCAGGGTGAGCCACTATTTAGCGTCATTCCGTACAGGATTACAAGTAGAATGACGCTAATTTTAAAAATAATTATGCGGCACCGTTGAACGTACGCCATGCGTTAAACTGGCGGTTAGCTGTTATGCGGTTCCATCCGTGTACGTCAGCCAGTGCATTCACGTCCTGGGGAGTAGGGAAACGCCCGCTAATTTCGGCCCGCAGTTCGTCCAGGCAGTCCCAGATTCGCAGCGTGACGCCCCTTAGCGGCTTAACCACACCATTGCGCTCGTAGCGCGGGATGTTGCGGCTTTTTACAGGTTGAACGGGTGCGGAATAGCGGCCTTGCGCCTTCAGATTCATCAACGTGTCTTCTACGTTGTCTTCACTTACGGCATAGGGCGCGGCTGTTCCTTCGATTAGCGGCGCTGCGCATTCACGCGGTACGCCCAGATTTACCAGAAAACGGCGAGCCGATGCTTTGTCACAAAACAATTTAGGTTGAGCCATGTTATCACCTCTTAAATTATTGTGGTTAAGGTCATTCCGTGACGTGTTACTTAGTCCAGAAAATTGTTACTTCCCAGATATCGGGATTCGTTACGGCGTTGCTGTATTCGGATTCTGTCAGCTGAATCCAGTTATCAGATTCGCGGTTTACAGGTCGCCCCATATAAACCGGAGTCATCCGATTACGCAACGCTACCAACACCGCTAAATAAAAATCCTCCCTTAGTGATAATGCGTATGGGTTATTTCGCATCAAGCCAGTCAAGCGCTCGATTTCTTCACTGACTTTACTTTGGGTAACATGCATCTTCCCGGCCCCATTAGTTTATATCTTTCACAGTCAATATTGACCTTGATATATTCGATTAGCTGTACGTTAACAAGATGCTCAATAAATACATTGTTAATCTTGTTAGCTCTAATTTTACCTGTCCAGGTAAAGCGGTCTGTTAAGGTATCGTGCAGAATATAATGACCGTTGCGAAAATTATCCCTTACCTTATATTCTGCCGGGGTGAGCATCAATCTTTGCGGCCCGCAATGGCTGCGACGATTTCCAAGTGCTCACGGCGGCGCTGTAATTCTTTTTCTTCCTCAGCCAACCGCACTTTGCGCTTGTTAGGGAGGCACAGGATAATAAGCAGAACAATAAAGGGGCTAATGAACGCGCTAATAAACATCCAGCCTACGACAGAGCGCTCACGCCTTGCAGCGACAACGCCAACTACGACCCACAATGTTACGGTAATGATTGCAAATACGATATCCATGATACACCTCGTTAGGTTGATTTGATTTACATCCGGCAACTCAATGCTGCCCGGTGATTTAACTATAGCTGTTTCGTACAATAACGCAATAGAAAAAGGCGAGAATTTTTAATTTCTCGCCTTTATGTGAACCAGCTCACAGAGCTTGAATAAGTATGTGAACCAGGTAGAACAGTGATACCAGCAACGCCAGCAGCACCAACAGCAAATCACTACGTTTCATTTTCTAAATCCTCCAGCGTTGCGGCAAGGTCTGCCAGGTTAGCGACAAAGAAAACTGACTCTTTGCCATTACAATAATCAATCACCGCTTCGATTGTGGCTAATTGAACTGTATCAGCCAGCAAGCTAAGCACAGGCGTAACGGCGCGTAAACAAACGGCGCTACCGCGTAGCACGTTATCGGCGTTATAATTGTTTAACTCGATACCGTTAGCCAGATAACTACGCTTTAAATAATACGTCCCGCCTATTTCATAGTGCATCGTTCAGTCGCCTCCCGGTAAGCCAGTTCAATCAGTTCGTGAGCGTAGATAAATGCGTCAGCCTCATCTAAATCAAGCTCTGCGACTATCTTTTTAACCTGCTCGACTATCTTTTTATGCTGCTCGTGAGAGACAACGCATTTAAATTCCATCATTGCGTCACCTCGTCAGCTCTGATTTGCATCACGCGCCAGCAGCAACGCATCGCATCATCTGCGCCCCTGTGACCCTGTAAACATGCCCGCGCTTCATACTTCATAGCCGGGACGTTACGCATAGCCCAGTCAAGCAGGTTAACGGCGGCGTAGTTGATATCGCTAATATCAAGCGGTGATTTCTCAGTCAGAGAAATGGCCCGCGCAAATGCTTTTTGTACTTCATTAAATCTCGCCATTTCATCACCTCTTAGAAATTATGCGGCGTTGCAAAGTGTTTAATTGCCAGAAGTCTAGCTTCTTCAACGCTGTTAACTGAATACCCTACATAGTCGCCAGGTTCCATCTTTCCGTCGATGCCAAAACAAACCATCATCATCGGAACAGCGCCACCAACACTATATTTAATCAAATGTGCAGTTTTCATTATTCAACCCTCATCAATGTTTCTTTCCAGTTAACGCCGCCCAGTTCAGCAGCACCGCAAAATACTTTGTCATTGCTCCACATAGTACACCAGCGCGTTGCCCCTCTTACGGCGGGTACGTGCGGCGGTTCATCCTCGATAAGATATGCCCACACTACGCCATCGGCGTCAATAGCTACCCATTTGGCATGACGCGGAACCATTATCACCGTTCCCATGTACTGAATCGGTTTAGGATGTCCGTTGTCTCTAGCATCGATTAACATATTGTGTCTCCTGTTCTGTATGATTTAATTCTAGCACGCTCCGAAAAGCGTGCTGTGATTAACATCACACTTCTTTAATTGCTTGCCAGTTTGGGAAATATATCCGGGTTTTCCGCCTTAATCTGGTCACGCATGGCGATTGGCAGCATACCGATAAACTTCTGTACCGGGAGAATTGCGACCTGCTGACGCTTCTTATCCAGCCCTAACAGGATACCTATCACCTCGCCTTTATCGTTGACTACCGCACCCCCGGACATGCCCTGGACGCCGCCCGCCGTTGTCACCATGTACGAACAATCCGACGCCGGAACATTAGCAACTATGCGCCCTTTGCTCGATACGGGCAACCCGGTAAAGCCGGAATAGCCGTAAATCGTGATATTGTCGCCAACGTTAGCAACGTTGTATTTATGAATATCCGACTTGCTATTGCTTTGCGCAATAACGCTTACATCACATAGGCTACTTTCCTTAACGGATGTTTTAAGCAACATATGCGCGGCATGTTTTGCCGTGACCGACGTCGATTCGGTTAACGGCGTTGAGCTGCCGGATATACCGCCGATAAGTGCGGAGGGTGTACCGATAAAATTTAAATTGCTGTAATCGGTCGCTTTAGTATCGACAGAATAATCACCGTGAGAGCAAGCGGAAAGCATCGCCGCCGCCAGGACTGCAAACAACATTAAACATAACTTTTTCATTTTACACCTCGAAAATAAAGTTGATAAGACTAACCACACTTACAACGATAACGGCAATGAAAACAATCACCGTTATTACTGCTGAGATAAGGCCGCTAAATCCGTCATGCGGCGAACTGTATTGCTTTGCGGCATCATACCAGCCGTCCGACCAGGCCCGGAACTCAGGCGAGCCGTGTTGATACGGGTTATAATCGTGCGGCGCACCGTCGCAATATGAATCAAAACCAGTGATTTTGATTAAATCCAATTTGCTGTCAGTCATTACATTTTATCCTTATCGCTTACACCGTTCAGGACGCAACGCAATTCTACGGCCTCACGTGGTACGGCTGGCATTGCTGCGACGCAATCAGCGCGGTTATTTAGTTCGTCTGCAATAAATTCATCACAAACGCCGTCAGAGTTGCACAGGGTATAAACTAAAAGCCAGGTTACACTAAACATAATACACCTCAGATTCTGTAAAGGGTCACTAATTCTTTGCGGGCGCAAAAGTACATAATTGGGTCAGCATCGCGGCGGCTCAAATGCAATATTAAATCATGCCCGTCATGGTTCGTATTAGCAAAGCGGCTAATATCGTTAACGACCATCGGCGCATTTGCGGTTTTATTCCACACAATGCAACCGACCTTTAACATGCTCGCCGGGATATTGCAGCTTAGGGAATCCAGCGCGTATGATGAATTGTGGTCATCGGGAGCCGTCTTAATTAGCAAATCGATAATGTGAATTTTAATTGATGGTAACATTAGTTGTTATCCTTCTTATTCCAGCCTTTTGATAATGCACAATAAGGAATCATTTGAGAGACTATTGGCCCATCAAGAAAATAAATCCTTACGTTATAATTGCCGTTCGGGAATTCAGCCAGTACATTCACACCATGTAAGTGATGGAAATGCTGAAGCGTCGACGGCTGGTCAATCCACATTCTAATCATGCTACGCGCTCCGCTAATTTGGGCACCGTATGGAAAGAAACTTTCCAGTGAGTAGCGATTTTATACAATACGTGTTTGCAGTTCGGACACTCGCAAACGCTATCCCAAACATCATAGCGCGGCGGCTTCAGCGCTTCGATTTCACCAGAGCAAACCGGACATTTGCCTTTCAGCGGTTTAAATTGTTTTTGCTTTGTCATAAGTCACCTCCAGGGTGAGGGTGGCCCACTAGGGGCCGATTGTTAAAAGTTCCAGGGTTTAGCGTTGTGACGTTTGGCGGTTGCGCGGGCATCGACTTTACCAACTACCCTAATACGCTCACTCCCAACTAACTTACCATTCCAACCGAACTCAATAAACTTTGTCTTACCGCTTGCGAAATAATGTGCTGTTTTCATCGTCTTGCTCCGTTGTTGTCTTGATGAATACAGTATAGCTGTTGCGTACAGTAAGTCAAGTGACACATATCACATTATTGAATAGTGACGCCGTTTGACTGCATGTTGCACGCGCGGAAAACTAACCGCTGCGCTCCGAACTGGACGCCGCATACTGAATATTCATCAACAGCACCAGCAATGAACGGTTTAAAAAGCTGACTCTGTTCAATGTAGCTAAGGAAAATAGTTGCGTATGTTTCCATGTTGCAAAAGTCGCAGATGTCAGCCATGCGAGCCGTTTCAAAAGCGGCGCGGTCAAGCGCTGTTGACATCTCAGGCGTAAACTTATCAGTGCCAATGATGCTAATGAAAGCGTACGCCAGGTATTTAACATCGTTATCAATCTGAGTTGAACGGTTCATATTGTGCCTCCTGTATAAGATGAATTAAGTATAGACGTTCAACATATCATTGCCGTGATATGCATCACATATAATCACTCTGGTGTATAATCTGCAACGTCGTTAGGCGTAGGCTCTTTGCCTGTGCGCCTCCATATATCATTGCGCTTTAAATAAAGCAAATGCTGACATTGTTCACACATATCAACGTGAGCCGTGTTTTTCATTGCTTTCGTGCTGCGTAGTGTATACATACCACAATCACAGCGACACACCCAACGTTGCTTATAATAAACGTGGTCTAAGCGCCCAATCACGACCAGACGACCGCGACGCTTGCCAACCATATTAATTATTGCTTGCGCCTGAGTCGGATTAACACAATCAATGATTTTAACGACCGGGTACGGCGTTTCACGGTCTACACCGTTGCCCTTTTTAGGTGGGGTGTAATGTTCGCCCTCTTCAGTCACGCGGGCCGCAATTTTATTAATTGGTACGCGCTTGATTATATCCATCACATCACCTCAATAACCGTGTAACCTGCTGCGGCGTTTAACGCTGCGTAAAAGTCTTTAAACATTGTGTTACCGTCATGAATACGCTTTTCCGCATATTCTACGTCACCTTTGAGCGCTTTGCGTTTCAGCGCTGCGCAGATAGTCACGCGTTGAATGTGGTTAGCGGCCTGAAGCCTGAAAAGTGCATAGCTATCATCACCAGCGCGGAACAGTGTAATAACTTTGCGGGCCTCAACTACGCTCGCATTTTCTGCGAGCGCCATAATCTTAGTAACCTGGGCGGGTGTATAGTTAGCCATTACATCACCTCATAATGATAGCGCCCGTCCTGGTCAATCACCAGGCAGTAACCCGCGCGGGCTTCAGGCTCACCGATTACAACGTCGCCATTAACAATCATTGCTTTGACGGCTTCAGGCGATTCACCGAAAGAAGCGTAACAGGTACGCGCGGCGCTCGGACTCACAAAATTAGCGGTGCCAACTCTTACCCCTGTCATATCAGCAGTAGCTACCCAGTGACGCGCCGCCGCTTTTGCGATGCATACACCATTGCTAATCGTATTGCAATTAGTTTCACCACATGCTTTCATTTTCTGGAGTGCTTCGGTCGGAATCCACGCAAGTTTATTCCATACATCCTCGCATGAGTAAACGTCGCTAAAATACGGCGATTGTGACGCCTTCAGGGAATCCAGCTTGCAAGCCTTGCGCACACGGCCCATAACGTAAGGAGTAACGAATTGTAGGAAATATGCTTGATGCAGTTTAGACGGGTCAGCCATATATTGAGCGTAAGTAATCATTTTCTTATCCTCGAATGTGTTTAGTATTCGGGCGACTAGCGCCCGATGATAATTAAAAGCGGTCTTTTTTAATGTCGTGGCGGCGGAAACCGTTCATATCAAAGAAAGCAACGATACCAGCGGGCGCACCCTTATGGGTTTTAGCTTTACGGCGCAGTTCATATACTGCGATACGGTCGCCGTCGTTAGTTTCTACAACGTCTTTTGACACTGCAAAGTTTGACATGGTGTCACCGAAAAACTTCATTGTGTCACGGTCAAAGTATTTGGAATCCGGCTGTGCTTCCAGGTGGAGCGATTTGAGTTGGCTTGATGTGGTCATGATGTATCTCCTGTTAGCTATTGAGCATGTCGCTCTGTTGAAATAACTATAGCTGTTCCGTACAGGAGATACAAGTGATATTCGTCACATTTTTAACTAAATGCGCGTTTTATTGAGTTGAATATCGATTCAGTAACAATCAATGAATCCTGTTCACTATGTTGCGCGTTCTGGAGCAGTACGCCCCCAATCATCATACATCTAATCACGTTATGCCAGGCCGCATCATGACTTGCGCCCGCAATCATATTGGCTGCGTTATGGTGATACGTTACACCCGGCGTCATGTCAATAAACGCATTAACTAGTTTGATATGCTCAGGATTGCCGTTTGCAGCGTCGAACAGCACCGCCCGCGCGTCACCGTCTTTTAACGCAAGGTTAGCCGCTCGGAACATCCAATCAGCTATCGTTACATAATCGTGAGAGCTTACGCGAGTGTTGTTTGATTGCGTAAACTCAGCCAGGTTAACGCGCCCGAACTCTAAGCCATCCCAGGATTCAAGCGCCTGGCTAACGTCATATGAATAAGTCAACGTTTTACCATCATACCCCAGGGCCGGGAATCGCCCGTTTGCATCATGCCGCCAATCCCAGTAAATGGGCTTGCGACCGCTGCCAAACATCCTGAAACCGTGTTTAATGATGTGGTGATATAATGCGTCGAACATCTTAACCTTTGCAGGTGGCACCGTGCTAACACGTTCAACGCGTACGCGCTTATCTGCGTCGCGTGAATCTTTACGCCCTGACAGCTTACCAGCAAGCGCAAGATTCATCGTCTGCCGTATCTCAGGGAAACAATGCTCCGCAGCCCCTAAGATGTCGTAAAGCTCAAGCCGCGCCCCCTTCAGGACTTCAGATGTAACCACAATAAAATCATCGTTGAATTTATACGGGATGGTAAGCGGGACATCTATTTTTAATTTAGTGGCGTTTGCATTTGGGCTAAACGGGCGCAGATAAATATTATGTTGCGTATCACGTTCAAAGGCGTACGCCGTCACTTTGCCATCAAGGTCGAGCCGCGCGACCGCCAGCCATACCAGGAGCGGGCAATTGTGGATAGTGATTCCCGGCGTACATTCCAGCGGCGTATCAGCGCCCCGGCTGTTGGAAGTTGGCAGGTCGTCAATATAGGCGCGGCGCTGCAATGTCTCTTTTGAGGCGGCAACCGATGCGGTCATGATATCCGATGAATCAGGGGAGCCGCTCACAACCTCCGGCCCAGTTTTATAGTCAACCACTACGTCGCCCGCGCCTGGATAGGTGAGCATTGCGTCAGTCTGGGCTAGTGATGGATTTTGCGAGCCGAACTTACCAAAAGCACCGTTATTGATTATGGCGGCTTCGGGCAAACGTGGGTCGATGTATTGGACGTCGGACGGTTGCGCGTGCGGGTCGGATGATTCCGCGTGCGCGTCATGCACGGCTTGCTTTATAGCGTTAAAGTCGAATTGAGCCATGATTGTGGAACCTCGTGTAGTGTGGTTAGATTGAGTGTACGATATGAGAGTACATGAGGGTGATGGGATGTCAAGCAAATTGTAAGAGTGTTAATTGTAGAATATACATTATACACTCTTACGAAAAGCCTAACTTACTAGCTCTCATAAGTAGGGGGGTATGAGCGTTTGGTAAAAAGCTCAAATACATAAATGTCAAGGTGTAAAAGGATGATAATGCATAATTGTAAGTGAAAAAAAATTTTGTGTGTTTGGTAAAACACACATTAAATCTAATAAAATAATAATAGTAATAAAGTATATATATATATATGTATATTAATTCAGTTTTCAAAGAGCGAATTCTTACTCGTCGTTAATATTTCGTAGCGACGAGGTAGAGGTTTTATCGAAGGTCAGCGACCTTGTCAACACCCAAAAAGCATTTTCTTTAAAAAAATTTAAACAAACTTTTAAAAAGAAAAACTCAAAATCTCTAAAACAAGTTCGACGCTGACTTTTGAATACAAATCAAATGGTTAGCTGTCTACAAGAGCTTGAAAAGCACATGTCCCGTTGAAGAGATTACGGGTTATAGTGGGAAAGCTTCTGGCTTGCAAGCTTTTTTAATGCCCAACTTCTGAGCATACTAGCACGTTTTTGCTGAATTCCTACGCAAAAGTACAAAAGCAGCTATGTAATTCAGCACTTCACCCACTCAACATAAACATCTCTCACAATAAATGAGCGATCGAGCGCGAACTTTTCGGCGGACTTTAAAAAAACTCAAGGCCTTTCCCGCAAAAGAGAGGGCTCTTTTTATTTATTTAAAGCTTCTAGCGCAGAATTGATCCACGCCTGATAGAAATCCACCCGAGAGTAAATAGAAGAGCCTAAACATCTGTGCCCGTTTTCTTTCCGAGCAACTTTGCTTGTAACACCGATGAGCTTGAACTCGCCTCTCTCCATCGCATAGACAGGTCCTCCTGAATCTCCGAAGCATGTTCCTGTTTTACCTTCTTGAAGAATCTTAAACTCGTTGGGTTTATAGTCAGGCTTAGACAGAGGCAGCGTCGTCTTGCGAAGAGTGCCAAGGCCCGTTCTTAAGCGCGGATAAGCCATTCCGTATCCAGCAATAAGAACAGGCGCATTTACTCTGAGGCTCGAAAAATTCTCGATGAGTTTTGCTGGGACGTATCCTTCGGGCACACGGCCTTCGAATTTAACAAGAGCAACGTCATTCGCAGGGCCGAAGATAGGATCCTTTGTATAGTGAGGCTCCCTGAGAGCCTTCAAAACTCTTCGTGACGCTCGCTCCAACTTCAATCCGAATCGGATCTCGTGATCTCTGTCAGCACTCGTAAGGCAATGGCCTGCGGTCAGTACAATGTTTTTTGCTAACAACGTCCCCGTACAGTAAGTCTTTTGTTTTCGATTATAAATTCCTACGGTCGAACGAGCGATCGCCTCTGAGAAAGCTACTTTTTCCCCGCCGAAAATCTGCCCTGACGAGTTTACGGAGAAATCGTCGTCCTCGGGCCCGCGAGCACAAGCTGCCACGAGAATGCAAACTAAGAGCGTTTTCCAAGAAGACAATAACCGCATACAAATCCTTGTGCTTGAAAGTTTTCGGAGTTCTTATTTCAAGAAAACGTCGACTGACCATTTACAAATCGATAATGCGGATAAAATAAAAAATCCTCGTACGCCCTTGCGCACTCTTCGCAAGTTTCATCATTACCGAGAGGACCGTGTAATCGTACGCATGAGACGACAATCGACGTCTGCAGTGTTTATACGATAATCACCGACGTGCGCGGAACACAAAATAAATGTTGTTTGAAGTGGCATCGAACTGGCATGAGAAGCAGCATCGAAATCATAAAACTAAGGAGCTTAGAAATGTTTAAAAGAACTCTCTTGTTGGCGGCGGCGATCGGTTCGTTCGGTTTTTCTGCTCAGGCGGAAACAAAGAGCGCCCCTAAAACATGTTATGGCGAATGCACCACGCACAACGATTTTGCGTTTTGGGAATATTCTAATATCAACATCGCGCAAACTCACAACATCAACATTCGCGGAATGACATCCGTAAAAAATGCAGAGATTCAACTTGCTTTGGTCGGTGGCGGATACGAACGCAAGCTCGAAGGAAATCTTCTCGGCATCGCCTCTGAAGACGAAGTCGTTATCCCCGTCAGCCATGTCCGTTACTATATGGATGTGGTCGATAAGATTCCTGTCACGCAAACATTTGGCAAACTGAATCTTCGTATCAACCTTGTTCGCAACGGTCAGGTTGTCGCCACCAAGATGATTGATTTGCGCCCCGCTGACGTGAATGCACGTGAACTTGATGATATTCAAGTAAACTACATCAATTTGTCTGAGGGTTCGAGCTCTGCAAGTCTGCGACTGTTGCTGACCAATGCCGCGCAACTTCAATGTACTTGGGTCAACCTTAAGGTCGCTACCTATTGCGATCCTGACGTTTACAAGAAGTTAAACAAGAACTGGTAAGCTTTTTGACTGCTTGATATTTATGGAGCACCCAGTGCGGCCTTTGGGGTCCCTGGATATAGAACTTTATAAGACTTTTTATCGATTGGGAGTTCGACTCCCAATTTCTTTTTTGTGAGCTGCACGGACGCTTTCGGGTCTAGCTTCAAACCACAACTGCCCTTTGAAAAATTAAAGACCTTCCCCGAACTGCAAGAAGACGTATGCATATCCAGCGGCTCACACGGAGGCTCATTGACGAGTTTATTTTCGAGAATAGAAGCGTCTCCACAGTACTCGGCCACTTCTCCAATGGGGCTGCAGTCCTTCAAACTCAAAATACGATGCTGCCCACAACTGCCGCTATATTCTTTAACCAGAAGCACATTCGCGGAGCGATTTAAATAGATGTCGGAAAAAATGCCACCGTCTATTTTGCAAACCTTTTTTCCCTTCACTTCAAGCCATAGAGGACCTTCGTGCGTTTTTCTGTCTGCGCTGGCTCCCTCTAAAAGGATTTTTTTCGACGGAGAAATCACTAATTCACTTAATTCCGAAGTTTTGGCCGTGACTTTTACGTTTACGAAGTGACATCGATCTGCCGCGCGAGAAATAGCTGCTTGAGATAAAACGGCAACCATAAGACTGACTTTAAGCATTGGAGGCCCCTCGCTTTGATGATGAGTTTCTATGCTAAAACCGTCGATAGCAGAATGCAACACGCTAAAATTTGATTGAGCTTTAGAAGCGTTTTTGAAATAACCATCTCTATGATGAATTTTTCTGTGAGATGTCGTTATCTTAACCTGATTTTCTTTCTTGCGCTTGCTGTCTCTTGCACACACAGAAAGGTTTCTCACTACGACAGTTTCCCGCGAACGGCATCGACTCCTTACACAGAAGATGTTTTAGACTTTTATTCGACGAAGCAAGCTTATGGCGAGTTTTCCAACTTTGCTCTTTTCCCGGTTTTTGTTGATGGCCAATGGTGGCCCACGAGTGAACACTATTACCAGGCACATAAGTACGAAGACGCGAAGCTGATCGCCTGGGTGCAAGAGGCGCCGACGCCTATGGAAGCCGCCAATCGTGGACGCGACAAAAGCATTCCCAAAAGAGCCGATTGGGAACAGCGTAAAGATGAATTTATGGAGAAGGCCGTCTGGGATAAATTCACTCGCTATCCGGAGCTCACGACGCTTTTACTTTCAACCGGCGACGCCCGCCTTTATGAACACACGAAGAATGACTGTTATTGGGGCGACTGCGGCGACCGCACAGGCAAAAACAAGCTGGGACTTCTTTTAGAGAAGATTCGGGGCTCTCTTAAGAAAAAGCCGTAAGGGAGTGTGTTCTTAAGGCCCCCCACCGATCTCCGGATTCTTTTCCTGAATCCGGGATTGCTTTCCTTTAAATAAGATTTTAATCAGCCGTTTTTACGTCAGCTCAAATATATCAGCACCCCAGCCTGGGAATGGTTTTGCATTAAGGACACGCATCCATTTAACAGGAGGAAACAAATGAAAAAATTAACTTTACTATCTATATTCGTAGTCGCGCTTTCAGGCTGCCAAGGTGACGACGGTGGTGGAGTTCTTTATCACCAGGTTGGGCCGCTTGCAGTTGATTGTCACAACGGCAAGGTTCTTGAGGAGACGTTTGACATCACGACGCAAGATCGTAAAAAACGCTACAGCCTTCAACTTGTCGGAGAAAACTACACTTTTACAGAGAAATTTGTCGACTGTGAATCCTGTGGGGCGGTATTTGAGAGCGGAAAATGGAGCATGAAAAACGGTGTCGTTACCTTTGGTAAAGAAAATTCTATTTATAACCAGGGCGACAACTACTATCTATTCCTGTCAAAGACGAACGAACATCTTTGGGTTATCAGAAATAAAGAAGAGCGTTCGATGAGCACCCAAGAATATACCGAGTTGTGTTCTAAAAACGCTTCTCGCTAAAATATCAAGCTGCCGGGTTACCGGCAGCTTCTTGCCGGAGACTCGGCAACGCTCCAGGACGAGACGCTTCGTCTCTTTATAGTTTTGTTCTGAGGATTTTCATCCTTGGTCTGTTCATTGCTACCACTCTTTGTAGGTTTGGAGACTTCAAGCCCAAAGCGAGGTGTCAATGAGTCCCGTTGCTGTTTCCGCGAAGAATGTGTTTCAATTAGGCATGTGCAAATCTAAAAAAAATTTTCCGTTTACTATTCTCTTTTTATTGCTGGCGACTGCGTGTTCTCATCAGCCTCAAAAAACGACTTTAGTTAAAGCGCCCACTGTCGATCTGGAAGAGGGCGTCACCGATGAGGAGTTTCGGGATCACGCCTGCGACTACTTTCAGTATGTCGATAAAAATGGTGATGGCCGCTTAAGTAACGACGAAACGGCAAAGCTCCCGTCGTGGCTGGGAGAGATTCAAGCGGCGAGCCCCGAAAGACAGGTCACAATTATTGACGTCGTCGAAGCAGCAGATCGTAAATTCAAATCCCATGCGAAATCTAAAAAGGATTCTCTGACCGTTGAAGAGTTCAATGCTCTTCAGAAGGGACGTTAATCATGAAAAATATTTTTAAGGCGTTTTTATTATTACTGTTCTTCCCGTCTCTAACTCTGGCCGCGCCTTTCTGCGTGGGGAATTTTTCGGGACAAAAGCTTTCTTGGAACTATCGCGACCCGGGAAGACACGTTTTTGAACAGGAGCCCGATCAGCAGTGGCAGTGCGCGGAGTTTGGGCGCTCGGATTATCCCGTCGAGGTTTTTTTAGCAGAGCATAAATTTCTTTCTCCGAGTTGTTTTTTTACTACTAAAGCCCGCGACTGGGTTCAAGTGACCGTGGAACGAATCAACGGCGCGCCGACTTTAAAATGCACGGGATTTGCGACGGATGGTCCTGCTCCCCAAGTTGAAATGGGTGAAGTCGGCTCTCGCTATGGCTGGAGAATCGCTGGAACGGTGATGTATGGCGGGAGTTTTAAAAAAGGCGATGTCTTTCTTTTCACTCCGGATCGCAAGCAGTACTTCGCCGCGCACATGAATGTTGTGAAAGCAGACGGATCTTTTGCGATCGAGGCGCCGACGGCCCATCTCGCGGGCTATGCCGTTCAAGTCGTGCTTGATGACGGACGCCAAAATAATCTATACGCGATTATTCCTTCGGGTTTTGACCTTGAAAAGGATCTTATCCAAGTAAATGCAGCGACAACCCTGGCCTCTTATCTTGTGCTGCCGGAAAGACCTTTAGCAAAAGCGGAAGAGCGTGTACGAAATTTCCTAGGGCTTTATGAAGGCATGAAGTTAGGAGACGCTGGAATTCACGGTTTATGTTCATTTAGCCCGGCGATCTTCTGGAGTGAAGCTCGCAGATATGGCGGATGGGATAATTTCATGTTTACTCTTTATCAGAAAATGAAAGACCCAAAGGCTGTCTATGTTGCTCCAGTACAAGTACGCAGTAAATGCGTAAAAAGATCTTACATGAGTGACTTTGCTCCGGCCTTACTAACGGAAAACTATCCGTTTGTTTTTAATAACATTGGGAACGCGCAACCGATTCCTGATGGCGAAAACAGATTAGCTCTTCGCCTTGAAAATATGAAAATCTTACTGGAGGAAGTAAAGTTTCAACAAGCCACCTTTGAAGCGACAATCGTTAAAGACAGCTATGACCTGCGCTCTAGGGAAATTGAGAAGAACTTTGCCGCGATTGAGGACATTTACAACTCCATGAGGGTTCAAAGCGCTTTGCTGCAAAGGTTTACAGTGGCCGACTTCCCAAAACTGGGGCCCGGGATAACGGCTACTGCGCGGATTACGGCGCAACAAAATGCGGAAAAACTTAAAACCCTGGCGAAAAACTTTATCAGCTTGGTGAATGCCAATTTGCAAACCTCGGCAGAGAAAAAATCTATGAACACTCTTTTCGGAGAAGCACTTTACGAAAAGCGAGGGTTGATGGATGAGAAGTATTACGAACAGCTTGATTTGCAGCTGGTGCGCTATCAGCTTATGCAGCTTTATGCTTCCGCCTTGTGGTTGGATTCTTTGCTTGCCCAAGGTGATAAGGCTGCAGCTCAGACTATGAAAAAGACTTATATCGAAGGAATGATCCAAAAAGAGGAAGCTCTATGAGCTCCCTCTTTACGGCGATAACCTCACGACTCAAGGTCTCGGCTATTTAAAACTTCGTATCCGGCTTTTTCAATGAGTGATGCAATTTCTTCTTTTCCGGTTTCACTTTGAACTTGGACTAGCTGTTGACCTATGTCCACTTGGACTTTGACATCCGGATCAACCTTCTTGATCACCTTTTGAATTGAAATTGCGCAACTTCCACACGTCATACCTTCTACTTTAAATTCGTACATGAGATCCTCCTACTATTGAGATCTTGTTAGATTCATCTTCGGCCTTCCCACCGTTGGAAGGTCAATAGCAAATAATAAAAAATATCAAAATGAGAAGGGCGTTCTGCAGGACCGTTGACCTTCCAATAGTTGGAAGCTCTAGGCTTATTGGATTGATAACTAAGGAGCCGCACAATGCGCTTTAAAGCAAAAATTATTCAGACGGATTCGGAAATCACTGTCGAAGCAGACGAAACTCTATTGGCAGCAGCACGCAGACAAAATGTTCCCTACCCGTTTTCTTGTTCAAAAGGAAACTGTGGTGCTTGCAAATCAAGATTGGTTGCCGGCGAGATTGAACAGCTAAGTCATCGTCCGACAACATTGGATGATGAAGAAAAATCGTTAGGCTTGTTTCTTGCTTGCAGAACAAAGGCGAAATCCGATGTCGTGATTTCATGGTTAGAAGAATCTGAGGACGCCATTCCCGCTCAGAAGTTTGTGGGTCAGGTCACTAATCTCGAGGCTTTGACTCACGACATTCGCAGGGTTGTTGTTAAGATTGCCGACACAACAGTGTTTAAGTTTAAACCTGGTCAGTACGTTCAATTCTCCGTCAACGGCTATGAACCGCGGAGTTATTCGCTGGCAAATCAGCCGGGAGAAACTCATCTTGAGTTCTTCATTCGTCTAACTCCCGGAGGGAAAACCAGTTCATTCATTCACAAGGAACTTAGAGTTGGCGATTCCGTTCAACTCGAGGGTCCATTTGGAAATGCTCATTTAAGAACGGATCACACGGGACCTATTCTGGCGGTTGCCGGCGGTTCGGGTCTTGCTCCGATTCATTCGATTGTCAGTACGGCGCTTAAAAGCGGATTTAAACAGGCAATATATTTCTATTTTGGTGTTCGAGCGGAAAAGGAACTTTTCTTTCTTAACGAAATGGAGCACCTCACGGATTTATATCCTAACTTTAAATTTATACCTGTTGTCGATCAAGGCTCCCCTTCATTTCGCACGGGACGGGTCGGCGAGGCTCTTCTGCAAGACTGGCCAAAATTTGAAGGCCTTTGGCAAGCCTATATCGCCGGTCCACCGCCGATGGTTGATTCTATCCATCCTCACCTCCTCGAGCGTGGATTTAAAAAACACAACATTTTCTCAGATCCATT
Organism: Bdellovibrio sp. 22V; assembly: GCF_030169785.1. Classification (NCBI taxonomy): domain Bacteria; kingdom Pseudomonadati; phylum Bdellovibrionota; class Bdellovibrionia; order Bdellovibrionales; family Pseudobdellovibrionaceae; genus Bdellovibrio; species Bdellovibrio bacteriopascens. The sequence continues at coordinate 3,105,934 of NZ_CP125854.1, forward strand.
TTACTTCCAAAATAAAGGTTCCAACTCTTAGAAGGTTGGGTTAAAATTAGCACAGAGGTTTTTATGAACATTGGTCAGGCCGCAAAAATTTCAGGCGTAAATGCTAAATTGATTCGTCATTATGAGTCGATCGGAATTATTCCCAAAGCCAGTAGAAGTGATGCTGGTTATAGAACATACTCCGAAGCGGACGTGCATATTTTGTCTTTCGTGAAAAGAGCCCGCTCTCTGGGTTTTTCAATGAAAGAAATTAAGAAACTTGTCAGCCTTTGGCGAAACAAATCTCGAGCAAGCTCCGAGGTAAAGTCTCTCGCGCTGAAACACGTAGAGGAAATGGAAAAAAAGATATTTGAGCTTCAAGAGATGGTAAAAACATTAAAAAATCTATCCAGGAACTGCCACGGCGATCATAGACCCGACTGTCCGATTCTTGATAGCTTATCTATTAGCTAAATTAAAAAAAGCGCCGTCTTCGGCGCTTTTTTGTATTATTTCTTTTTTGTTTTCATTTCTTTCATCGCTTTTTCTTCGCAGAATTTTTTATCATTCTTCTTTTTCATACAGTCATCTATCATGCTCTGCATGTGTGACATATCATGGTCATGGTGGCCACCATGGTGCCCTTTGCTTGCTTCATCAGATGCGGACGTCGGGTGATGCCCTTGATGTGAATCTTGTGCGTAGGCTGCGCCTGCGAAATTCAAAACAAAAGCCACCAAAAGTGCTTTAGTAATATCTTTCATCGAATCCTCCTTAAATAGGCCCCAGATAAAATCTGAGGCTGTGAAAATTTAATACGTGTTCTATTTAGAACTGGATCTGAGCACCAATGCCGGCACTCTTTTCCGTGAACATAAACCCCGCTGACCAATGCCAAGATGGTCCATACATAAGCGAGATTTCAAATTCGCTGTCACGCTCTCCACCCCAGTCGGGTCTCCATGTGAATTCAGCATCCGAAAATACATTCTTCGTCCATTGAAAGCGTTTCTCAAGGTCAAATCTTAATTTACCTTCGTGATTGATAGCAACGTTGACCTCAAACAACATCGGAAGAATGTATCCTACACCCAACATTCCGAATCCTTCTTCATGGTAAAGCGTACCTCCGCCGAACACGTTGAAGTAATTCGAGAACCAACGACGGTAGACGAGATCGCCTTCGGTCTCCCAGTCTTCGCTGAAGGAGAAATTTTTACCATCCATATTTGCAGATTCAACTTCCAAGTTGATCTCATCCCATACTCTCATCAGACGAACCTGCGCCTTTGCGTGATTGCTGGCTGCTTCGAGTTGAGTATGACTGTAGATGTGTTCGTGAAGATGCGGATCTTTATGGACGTTCGCTTCCATCTCCGGTGTCAGCTTATAATCGTTGTAACGAACGATTCGCGCCATGCCGGTCTTCATATGGTAAAGGTTGTGACAGTGAAGCATCCACTGGCCGGGCTCATTCGCATAGAACTCAATAGTGCGCGCCCCATGTGGCGGAACGTCGACCGTGTGCTTAAGTGGAGACCGCTCGCCTTGCGCATTTACAACTCTGAAAAAATGTCCGTGCAAGTGCATCGGGTGATGCATCATTGTGTCGTTTTGAAAAACGATACGAACAACTTCACCGCTATTGATTCTGAGCAGGCTGTCCTGGTTGATTGCTTTTCCGTTGATGTGCCATACGTAGCGCTCCATGTCCCCACCAAGTACGAGTTTTAGCTCGTGAACTTTGGCTTCTTTAGGAAGAGTTGTAGACTGAAGTGCTGTCAATGCATCCACCGTCAGTGTTTCAACCGCAGGTGTTGTCGATGCCGCTTTTGGATCGCGGGCGCCGGCGTTTTGTCTTAACATGGCATCCGACTGAGTTGACCAATCGATCGCACCACGTTCGATTGACAACGGCATTGACTCTTTACGAGCACTTTCTTTTTCAGCCTTTTTAGCCTTTGGTGGCTCATGCATCGTGTGGGCGGAGTGATCCATCGAGTGATGTCCTGCATGATCCGCGTGATCTGAGTGGTCCATTCCTGACATGGAACCAGTACCGTGACCACTGTGGTCCATCGACGCATACATATCTGGAAGAGGTTTATCCGGCGCTACGACCTTGGGAGCGCCCGCCATTCCGATCCACGCCGAACCAAAGCCTGTGACATCTTGAACGGTGGCACGCAGTTCGTAATTCTTATGCTCTGGCAGAGTGACAAGAATATCATATGTTTCAGCCATTCCCATCAAAAGTTCTTTGGCCTGAATAGGCTCAATGTCAACGCCGTCAGCAGCGATAACTGTCATCGGCACACCCATAGATACATAGAAGTAGCTCGAGGCTGCCGCATTGATGATGCGCACTCTGATCTTTTCTCCTGGATGTGCGTTAACGAGTTGAGCATCCCTTTTACCGTTGATCAAGAAGGCATCGTAACCGACATCAGAAAGATCCATTCCTCCCATGCGCGTCCACTCATTTTGCAGATGAGTTTTCAAACCCCCGGCTTGAACAGCGCCGAAGTACGAGCGCATGGAGTCTTTCTTGTAAAGATAGTAATCTCCGTCTTTGCGGAGATTACGAATAATTTGATCCGCGTTTTCATCAGACCAGTCACTTAAGACAACGACAGCATCCTTGTCATACTGAAAGGCCTTTTTCTTCGGATGAATGATGAACGCACCATACACGCCCTTTTGTTCCTGCACAGCCGTGTGGGAATGGTACCAATACGTTCCATTCTGGCGAATCTTGAATTTAAAAAGACGAGACTTGCCGGGATGAATTGGCGGCGTGTTAACATAAGCAACGCCGTCCTCTTCCGGCGGAAGCAGAATACCGTGCCAGTGAATGGAAACCTCCTCATTGGGGATTTCATTTTTTACGAGGATCTCTGCGTCGTCTCCCTCTGTAAATTCGAGAGTTGGCGCGGGAATACCGCCATTGACTGTCAGCGCAAAGTCGACTTCTTTCTTGCCGCTCATGTTGACCTTTTCATTACGAACAGTCAGTTCATAGCGAACGGTTTTGGCTTCCCCTATTGAGGCAAAAAATAAAATTGAAAGTAAAAGTGTTACATATTTCATAATTGTTCTCGCTATTCTTTCTTAACTCACTAACCTTGTGCTTGAATCGGCAACGGACAAGCTGCTTCAGCTTCGTAAGAAGCATTTGCCTCTGTACGACTTGAAGGTTTCCAGCGCTTTAAAAGAAGCGCATTCGAAACAACGCTCACGCTACTTAAAGCCATTGCCGCGCCTGCGATCACGGGACTTAGAAGTCCCAATGCTGCAAGCGGGATTCCTATTACGTTGTAGATAAAGGCCCAGAATAAATTCTGCTTGATCTTACGATACGTTTTTCTGGAAATATCGATCGCATCGGGAATCAGAAGAGGATTTCCGCGCATCAACGTAATTCCGGCAGTATGCATCGCCACATCTGTTCCTGTCGACATCGCAATTCCTACGTGAGCCGCGGCAAGTGCTGGAGCATCGTTGATGCCGTCTCCGACCATCGCAACAATTTCGCCTTTGGCTTTCAATTCTTCAATGATACGCGACTTGTCTTGTGGCAAAACTTCGGCTCTGACTTCGTCGATCCCAAGCTCACGCGCTGCTTTTTCTGCCGCTCCGCGGTTGTCGCCAGTGATCATGACGGTTTTCACGCCTAAACGTTTTAGCTCTTCGATCGTCGCTTTGGATGTGGCCTTTACTTTGTCTCTAAATGCGATAAGACCCAGAGCTTCCGTTTCGCCTTCCTGCGCGATGAAAGAGACTGTGTTTCCCTCAGCAGCAAGGCGTGCGGACTCAGCTTCTAGCTTGTGGGTGCTAACACGACGCTCATCCATCAGCCTTTTGGTGCCGATGAAAACAAGCTTGTCGGCAACCCGGGCTTCAAGACCTCTTCCGGGGATCGCTTGAAATTCGCGAGCGTCATCAAACTCAAGACCACGTTTTCTAGCCTCTTCCATGACCGCCTTTGCAAGCGGATGTTCAGATCCAGCTTGAACGCTGGCAGCAAGAGTGATGATCTCGTTTTGCGGTTTTTGACTAAGAACGCTTGATACTTGAGGGCGGCCTTCCGTCAATGTGCCCGTTTTATCAAATGCAACTGTCGTAACGGAGTGAGCGACTTCCAGAGCCTCCGCATCTTTAATAAGAATGCCCGCTTTCGCGCCCTGACCTGTTCCAACCATGATGGACGTCGGTGTTGCAAGACCTAAAGCGCACGGACAAGCGATAACAAGGACCGCGACACCGGCGATAATTGCCGATTCCCAGTCACCTGTGATGAATCCCCATGCAAGAATTGTGATAGCTGCGATGACAAGAACGACAGGAACAAAGATGCTGCTGACTTTATCTACCAGACGTTGAATTGGAGCTTTCCCCGCTTGTGCGGACTCAACCAGGCGAATGATGCGCGCCAAAGTTGTTTCACTGCCAAGAGCGGCCGTTTGCACAATTAGCAAACCATCCGCATTGACGGATCCTCCAGTCACCTTGTCGCCATTGGATTTTGCGACTGGCAAACTTTCACCCGTGATTAAAGACTCATCGATTTGACTTGAACCTTCAATGACGATGCCGTCGACGGGAACTCTTTCGCCGGGGCGGACAACAACAAGGTCCCCCAAGCGGACTTCTTCAATAGAAATTTCCAATTCTTTACGGTCTCGTTTAACACGAGCTGTTTCGGGACGCAGAGCTTGAAGCGCTTTGATAGCGGCTGATGTCTGCTGCTTTGCTTTCGATTCGAGATATTTGCCAAGAAGAATCAATGTAATGACGACTGCAGCACTTTCAAAATAAAGATGTCCCGTTCCTTCGTGACCGACATGCTCGCCAAAGCGGGCAACGTAGTAAACGCTTAGAAAATAAGCCGCTGATGTGCCCAGCGACACAAGAAGATCCATATTGCCGGATTTTGCTTTCACAGCTTTCCATGCCGCTTTATAGAAGCGCGCGCCTAACCAAAACTGCACCGGGGTTGCAAGCAGAAGCTGCACCCAGCCTGGCGGCATCCAATGAATTCCAAATGGCATTAGCAACATCGGAAGAACCAATGGACTTGAGAGAATTGCCGCAATAATAAGATGATTGCGCTCTTTCTTTAAAAGTTTTTCTTTTTCCTTATCTAAATTATCCGCAGAGCCTTTTTCTGAACCGACTGGCTTCGCTTCATAGCCGGCACGGGAGACCGCACCGATCAAATCATTCATTGAGACCAGACCCGGAACGTAGGTGACTTTTGCTTTCTCGGTAGCGAGATTCACAGACGCTGTCTTTAGGCCGGGCACAGCTTTGAGTGACTTCTCAATTCGGCCCACGCAAGAAGCACAGGTCATACCCTCAATACTAAGTTCAGCTTCTTGAGTTGGCACTTCGTACCCGGAATTTTCAATCGCAGCCACGACAAGAGGAAGCTTTGCGGGATTATCCAATTTCACTTTGGCAGATTCCGTAGCGAGACTCACAGAGACATCAATAAGGCCTTCAACCTTACGAACTGATTTTTCGATTCGAGCGACGCAAGACGCACATGTCATTCCAGTCACGGGAATGGTGGTCTCAAAATCAGATACTTTCGAATCGGTGGTATTTATTAGGTTTTGCATTTTCAGTTCCTCCAACACAATCCACTCTAGGGCTTCCAATTGTTGGAAGGTCAAGGGTCCAAAGTCATTTTTTGGGGGTTGTGTCGTAAAAAACCGTTATAATTCCTCATTTTAGGACATTCGCTACAAGGCGTCTTAACCTTCCAGTCGTTGGAATCTCGACCAGAGTGGAGGCTTAGACCTCGAATTTTTTACTCCTTAATCGCAGGGAATTCCCAATAACAGACACCGAACTTAAGCTCATAGCCGCGGCGGCAATCATGGGGCTTAGCAGAAGCCCCGTAAACGGGTAAAGAACTCCCGCAGCGACAGGCACTCCCAGAGTGTTATAGATAAATGCAAAGAAGAGGTTTTGCTTAATATTTTTCAGAGTTGCCTCACTTAAAGCCCTTGCTCTTACAATCCCTGTCAGATCACCTTTAATTAAGGTGACGCCAGCGCTATTCATAGCCACATCCGTTCCCGTCCCCATGGCAATACCCACCTGAGCTTGCGCCAGTGCGGGAGCATCGTTGATACCATCGCCTGCCATTGCGACGAACTTTCCTTCCGATTGCAGTTTTTTGATAACGTCGGCTTTTCCTTGCGGAAGAACATCAGCGAAATAATCATCTAAGCCCACTTTTTTCGCCACGGCCTGTGCTGTTTTCTCATTGTCTCCGGTCATCATGATTACTTTGATGCCGGATTCCCTTAAAGCTTGAATCGCAGGAATGGTTGTTTCCTTGATCGGGTCCGTAACGCCTAAAAGACCTGCGATATTGCCGTCAATTCCTACATACATCACGGTCTGTCCGTCTTCGCGCAGTTTGTTCGCTTCGGCCTCTGCATTTTCTAAAGGAATCGACAGCTCTTCAAAGAGGGCTTTGTTTCCGATCGCCACGCGATGATTTTTGATTCGAGCTTGTGCTCCTTTGCCAGTGATGGATTTAAAATCCTGGGTTTCACTGAATGTTATACGTCGTTCCTCAGCTCCCACGACAATTGCGTGAGCCAGCGGATGTTCACTGGCTTTTTCCAGACTCGCGGAAAGAGATAAAAACTCCTCTTCGGAAAACTTCCCGAATGGTTTTACAGTGACGAGTTTGGGTTTTCCATGCGTGAGCGTTCCTGTTTTATCTACCACGATCGTATCCACTTTTCGCATCATCTCGATCGCTTCGGCATTTCTAAATAAAACACCCATCGAGGCGCCACGTCCTGAAGCCACCATGATTGACATCGGTGTCGCAAGACCCAAGGCACAAGGGCACGCAATAATAAGAACGGCGACGGCATTAATAATTCCGTGAGCGAGTTTTGGATCTGGTCCCCACAAGGACCACACCGCAAATGCAATAAGCGCAATGACGATCACCGATGGCACGAAGATCGCTGAAACCTGATCGACCAATTTTTGAATCGGCGCGCGAGAGCGCTGAGCTTCGGCCACCATCTGCACGATTTGGGACAACAATGTGTCTTTTCCGACTTTCTCCGCTTCAATGACTAAGGAGCCCGTGCCGTTGATGGTTGCGCCAACAACTTTTGCTCCCGGGAGTTTTTCAACGGGGATCGGCTCCCCTGAAACCATCGACTCATCGACGGAGGACTGACCGGAAAGAACTTTGCCGTCGACTGGGATTTTTTCTCCGGGCCGTACTCGAAATTGATCTCCCACGTGGATATGTTCAACGGGAATGTCGACTTCGCTGCCATCGGGATTCACTTTTCTTGCAGTCTTCGGTGCTAATCCTAAGAGCGACTTAATAGCAGAGCTTGTTTGTCCTCGCGCGCGAAGTTCTAAGACTTGTCCTAACAATACCAAGGTGACAATGACTGCGGCGGCCTCGAAATAAAGTCCCACCTCCCCTGTCATCGGATCTTTAAACGAAGCGGGAAAGACATTCGGAAAAACAATTGCCACTACGCTGTAGACGTATGCAACAGCGACTCCGAGTCCAATTAAGGTGAACATGTTCATGCTTTTGTTTTTAAGTGACTGCCAAAATCTTTCAAAGAAAGGCCAACCTCCCCACAGAACGACTGGAGTTGCGAGTGCGAGTTCGACCCATTTGAAAACCGAATAAAGGGTTTCAGAGGCAAAAAGACGGCGGCCTCCCATTGTCAGCATTAAGAGCGGGATACTTAGAATCGCGCTGACCCAAAAACGTTTTTTCATATCCAGGTATTCGCGGTTGTCTTCTTCTTGCTCCAAGGAAACCGTCACGGGCTCGAGGGCCATACCACAGATGGGACAATTTCCTGGGCCCTTTTGGCGGATCTGGGGATGCATGGGGCAAGTGTACTCGGTGTCGGCCGTTTGATTTTTCGGCTCTGGTTTTGGAGGTGGTGCTGGATGATGGTGGCTGTGGTGATGATGAGTATGAGTATGCGTTTGCGGCGACTGCTGATTATGATTGTGTGATTTCATGACAACTCCGTATGCCCCTTGATTGTCGATAGTTGAGCAGCCTAGGGTCAATACTGAAGGACGGAATTGTGGGAAGGCAAAGTTAATTCTTCGCTAACGCCTTTTTCAAAAGATCTCTATGCTTTTGATCGGAGTGCATCACTGAAAGAGTGTTGTCTGTACTGAAAAAGCAATTTTGCAAACACTCTAAGATCTCAGAGAAGCATCTAGTAATCGCGACGCCTCGCCTGCTAACCGAGTGATCTCTCCCCAACGCGGATCCACCAAAATTTCTTCCTCTTTAAGTCCAAGCTTAATTGCATCTTCCGCAAATGCGTTAAAGGCATTATAAAATGGACTGAGAGTATTAGCTTCTGACTCACTCAGTAAGCCTGTGGCCACCGAATAAGCAAGGTCTTGGCTTGAAAGACAATCACCCAAAAACATCTCTACATCTTCAGCAAAAGATCGAATAACGCTTGGATTATTTCCAGCCCACTCAAGCTTGGTTCTCTCAAGATCAGCCGTATCAATAAGAAAATCGGCGATAAAATTCCGCCAATTCTTTCGAGCTTCGGGAGTCATCTTAACCATTATCCACATCCTTAAGAAACGCTTGAATCCTTATTCTTTGAATCGTCACAAATAAAAAAATTGATATAAGATCATCAACCTATTTATTGCTCTGTAATGAGATTAAGGCACTCAGTGTTTCTCTGATAACTCCCGATAGTCTCACGATTTCCCTTAGATAAAAACTCAGCCATAGAAAAATCCCTTATATGGGCCGAGTCAGCGTTTAGGGACGATTCAACAAAGTTAGGCTCAAAGTTGTACTTTAGTTGCACCAAGCACTGTGTTTCATTGTGGTGTTTTGTGTTGCACGAATTTTTAAACGAAATTAAACGCGCAACGAGACTCGTTAACGATTTCGGATACTTAGATTATTCAGGGATAAAAAGAGAAGAAAAATGGGGTGACTGACGGGGCTTGAACCCGCGACACTCGGAATCACAATCCGATGCTCTACCAACTGAGCTACAGCCACCACAAAGGAAGGTCTTTTATAGGACTTTGTTGTCCAAAGTGCAAGAGGGAATTTAACCGACTTGCGGGTTTTTTGGAAAAATCTTAATAATCACAAGGGGCTACGCGGGGCTGCGGGCGGCAGGAGGTGCTGGATTTTTCAGCACTCAGGACAGTTTCTTCGGCCCATTCCCCGTTTGCGTTGCAGCGTCGACGCACACAAGAAGCCCCGGCATCGACCGCGCAGGCCTTCTTTTCTGATTTAGGATTGTTCAAACAAACCCACGCGCATTCGTTAAATTTCGCCGGAGGAGCCGAGCAAATCACGCCTTCACGTTTGGCTTTGGCGATAGCTTCCCGCGCACGAGCCTGTTTTTTAGCGATATCCTGACGACGTTTTTTCTCTTCGTCAGCCGCTCGGCTGAGCTCTTTCGCATCAAGCGAAGTCACCGACGTCAACTGACCCTTGGGAATCTTCTTTCCTTTTAAAAGAACATCGTAAGAAATTTCCCCGCCCTCAAGGACCCCTTGAAACCCGGCTTGCTGCCCGGTCTTCACAGTGACGGATTCCTCCCCGTTCAGAGCGGAAAATTCAATTGTGCCTTCAAGAACCTTAACTCCGGCAAAAGCTTTCGTTGGATAAATCGAAAAAATAAAATCACCCGGCGGAGCAATGAACTCGAACAGATCCGAGCGCAGAGCGATGTTGTACCGAGGCTTTTCTTTACCTCGTTGAGTCCACTGCATCTCTCCGGATTTTAAAATCAAAACCGGCGCATCGCCTTCTTCCCAACTAATGATCGGAATGGAAAGAACGCTGTCGCCCATCAAAGTGACCATGCGGTTTTCATCAAGTTGAACTTTGACTTGTCCTGATAAAGACGTTTCAAGAAGAGCCTTCTCGCGCAGAATCTGCTTATTGCGAACTTGCAGGCGCTTGCCATCTTTGCCCGTCACCCAAACTTGTCCGTACCATTCTTTAACGAGAGGATACTTCACGACCGCGTGAGCATTGAAAGCGACCATCATCACCAAAAGTGAAAGTAATCCTTTAACCTTGAGACTTTTTGCGAACACGTTCCATCTCCCACACTTTGGCGAATTTTAAAAACAAAGAGTAAGCGGCTCCGACAGAAATGATAAACCCGGGTAAACCATCGCGGAAACCGCCTTTAAAAAAGTACGTCTCTACAAACTTACCCCAGGGCTTAAAGATCAACTTGAAGTAGGAAAAGCGCTTCCCCTTAGCAACCATCTGCTGAGCACCCAAAGTGGAGTAACGATCGTTCGTGCGCACCTGATCGCTTAAGTCGTCGAACACCCAGTGAAGCAGATCTTTCTTCATCTTGAGGGTTCTTTTTACTTCCACTTTTTCATGTAAGGCTGCGGAATTCCACTGCGATTTATCTTTATTAAACAGGCGAAGCTGATAATCGGGATACCAGCCTCCATGCGAAATCCAGCGCCCCAAATGGAAGGACTTGCGCGGGAACAGATACCCCGCCTCGGAGTCCAAATCCGTAAACTTTTGCATGATCTCGGCCGCCAGGTCAGGACTCAAAGCTTCGTCAGCATCAAGAGAAAGAACCCAAGGGTTTTTCGCCTGAGAGGTGGCGAAGGCCTTCTGAGGACCGAAACCGCGCCAAGCTTCTTTAAAAACACGGGCGCCACATTTTTCAGCAATCTCAACGGTGCGATCCGTCGAAAAGCTATCGACCACGACGACGTCGTCGGCGAAGGGAGCGGAGCGAATACAGCGCTCAATGTGGTTTTCTTCATTCAAAGTGATGATCACGAGAGATATTGGAAGTTTCGTCACCCTTTTAGGGTCTCTTTGGATCAAGGTCTTGTCAAACGATTCGCAACTCGCTACGATTTTTGCGTGCGCGTTTGCTGCGAAAGGTTTTTATACATGAAATTTGCTAAATACTTCGTTTTAGGTCTCTTTTTAAGTTCGACATCGCATGCTTATCTAAGCATCGCGGAATCCGGCGAACTTCTTCCGGTCGGCACTTACCAAGTCGGCGCGGAACCTCAATTGCTTTTGAATAAGGGCGGTGGAGCCAACTTCAACGTTTTCTTCGATGCCGCGATCAATGAGTCTATGAGCGGTCGTATCTCTATGGGCGCAGGGGCTGTTGATTTCAACGCTTTTGCAAGCGCTAAGTGGATGCCATTCCCCGATGTCGACAATCAACCGGCGATGGGACTTCGTGCCGGCGCAGGTATTGCGCGTGACGAAGGCGAAAATCTTCTGCAACTGCAGTTGGCTCCGATGTTGAGCAAAAAGTTTGAAACCGAGTACGGACTTTCCGTTCCTTACTTCGCATTGCCTTTCACATTCCTTAACACAAAAGAAGAAAACACGATCGCGTCCAATTTGACAGTTGGCACTGAATTCCACTATGCCGACTGGAAGGATGTGACATTGGGAGCCGAACTCGGTATCGAACTGAATAAGTCGTATTCATATCTCTCTATTTTTGCGACATTCCCATTTGAGAGCCACAAAGGATTTGGGAAGTAATATGTTGTCATGGTTCTTTAAGGACGAAGCCGGCACTGCTGCAGATCTTTATGTGGATCTCGGCACGGCGAACACATTGATCGCAGCGCGCGGAAAAGGGATTATTCTCAATGAGCCCTCTTTGATCGCTTACCAACAAACAAGCCCCGGTAAAAAACGCGTGATCGCTGTTGGAAACGACGCCAAAGAAAAATTGGCGAACAATCCCGGCAGTATCTTCGCACAAAAACCTATCCGTGACGGAGTGATTGCGGACTTCGAAACAACTGAAGTCATGTTGAAACATTTCTTGAGCGGCCCCGGAGTTAAATCCGTTTTCTCTCGTCCACGAGTGGTGGTTTCTCTTCCCTACGGCGTGACGGAAGTTGAAAAGAAAGCGGTCATTCAATCTTGCAAAACAGCGGGCGCAAAAGACGTATTTCTGATTGACGAGCCTATGGCGGCGGCGATCGGTTCCGGTCTTAATATTAAATCCGCTGAAGGCAATATGATCATCGACATCGGTGGCGGCACCACAGAGGTGGCCGTGATTGCTTTGGCGGATATCGTGTATTGCGAAGCTGCGCGCGTAGGCGGTCACAAGATTGACGATGCGATCATGGACTATTTCCGTCGCTACAAAAAACTGATCATCTCTGAAACGACGGCGGAGTACCTGAAAGTTTCTATCGGCACCGCAGTTCCTAAAAAAGACATTCGCACGGCGACTATTTCAGGCCGTGACGCTGAAACAGGGATGACAAAGACGATGGAAGTCAGCTCTGAAGACGTAGGACTTGCGATGAATAACTGCATTCAAGAAGTTATCAACGCCATTCACCGCGCCTTGGAACATACTCCGCCAGAGCTTGTTTCTGACATTATCGAAAGAGGTGTCGTGCTTGCCGGTGGTGGCGCTTTGATTCGCGACTTTGATTTGCGTATTCAGAATGAAGTTCGTTTGCCAGTGAGAATTGCGGAAAGCCCGCTCACGGCGATCGCGAAAGGCGGCGAGGCCGTTTTGAGCGACCCCGAGCTTCTTGATAAGATTCAATTGGAAGTTTAAGCCAAAACTTTTTCTGTTCGATACACAGGGGTCACTTTCGGCCCCTGTTTCATATCTTCACGCAAAAGCTGCAAAAGACGTTGCGCCACAGGCCCTTGCTTGCCCGTCCCGATTTTTGCACCTTCGTATTCCGTAACCGGAAGCACATCTAATGTTGTTCCGATCATCATCACTTCTTGCGCCTCGAAAATATCTTTCTCGGTCAGATCTTTTTCCTGAACAGAGTCAAGAATCCCCTCGGCAACAAGCGCTTGCGCAAGTTCAAAACTGCGCATCATCGTCGTGCCCTTTAAAATCTGGCGCAGCTTCGGACGAAGCAGGTTTTTGTTCTTATCGACAAGAACAATGTTCTCGGTGCTTCCTTCCGTCATGAAACCTTGCGGATCAACGCCGATTGTAAAATCGATTTTGCGGTCGACACTTTCTTTCTTCATCAAAACGTTTGGCAAGTAGTTGCAGGTTTTAATTTTTGCGAGCCATGGTTCTTTCGGAGGAATCTGACTGCGCCCGACTTTCACGCCGTTTAAATATTTCTCTTCAGAAAGCGGCGTATAAGAAGTCACAACCAGATACATTTGCGAGGCAATAGAGTCGTAAGGGTTCGTTGTAAAGCCGCCCGGTCCGCGCGAAATGTACAATCTTAAAACGGCATTTTGGACACCAGACACTTCGGTGGTTTTCAGAATGATATTGCGCATTTCTTCGATGGACATTGGTAATTGCAAATGAATTTGCGCGGCCGAGGAAGCCAGTCTTTCCAAGTGCTCCTGCATCAAGAAAACCTGGCCATTGACGACCTTCAAGGCTTCAAACACTCCGTCCCCGCGATGCACAAGATGATCGTCAACGGGCACCATCATCAAGCTCGGGTCTTTCACGATGCCGCCAAGCCAGGTGCTGTACATCGCTAAATAGGTTTTCTGAGCGGCGTAGGATTTTTCGAGTAGTTTTGCTTGAATCTCAGAGGGGGAAAGAATTGAAACAGACATGATTTACTCTCCTCAATGCAGGTATTCTAATGGCACCTTGGTAGAGGTAAAAGTTTTTTTGTTTTTAATTTGACGTCCCTCGCTAGAGGTCCTGAGAATAGAATTCATCTTGAGGAGGATTGTTAAATGTTAAGACTATTCACGTTGAGCTTGCTAGTTATCAGTGTATCCGGGTGCTCTTCTATTCAGACGAAGCGTACACCCACACAAGACACAAAAGTTTTGTTGAAAGACTCGCAAGGCACAAAGACGGAAGCCCCTGCTCAAGCACAAAGTAACGGCATTAAAGAGATCACGCCGGTCCAAGTCGATGAGGCCGAAGCGGACGCTCATCATGAAGCTGCGGAAATGAAGCAAGCGGTCGCAGCTGCGGCTCAACATATTGAAGCCACTCACGGCAAACAACACTCTGCCCGACAGCCCGGCTCCGTGCCTGCTGATAAATCCTTGGGCTGGTTGAAGAATGGAAACACCCGCTTTGTAAAAGGCACTTTCCGTAATGACGGCGCTAGCGCGAAAGATCGCTCACGCCTGATCGCAACTCAAAAACCGCATGCTGTGATTCTTTCCTGCAGTGATTCACGCGTTCCTCCCGAAGTCGTTTTCGATCAAAAGCTAGGTGAAGTTTTCGTTGTGAGAACAGCCGGCGAGTCTTTGGATAACAACGTGATCGGCAGTATTGAGTACGCCGTTCAACATTTGGGCGCAAATCTGATCGTGATTATGGGCCATGAATCCTGTGGCGCCGTTCGCGCAAGCCTTGCGTCGCTTCAGGGATCTGACCTTGGAAGCCCTGCTATTAACGCTTTGGCAGAGGATATTAAACCTCGCATCCAAAAATACGCCACTTCCCAACCTTCCCAAGGACTTTTGGACGAGTCTTGGGCGAACGTGGATGGTGTCGCTCGCGATCTTGCTGAACGCTCCGCAATCCTGCGTGACGTTTTGGCCTCAGGTGAGGTAAAAATAATGAAGGCTATGTACCACCTCGATTCCGGCAAGGTCGAGTGGCGTTAATCTGTTCGTGAATTTGAAAGGCGCTCCATGAATCAAAATCGTAAAATTCTCATCACCTGTGCTCTTCCCTACGCCAATGGATACATCCATTTGGGTCACTTGGTGGAATACCTTCAAGCAGATTTCTGGGCACGCTTTCAGACGATGAGAGGCAACGAATGCGTTTACATTTGCGCCGATGATACACATGGCACGCCGATTATGGTGAAAGCTCGCGAAATGGGCATCACTCCGGAAGCTTTGATTGCCAAAAGTTATGAAGAACACACCAAAGACTTCGCAGATTTCCAAGTGGAGTTTTCACTATACGGATCAACGAACTCTGCGGAAAACAAAGCTTTGTGCGAACACTTCTACAAAAAAATGGTGGAAGGAAATCACACGCGCAGCCAAGCGATTCAACAACTTTATTGTAACCATGACAAAATGTTCTTGCCGGACCGTTTTGTTAAAGGCACGTGCCCTAAGTGTGGCGCGAAAGAACAATATGGCGATTCATGCGACGTCTGCGGATCGACTTATTCGCCAAGCGATATGAAAGACGTGCACTGCTCTCTTTGTGGTAATGCGCCTGTCTTGAAAGACAGTGAGAGTATTTTCTTTAAACTTAATGATTTCAAAAAGTATCTTGAAGAGTGGATTCCACAGCACTGCTCGCCTGAAATTTCCAAAAAAATGCTCGAGTGGTTTAACGAAGATCTTCACGATCTGGATATTTCTCGTGATGAGCCTTATTTCGGTTTCCCGATTCCGGGGACGAACAATAAAAAGTTCTTCTATGTGTGGGTCGATGCCCCAATGGGCTACATGTCCACGACAGAGCAATGGGCGAAATCCAAGGGCATGACGTTGAAAGATGTTTGGCAAGATCCCAACCGCGAAGTGTATCACTTCATCGGGAAAGACATTGCCCGCTTCCATACAATTTTCTGGCCAGCGTTTTTGAAAGCGGCCGAGTTCAGATCTCCGAATCAAGTTTTCGTCCATGGTCACTTGATGGTGAATGGCGAGAAAATGTCGAAGTCCAAAGGGACCTTCATCGCGGCTCGCACTTACTTGAATCATTTGAATCCGGAATATCTTCGTTACTATTACTCAACAAAGTTGAATAGCTCTGTTGACGATATCGATTTGAATCTTGAAGACTTCGTAAATCGTGTGAATTCCGAGCTTGTGGGTAAAATCACCAACCTAGGTTCCCGTGGCGGCCAAATGCTTAAAAAGAAAATGGACGGCATGATGAGTGAACCTGATGCGGAAGGCTTGAAACTGATCGAGCATGCTCAGAAAAAAGGCGAAGTGATCGCTGGTCACTATGAGGCGCGTGATTTTGCAAAAGCTGTGAATGAAATCCGCTCTTTGGCGGATGATGCGAATAAGTACTTCGACGAAAAAGCTCCTTGGAAAACGTTGGAGGCTGATGCAAGCGGCACGAAGCAAGTTATTACCACAACGCTCAATATGTTCCGTTTGCTTGCGATTTACTTAAAACCCGTTCTCCCGCATTACACAGCCAAAGTGGCGAAACTTTTGGGTGAACAAGACTACAAGTGGTCTGATATCAATACGGTTCTCAAACATCGTCCCATCAATGACTATGAACATCTTGCGACTCGTGTTGAGGCCGATAAAGTAAAAGCGATGGTTGAAGAAAGCCGCAAGATCAACGAAGAAATTCAAGCGGCTAAAGCAAAAAGCTCGACAGCGCCTGCGAAAACAACGGCCGTTGCGGCAGCCGCTAAGAACGACGATCGCAACGCCGAACGTCCTGCGGAAATTGAATTTGCGGATTTTGAAAAAGTGGATCTGCGCATTGGTCAGGTGATTGAAGCAGAAGAAATCAAAGAAGCCGACAAGCTTTTGCGCTTGAAGGTGGACATTGGCGACGGTCAAGTTCGTCAGATCATTGCGGGTATTAAAACAGCTTACAAACCAGAGCAGCTTTTGGGTCGTAAGATTCTTGTGTGCGTAAATTTAAAACCGCGCAAGATGAAATTCGGCATGTCCGAAGGCATGGTGCTCGCAGCCGGCAGTGGCGGCAGCGATTTATTTGTATTAGCGGCCGATGACGGAGCTCAAGTCGGTCAGCGTGTGAAATAATGTCTCTTTCGAACTCAGATAAAAAATCCCTCGAAGAAATTCATCAGCTTTTTCTAAAGCTTGAAAAGTCCTCGGGGGATTTTTCTTTTTCGGACAGTGATCTTAAAAATCTGAAAGAGAAAATCAGAAATTTAAAATCGTCCGACAACACTGACGTCTCCCGCCTAGCGGAGACCGAAAAACATCTTGTTGCTGCTATGACGTTAAAGCACTTTGTGAGCTTTGCCGTTCCGTTTGAACGCCTTTTGCACAGAAATTTACAAGATGATGACTTCCTGATCGTGGAAAACGACAAAGAGTCAGCTCCTGCAGAAAAGCTTCCTCTTGTTTTTGTTCTCGATAATATTCGTTCGGCCTTCAATGTCGGCTCTATCTTTAGAACGGCCGAATGCTTGGGTGCGGAAAAGATCTACCTTTGCGGCTACACACCCCTTCCTACACAATGGAAAGTGGAAAAGACCGCAATGGGCACGCAAGAATATTTAGAATGGCAAGAGTCCGCAAAACTTTTGGAATGCCTCGAAGAACTCAAAGACGAAGGCTATCGCATAGTCGCTCTTGAAACAGCGGCAAGTGCCACGGATCTCTATGAACCTTTTGAAAGCGAACCCACCGCCTTTGTTTTAGGAAACGAACGCTTTGGCTTAGATCCTGAAGTTTTAAAGGTCATTGATGAAGTTCGCATCGTTCCCCTGCGCGGGCGCAAGAACTCTTTAAACGTCGGTGTGACAGCTGCTATTGCAGGCTTTGAATGGATGAGACAGTGGCGCAACAAGAAATAAAACTCAACGCCATTGGCGTTTTTCGCAGCAACCAAGTGCATCCTTACGAAGCCGGTCGACAACCCGATGAGTTTCACTCTGAAGGTTACATTGAATTGGAACCAGGTCACAACTTTGAACAAGCGCTTATTGGCCTTGAAGGCTGCGAGCGCATTTGGGTTCTCTTCACCTTTCATCATAATCCGCATTGGAATCCGATGGTGCTTCCGCCACGAGGGCGCACAACAAAACTTGGCGTCTTTGCAACCCGCTCCCCTTATCGTCCAAACCCTGTGGGCATGAGCTGTGTGAAGGTGCTCTCCATTGATAAACTTAAAATTCGCGTTGCCGGAGCGGATTTACTTGATGGCAGTCCGATATTAGACATCAAACCTTATATCGCTTACGCTGACTCGTTTCCGGGCGTGGAGCCGGCATGGCTGCACGATGCCGACAAGCACACCATTCATTTATCTGATAAAGCGCTTCAGCAAATCGCGTGGCTGAACAGCCAAGGGGTGACTCAGCTTCAAGGATTTTTACAGCATCAGTTAGAGTACGAACCGACAAACGCAAAGAAAAAACGCGTGAAACCCACAAACGAAAATTTTGTTATCGCCTATAGAACATGGCGAGCTGAGTTTTCTGTCCATGCTGACAAGGTGGATGTGCTGCACGTATTTTCGGGATATAGCGACGAGGATCTGCAAAACACCGAAGATCCTTACGAAGATAAAGAAATTCACAGAAAATTTAAGACGCTTTTTCCGTTGAAGTAGAAGTCTTTGCCGTCACAAGGTCCAGAGACTGATTCTTAATGTATCGGTAAAGAGGAACAAACCCGGCTGCGCGAGCGACCGTGCCAAGAATAAAGACCGCATAATAGCTCACAACGTTTTCCCCGAAGTACCACAGAAATTTTCCGCCCACGTAAGTTCCAAAAATAATCGCGAGCGAATTGAGAAGATTGTAGACCGTAAGCACAGGAACTTTTTCTTCTTGTTTAATGTCTTTGAAGAAAATTAAAGACAGACCCACTTCCACGAAGGCCCAGGAAAGACCGCTGAGAAGCTGCAACGCAAAAATATAATACGAGTGCGAGCTGATCGCCCACATCGCTGGCAGCGGCACGATTGCCCCCGCCCCGAACACCAAAAGATTAAATCCTGAAATATTACCGCGATAACGATCGATCAAAGATAACGCTAATATCTTACCGACAAAAAGAACTCCAATGGCCGTCATATAAGTGCCGTAGTCCATCTTCACTTGAGCGAGCATGTAGGGTGTCACAAACGGAGAAGAAACAAAAACCGCCGCTTGAAAAGGCGCGAGATAAAAGAAGAACTGTCTTTTGGAAGTATTCGCCCAAAAGACTTTCCACGAAGCGCGGAAACCCAGCTTCGGCTCCTTCTTCCAAGTCGGATCAAAAAACTGACTGGAAAGAACAAAAGACGAAACCAGACGACAGCCGAAAGCGAAAACAAACAACAGAGTAAAGACTGAAGAAAACGGTCCGATCTCGACGTTATTATGAAGTGCGACTCCCCCGCCGATCAATCCCAAGAGAATACCTATTTGCGACACGCGAGCTCGTTTGGCGAAGTAGCGGTTGCCCTCTTCGACTTGCACCAGACGCCCCATCCAATAGTTCCACGCGGGTCCCGCAGAGAAACCCGAACCCCAGTACAGAGTTAAAATAAAAAACAATGTCCAAAAATTCGGTGCGCGCGTGGCAGAGAAATATATCAAAGGGACAAACGTCAACGCCTGAAGAATCGCGGAAGCAACGACCCAGTTTTTATGCGATTGAACTCTTTGTAAACCACGCGGAGTAATGAGCTGCAAGAACGCCCCGCTCACGATAGGCAAAGTCGAAAGAACACCGGCGAAAATTTCACCCATGCCGATCGATAAAGAATATGCCGGCAAGTACGTCTCGCCGGCACCAATCATTAACGAATATAGAAAAGCGTCTATCAAACTCAGACGAAGACTTTTCTCTCTCATCTAAATACTACGATCCTTTTTTCATTTTTTTGCGCATTTCTTTCATTGCGCCCATCTCGTCTTTGCAAGCTTGAGACAATTCGTCTTTGTGCTTTTTCAAACACTTCATGATCCGACCATGTCCCGGCTTTTCATTGCCACAGAATTTTTCATAGTCATCATGACATGCTTCTTTAACTTCTTTCATCGCGCCTTTCATCGTCTCGATGTGCGCTTTGCACTCCGCTGAAAGTTGCGCTTCATTGTCTTTCATACACTTCATCATCGCGCCTTTGCCATGCTCTACGCCCGCACAAAGTTTTTCGCGATCGGCTTTACAAGGACCATTTCCGTGCATCTCATTTGCTTGCGCAAACGAAGACACACCCAACATAAATGCACACACGGTAACGAACTTAAACACAATGCACCTCCTATGCAGCTCATTCTAGAAGAGCTTCCGAAGTCCGACAAAGACCTTGAGGTCTTAAGGACCTTAGATTGCCACCTCGACTTTGAGAGGGTTAGGAGAAGTGAATCGCCCCCAGCGCCAAAGTTGCGAAGAAGGATGCAACTATAAGACACCAGAAGTAGCTAAAAAGGATAAAAATGCCGTCTCTTTCCATGTGGCCGATAGCACACAGAATGATGGCGACGACAGGAACGGTATTAGAAAAAGGTATGGGAAGCGGCAAAGCCAACAGCATCGAGTTCACAACAAACACGATCAAATTGATGATGCGGAAAAACCAATGGTCATGAAAAAAGACCCAACGGCTTTTAACAATGCGTGAAGCATAACCCCAAATTTTTTCTGCGACCTCGGATACTTTCGTTACGACTTCCGCAGAAATTTTTAAGTTCTCAAATCTCTTTGGCAACCAGGGTGGACGACGGCGAAATAAGAAAAACGCAACGAGTGCTATAAGGATTCCTAGAGGAGTCGAAAGGCCCGGAATAGGGATCGGTTGCAGGAACGGCAGACATAAAAAGAGCATCAAAATAGCGTGCCCCTCTTCTCCCATTAGAAAGAAGATGCGATGGAGGGTGAGATCTTCTTGCGCAGCTTCCGCCTGCAAAAGATCCATGGCTGCAATAAAACGGCTTTTCAAACTTGCCTTCCTTAACCTCAGCCTTTATCAATATTCTTGCAATTGGGAAAGGCGCATCCCCTATTCTAAAGGACCTGACATGGATTGGAAGATTTTTGCGAGTACTTTTATCACAATTTTTTTGGCTGAAATGGGTGACAAAACTCAATTTGCTGCGTTAGCTGCGTCCTCACAAACAAAGTCGACGGTCACTGTGATGATTGCGGTCGTCTTGGCCTTGGGCCTAGCTGGAGCTTTAGGCGTTGTTTTCGGCCGCTTCCTTGGCAGCGTCCTCAATCCAGCCGTGATGAAGTACGTTTCCGGAACTCTTTTTATTCTAGTTGGTATTTGGGTTTTAACAGCGAAGGCTTAGGACTTCGCTTCTAGTAGCCACAATACTGGGCGCGATCGCTGTCCAGCCCCGTAAGTGAGCTCCACAAATGAAATCGGGCTTTCTTGCCGTTCAACTGTGAAGAATGAATATCGACGTTGTATTGAAAATCCAAAGCATATCGCCCGTTTCTTTGGATGACTCTCCCCTGACCTAAATTAGCAAAAGATATCTCACCGTTTTCTGGATTGACGACGTAAGAGCCACTCAGCCGAGTTTCATAAGAAGCCGCGCCCGAAGTTCCGGGAAATTCGCGGTAACGAACTGTGAACGTTCCGTCTTTTTGCAAATACATATCTGATTGAGCTGTAAGGACTTGCGCAGGGTCTGTCCAGAGCGGAGTTCCGCCTGCTGCTAAAATTTTGAAAACGAGATCGCCATTTTCGCAGTGGCCATCCGTTTGATAGTACATTTCATCGGGGATCCACTTCGGAGCCGAGGAAATACTCCCCTCGATTCCTCCGCAAGATGTGATGGTCAGAGACAGAAGCGTGCCGATAGTTCCAAGTTGAATTCTTCTCATGATCTTATTTATAAAATTCAGAGGAATACTTGTCATAGAGATTACGATGATTCGGTCTCTTGTCTAGATAGAATGAGCTCGCGGAAAGAGCGAGTTCCTAAAAAAACAAACCCATAGTCGGGAGACTATGGGTTTTAGTTTTTGATGCTGCTTCAGCCTTAGCGTCTGGCGACGCTTCGGCACTGCCCGCGTCCGCGGACTAACCGCCGATAGTAGCGATCAATTGTGCGATCAACAAAGATACGACAGACATAACTTTGATCAAGATCGCGATACCAGGACCAGAAGTATCTTTGAACGGGTCACCAACAGTGTCACCAACGACCGCTGCTTTGTGAGCGTCAGATCCTTTTGGATGACCAGGCAATCCACCTTTTTCGATGAATTTCTTAGCGTTGTCCCATGCTCCACCGGCATTCGCCATGTAAAGAGACATCGTTGCACCCACAGCCAAACCACCAGCAAGAAGACCTGCAAGAGCTTGAGGTCCCAAGATGAAGCCCACTGCTACCGGAGCAAGGATCGCAATCATACCTGGAAGAATCATTTCCCAAAGAGCCGCTTGAGTTGCGATGTCTACGATCGCAGCTGGTTGTGGCTCTGCTTTACCTTCACGAAGGCCTGGGATTTCTTTAAATTGACGAGCAATTTCTTTTACGATTTTTTGCGCAGCCTTACCTACCGCCGTCATTGTTGTAGAACCAACAAGGAATGGAAGGATAGAACCGATCAAGATACCGATCAAAACTCCAGAAGAAGTCAGATCCAAAGACATTTTTGCAAGACCTGCTTTTTCACGCACATGGTTTACTTCCATGTTGAATGCAGAGAAAAGAGCAAGAACAGTCAAGATCGCAGAACCGATCGCGAAACCCTTACCGATAGCTGCTGTTGTGTTACCAACTGCATCCAACTCATCAGTGATGTCACGAACGTTTTTACCAAGACCTGACATTTCAGAGATACCACCTGCGTTGTCAGCGATAGGACCGTAAGCATCCACAGTCATTACAACTGCTGTACCAGCCAACATACCTACTGCCGCCATAGCGATACCGTAAAGACCCAAAGCTTGGTCAGCCACGTAAGCTGCGATAACAACGATCAACATTGGGATCGCTGTTGATTCCATACCTACTGCCAAACCACGGATCACACCAGTACCCGCACCCGTCAACGCTGCTTCAGCAACAAGACGGATTGGACGAGCCGCTGTGTAGTACTCAGTGATAAGACCGATCAAAGCTCCACCGAAAGCACCCGCAGCCAAAGCCACAGTGACTGATTGGCTGATACCAAACATTGGCATCAACACCGCAGAAGCGATTGTCAAAATAATTGGTGGAACGATCAAAGCATTGCGAAGAACTGTCGCTGGCTTGCCGTTTTTAAACATGCGAGCTGCGAAGATCACAAGAATAGAGATCACCAAACCAAGCGTAGAAAGAAGCAATGGCAAAGCCACGCCAGTCATACGAGTTGTTTCAGCATCTGCACCGTTCATCAAAGAAGACAAAGCGTCAACCGGGATTGTCAAAGCAATCGCCATAGCAGAAACGATCGCAGCAACCATTGACTCATAGATGTCTGCGCCCATACCTGCAACGTCACCGACGTTGTCACCCACGTTATCTGCGATAACGCCTGGATTACGAGGATCGTCTTCAGGAATGTTTTCGATCACTTTACCAGCGATATCAGCACCAACGTCCGCTGCTTTTGTATAGATACCACCGCCGATACGCGCGAAAAGAGCGATCGAAGAAGCACCTACTGCGAAAGAGTGAAGGATAGTTCCAACAACATCTTGGCCTTTGAAGATAAGATAAAGAGCGCCAAGACCGATCAAACCAAGACCTGCAACAGAAAGACCCATTACAGCGCCACCATCAAGAGCGACAAGCAAAGCGGCTGCTTTAGAACCACCAGCGGCTGCTTGAGAAGTACGAACGTTGGCATAAGTCGCAGCCTTCATACCGAAGAAGCCCGCAAGCAAAGACAAGAATGCGCCCAGGATGAAAGATCCTGCTGCGATTCCGCCCAAGGCGAACCAAAGAGCTGCGCCTACGACGATTGCGTAGACAAAAAGAACCTTGTACTCGCGCACAAGGAAAGCCATCGAACCTTCACGAACATAAGTCGCGATGCGGTTCATTGTCTCGTTGCCTGTTGGTTGTGCCTTCACGCGAAGGTACAAAGCCAAGGCCACGATCAAACCAACTACTCCGGCAATAGCAGGAGAAATTAGCAAAGATTCACTGAACATTGTTGCACTCCATGTTTGATTTCTCGTTTAAATTACGAAGACTTAGGGGTACCTGATTTCATTGCAATTAGTCAATCTACAGGTACACCGGTTTTTAACTGAAGTGCGGCGCATTAAAGAAGTGTCGGAGCTAGGAAGGCGAAGAAAAATCCGACTAAGAAAATGAATACAGAGAGAAAATAAACTCGGCGCGAGAACTTTCTGCCTGTTAAACAGGCATCTCTCTGTTTGGGATCGATGGGACACGGAGCGTTGCGCATCTTCCACATCCAGAATCCATTCATTGCGAGCATTGCTCCCGCAAATATAAAGACGGCGAGTTTGTTTTCAGAAACCCAGATAAGACCAGGAACATTCCCCGCCAGTCCGGCAAGCACGGCTCCCGCGCCGATGCTCACCAAGAGTGCAGGAAGAGCACAGCAAACGAGTGTGCCTGCGGAACTAAAAAGAGTTAGAAACGTGAAAAACTTATTTGCCGAAAGAGGCTTCATAACCCGCTTCTTTCAAAAGAGTCGCGATCTTGTCGTGAGAAAGCTTCTGACCGTCTTTGTAAGTCAGCTTTACGAATTTTTGCTCAAGACTGACTTGCACTTCCGCGACTTCCGGTTGCTCTTTAAATTTTTTTGTAATTCCTTGAGCACAGAACGAACACACCATGCCCTTAACACCCACTGTTTCCACTTCACCTGCAAAAGCGGCAGAGGCCAAAAATGTAATAGCAAGAATAATCTTTTTCATAAAATCTCCCTTAGAAATGCACCATGTAGTTGAATGCCCAGCCGCCGCCGATAGTGGCGCCGAATTCAACAAGAACGTTTTTGTAAAACAAACGAATGAATTGCGTTGTCTCAATGGCTTTATCATTGGATTTTTCAAACTGCACAATGAACCAGGCATTGAGTTCGTTGTATTCGGCAAGATACGGAGCCACCCCGACACGCGCTTTCATCATCTCAAAATCCGTGCGGTTTGCGGCTTCCGTGTCTTGACGGAAATATTTGTTGTACTGAAATGACGTGTAGTACTTGCGCGACTCCCAATCTACATCCGCTGAAACTAGGGTCACACCGTTTCTTTCCTCGAAAGATCTTTCAGAACCATATCCGGCACTAAGATAAATATTTCCCTGAGAATCTTCATTATTCCAGCGCTTCGCCAGAAAATTCAAACGCGGAACCGTGTATTCGACATCTTCGACTTTATAATAAGTCAAACCCGCCGCGAGATAGTTTTTTACTGAATACGTCAGCATAAGTTCGTTTTCATTTTCTTTATTATAAGACATCAAAGAGGTCGCGCCTTGAAAAGACACAGGATGCGCGAAAGAAAACTCGGCACTTAAAAAAATCAAGGCAAGAATCGCTAAATACATTTTTCTCATGATTTATTTTCCACTTTTCATTTTTCTATTTTCTATTAGGATGTGAAGGACGGAATTGTGACAAAGTAGTGAAAATAAATTTTCAAACTCTTAGTGATGAAGAACTTCTTTTGAAGTTGGCCGGGGGTGATTTTAAAGCTCTCGATGATCTCTATTTAAGACATTCCGCCAGAATCCTAAGTTATTCTCTTAAAAGAGGTCTTTCGCGTGAAAGAGCCGAGGACCTTTTGCAGATTGTATTCTTACAGCTCCATCGCAAAAAACACCTCTACGATCCTCGCCATTCGGCCTTAGCCTGGATTTACGTCATTACCCGGAGCGAACTTAAAGATTATAAAAACCGCGAAATAAAAGATTTCTCGGAATGGGATGACTCTTTGTCACAAACGGAGCCGTCGCATCCTATTAATGAAGCGAAAGAGGAAGCTTCAGCCTTGTTGAAGGAACTGAAACCTCGCGAGCAAGAAGTTATGAAACTGCGCTATCTCGATGAACTTGAATACAACGAGATCGCGGAAATTTTGAAAGAATCAGAAAGCAATATTCGACAGATCGTCAGCCGCAGCCTTCGTTTACTGCGGGGACTTGGAAAAAAGAGCTAGGAGGAGTTCATGAAAGACATAAAAAAAGATTTTGAGTCTTTTGCTAATGACACTGCTACAGAAAGCGGCTCTTCTTTTGTGCTGTCGAAGATTCATTCGCAACTCAAAAAGGAACTCCCTTCACCCTGGAGAGTTGCTAGTAAGTTAGGCCTTGCACATCTTGCGGGCTCTTTTGTGACTCTGATGAGCTGTTCGCAATTTGGCGTGCAGTTGTTTTTTGACGGCGGCGGATTGATGCATCTCTTCATGAAGATCAGTCCTTCTTTTTGTTATGCTTTCTGCGGTGCCCTTTATTTCTCTATTTCTTTCCTTATCGCTCGTATGACTTTGCGTCCTGACGAATGGTTGATGATTGCGCGCTCTAAAGTATTGAGCATTTCAAGTTTAGCTTTGGTGTCTTTGGGCGGTCTTTCTTTAGTGAGTCATGAGGTCAATTTTGAAACCGGGCTTTTATGGCTCTTTGGTGCGGCCGTCGGCGGAGAGCTTGTAACCTTGATTAAATCGCCCTCGTTGTGGCGGGCTCGCATCCGCTCTAAATAAATTATAAGAGCCGCTGCGGTATCGGCGGTGTTTCTTGCCATCATCTTAAAATAAACGTACTTAAAGCCCATGAAATTCGTGGGCTTTTTTCTTTCTTCTCTTCTGCTTTTTTCAGCTTCGCTTGCCAGTGCAACAACTCGCATCGCTTTTCTTGAACTTTACGATCGTCATGGTCGTCTTGTTCAGTATGAACCCGGTGGACGTTTTGCTCACACGGCCATTCAATTCGATGATATCGGCGACAAGTGGCTCAACGCTTACCCCGGCGAAGGTGTTGCCATTGTCACATGGGAAGATCTGCAAGATCGCGGCGTGATCGCGGAGGTTATTGAAATCCCGCAAACCGTGCGCCTTTCGCAAGTAAAGCCTTACATGGGCCTGCCTTTTGATTTTTGGTATTCATGGACTGACGACGCTCTTTACTGCACGGAGCTCATCGCCAAGTTATTAAATATCCCAACTCATCCCATGCGCTTCAACAAGCAAGTATGGCCCAAGAACTACTGGCCGCTCGAGGGCACTCCGGGGCTGTCGCCGGATGGATTGTATAAGTGGGCGCAGCAACAAATTCAATAACAAGGTAGAGCGTTAACAAGCCCTTGATCTTCAATTGTCACGGACTGGCCGTATTTCTATGTAAGATCCATAAGCATAAGACAATGAGCTTTTAACCTCTCCCGAAGGGCATTTTTTTGCCCCTCTGTCCTAGTCCGTAACAGTCCTGCAAATACTTCCTGTCTAAAATCCTGACAGTGGAACTACCCACGGCATTTGCGGTATAAACCTCTAATCTTTACGAGGTTTATCATGCGTCTTCTTACCATTGCTGTTCTTTCGATTTCAGTGGTTCTGAATGCTTGTTCTTTTAAAAAGGACGATGAAGCTCCTGCGCCGGAAGTAAAACCCAATTTGATCGAGACTATTGAGCAAGAGCAGACGAAGCAGGCTGTTGAGGGCTTACTTACGAAGGAGAACGTGAAAGTTTCCTACGAAGAAATGCCGAATCCTGGCTCGTATAAAATGATTGTTCAATGGCCGGAGAATATTCGCAAGGTGAGCATTCAAGTTAACAGCCGCCTTGAAGTCATCGTGAATCAAACGTCTCGATATGAAGAAGTGGTAAACGACGATTCCGTGTCCAATCTAAAGCTTCGCTCCTTTGATCAATTTGGATCTCCAATTTCAACGTTAGAAATAGAAACAAAAAGCCCGGATGATTTAGTATTAAATGATTTAATCGTAATGACTGAATCAAAAGCAATTAATGTAAACCGTGCCTATTTTCAAACCAATGGGCAAATCCGAACTGAAGGCCATCTCTTAAGCTTCAAAGCTAATAAAATCTTTATTTCTGAGATTCCAAAGGCCGGGGAAGCTTTCACAAAAACAGCACAAATCGTGACATTTATTCCGGGGCGAATAGCAAAGGCTAACGAAGAGCTTTCGGGTTCTTCCATCGCTATTCAAGCTGAAGAAGCTTACGGAACTCTCCGAGTCGCTCTCGTAGGAGTTAACGGCATTAACGGAAGAGACGGCACCGAGCTTGCGAAAGAAAAAATCTTCGATCTCAGCAAACTCAACGGAGCCAACGGACAGGCCGGCGAAACTCGTGAGATGACAAGACCATGCACGGCTTCACGCATGGACCGCCCTTGCAACGATATCACTTACATTTGCAGCAAAGCTCCCACGAATGGAGAAGATGGCAAACCTGGTTATGATGGTATTGATGGTGAAGCCGGTTCTAACGGTGGCAATACGGGCAATCTCGCTGTCTTCGTCAATAAATCAGATAACTTTACTCTCGAGATTGGGAAATATCGTGGCTTACCCGGTAAAGGCGGAAAAGGCAGCCCCGGCACCCTGGGCGGACGCGGCGGTAAAGCTGGAGCTCATCCTGGCAGCGGTTGTCCCATCGCGAAAGATGGAGCTAATGGCCGTGCTGGAAATCCTGGCGTCGATGGCGCCGATGGAAAACCCGGCAACGACGGCACTATCACGACGGGGCCATTCAAAGTAGAAACGCGCGACATATAATCAGTCGCTCAACAATTGGCATGTTGTAACAGAGACAGGGCCTAGTACCTACCGCCTATCCGAGGATGGGGTTTGGAGTTGCTGTGGGGTCTTTGAGTTTGAGGCGGATTTCTAGAGGGAAATGGTCAGAGCTTACGATGGTGTGATGTACGCGGGCTTTGACGACGTCGAAGCCGCGCACGAAGACGTGATCGAGTTTTAGCAAACGACCGTCGTCTTCGAGATCCAAGTGCTCGAGATTGAGATCGCGGAAAATACTCTTCATAATCATATAGCGCTTGAAATTCCAAGTATTAAAATCCCCAGCCAACACGATGGGGCCTCTGAACTCGGACATTTTCTCTGCGATTTCATAGAGAGAATCTGTAAAGGCACCTAAGGTCACAAAATTGAGAACGTGTGTGCAGACGAATAAAGCTTTCGTGCCGCCGAAATCATACTCGTTAAAAAGCGTCAGCTTGGGCGTGAGCCAGAAGAGTTCTCTTGTTTTGGCGCGGATAAAATCCACCGCTTGAGGATGCAACTTAGAACCTATAGCCACACCCGTGCTGCGCAGGTCTTTTTTATAGTGAAAACTCTGCGCTAAATGCCACTCATAAGAAGAAAAACTTTCTTTCCAAATCCTAGGCATGCGCTGATCAATAATCGCCTCTTGAAGGAGAATAAAATCTTTCCCCTCCCCGAGCTTGCGGAAATCATTTTCAAAGATGTGAGCTTTTTGCCCTTTGTAGACATTCCACACGAAGATATCAAATTCCGAAGGCGGAGTGATAAGTGGTAAAGACTCCACTTCTCCGATCTTCATCAAAACTTTTTCCTTCGCAGGAATGACGTAAGGAACCATTACTTCACTCGATTCAAGTACGCCTCATCAACGGTTGCAACTTGCAAAGCTTGCGCTTCTTGTCGCTCTTGCTCTGCAAGCAAAGTTGAAAGATAGCGTTCTGTATAACTTGGAATAATAACAACAATGTTTTTTCCGCGATTTTCTTCGCGCGATGCCTGACGAAGACCTGCGGCAATCGCAGCACCCGACGAAATTCCCACGGGAATTCCTTCTGTCTTGATCACTTCGCGCGCCACCTTCATGGATTCTTCGGAAGAAACTTGCTCCACGCCATCAACGACGGAGCGATCCATCACCGAAGGCACAAAGCCCGCGCCGAGTCCTTGAATTTTATGCGGGCCGGGTTTGCCGCCCGAAAGCACAGGGCTTTCTGTAGGCTCGACTGCGATCATTTTGATCTTCGGATTTTTCGCTTTCAAAACCTGGCCAACACCGGTGATTGTCCCAGAAGTTCCTACGCCACTGATCACCATGTCGACTTTACCGTCAGTGTCTCTCCAGATTTCAAGAGCAGTGGTTTCTTTGTGAATCTCGGGATTTGCTTTATTATCGAATTGCGCCGGCATCCAAGCGTTGCCTGTTTTATCGATCAACTCCATCGCCTTCGCAATGGCCCCTTTCATTCCAAGAGGCCCCGGAGTCAAAATAATTTTCGCTCCCAAAAGAAGCAACAGCGTTCTGCGTTCTGCTGACATCGTCTCTGGCATCACGAGAGTTAAAGGATAACCTTTGGCCGCCGCGACGAAAGCTAAAGCAATGCCGGTGTTGCCGCTTGTGGGTTCGATGATCTGCATTCCTGGCTTCAATTTTCCAGTAAGCTCTGCGTCTTCCACCATCGCAAGGCCGATGCGGTCTTTCACAGAACCAAGAGGATTAAAAAATTCCAACTTCAAAAGAAGTTTTCCTGGCAAATTCTTGCCGATCCTTTGCATTTCCACCAAGGGGGTTTGACCAATTGTCTTTGTGATATCAGAATATATTTTCATATGTTGCCTGCTCGTCGGTTACATACAGTTTAGCCGGGCTTTTGACAGTAAAAATGGCCCTTGTTTAATGATACTCCCTGAGGCGCGGCGATAAAAGTTTAAGTTGAATAAATTTGCGTTCTATTTGTGTTTATAAAGGAGCCCGTGATGTCGACCCAACCTTATACTAGCTCTGTCACTACTCACTGTTTCCGTTTGAGACCCGGCCAAGACCTCAAAAAAGAGCTTCTCTATTATTGCCAAATGCATCATCTGCATGCGGCCTGCGTAATTTCCAGTGTCGGGAGCCTCACGAAGGCACACATTCGCTTGAGTGGTGGCAAAGACGTCGTGGAGTTTCAGGGGCCCTTTGAAATCATCTCGCTCAATGGAACCTTGAGCGCTGAAGGAATTCATTTGCATGTTTCTTTGTCGAACTTTGAAGGCGATGTGATTGGCGGGCACTTGATGGATGGATGTGAAATCTACACGACCGCGGAGATTGTGTTACTTGAAAACGTAGACCTGTCTTTCACGCGCGAGATGGACGGACATACGGGGTATAAGGAGCTGATCGTTAAGCAGCGATAGTTTTTCGCCGAAAAATTAAGCGCTATACTTCTTTGCGTATTGTTTCAATACTTCTCGCATAAGGCGCTGATATTTATTTCCAGTTTTTTCTGCCTGAGTTCGAAAGAAATCAAGCGTGGTTCCTTCGATCTCGATTGTGATTTTCACTTTATCGTCTGTGGCAAAGAGAACCTCTGGAGGTGGCAAAAAATCTTCCATTTTTTCGACTTTGCCAATTGGCGCCTCGAATTGTTCTGATGAATACTTAGATCTTCTTTTTGCTGATTTCTTTTTCATAAAATCTCTTCCATTTTCTCCAGCGACCAGCACCATATATTCTAATTCTTTTATGGATGACTTTAAATCGCACCGTCAAAATGTCTTCTCCGACTTTGCCTATACAAAAGTATCTAGACTCGTATTGGCTGTGGAGTTCATCAAAAATAAATATTCTATTGGGATCCCTGAATACGAATCTTGCTAACGAAAAATCAACACCGTGCTTACGCACATTAACTTCTTCTTTTTCGAGATCCCATTCAAAAGATCCTCTTATTACTATTGTTTTTAGCATATAACCATACTTTTATACATACTTTTTTACATAGATTTTTTAAGGATAGAGCAAAAGTTCGTCATTTCGCTGAGAATATATATGTCCGCAGAAATGTGGAATTTCGCATATTCTTGCCAAGGTTTTTGACAGTGCTTCCACCCTTGAAACACCTCACGAAGTTCGCTGGTAACATCTCGGCGACTTCGCGATAATATTTGTCAGCGGAGGACCACTTCATGATGAAGGTATTCTTTATATTTCTGCTTCTATTGTCTCTTCTTGGAATCGAACACGCTCACGCAACGAATGCACTGGGCGTTGTTCTTGGTGACCCTACCGGGGTTTCTGGGAGAATGGGTCTAGATAATGCTCACTCGCTGGAAGGAGCTGTGGCTTTTTCATTGGGTAAGGATGAGGATTTGCACTTGCATGCGACCTATCTTTGGGACCGGGCACGCTCATTTAACGTTGAAGGTGGCGGACCTCTTGAGATGTATTACGGCCTTGGTGTTCGCTTGATCACATTCGACGGCGGCAAACATGACGGCGAAGTTGCGATCGGACCGCGTGCGCCTCTAGGCTTGCTTTACAACTTTAATAATCCTGATATCGAGCTTTTTGGTGAAATTTCCGTCGCATTGGATCTCACGCCGGAAACCGATGTCGATTTGGATTTAGGTATCGGCGTTCGCGTGCGCTTTTAGTTCGGGGGCCTTCTTAAAAAGATGTAGCCATGCTTTGCTAAAAGTTTAACAATGAGAGCACAGAAAGTTGTTCTCATGCCGAAAAAAATTCTGCAAATCTGCCTTTCATCTTCATGGGGCGGCCTGGAAATGGTCGCCTTTGAGACTGCGGAGAAATTGAACTCTTCGGAGTACCGTTGTGTTACTTTCGCACCGGCAAATTCACCTCTGGCGCAACGCCTTTTAAAAAATGGTCTTCCTGTCATCGAAACTTCTTCGCGCCGCAAATCCTCATGGGCCAACGTTCAGAAATTGCGCTCTTTGATCATCGAAGAAAAGATTGAAAGCATTTTGGTTCAGCATCTTGGAGACTTGTTTTTGCTACGTTTAGCAATGTGGGGCTTCCATTCTCCCCGTGTAATTGGTTTTTCTCATACGTTTGTTGGAGTCTCCAAAAGAGACTTCTATCATCGCTGGCTCTATCGTTTACTGAACAAACTGATTGCACTCACGCCATCCCATGCACAAAATCTGCGGGAACATATCGCCATCGACCCAGAAAAAATCGTGGTTATTCCTAATTCTGTAGACACAGAGAAATTCTCTCCGAACAAGCGCAGTGAAAAAATCCGTCATGAGTTCGATCCTTCGGGAAAATGCTGTTTGATTGGACTCGTTGGGAGATTAGATAAAGCGAAGGGGCAAAAGCTTCTTATTGAAGCGGCGGCGCTTTTGAAAAAAGACCATGAAGTTTTTGATTTTAAAATCATTCTTGTAGGAGCGGAGACTTTAAATGAACCCGGCATTTTAAAAAATCTTGAAGCATTTACTAAAGAGTTGAGTCTTGAAAAGAATGTAATCTTCACGGGCCATCGTGAAGATGTTCCAGATATCATGGCCTCTTTGGATGTCGTTGTGATGGCGTCAGATGCGGAGACCTTTGGGCGCGTGATTATTGAAGCGATGGCAAGTGGAAGTGCCATTGTCGCTACTGACGCTGGCGGCGTTATCGACATAGTTAAACACGAAAATACAGGCCTTCTTTTTAAACCTAGAGACAGCCGAGGTCTCGCAAAAGCTCTTTACACCTTGAGCACGGATACAGTTATAAGAAACAAGCTTGCAAAGACCGGTTACGAACAAGCGTTAAAAACGTATTCCAATCATATAGTGTTAAAAAAACTAAACGCGCTCTTCTAAATCTTGCGCCGGTTGGTATTCTTTAACCAAATCTCTTAAGATATTTCTGACATGAACCGAGTCCCCAACCTCGCAAGAGCGCTTCAGCTCCTCTAGTTTTGGGAACAATATGTGCTCCTCGATCATGTTTTCAACGGCTCTGCGAATTCGCGGATGGTGAGTCCGCTCCACATTTTCTCCGATAAGAAGCTCTTCATAAAGCTTTTCACCAGGTCTTAATCCAACAAACTCAATAGAAATATCACCGGAGCCTGTTTTTGGATCACGCACTTCCAAACCGCTCAACTCAATCATCTTTTTAGCGAGGTCTACGATTTTAACGGGTTCCCCCATATCTAAGACAAATACGTCTCCCCCCGTTCCCATCGCCCCTGCTTGCAAAACAAGCTGTGCCGCCTCTGGGATAGTCATAAAATAGCGAGTGACATCCGGATGGGTCACCGTTACAGGGCCTCCTGCCCGGATTTGTTCCCTAAACAAAGGGACTACCGAGCCAGAAGATCCCAAAACGTTTCCGAAACGAACCATCGTCACACGCGTTTTTCCCGAGCCTGCCGTTGAGATGGCTTGCAAGACAAGCTCAGCCAGTCTTTTTGTCGCCCCCATGACGTTTGTAGGTCGCACAGCTTTATCCGTCGAAATTAAAACAAAGTTTTCGACTCCGGCTTCAATACTAGCGGAAACACAACTCCAAGTACCGAAAACATTGTTTTTTAATCCAGCAATAACATTGGCTTCAACAAGGGGCACATGCTTGTAGGCGGCCGCGTGATATACAGTACCGATCTTGTACGTACGAATTACATTCAGAACGTGTTCACGATTTAGTACGTCGCCGAGAATGGGGTAAACTTTTAGACATGGATGATGTCTTTTTAGGTCTTGTTCAATCTTATAGAGAGCATATTCACTTCGCTCAAAA
Source organism: Bdellovibrio sp. 22V (assembly GCF_030169785.1). Lineage (NCBI taxonomy): Bacteria > Pseudomonadati > Bdellovibrionota > Bdellovibrionia > Bdellovibrionales > Pseudobdellovibrionaceae > Bdellovibrio > Bdellovibrio bacteriopascens. Next base: position 3,139,957 of record NZ_CP125854.1, read on the forward strand.
AGAATGAGCGCTTCGGGCGAGTTTTGCGCTATTTGACGACATAACTCTGCTCCGATGGATCCCCCAGCCCCAGTCACCAGAACCATTTTGTTGAGTATGCAACTCGCAATTAAGTCTTGATAAGGCGGAACTGGATCGCGCCCCAGAAGATCCTCGACTCCGACTTCACGGATGTCCTCAATACGCACTCGCCCATCAACAAGCTCACCCATACCAGGAAGGGTTTTAAGAACAATGTCTTTGCCTTCAAACTTTTGAATGACTTCGCGACGACGAGACCGCGTAGCCGATGGCATCGCAATGAGAAGCTGATGGCATTCACGTTCGGCCATAACCTGCAATGCATCTTTAGGATCGTAAACGCGGATTCCCGCCACGTTCGTGCCTTGTAGTTCTTTATTATCATCAAAGAAAGCTACGGGCACAAACTCTGGACTCGATAACAAAGCCAATGCCGTTTGCAATCCTGAACGTCCCGCACCATAGATAGCGACCTTCTGACGTCGATCGGATCTACTCTCCAAAGTTCTTAATACTCCTCTTGCCATAAAACGGCTCGAAGCGATGTAGGCGATGGCGATGATCCAGTATATGACAATCGAAGAGCGCGGAATACCTTCCACGCGTCCCATGACCACAGCCGCTGTCAGCATAAATACCGATAGCGTGACTCCGTAGAAAACGGTCGCGATAATTTTATCGTCCATATAACGAATAACAGCACGATAAAGTCCGACACGAATAAAAATTGGAACAGTCAGAAACGGAAGAACGATGAAAAGCCAATAGTAAGATGAAACTTCAGGATAAAAAGTGCCGAATCTCAATGCAATCGCAGAATACAATGCCAAGGGAAGAAGCAAAACATCACAAAAAAGCATGATTAAAATTTTAGTTCTTCTTGGGAGTCCAGCGATTCGAACAAACATTTAAAAACCCTTTATTTGCCTAGCGCACCATAATGACATAACGAAAGAGGTTCAGCAACAAGTCGCGCCCAAGGGAGAGCCCCGTATTGACGCAGACTCCAATGAGCCAGTAGTCTGTCTTCCCAAGGAAGTATTATGAAAAAACAGATTCTTGTCGTCGGAGCTGGCGGTCATTCTAAAGTCGTTACAGAAATCGTTAACATGTCTTCAGAGTGGGAGATTGTCGCATATCTCGACGAGCAACCTAAAGCCGACCTTTTTCTCGGAAAGCCGGTGTTTACATCTCTAGAAAGCCTGAAATTCCACTTCCCTGCCGTACGCTTCGCATTTGTGGCCATAGGACAGAATAACATCCGAAAATTGTGGCACGAAAGTCTTGAAAAAAATGACTACAATTTGCCTTGGCTCAAGCATCCTACAGCAGAGGTTTCCGCCTCTGCGCAGATAGGCTCTGGCACTCTCATAGCTGCAAAATCTTTTGTAGGTCCTGATGCCAAAGTCGGCCGCGGAGTTATTGTCAATACGGCAGCGATTCTTGATCATGACTCCTCAATCGGAGATTTCTCACATCTTAGTCAGGGCGCCATCGCTTGTGGAGGAGCGCAGATTAGCGCAGAAGTTTTGATCGGGCCCGGCTGCATTCTGGAAAAGATGGCCGTAGCATCAGCAACAACGCCTGCAAATGACGTTGTGACAGCGCAATAGCGCATTTTCTAGTCAATTGAAAAAAATGAATGTAGGTTTTTAAACGACTTATGAGCAAACGTATTCTCGATCTACTTTTATGTTTTATTGCCTTTTTATTTTTAGGCATCCCTCTAATTCTCGTTTTCATTGCCGTAAGGCTGACATCCAAAGGCCCCGCGCTTCACTGGTCCAAACGCATCGGTCAGAACAACGAAATTTTTCTGATGCCTAAGTTTAGATCCATGCGCGTGAACACTCCGCAAGTGGCTACCCACCTTCTGACGGATCCGAGCCAGTACCTCACGCCCATCGGCGGATTCATCCGCAAAACAAGTTTGGATGAACTTCCGCAGCTACTCTCGGTCCTCAAAGGTGATATGAGTTTTGTCGGGCCACGCCCGGCACTCTTTAATCAAGACGATTTACGCGATCTTCGCACTCAATATGGGGTTCAAAAACTCAAGCCTGGAATTACTGGCTGGGCGCAAGTTAACGGGCGAGACGAACTGCCTATTCCTGTGAAGGTGGAGTTCGACAAGTATTATCTTGAACACTGCTCTATTGGTCTCGATATAAAAATTCTTTTTCTTACAGTTCTAAAAGTTCTAAAACGTGATGGCGTTAGCCACTAGGATGTCATGAAGAAAAAAGTTCTCCTTACGGGAGCCACAGGTTTTGTTGGAAGTAATTTTTTAAAACGTCATGGGAATGATTTCGACATCACTTGTTTGGATCTTCGCAAAGTTGCCTTAGAGTCGACTTCCTTTGCAGGATGTGACAGTCTGGTTCACTGTGCAGCCTTGGTTCATCAAATGCAAGGCGCTCCCGAGCAAGAGTACTTTAAGGTCAACTATGAATTGACAAAAGCTCTTGCAGAAAAAGCAAAACAAGAAGGCGTAAAACATTTTATCTTTATTAGCACAGCGCACGTTTATGGCGACTCTGGAAGCCTCACAGATCATCAAACACGGCTTACTGAAGAGACCGTCTGTCACCCGCATGATCCTTATGGACGAAGCAAATTAGCGGCGGAGGAATTCCTGTTAACGGTGCAATCCAATGACTTCACGGTGTCGATTATTCGTCCTCCGATGGTCTACGGCAAAGGTGCCAAAGGCAATATCGTAAGCTTGGCAAAACTTATTAAACTCTGCCCTCTTCTGCCTTTGGACTATACGAAGAATAGAAGAAGTATCGTTTTCGTCGGGAATCTCTGTCACTTCATCGCTTTGACTGTCGAAAAGAAGGCACCTGGAATACTTCTACCACAGGATGCTGAGGCCGTTTCGATCAGCACGCTCGTTAAGGAGATTGCAGGAGCCATGGATAGAAAAGTCGTTCTTTTTTCCGTCCCCAGCTTTTTATTAACTCTGATTTTCAAAGCCTCAAAAAAACTCTCTCTACGGCTTTTCGGTTCACTTGCCATGGACAGTAGCGCTAGCAATAAGAAGTTAGGATACACGGCGAAGTATTCAACAAGAGAAGGACTGAGAGAGCTTGTTACTTAGCTCTCTCTGAAAAAATGCCCAAGAGTCTTTTGACTTGCGCAACCATTTCGAAATTTTTTTCAAAATAGTTAAATCCAGAAGTTCCCATCGCCTGTAGCTTCTCCGGAGCCATCGCATGCATTTGACGTATATTCTCTGCCAGCGTCTTTCCGTCCTCGGCAGGCCCTACAAGACCACATTGAGATTCGAGAATAATCCGCGCACCTTCACCGTCGATGGCGCCAACGATGGGCTTTCCTGCGGCCATGTACGACTGCGTTTTCCATGGCAAGGTGTATTGCAATATTTCGTCCGAGTTTAGAGTCAGCATGAGCACTTTGGATTTAGCGTAGATCGTTGGAATGTAACTAATATCGAAACGTCCCAAACATTCTAGATTATCGAGACGGTGCTCTTTCTTCATATCTTGCACCCAGGAAAGCATACTTCCGCTCCCCACCAGGACAAGTTTGAGATCTTTGATATCTTTTAAATATTTTGCTGCATCGACAATAGTCTCCACAGACTGAGCCTTGCCGATGTTTCCGGCAAACACGACACAGAAGTTCTCACGAAGAACTTTCTCCGCTTCATCCGGAAGCGCCAACATTTCGCGATTTGCAACTCTCTTAAATGAATTAGGATAATAAAGGACTTCAGTTCCGCCTGCGAGACTTTTAATAGGCGCAATAAAACGCTCTGACTGCGCCAAGATCAGATCACAACATCGGTAGATAATCCGAACCATCACTTCAACTGCTTTTAGAATGATGCGGTTTTTTACAAATTTCGTGACGACGAGGCTTTCAGGCCACAGATCCAACACCCATAAAGCCAGAGTAGACCTTTTAAAAAACTTAAGCACAATTGCAGGAATTGTTGCTGTAATCGGAGATGGTGCGAATACAAAAATAACATCGAATTTTCGTTTTCTCAGAATCCAAGGACCAAGAACCGATGCAAAGAAAGCAAAGGACAAATAATTAAGAGCAAGATTTTTCGCTCCTCCACGTCCACGGGGACGAAGAGGGACACGATAGATATCTATATCTTTCCCGAACTTTTCAGTTTGAACACCGGAAACTTGATAACCTTTAAAGATGGCGCCATCCGGATAGTTAGGTTTTCCCGTGAGAACGGCAACTTCATGACCCAACTTCTCCATCTCCTCAACGAGCTCGTTGATAATGAAGGTTTCCGGCATAAAATACTGACTAACAACTAAAACCTTCATCTTAAAACCTGGAACTAGCTTTTGCGCCAAACAACACGATTAACATAGTCTGTATAACTAAGAATAATTCTGACCACTTTGTCCGAAACATTCGGCATTGAGTAGTCACCTACCAATCGCAACAATCTTTCTGCGCCGGAAGGCTGTTTGCTCAACACCTCCAATGCTTGAAGCACTCGTTCCGTCTCAAGTCCCACCATCATAACCGCAGCTTCTTCAAATCCCTCGGGTCTTTCATGGGCTTCACGAATATTTAAAGCCGGGAAATTCAAAACTGAAGACTCTTCGGTGATTGTTCCGCTATCAGAAAGAACCGCTCGAGCGTTCAGTTGCAAATTGTTGTAATCAGAAAACCCTAATGGCTTCATTAAGCGAACATTCGCGTGAAAAACACTTCCTCTTTTATTAATGCGATTTTGTGTTCGAGGGTGAGTAGATACAACCACAGGGAGGTTGAAATGCTCGGCCACGGAGTTTAGCGCTTTGACGAGCTTATCGAAATTCACGTCAGATTCGATGTTCTCTTCACGATGCGCGCTAACTAAAAAATACTGTCCTTTTGTTAAGCCCAGACGCTGTAAAACATCTGACGATGCAATCTTGCTTTGATAGTGATTCAACACCTCAAACATCGGACTGCCCGTTTTAATCACACGGTCTGGAGGCAAACCCTCTCTTAGAAGGTATTCCCTGGCAATGGTGCTGTAAGTAAGGTTGATATCAGCCGTATGGTCTACAATTCGTCTGTTAGTTTCTTCCGGAACGCGCTGATCAAAGCATCTGTTACCCGCCTCCATATGAAAGATTGGAATCTTTCTTCTTTTTGCAGCGATAACACTTAGACAGCTATTCGTATCACCAAGAACCAGTAAAGCTTCCGGTTGAACTTGGTCCATCACCTTATCTACAAGCTTTATGATGTTCCCAATCGTGTCGGTCGCGGATTCGCCGACAGCATTTAAAAAATGATCAGGCTTACGAACGCCCAAGTCTTGGAAGAAGATTTCATTCAGCTCGTAGTCGTAATTTTGGCCGGTATGGACAAGAGTGTGATCACAAAATTCATCAAGCTTCGCCAAGACGCGGGACAAGCGAATGATCTCCGGTCTTGTGCCTAATACTGTCATTACTTTCATTTTCTTCACTCTAAACCTCATGCCCGATGGTATCGGGTTTTTGCCTATCAAAGATCTCGTTCGCCCATAACATCACGACAAGCTCGTCAGAACCGATATTTGTAATGTCGTGCGACCACCCTGGAATCGTTTCTACAATTTTCGACTCGGATGCATCGACATCAAGTTCGTAAAATTCTTTTGTCACAATATGACGAAAGCGATAGCGACCTTTGCCTCTTAAGATCAAAAACTTTTCCGTTTTAGTGTGGTGATAATGCCCACCTCTTGTGATGCCTGGCCCCGCAGTAAAGAAAGAGAACTGACCTGACTCTTTGGTTTTCAGCATCTCAACAAACACACCCCGTTGATCGGCGTACCGCGGAACACTATAGGAAAACTGCTCAGGCTTTAGAAAGCTCAGGTAGGTGGCATGCAAAGCTCTATCAAGTCCGACTCCGACATGCTCGGTAACGAGCGTGTGGCGGCTGCTCTTGAAAGCTCTGATTCTTTCCGCCAACTCTCCCACCTTTACCGTAAACACGGGCGCCACCTGACGGTAACCTTGCGGTGGAGGATTTTCAGAAAAAGAATCCTCAAGAACCGAAATGAATTCTGACACGACATCATCGACATAAACCAGGTTCACTACGGCTTGTTCATCGTGAATTGTGATCGGTAGGTCATTAGCAATATTGTAGCAAAATGTCGCGACCGCCGAGTTGTAATTAGGCTTGCTCCACTTGCCGAAAATATTCGGAAGTCTGTAGATATAAACCGGAGCTTGCTTTTGCAAAGCAAATAAAAAATCCTCAGCTTGTTTTTTACTAACGCCGTAGTCGTTATTCTTTTCCGCCTGAATTGAGGATGTGTAGACGATGGGTGTTTTATTGCCTGAGTGAGCAACCAAGTCACAGATCTTTTGTGTTAGCGTCGCATTGCCTTCAGAGAACTCTTTAACATCAAGAGGTCGATTCACACCGGCTAAATGAAAAATGAAATCTGCATTATGAACAAGCGTTGCCAACTCACTCTCGGCTACACCACGATGAAACTCGAGGATGTCGAATTTCTTTAACTCTCGCAGTCTCACGATAAGGTTTTTGCCAAGAAATCCCTGGGAGCCCGTCACCAACACTTTCATAACTATTCCTCAGGATTTGCGGCGCGACCTTCACGAATGGCACGAATAAAGTCCAACTTCAACAAAAGCTCTTTCATGCCCGCAACATCAAGTCTTTCCGTATTGTGAGAGTTATAATCCTCAGATTGGGAAATTGCCACTTCACCTTGATCAACAAACTTTCCATAATTGAGATCACGTAAATCTGGTGGTACGCGATAGTAATCGCCCAGATCCTGAGCGGAGGCCATTTCTTCTCGGCTCAAAAGTGTTTCGTAAAGCTTCTCTCCGTGACGAGTACCCATGATGCTGATCGGATGCTGAGGAACACCGAGAAGTTCACGCAATGCTTTCGCTAAAACATCCACGGTAGCTGCCGGCGCTTTTTGCACGAAAATATCACCGTTTTTTGCGTGCTCAAAAGCATACAAGACAAGATCAACCGCATCCGCCAACGACATCATAAAACGCGTCATATGAGGATCCGTGATAGTTATCGGCTTTCCAGCTTTGATCTGTTCTACGAAAAGAGGAATCACCGACCCTCTGGACGCCATCACGTTTCCGTAACGAGTGCCAGAAATAACAATGTTTTCATCTTTTAAACCACGCGACTTCGCGACCATAACTTTTTCCATCATGGCTTTTGAAATTCCCATGGCATTGATCGGATAGACAGCTTTGTCTGTACTCAAACAGACAACTTTTTTGACTCCCGCTTGAATCGCCGCTTCAAGAACATTTTCAGTCCCGTTGACGTTCGTTTTAACTGCTTCCATGGGGTGGAATTCGCAAGAGGGAACTTGCTTCAAGGCAGCGGCGTGGAAAATAAAGTCAACGCCTCGACAAGCACTTGCGATACTATTGAAGTCACGCACGTCGCCAATATAAAATTTTAATTTATTAGATTTATATTTCTTACGAAGATCGTCTTGTTTTTTTTCGTCACGACTAAAAATTCGTATTTCGCCGATATCCGTTTCTAGGAAGCGCGACAAAACAGCATTTCCGAATGAACCAGTTCCGCCCGTAATTAAGAGTGTCTTGCCATTGAATAACACTAAAATTCTCCTATCCGTTACTTTGATAAAGACGACCGAATGAGGTCGTCCTTTTGCTGGGAACTTGGATAATTAATTAGAACAGCTCGATAGGGTCCCTTAAAAACAAAAAGACTTCCTGCTGCGACCCCAACTACGCCACAAGCGGAAATTACCTTTCCCATATCTGCTAAAGAACCGGCCCCACCCATGACGGTAATAGGAATTTTAACACTTTGACGGAGCTTCTGAGCTAGCTCCACGTCGTAGCCCTTCATGCGTCCGTCATCCTCTATTGAGTTAATGACTATTTCGCCTGCGCCTTTTTTTTCAGCTTCGATAGCGAACTCTAAGGCATTTTTCTTCGTGTTTTTCGTGCCGTTATGAGTCCACACATCATAGGTCTTGCCAAGAAGACGCTGTTTAACGTCAAGCACTACCACTACGCTTTGTTTTCCGATCTCATCCGCGATTTGAGTGATTAAATCAGGATTTTCAATAGCTGCAGCGCTGATCGCCACTTTTTCTACACCAAGAGAAATAATTTTTTTTGCTTGGGCAGCCGTCGTGATTCCGCCTCCGTAACAAAGGGGCATTCTGCACTCCGCAGCTAAAAACGCGATTTGCTTATAGTTCGGTTCTAGTCCTTTGGCAGTTGCATCTATATCAAGAACAACCAATTCATCCGCTTCTTTTTCGTTGAAAATTTTCACGGCGTTGATGGGATCCCCGACATATTTCGGATCTTTAAATCGAACTGTCTTAACGAGGCCACCATCTTGAATTAACAAACAAGGAATAACTCGAGGTCGTAACATTTTACAACTCCGCAAAATTCTTTAGGAGTGTGACACCAAAGTGGTGACTTTTCTCTGGGTGAAACTGAACACCATACACATGACCTTCAGAGACAACGCAGCTAAAATTTAAGCCGTAAGACGCCGTAGCTGCAATATTCTGATTTTGACTGCATTCAAAATAGTATGAGTGAAGAAAATAAAACCGTGCTTCTTTTTCGATTCCCTTGAATAAGGGACAACCTGTCACAGGCTCAACGTCATTCCAGCCCATATGAGGCATCGGCAACTCAGCAAGATCAGGATTCGACTTAAACCATCGTACTTTTCCAGGTATCCACTGAAGACCTGGCAAGACGCCTTCTTCACTGCTATCTGCAAGCATTTGCATGCCTACGCAAATACCGAGCACAGGAACACGATCTTTTTGCACAAGATTTGTGACCACTTCGCGCATACCGGAAGCGCTAAATCTTTCCATCGCATGATCGAAGGCGCCTACTCCCGGCAGGATAAGTTTAGTCGCGCCAATCAATTCGTCCGCTGTTTTTGCCACCTTCACAGGGATGTGAAGGCGCTTATATACGTTCACGAATGCCTGAATGTTACCCAAACCGTAGTCGATGATGGTAATCATCTAAATAGCCTTTTCTCAAGCCCCATCGCTGTCATTGCTCGAGAGCCAATTCCAATAAGGAATCTTTTATTTTTATAGTCCAAGCATGTCTTATTCTTACCTTCAAAGATTGTTTGAAGTTCTGCGACACTCATATCAAGTTTATTCGCGACGTATTCAAATTCTGTTTTCAAAAACTCTTCATTCATTTCAGGTTTAGAGATCCGCTCAAGTGCCTCATCTCTCGTCATCTGACCTGTCATGATAAGACTTGAAAAATGCGCGCGACGTTTCTCGTAACCAAACTTTCGCGGCATCCAGTAATCTTCATAAAAACGCGTGAAACGAGATTCATGGTGCTTGTGCTGGAACTTTTTCCAACCGAAACGCTTCTCTAAAGTTTCCTCAGCTTCACGCTTAATGTAGGGAACCAAATTGAGAGGACGTACGACTTCCATTCCTAATACATATCGATAGAAAATTTTGTACGACAAAATGTCTACAATAGGGAAAGTCTTCAATGGTCTTTTCCCGAACTTGGAGTGGATGTCTTTAATTAAGGTCTTATCAATACCTGGATAAGCTCCCCATTCTTCGGGTTCTCGACAACATTCAGTGGAGTAATTCCCACCCGTCAAAACATATTTAATTTTGTGCTTCTTCGCGAATTTATATAGAGCCGAAAAAAATGCTGTATCTTGGGGAATATCTTGATCAGGAACTTGCGCCTTTAGAAACGCTGTTTGCAGATCCTTCATTTCTTCCCAATTGATAACTTCCGTATAAAGATCGAGCCCCAAACCATCGACAAGCTTTTCAACATTTCCTACGGCCTGGTCTGTATTCCATCCTGCATCGACGTGAAATAAAAGTGGACGGAGGCCCATTTTTTCCTTCGCAATGTATGCTGCGTATGAACTGTCGAGCCCACCGCTCAAACCGATGATACAATCGAATTCACGTCCTTTTCCGTCCTTTTTAATTTTTTCCGTGAGTCGCTCTAACTTCGCCTCACCTCGAATATCGGAATGCCAACTAGGTTTTATACTTTCGCTGAAATTTCGACAGTAATCGCAGAGACCGGCCTCATCAAAAGTAATATTTGGATCGCTAGTATCCATAATACAATTACTACAAATTTTGTACTCGCTCGAAGACACTGGATCTCCAAATTAATTTAATTAGAAAGTTCAATACGCATCGTTAAAATATAAATATCTAACATAAATATATAGAAATCAGCTACTTCGGACCCCATAACGCAAATTGCTATAGCTATGCTTGTTCTGAATTTCTATAATTGATTCTTACGATCGCATACAGGGTCGCAAAATAAAATAAGTCAATAAGGGTGGGGAAAAGGACAGGCTCTGTCATGGCGCGGAAGAATATAACAAGCAGAGTTATTAACAAATAAAGACTGTTTCTATTAACTTTATTCTTCAAAAAAACCACAAAAGGGCTTGCAAGCAATAAAATTACATAAACTATACCGAACTTGCCATGAGCTCTAATAAAAGAATTATGTGGATTTCCCGAATAAAAATCACCGATGATAGAGCCTTTAAAATCACCTCCAAGAATCAGGTCCATAGGAGTTAAGCGCCTATAATAATCAATCCACATTTCAATACGCGGTTGATCATAGAATCCTCTCGCTAAGTTTGTATTCATAATTAATGCTAAAATAGAGTCAAATCTCTTTACAATTAGGAACGATCCAAAAATTACGACCGCCAAGTACACCCATCTTTTTGCTTTATCAAAGGCCAACCCATAAAAGAAGTTTATAGAAAGCAACATCAAGGACGCAAGGATAGAACCACGCCCAAATCCTACATAGCAAATGAACAGCGTGAGAAAGTTTTGTGCCCAAGAAGGGAGAGTTCTTTTATAATGAAAATGTAAAGCATTATAGCACGCCTGCAAAATTATTAGATATGAGGTAATACCATTTGCACTGGAACCTCCCACCAAAGAACTTAACGGATCAGATGCCGGATGCAAAATGATTATAGAAATAAGTCCCATCTGAATAAGAAACAACGAGCCCCTGAAACAAACGTAAAAATAGTTGGTATTTTTTGAAAGGAAGTGGGAAACAAAAAAAATTAAAAGAATATAAATAAAATAAGCTAAATTGGTAAGACTTCTCTGTACGGAAAAAGGCAAAACAAGAAGACATGCTAATAATATGGAAGTTACAAAAGTAACAACCGTTCGCTCTTCTCGAAGAAGGATTAGCTCAGATTTCTTTAAATATAAGAAAATAAATAATGTACTGATACCTCCCCACGAAAACATTACGAGAAAATTCTGAGATGCAAACGCTACAAATGTAAATACTAAATAAATGATCCCAAGTAGAATTAGATTTGTCCTTATGGCTTTATCTGCACTCATATCGAAATCTTTCCCTTTGTTACCTTAATCGCCACGGCATGCTATAGTTGAGATTGGATATCCACCAAACCAAAAAAAATGCAATAACCCGAGTGATCAAAAAAGCGTAAGCGGCCCCCATTACCTGATTCTCTTTTATTAAAAAGTAACTTAAACCAAGCCCCAAAAGATTTGAACCAATAGTAACAACAGAAAGGATAGCGGTTTTTTCGGTATAGAATAGATAGTTCGTAACCATTAAATACATCCCGCCAAATGCCTGACCAAGCACCAGGACACCGATTAGAGACTTAGCTTCCTGATACTCTTCGTTAAAGACTAAACTAATAAAGAGTGGACCTACTAGAAAAGCCAGAGCTGCTATGCCTAACATAACAACGAAATGTGCATAAGTTATTTTAACAACCAAGATTCTGGTTTGCTCTAAACCCTCTTTGAGATGTTCAAAAAGCCAAGGAACAAAAGCCCGATTGAAAGCATCACATGCAACCCCCAGTATCATCGACAACTGAAACGCAAACAAGTAAATACCGACTGAGGATGCGTCTACGAGTTTCTTCAAAAAAAATAACGATGCCCAATTACTAAGAAAAATGGTCAACCCGTGGGGTATTAAAGGAACACCAAATTTAAGAGCATTACGGATGTGCCTAGCATCATAACTTGCCACCACTCTCCGCTTTTTAACAATTCCCAATATAGAGACAATACCCATAACAGCTGAAGCCAACAAAATAGAATAAATCCGCTCTCTTCCTCCTCCAGAAAAGTGGACGACGGCAATTAATCCTAGAACGACATTTAAAAGAATACTGAGAATTTGGAAAATACTATAAAGAACCGTCTCACCTTCCGATTGAAGGATCGCAAGCAAGAAATTTAAGCCAAAAGAAAAAAAAGCGTATCCAAATCCTGCCCAGACTATAAATGGAGAAATATCGAAAAGATTTTTAGTTGGATTAATTAACGTGGCTAAAACAATGGAAATTACAATACCGCTTAACAACCACAATAGAATAATATTATAATTATAAACACCAAATTCAGAGTCGCTAAATTCAACTTTCTTTTTACTTACTGAACCCGAAGCTCCAAACCCCACCACAGCAAGGAAAATTGTGTAAATACCTTGAAAAAGTCCCACCATCCCATACTCTTCAGTGCTTAAGTGTTTAGTAAAGAGAGGCATTGCGAGAAATGGAATCACCGCGCTGATTATTCCTGAAATAAGATAAATTAAGGAGTTGAAACCTAATCCCTTAATGATCGAGACTTTCATACAATCTAAGTCTCTTTAAATTCATAAGTCATGTCCCCTCTAACCGCAGAATAGCTAACAACTAACACGGCTATCGCTACGCCCGAAAAAGCACACAAAATTGCAAATAATAAGCTTTTTCCAGAATTACCGCTATCTGTAGATTCAGTCTTCTCGATGCGAAACAAATTCAATCCACTAAGTGAAATTTTTCGAGAGGACAGATCTTCAAGGTCACTCCTTATTTCCGTTAGGGTAGTTAAATTGTCGGACTTAGCGTCGGCTTTTCTTTGGGCACCATTCTTTCTATTAAAGATCTCTTTTCTGGTCACTCGCATTTCTTGTGCTCGAAGCTCCGCAAGCTTTCTTTGAACCTCAATTTTTACCTTATCCAAAAAACGCTCAACGATACGTACCTGAAGCCTCCCTAGCACATCAACCGATGTGCTAGGGAGGCTCATAGAATTTTTGGTAAGAAAAAGATTATACTGTTTGCGATAAGGGTCATAATAACTTCGAATATCCAGCAAACCTGAATCACCCGTTTCCAATCTGATTCTTTTTAAGTCATCGACGTTATAAAAAACTTCTCCGATTGTTTGACGAAGCAAGTCTCCAGCTAAGATCACTGTTTCATTATTAATCCATTTAATATCCCATGAATTAATATAAATAATATCTTCATTGCTCTCGAGTTCATCATTCACCGAAAACGTAACTCGCTCAATTCGATTATCCGAGAGTAAATTAAAAGAAAATAAAAAGCCAAGTATGCCACACGTAGTTGCACAAATGAGGAAAAGCCATTTTCTATACATTAGAATACTAAGAATTTTACACATGACTTACGGCCTTTCGCCTTTGAGCATGCGTACGCCTGCTTGTTCAGCTTTAATCCAATCTTCTTCATAATCTATATCAATGGAAATACTAGATTCCATTTCAAAGGCGCCTGTTTTTTCTGTAAATAAGGACTTCTTTTGGATAAAATAATTGTAATTGGATATATAAATCGCTCCGTTTAGAACTACTAACTTATTCTCCGGGCTTTTTACAGGAAGAAAATTTGTTAACTTTGTTAATAGTCCTTGTGATTCTATCGCGATATGGGAAATATTTTCGGAGCAAGGACGCACACTAACAATCTGCTCAAATTCACTCTCATAAAAAACCTTAAGACACTCTGCAATATCCTTGCTGCCACGAAGTGGTGATGTTGGTTGCAACAGAATAATATTATCAAATTCATCTTTTATCTTCGATATCACGTCCAATATCACTTCGACACTCGTTGCACCGTCTGTCGCCAGATGTCCTTCTCGCTCAATAAATGTAATAGACGGATATGAACTTTTCATATTGAGAATATCAATATCATCAGTAGTGACCACAACGCGTGATATTTTCTCAACCGCAATCGCTGCGTCCATGGTCCACTGGATTAATGGTTTTCCTAGAAATTTTCGTTTATTTTTTCCTGGAACTCTTTTGGAGCCAGCTCTTGCAGGTATTATTGCGAGGTTCTTCATGAATTACTCACCAAAATGTCCTTCGAACTCTGCCTGAGCTCTATGGAAATCTTCCAAGCGCCCAATATCGACCCAATAGTCTTTTAACTTGTAACATCGAACCGACTTATTCTCCTGCTTTAAAGCCGTAAATAGATTCGGCATATCAAAGAACTGTCCTTGAGGAATGTGTTTTAATGCTTCTGGTGATAAAATATAGATTCCAGCGTTTACAAATGTACGCTCCCTAGGCTTTTCTTCTATAGACAAAATATTATCACCGTCGACTCTAACTACTCCATACGGAATTTCAATATAATGCTCACGCACTACCATCGTTGCTGCTGCTCCCGTAAAAGAGTGAGCATCAAGCATTTCAGAAAAGTTCGCACGAGTTAAAATGTCACCATTCATTACAAAAAAAGGTTCTTTAGGAATATCAGGCATAATTGAAAGACCTCCGCAGGTTCCAAGAGGTATATCTTCGTGTAGATATTCAATTGCAACCCCCCACTTCTCTCCATTTGCAAAGTATTCTTTAATCATTTCAGCGCGATAATTAACGACGAAGACGAACTTATAGAATCCGAGTTCGCTAAAACGCCGAACGATAGTTTCCAGTATGGGCCTACCCCCAACCTTCAAAAGAGGCTTTGGTATACTATCAGTGAGAGGACTTAACCTTTTTCCAAAACCTCCCACCATGAGAATAACTTTGTTTTCTCGCTTAATAAGGCCAAATAGCTCATCTGAACCCTCAATGCGAACAACACGCCCAGTACTATCAAGTACTGGCAAATGACGAATTCGCCACTGACGCATTTTGGCCAACACCTCACTCCGAGATAATCCTTCGGATATGGCCCTTGGACTTTTGTTCATTACATCGACAACCTTTTGATCCATATTGGGTGATTTCAAAAGTGCACGACGAATATCACCATCAGTTAATGCACCAACAAGCTTTCCCTCTTGGTTTAACACAAAACATATCTGCAATAGATTTTTATCCAAAATTTCCATCGCGCGACGAAGCGTATCCTGAGGTGATACAAAAATATCGGATGTAACTTTCATTATTAATCCACCATATTCTTATTTTCGATCATAAAACATTTTTTTAGGAAAGATGGTAAACTTCGTTGACTTCAGAATTTCAACCATCTGTTCCGCAGCATTTCCAATTCCATACAAGGAGAAAGAACATGCACCGTGAGTCTCTTTAAAACGCACGGCCGCATTTATCGCATCAGAGATTTCATCAACGGTACCAGCGACGTTAAATATAGATTTGGCCATTTCACGTCCTTTTTGACGATCTCCTATATTTACAGTTGGAGTTCCAATCGCAGGAGCCTCAATAATTCCGCTTGAAGAATTACCGGCAACAACACTTGCAATCTTTAAGAGAGACAAATAGCGTTTCATTCCGAGTGAGTAAACGTAAGCCGTCGTTCTTGAGTGAACTTTAACGAACTCTTCAATCTCTTTGTGAATCGCTTCATTCCCATGATCTGCATTAGCCCTTGTGAATACAACACTTGTAATTCCAGCTTCAATTCTACTCTCTAAGGCCGTCAATAGAGCTTTAACTTGAGCATGATCTTTTTCAGGATTTAATGTTTCGGGATGATATGTGATCGCAATGACCTCGGAGCGCAAGTCTATCCCGAGGATAGCTTCCATTTCCTTCTTTGAAAGTAGCTGAACATTTTTAATGTTATCGACGCCAAGTGCGCCTACATTAAACACACGATCCGGGGCTTCACCTAACGAAATGACACGTTCACGATATCGTTCCGTCGCTACAAAGTGAATGTATGAAAGTTTAGAAATACAATGGCGATAAGCTTCATCCAAAGCGCCTTCCGTCACCTCTCCTCCATGTAGATGAACTATCGGAATTCCCAAGCCATTGCATGCAACTGCAAATGCAAGGGCTTCGAACCTATCACCTAGAAGAATTGCAAAATCGGGTTTATCTGCAGCCAAAACTTTCGCAAAACTACTTAAAGCCTCAGCCATAATCCCTAGATGAAATATATCGACAGAGTCCTCCATAATCACAGGAACTTGATAGAAAATAGGTATTTGTTGAGCTTTTATTTCGTCTACTGTTAGGCCATGCCCTTTTGACAAATGCGTACCGGTAACAAAAAGCCTTAATTCAAATACAGGTTCAGATAGAAGACGTTTTAACAGGGGTGTTAATATACCAAAATCAGCTCGAGTGCTCGTAAAAACACAAACCTTATTCATCGATGAGCTCGTTGATAGAATAATCCCTAGCAGCGGTCTTGCCAAGAAACTCGTACCATCGCATCGGAGATATGCCAGTTCCAGGTCTCAACACAGTCAAATTTTCTTCAGAGAACACTTCGCCTCTTTTAATATTTACTTTAGCCACGAGCGATTTACGAGCTACAGCTCTATTCTTAAACTCACTTTGCGTTGGTATTTTTTGAGAGACACCTAACGCCTCCTCAATATTTCGGATTGAAGTCACCATAGCCTTAAGCTCATGTGGCTCAAGAGACGCTTTGTGATCTGGTCCTTCCATATTACGATCTAAAGTAAAATGTTTTTCGATAACGGTTGCTCCCAAAGCAACAGCCGCAATTGGAACCTCAATTCCCATTGTGTGATCAGAATATCCGACAGCAACACCTAAATCAGCTCCCAAAGTAGCCATTACATTTAGATTAACGTCAGACATCTTCGTCGGATAATCAGTATTGCAGTGAAGAACGGTAATTTTAGACAGCGGAGTTCCCTTTGACGTGAGAACTTTTACTGCATCACGTACCTCGACAAGGTCAGCCATACCTGTTGACAAAATGATTGGATCACCAGTAGCTGCCAACCTCTCGAGATATGGCAGGTTAGTGATCTCTCCACTTGGAATCTTCCAAATTCCCATTCCAAGAGTCTTAAGAAAGTCTAAACTTGCGACATCGAATCCTGTTGACAGAAACTTAATATTTTTCTTACGGCAGTGCTCTATGAGAGCATGATGATACTCCGGCTTTAATTCTAGTTTCTTCAGCATGTTAAATTGACTTCCGCCGTTCATGCCAATGTTATTTTTTTGATACTCTGCCATCGGAGCTTCGCTTGTCACTAGTGTCTCCGCCTTGAACGTTTGGAATTTGACGATGTCTGCTCCTGCTTCCGCAGCAACATCAATGAGCTTAATAGCCGTCTCGAGATCACCGTTATGGTTCACTCCTGCTTCGGCAATGATTAACACTTTCTTCAACCTCATGATAGTCTGTCTCCAATTTTCAATATCTTTTGCTCTTCGGCTAGATGGATCTCGATAGAAGAATCTACAGTCTTAACAATGTATCCTTTTTCCGTTTTACCAATCACAGAACCGGGAATGCCTTTAAAAGAAAGAACTTCTTTGCGCTGAAAAGCTTTGCTGATCTTAACAATGTCTTCGCAATGTCTTGTGTGAGCCATCGGACCAGGTGCAGAAACAGCCCTAATAAAATTGAAGATATCACGACTGCTTTGATGCCAATTGATGAACTCATCGCCCGGCAGCCTACGCACACAATAGAAGCCTTCAGGATGAATTGACGCTTGAACAATTCGCTCATATGAGCCTTCACTAATTACCTTAAGCGCCTTAAACAATAAGAATGCGCATTCATTTTGCGCAATCCGGAGCAAACTTCCGTAGTCATCTTCGTCACTAATAGGATATGTTTCCTGCAAAATGATATCGCCGGTATCAATACCCTCATCAACAAAGTGCACGGTAATACCAAACTCTTTCTCGTCGTTAATCAGAGCCCAATTTAAAATATTTCTGCCACGATAAAAAGGAAGCTTACCAGCATGACAATTAATGACTCCTAAAGGAGGAATATTCAATATCTGCTTTTTAAATATCTGATTAAATGACATCGAGACGAAAATATCGCATTCATAAGATACCAAGTTGGAACGAAACTCTTCACTGTTGATTTTAGGATGCATCAAAACCGGGATTGAATTTTTTTCCCCCATCTCGATCAAAACCGGATCCCGTGCGTCAAAACGCACACAGATAAATTTCACTTCAAACGCAGACGATGCAAAAATTAATTCCAAAGCTTTATGGGCCCAAGGACCGTCCGCAAAATATCCAATTTTCATACATTCTCTCCGTGAACTCTAACGCTGCTTGGGATGTTCACGATTCGATCACCCAAACTTCTCGCTACGGTTAAATCGCCAGTATATGCTGACTTATACATTGGCAAATCAGGCATCAGGTTCCAAATCGGTCTAGTCATTATCCCATTTTGATTTGTCTCCTGCAGAAACAAATCCCGTTCAGAGCGATCTTTTAAGAGTATAGCATTCAGCCAATAGTTTGACTTTGCTAACTGAGGTTCAGAAAAAAACTGGATACCTTTTTTTGAAAAGTAATTTTTATAAATTTCAGCCGTCTCTCGTTTATTTAATATAAAGCTAGGAAGTTGTTCGAGTTGGCCAAATACAAGAGCAGCATTCAAATTTGGCATTCGATAATTAAAACCAATTTCGTCGTGATAAAACTCCCAAGCGTGAGGGACTTTGGCCGTGGTAGTAAGATGCTTTGCCCTTTTACCCAAAGCTTCATCATTTGTTACAATCATACCCCCGCCACCGGAAGTAATGATCTTGTTTCCGTTGAAACTGAAAACACCTATTCGCCCATAAAGACCGGTATGAACACCATCGTAGACACTTCCAAGGGACTCTGCTGCGTCCTCAAGAACCGGAATGCAAAAGGCGTCGCAAATTTTAACAATATCTCTGATTTTAACCGGATGCCCGAATACGTGCATAGGCATGCAAGCCCTAATACGTCTATTCGTTTTTTTATTATAGCAAACACCATCTCGAATTTCTGCACAATCAGACAAAAATTGTTCCAAGGATGATGGCGACAATCCCAAAGTGTCCTCATCACTGTCTAAAAAGATAGGATGAGCACCACAATATGAGATTGCATTTGGCGTAGCTACAAAAGTAAGCGCCTGTGTAACAACCTCATCATCGTTAGAGACGCCCAAAAGATGCAAAGCCGCATGTAGCGCCGAGGTTCCATTGCCTGTAACTACCGCTTTTTTTGCGCCGACGTACTTAGCGAACTCTACCTCAAAGCGATCAACAAATGCACCGACAGAAGAGACAAAAGTAGAGTCAATCGCCTCATTCACATATTTTTTTTCGTTTCCCTTGAAAACTGGTGCATGAAGAGGAATAAATTGTTCATTGCCGTATAACTCTTTAATAAACCCGATAACGTCGCTAAACATTATAAATGTCTGCCTTATATTTTGCTAGATTTGAGGGGTTACAAAACCATTCAACGGTCTTTTCTAATCCCTCTTCAATAGAAACTTCCGGCTTAAATCCAGTGATGGATTGAATAACAGAATTATCACACCACAACCTATGAACTTCTGAGTTTTTTGGACGAGTACGGTCGGCGTCATGCTGAATCCTAACGTCTGATTTCATTATTCTTCTAATAAGCTCGAACGTTTCACCTATAGATATTTCGTAATTTGATCCAATATTGACGGTCTTCCCAACACAATTAGTAGCCTTCTCTAATGCTAGAAATCCTCTGCACGTATCGGTCACATAATTAAAATCACGAGTTGGAGTCACATCACCTAAACTAATTTCCTTTTTCCCAGACGCAATTTGCGCAATAATTGTGGGAATTACTGCACGAGCCGATTGACGAGGGCCATATGTATTAAATGGTCGAGCAATTGTTAGAGGAAGACTAAAAGAATTGAAGAAGCTCATTGCCATAGCATCAGCGGCGATTTTCGAGGCGCTATAAGGAGACTGCGGTTGCAAAGGATGTTTCTCGTCGATAGGAACATACTGAGCGGTTCCATATACTTCACTCGTTGAAGTATGTATAACCCGTGAAACGCCAGCATCCATTGCAGCTTTGCAAATATTCAACGTCCCCGTGACATTGGTCTCAACATAACATTGTGGAGCAACGTAAGAAAATGGAATTGCGATTAAAGCCGCTAAATGGAAAATCGTATCCATCCCTGTGGAAATTTCTTTGCAGAAAAAAGGGTCACGAATATCCCCAGATACAACTTCGAATTCATTTTTTAATGGGGACGAGTCCAACCATCCCCACGAGTTAAAAGAATTGTATTGCGCTAGCGCGCGGACTTCATAACCTTCGGAAACGAGTAGTTCCGTTAAATGAGAACCAATAAAACCATCTGCACCTGTTATCAGAACTTTTTTTGACAAAAGACAACTCCTCACTGAGCGGCAAATCTTATCTCCGCGGAATTCTTGAGTCTATTCAAAGCATTTAATGACTTAAAGCAATATCCATGACGTACAAAAATGGTGTCACATTAGTTCGCAGGCAGTCTTCCTTTAGGATAGGCATCCAGCAGACTGTTGGGCGTTGCGTTAATTATCTCAATACCAATACCTCTCGCAAGCTTATTCAACGCATAATGATGGTAGCAGACTTCCGCATAAAATTTTAATTCGTCGCCTAATGAGAGAGCTTTCTCATCATTCTTATTCTCATAAAAATGCTGCATTTTGTTTGAAGTAAACGAGTTGAAATCACAACCTACGAGATAGATGCGTTTAAAACCCATGTAGATGGCACACTGTATGCAATGATTGATTACGTTAATCGACGCTGTAAAATTCTTTGTCATGTCGTAGTGAACACTTGAATCGACCAAAGCCTTTTGATTAAAGGTTACAATTGCCTTACTACTTGTCATTGCGAAGCTTCTCAAGAAATCGCTTTTTAAACATTTACTTTTAAAAAGAAAAGTACACTGCGGGTATTTTTTGATGGCTTCCTTTGTTGCTGCAATTTCGCCCTCATAAAAAAGCTCATCTATCAATGCATAATAATCAGGCTGCAATGTGGGAAATGCATTACTTTTAAAAAAATAATTAACGACAAAAGTGAAATGCCCTTTGGTCCCAGATACATCAAAACTCTTTAAAGATGGCCCGTTACCAAAAATTATACAGCTTTGCCCTTCGTGTTTATTTTTATAAGACTCATTACGCTGCACAATCTTTCGCGCGGGAGATAACCAAAAAAGTAAATCAAGAACCGTGTTGTGTAATACTAGTATTGAGCTATCGAGGGTTTGTTTTATCAACTGTCTGTTCATGAAGCTTTCCTAAAAAAATTGAAGGCTCTTGGATATACGCAGCAAGTTTAGTCAATGTAGAATCGTCAAGATTCCACCACTGGCTCTGAAGCAACCTAACTGACACATCGTCGGGAAATCGCCTACGGATCAGCTTTGCAGGCACACCACCCCAAATTTCATATGGAGGCACATCTTTGGTCACGACACTACCGGCCCCTATTACTGCTCCAGTCCCAATATTAACGCCAGATTTAATCACCACGTTCTCGCCGATCCAAACATCGTGACCTATGTTTACGTGTGTTCTTGTCTTGAACTCATGAAACGAAAATTTAGTTTTGATTTGATCTCTATTCCTGTTAAAAACCGGGGATGTAGAAACCCAGTTTATTGAGTGAGTATCCAATCCGAAAGAACATCCGTTTGCAATTGAACAGAAACTTCCGATTGTTGTGTCGACAGCTCGACATTCCATCCCAAGATAAGAGTGTCTACCCATTCTAGAGTTTATAAACTCAGAACCGGGGCCGACGCTTGAGCTTACATGAACCACGCTATTTTTGATGGCCCTCGGCTTAAGTTTCTTTAAAGCTTTGCAAAAATAATACTCTATCAGAATCAATATTTTCATAATCCTCAAGCCCCAGAAAACGCGTAAAAATGTTTTACGCAAAAGAGTTAATTCAAAACAAACGGCGACCACATGGAAAGAGCAATTGCCCTGCGTCAGAGACATTACGCCCCTCAACGCCAAGCGTTGAATCGTAATTCAGAGTGCTATCGCTTTTAAAAGCCCTTACAACTACCCCTACCCAACAACGATTTAATTTGACTATGCCGGACACGAAAAAAAACTTGATATCACTCTCAGCGACGACATTATTTACTCTTTGCCTCACCCTTAGTCTGTTCTCGAGAAATTTAGGCGAGTACTCTTTCGATATAATAATACTTTTTGTTCTATTCGTAACATTGTACCAAAAAACACCTTGGACTTGGCGCAACATTTATTACAACGTCGGTTTCTACAAATGGCTATATATATTCTATTTCTGGATATTCCTAACGATCTTATTCAACCCACCACTTCATGCAAAAAGCTTTAGTTATCTACTAGAGTTCCTCTGGATTCCTGCGCTGCCAATTTTTTCTCGGGTCCTTTCTTTATGGCGACCAGGTCGGGTCTTTGTTGCCACCTTTGCGGGTATAACTTCTACATCCATGGTAGCTATTATCGCTCACTATTTTTTGATGCCAGAGAACCCTCAATACTTTGGATATCCAAATCGACTTCAGGGCACCTTCACAAATATCAACTTTCTAGCTCATTCATACTTTTTAGTTTTTCTTTTGGTACTAGGTCTTTTTATTACACACTTTCAGAATAACCAAAAACGCCTTGCGGTCCTATTAGGAATTACAGTCTTCACAATCTCCAGTGCACTATTTTTGACGTTCACTCGCACAATTTGGGTAGCTATGATATTGTCACTGCCTATCATGCTTGTCTTGGTAAACAAGAAAACTGCCGTAAAAACATTTTTTGCTTCCTGTTTAATTTTTGGAGCTTTGTTTATTACTGATGTCGGGGGCACTAGAGAACGTGTTCTTCAGACTCTCTCTACAAATCCTGGGGACGCGATTAGAATAACTTTGTGGAGAACCTCTGTTAAAATCTTCCGTGACAATCCTATTATGGGCGTTGGCTACATGAATAATAAGCGTGACATTATGAAGTACTTTGAAATGTACGGAGAAAAAGACATTACTGCTGAGTTCGACACCCATCCTCATAACGAAATTCTGTCTTTCTTGGCTGGAACAGGCTTCGTTGGAGCTATACTTTACGTGGGTAATTTTGTTCTGTTCTTTTTACTGGGATTGAAAACTCTCAAAATAATCCCCAACTCCGAAACAATAAAAAGAGGATTGTTGCTTGGCGCAATTACTATACAGCCTGCCTTTTTGATTGCTGGATTTGCTGATAATAACTTCGAGATTCATGTGGCTCGCAATTGGCTGGTGATTTCATGGGCCATTTTAATTTGGCTCGCAACCGAAAACAATACTACCGTAACATTTGATTTTAAACGAAGACCACGATAGATAACTTCACTTGAGCTGATTAGGCAACGAACGGATCCTTCATTTGAACTGAAACCGAATGCCGCAGCATTGTTTTCCATGCGTGATTTTACCTTGCTCAAAGGCTTACAAGTAACTAGATTGACACAATGAAACATTTCATTGTGTGCGATCTGGATGACTGCCTTTTAAAAACAGACTTGCTCTACGAACAGTGGCTTGTTTTGCTTAAATCAAAACCACTCATCTTCTTGCTAAGCCCCTTTTGGTTACTTTGTGGAAAGGCCTACTTTAAGTCTCAACTTGCGGAACATATTCCGCATGTTCCCAAACTTATTCCCTTTCGAAGCGATGTGCTTTCTTATTTGAAGACTAAAAATGATTCAAACAATTACGAACTCATACTGGCTTCTGCAAGCCCTTTTGTTTGGGTCAACGAAATCTCTCAAAGACTTGAACTTTTTAACCAAGTTATTGGAAGCGACACAAAAACAAATCTCAAAGGTACACACAAATTGAAGGCGATAAAGAATTTGATAGGAGATGCTTCATTTTCTTATGTGGGAGATGCCTTTGCCGATTTAGACGTTTGGAGAGCATCCACGGAGATAGTAGCGGTAAATCCTTCAAAGTCCTTACAGGCTTTAATATCTACCCTAAATAAGCCTACGACCCTACTTAAAGACGTCGAGAGTTCAACGTTGCAGTTACTAGCAAAACAGATTCGCCCCCACCAATGGATAAAAAATATTTTGGTATTCCTTCCTGCGCTTGCGGGTCATAAGCTTTGGAACCATGATACATTCTTTCAGGGCTTAGGTGCTTTCGCAGGATTTAGCTTAGCTGCGTCTTTCGTTTATGTTCTAAATGACCTTCTGGACCTTAAAGCTGATCGTAACCACCATACTAAAAAAAATCGCCCTTTTGCCTCGGGTGATCTCAAAATTAAATGGGGAGTTCTACTTTTACCCTGTCTTTTATTGGGCGTTACCCTTATCTCTTCATACTTACCCATTGAGTATTCCGGATGGATAGCAACTTACCTATTTCTAAATCTTGCGTATTCTTTATATCTTAAGCAAAGCGTTGTTGTAGATATTCTAATTCTTTCCATGATGTATACCTTACGTATTTTCGCCGGGTCTGCGGCGACAAGTGTTCCCGTTTCTGAATGGCTATTAAGTTTTTCAACTTTATTTTTCTTTAGTCTCGCCTGTGTGAAGCGCTATACAGAGATTATACGCAGCAAAAATAAGATTACCTTAGACGGACGAGGCTATCGACAAGTCGATTATCCCATGGTTCAAGGATTGGGAGTTGGCTCTGGTCTATTATCAGTCTTAATCGTGTTACTCTACTTACAGAGCGCAGATGTTCGAGCACTCTATAAAACCCCTCAAAACCTTTGGTTTGCGACCCCAGTGTTACTCTTCTGGATTTCACGCATTTGGATTCTAACTAATCGAGACGAAGTTCACGATGATCCGGTAGTTTTTGCAGTGAAAGACAAAATAAGTTGGATTTGTTTCGCAATCTTAGGTGTCGTTTTTGGGATTTCAATATGAATGAGTTTCCCAGTTGGGGCCTATACCCAAAGGCGCAAGAGCAAGTATTTAAAAACATCTCTAGTCGTTTTTCGAAGCTACCTACCTCGGGACTCGCTTGTCTCCCTAGAGGCCTGGGAAGGTCTTATGGCGATTCTTGCCTAAATGACCATGGACTATTAATAGGGACTTCTTATCTCAATCATTTTATAGATTTCGATCAAAACACCGGAAAAATAATATGCGAATCAGGCGTTTCCTTCGATGAAATTCTGAAAGTAGTACTCCCAACGGGTTGGTTTTTGCCCGTAACCCCTGGAACGAAGTACGTCACCGTTGGTGGCGCTATTGCGAATGATGTCCATGGAAAAAATCACCATAGAGCAGGAAATTTTGGCCATCATGTTCTTAAATTTGAACTCTTAAAATCCTCAGGAGAACGTCTAATTTGCTCTCGAGAAAGTAACTCGGACCTATTCTTCGCTACAATCGGTGGCTTGGGTCTTACAGGATTCATTACTTGGGCGGAATTTAAGCTCACGAAAATTCAATCTTCCTGGATTCACCAACAACAAATTCAGTTTAATTCTTTGGCAGATTTTTTTTCCTTATCACAAGAGTCAGAAAGGGATTTTGAGTTTACGGTTTCATGGGTAGACTGTGTAAACTCTAAAGATATTCGGGGAATTTTTATTCGTGGTAATTTCGGAGAAATAGAAAAAGATAGATATAGACTTCATAAAGAGCCAGGCATGAAACGTGTGCCTTTCTTTTTACCAAAGATCACGTTGAATAGCCTATCGGTAAGAGCATTTAACGAACTCTATTATCGCAAAAACCTGTCCTCCAATAAAAAGAATTCGATCCACTACGATCCGTTCTTTTACCCCCTGGACTCTATTCATCATTGGAACAAAATTTATGGCCGTCGGGGTTTTCTGCAGTATCAATTCGTAATCCCTTACAAGGATGATCAAGGTGCAGCTCTCTATGAAATATTCGATATTCTAAAAAAGAGTCAAATGGGATCATTTTTAGCGGTTCTAAAAACTTTTGGGTCAATTCCCTCTGAAGGGATGCTTTCGTTTCCAAAAGAAGGTGTTACATTGGCTTTAGATTTTCCGAATCACGGCGAAAAGCTTCTCAAGGTTCTTAGCAAATGCGATGAAATAGTTAAGTCTGTACAGGGCGCCGTTTATCCCGCGAAAGATGCGCGCATGAGTAAAGAAAGTTTCGCCGCATTCTATCCTCGACTGTCTGAATTTGAAAAACACATAGATCCAAAATTTTCTTCTAGCTTCTGGAGACGTGTACGATGAAAAAAATTCTTATTATTGGAGCGACTTCGGCTATCGCTCAAGAAGTGGCAAAAATTTATGCTCAAAAGAAGCACGAACTTATTCTGTGGGGCCGAAATGCCGAAATGCTCAATATCATTTCGCAAGATCTCAAAGTAAGAGGCAGCTCAGCGTTAACAATTATCAATCATGACTTAAATGATCTAACAGCTCACGCTTCTAAAGTTGATGAGATCTGGTCCACCCACTCAAAAATCGATATTGTGCTGTTGGCTCATGGCGTTCTAGGCGATCCCCGCAAAGCCGAAGTAAATCAGCAGGAAATGCTTCATCTCTTAAACAGCAATTTTATTTCCCACGCGTCCCTTTTGACCTTCATATCTCAGAAAATGGTTAAGCAAGGCTATGGTACGATTGCCGTAATTTCCTCTGTCGCTGGAGATCGTGGGAAACAGTCGAATTATGTCTATGGCTCCGCTAAGGCAGGCATGACAACATTTACGGATGGTTTAAGAAACCGTTTGTTCTCTACAGGGGTCCATGTTGTTAATCTTAAGCTAGGTCCCGTGGATACTCCCATGACAAAAGATCATAAGAAAACACCTCTATTCGGAAAAGCTCCCTCGGTTGGCAGAGGAATCGTCAATGCAATTGAAGCTAGAAAGAATACTGTTTATCTTCCCTTCTTCTGGCGCTTTATTATGATGATCATAAAATCAATCCCTGAGTCGATATTTAAACGCCTTCGTCTTTAAGGTGATTTACATTGGTAAAGTGCGAAAAATTCAGTTTCTCGTACTTTATAATATGTAGATTGAAACAGCCCTTTAAACTCTGGGGAAAATAACGGTTCATCTGAATAAAAACTTAATAAGCTCCATGGTTCTCCCTCTTTGGGAAATACAAAATAGGATATTTTACATGACTTTATGACTTTCAAAGTTGAAGGAGGAATATCGAGTCTCGATGCCTTCATATCCATTAAAGCAGCACCGTCCAAAAGTAAGCCCTTATCCTCTCCCACTAGCCATGTTTTATAAAAGCTCGACTCATACTTAGCATTCGTCGAATATCCCAGCTCGACATCTCCCTCTAAATCCTTAGTTAGATTTTGTAAGTCCGCGAACTCATGCTTTCTTTCTGCAGTCTCTGAAAATAGTTTCACTATCCTTTTTTGTCGGTTTATAGCATTCAAAGACAACGTCAAAAGGAAAGCGGTCACGAATATATTTGCTCGCCTTCTTTCGTCTGAATCCATTTCAAAATAACATTTGCTACAAAGCCATAGAATCAAAGGAATCAATGGCATAAAATGATGAACGCCCGCTCCCGGTTTACTCGCAACAGTAGCAATTAAACCTGAAACTAATAAAAGTGCTAAAAACGTAAATTTACTTCTACGGAAGACTCCGATAAAATAAGCAAAAAGCAGGAAACTTGATATAAAGGTAAGATTTCTAGCAAAATCCTTCCAACCTAACCCATGGTTCGCGGCCATTTTCAGCCACATCAAATAAGCCTCAGCATCCACGTGACGAAGCATAAAGGGTAAAACGATGCCAGCAAGAAAAGCTAAAAGGCAGGCGGATATATTCGCGAAATTAATTTGGAACTTTTGAGTTTCCCAAAGGTAAGCGATTGTTGGCAAAAAATAGAGAGCTGAATGGAGCTTACAACTAACTGCCAAACCTGCAAGCAGACCAATACATACTGCACTAAGCGCTCCACCGATACGATGCGATTTAACTGCGAAAGCAAAGCTCAGGAATGCATAAGCGGTTACAAAGCTGTCCGGCCTATTCCAATAGCTAAAGTTGTAGTACCCCAAAAGGGGCATCGCCAAAATGCCGATGACAAATACTTTATTAAACTTCGATGTTTTTAATTCTGAATTCAGCCATATTGCTGCGGTGAATAGTATCCCCAAGTTTATAACCCCAGGGAGTTTTCCTAGTAAAACAGTAGAACCTCCCAGTGATTGAAAAAAAGCAGCCATTAAATATGGCCAGGGACCATACAAAAGAGAGTAACGAGCCGCCGCATCCAATGAAGTGTAAACAGGGTTTCCCTTCAGAATGTAGGAAGCCACAGCTGAAATATTCGCTTCTGCGTGATCGAAAAAGAGAGGTGTCGCCAGATAGCCCACTGCCGTAATCACCAGCCAGCATAAACCCGTTAGAAGTATGACTTTAAGGCAACGCGAAATAAATATGCTTAAAATTTGAACATTACGAAAACCATAGGCAACGATAAAGAAAAGCAAAAAATTTATCAGCAGTGATGACACCATCTTTTTTCAATCCTCAAATTTTATAATCAAAAAGGGGGCCTGCGGTTGGCTCAATAGAATTCTAGATATATCTTATGTTCGGTCAACATATATGCCTCTTCTAAAGCTTTAAGAACATCAGTAGATGACAAAACCTATTGTACAGGAGTAACTTTTTATCTTGGAGACACCTCGATGAGAATCTATTTTGATGTAAGCACACTAGATCCCGACAAAGTAACCGGAGTTGGGATCTATATGATTCAATTAGTTAAATCCTTGATTAATACTGAGGACATCGAGTGTATTCCGGTCATAAAACCTTCTCGTATAAAAAAGAAGAAGAAGCTTTCAAAGTTTCTAAATATCCCAGTACATATCATGTGGCCTTGGATAGGATTCAGGGAACCGGACAGCGTCTATCACGGGCCCGACTTTAAAATACAAAAATCATTGGTAAAAAAGAATATTGTAACCATTCATGACATGGGCGTTTTTAAAAAGAAGTATAACAATCCAGCCTTTTTTAAAAAAGGCATTCGCGATCTCTCCCGCGTTCTTACCTCTTCACCAGATGCAATCATTGCAAATTCTGAATTCACGAAAAAAGAAATCTTAGCTTACTTTCCGGAACTTCAATGTCCTATCTACGTTACGCACCTGGGGTGTGACAGTAAGAAGACTATCCCAAATACCCCTACATCTCTCTCCGACTATATTTTATTTTTAGGAACACTTGAGAGGCGAAAAAACATTCTAGGAGTAATAAAGGCATTCGAACTTTTAGTTAAAAAAGGCCACACAGAAAAGCTTATTCTCGCTGGGAAATGGGGTTTTGGACGCGAAGAGATTCAAGACGCCATTTCAAACTCTTCCGCTTACTCACAAATTGTTTTACTCAACTACGTTTCGGATGAAAAAGCAGATGAACTCTTTAGAAATGCAAAAGCTTTTATCTTTCCAAGCTGGTATGAAGGATTTGGTATCCCGATTCTCGAGGCTATGACTTATGGATGCCCGGTCGTCGCATCCTCTGGGGGTGTGCTCGAGGAAATTGCTGGTGACGCAGCACTATTCGCATCACCAGATAATCCGGAAGAAATCGCCTCTGCGACATCTGAACTTCTTACTAATGCGAAACTTCGCGATAGCCTAATTGCGAAAGGTTACGAACAGTCAAAAAAATTCACATGGAAGAGATGTTGTGATCGAACTCTCTCAGTCTACAAAGAAGTTTTAATAAAATAAGATTGTTACAATGGCACATCAGCAGTAACTAGCCTTAGAGACTTTTCCCAGTGCGGCAGTTGGATCCCAAAAGTAGAATTCACCTTGTTAGCATTCATTCTTGAATTCAAAGGTCTTAAGGCAGGAGTTATATAATCTTCTGTTTCAATCTTTTTGATAGTCTGGATTTTAAGTGATCTCGAAGGATGCAACGTTCTCGTTAGTTCAAATATCTTACAGGCAAAATCAAACCAAGATACCTCTCCTTGGGGACTTAGGTGATAGATACCTGCTTTGTCTTTTCTTTGACGATCGAATAAGATATGAGCACTTGCATCGGCAACATGGCGAGACCAGGTTGGCGAGCCAATCTGATCAGCGACAATCGCTAGCTCACTCTTTTCTGCGCCTAGCCTAAGCATGGTCCGATAGAAATTGTTTCCTCTTGCCCCATAAACCCAACCAATACGAAGAATGGTAAAATCGCTTCCAACTTCTTGGATAAGCTTTTCGCCTAATACTTTACTTCTGCCGTAAGCATTTATCGGGCAAACTTGATCTGACTCAACGTAAGGTTCCGATTTAGTTCCATCAAAAACATAATCGGTGGAATAATGCATAAAAGATGCGCCAATACGCTTTGCCTCCGCAGCAATTACTCCAACGGCCTCTCCGTTTACTTTATCTGCAATATCCTTTTCGTTTTCTGCCCGGTCAACTGCCGTATACGCCGCTGCATTCACGATATGATTAGGTTTGTATTCCCGTATAACTTTAGAAATAGAGTCCAATGAAAGAAAGCTCACTTCTTCGCTGCCCACAGCCCGAACCTCTCCGTGCACCGCAAGAGAGCGCTGAAGTTCCCATGCTACTTGACCATTTCTTCCGAAGATTAAAGTTTTCACGGAAAAACCTCGGCATTCTTAAAATTCATGCCTTTTTTATCTTTTTCTGACAGAATAGGCTCACCAGCATACGTCCAATCAATTTTCAGATCTCGATCGTTCCACATTAAACATCGCTCGTATTCAGGAGCATAAAAATCTGTCGTCTTGTAAAGAAACTCGGCTGTTTCCGACAACACCACAAACCCATGAGCGAATCCTGGTGGCATCCAAAGCTGCAGCTTATTCTCGGCAGAAAGAACTGTTCCGAACCACTTTCCAAAAGTAGCTGACGATTTACGTAGGTCCACTGCCACATCAAAGACTTCACCTTGGGTTACTCTAACGAGTTTTCCCTGTGGGTGCTGAATTTGATAATGTAAACCTCTTAGAACTCCCTTTGATGACTTAGAATGATTATCTTGAACAAAAGAGTAAGAGTCATTTCCTATCAATTCGTTAAATTTTCTCTGATTGAAACTCTCAAAAAAGAAACCGCGATCATCACTGTAAACTTTAGGTTCAATAAGATAGCAATTCTCTAATGTAGTTGGTTTTAACTGCATTTAGGTAGCCTCGTTGGCCATTTGAATAAGGTATTGACCATAGCGGTTCTTTTTCAACGGCTCCGCTAGTTTAAGCACCTGCTCTTTAGAAATATACCCCATGCGGAAACCGACTTCTTCAGGCGCTGCTACCTTTAAACCTTGTCTGTGCTCAATGGTTTGAATGAACATACTGGCCTCAAGCAAGCTTTCGTGAGTTCCTGTATCTAACCAAGCATATCCGCGTCCCATCGTGTGAACGTTCAGCAATCCTTTCTCAAGGTAAATCCGATTGAGATCCGTAATTTCAAGTTCTCCACGTGCTGAAGGCTTAAGTGACTTCGCATACTCAACTACTTTGTTGTCGTAAAAATAAAGTCCCGTGACTGCAAAACTTGATTTTGGAATGCTGGGTTTTTCTTCAATTGACTTTGCTCGCCCTTCGGAATCGAATTCAACGACACCGTAGCGTTCTGGATCTTGAACCTTATAGGCAAATACGCATGCTCCATTTTTTAAACTGGCGGCCTGCTGCAAAAGTTTACTGAATCCTTGACCATGAAAAATATTATCACCAAGAACAAGAGCACACTCATCCCCGGCAATAAACTTTTCACCAATAAGAAACGCTTGTGCTAGACCATCCGGGGAAGGCTGAACTGCGTAGGAGATTTTGATTCCCCACTGATTTCCATTTCCAAGAAGCTGCTCGAAGCGAGGTGTATCCTGCGGTGTCGAGATTACCAAAATGTCTTTAATTCCTGCCAACATTAGTGTCGTTAGCGGATAAAAAATCATGGGCTTATCGTAAATAGGAAGAAGCTGCTTACTAACGACGGTAGTGGCCGGATAGAGGCGCGTTCCAGAACCTCCTGCTAAAATAATACCCTTCATTTTCTTCCTCCATAGTTTTTGTCCACCCACTCTCGGTACGTACCGGAGGTAATATTTTTCACCCAAGCGTCGTTTTCCAAATACCAAGTAATTGTCTTTTTCAGACCTGATTCAAAGTTTTCTTTTGGTTTCCATCCTAGCTCTTTTTCGATCTTCGTGGCATCAATCGCATAACGCTTATCGTGCCCAGGACGATCCGTGACAAAAACTTTTTGAATCGCGTAACTTTTACCGTCGCTACGCGGGCGAAGCTGATCAAGCGCAGCGCAGATAGTATCAACGACCTCAATATTTCTTTTCTCGTTCCACCCGCCGACGTTGTAGGTTTCTCCAAGACGACCTTTCTCGAGAACAAGCTCAATGGCTTCACAGTGGTCAATCACATAGAGCCAATCACGAATGTTAGAACCATCTCCGTAGATCGGAAGACTTTTACCACTCAAAGCATTGTGAATAATGATAGGTATTAACTTTTCCGGAAACTGCAGCGGACCATAGTTGTTTGAACAATTTGTCGTGAGCACGGGCAATCCGTACGTGTGATAATAGGCTCTTACCAAGTGATCGCTTGCGGCTTTGGAGGCAGAATAGGGACTATTGGGAGCGTAGGGAGTCGTTTCGGAGAATGCCGGATCTCGAGGCTCTAAACTTCCATAAACTTCGTCAGTTGAAACGTGTAAAAATCTGAAGGACTGCTTGTCCATTTCAGAAAGCTCACGCCAATACCCTAATGCAGCTTGAAGCAACGAGAAGGTTCCAACAATATTCGTTTGAACGAAATCGCCAGGTCCATGAATAGATCGATCAACATGACTTTCGGCGGCAAAATTCAGAATTGCTCGGGGTTTGTGTTTTTTGAATAGCTCTTCAACACTTTTTTGATCACAAATATCGACACGAGCAAAGTGATAATTAGGATTTGATTCGACCGTCTTAAGACTCTCTATATTCCCAGCATATGTTAATTTATCAATGTTAAGAACGGCTTCATTATTCTTAGTTAACCAATTCAAGATAAAATTCGACCCGATAAAGCCTGCACCACCAGTCACGAAGATCATTTCTCTATCCTTTTTTCTAACTCTTTAAGTCCAAAATTTGTAACGTAGGTTTTTGTTTTCTTAAGCTCAGCAAACTTAGCTTCATTCGTGGCCGAGCGAGACAAAAGCTTATGATATAGATGATATTGTACTCCCTGAAAACACATTGGTATTGGAGTAACCCCTATGCCAGAAAGTCGAAAGTCAACATCTGAATCTTCTCCGATTCCCGGCATATGATAACTCATATCAAACCCATTGACGGCCAAAAGGTCCTTTTTGAAAACAGAGAAATTGCAGCCCACAATTCCTCTGGGTTTACGATTGAGAATCTTGTAAAGCCAAGGTGACTGAACTCGAAAACCTTTGATACTGTTATTATCTTTCATCCATGCCATTGTAAGAAAGAGCCACCACCAGTTTTTTTGTAGGTAACCTTGTTTGATTTTCTCGGGAGATAAACTTTTCGTTACTTGGGGAGTTAGGTTCACTCTTCGTCCCGCGAGCGTATGCCCTTCGATTTTATTATTCCAGTGGTCTTCCAAAAACTTCGGATGCAAAACACAATCTGCATCAATGAAGACAAAGTACTCAGATGTTGCCCTTAAAACACCCCTGTTCAAAGCTTCATTCTTATAAAACCCACGATCTGGATGCCAAATATGCAGTACAGGAACTGTTGAATCTTTGTATATTTCCTTTAACGCCTGTACTGCATCTTCTCGAGAACCATCATCACAGATGATGAGCTCAAAATTCTTTAAGGTTTGGGTCTCAATAGACGCGAAGACTTTTCCAAAAAAATCCACGTTATTGTAAAATGCAATGAAAAGCGTCAGACTCGGACTATCGCCTTTTCGTAGACGGCCTTCATAGGCCATATTATGAAAACTTTTAACTTCAATACTCATCGCCACCTAAGATAGCGAATGTGCTTATAAAATTAAACCAATATCGCTTTTCGACGCTGCGACGTGCAGAGGTCAAGATCCAAGCTATCTTATATCCGGTGCCTTAGGAATAAGGCCGATAAATGGGAACAATGCTATCATTTCGAAGCTCTGAACAGACGTATAAAAAACAAACATCACGCTGTGGGCAATCATGAGTAAAAAAACAGTGCCTGACCAGAGGTCACGGGTCCTATGCCAATTTTTAAACATTAAGAAAAATGCCCCAAAATATATTCCCCAAAAAATGATTGCGAAAATTGCGCCCATCTGCACAAACATAGCTAAGTAACTAGAATGGTGATCTCGAAAGCTAAACTGATCAGTTATATACTTTTCCTTGTATCCAGGCTTTGAATCCACAAAAGTTCTTAAATAGCGTTCAGAGTTCTCAAATCCAGTACCAAACCATGGTTGCCCCCAAAAAAACTCGGCGCCAACTTTCCACATATATAGCCGTGCTTCGTTCGACGCATCTGTTGACGTGACTCGGCCATTCGCACTTTGTATATTAAGTACTGATGCTAATCGATCTCTCATGCCTTCATTAAAGGAGAGCATAACTATTAATAGAAATGCCATAACCATAGAAAATTTGAACAATCGAGGAAAAAAAAGTACCATTAAGAAAACACTTACTCCTGCGCTGATCCATGGAGCTCGTGTATTCGATAAAATGAGACTTACCTCCGCCATTAATGCCAGTATCTGAAAGATAATTACGTATTTTCGTTTTCGCTGTCTATCGAAGTACAATACCATCGCTAACAAACCGAGAATTGCAGAGACCAGGAAGACTCCCCAGCGACTAATATCCCAAAAACTTCTCACCCTTACATCGGAGTCGAACACACCGTTAAAATCTTTGAAAAAAATTAAATATGATTGAACACACGCAAAAAGCAGACTGATGCAAAGGGTAACTAGAACGATTTTTTGATCGTCCTTTCTTTTTGATACAACATAGGCTGGAAGCACAAAAAGAGGCCATGGCCAAGAAATGAGCACCTTAAAAGCCGATTCAGTTCCGCCTAGTGAAAAAAAACTAAGCAGGATTGCGAGAGGATAAAGAAAAACAATCAATAAAAGCCCTTTTCGCTCTCTCCAAAGCACTCCCCACTCAATAATGATGCATGACAACAAAAGAAGGAAAGTACCCGCAATAGAGAGTCCACTCTTAGACACAAATACCGATAGACAACACAAAACTAAGGTAATTTGCCAAAGCAATCTAAAAAATCGGTTCTCAAGCTTAATCACAGCACCCCACTACCACCTAATCCACTCTCCCCAAAGGGCCTACTGCGACACTAAAGGACCCGCTCTGTATAATCCATCGAAAGCTCTCGTCGGCCAATATAAATTATTTAACTTAAGGTATCTTCACAGCATCTTCCACAGAAATATTATGCTTTAATAAAACGTCCGTATATTTTTTCAGGATTTAGCAGTAGCAGATTTCTGATTCGATCCTCACAGAATTCAAAAACTATTGACCAAGAAACCCAATAAATTCCTATTAAAATAAAGTCCCAATTGAAACTCTATCCTTTTTCACCACCTTGGCGCATGGTATAAAAAATAACTTTTTTACCCAATTTGCGAGCGCCGCGTAGCATATTTTACGATTACCGCTTTTAGTATACATGTAGAAGTTTAATAACGAAGCTAATCAGGATTCATTAATGACATGGTCACTTACACCATCCCCACTTGAAAGCGAGAGATTTGGAATTCGAGCGGGAAAACTGACGGTACAATCAACAAAAGATATTCCAGAAGCGCTTTCAAAAGCGAAAGATCTTAATCTTAACTTCATTTCCGCGCGCGTAGAAACACAAAACATATCTCTCGTTCAAGAGCTCGAATTCGCCGGATTCTTTTTAACAGATACACTTGTATATTATAGAAAAAAGATTACGGAGAACAGCGTCTTTAACCTCTCCAAGAAAGACTATGTTGTCAGACTTGCTACTGAATCAGACTATGAACAAATTTCGAAGGTCAGCTCATTAGCCTTCAAGGGCTATATCGGCCACTACCACGCCGATCCCCGCTTATCTAAAGAAAAGGCAGATGAAGTTTACGTTGATTGGGTGAAACGATCCTGTCATGAAAAATTCCTTGCGGATGCCATTTATGTAACTGAAGAGAACGGTCAGATAACTTCATTTGCAACTATGAAAAAAGAGGGATCGACTGCAGAAGGAGTGCTTTTTGGAGTTCATCCTGAACACCAAGGAAAAGGGATCTATAGAGAGTTGATCGTAGCTTCAATGATCTGGGCGCAGAAGAATGCCTGTGACGAAATCAAATATTCAACTCAAATAAATAACGTTGCCGTCCAAAAGGTATGGACTCGCGAAGGATGTGAAATCCACAACTCCTATTACACCTTCCATTATTGGGCGGATAAGTAAACATGAAAATATCAGTAGTAATACCGACCTACGGAGCTCCAAATAGTTTAAGTGAACTCCACAGGCGTCTTGTAGCCGTATTTGCAAAGATTAAATGTGAATACGAAGTCATTTTTGTGAATGACGCTTGTCCCTTCGATTCATGGAGCAGAATAAAAGAGATTCAGGCTACAGATTCCAAAGTTATTGGCTTAAACTTGGTGCGCAATTTTGGACAACATGCCGCCATTGCTGCTGGACTTCAAGAAGCCAACGGAGACTGGATAACCGTCATGGATTGCGACTTACAGGATGATCCAAGTCAGATTGATAATCTTTTAGAAGTCGCTCAACGTGGATTCGATGTTGTTCTCGCACGTCGAGCAGAAAGAAAAGAGCGCCCTCTAAAAAGGCTACAGTCCTTTATATTTTATAAGACCTTATCTACATTTCTAGATGTAAAATTAGACCACCGTGTGGGTAACTATGGTCTGTATTCGAGACGAACAATCGATGCTGTAAATAGCATGGACGATCGTGTTCGCTTTTTCCCATATCTTGTTTCATGGTTAGGATTCCCGACCTCTTATGTTGACGTTACACAACACGAGAGGGAAGAAGGAAAATCGTCCTACACCTTTAGAAAGGCTCTAAAGCTAGCTTTTGACTTCGCTATTTCTTCGTCCAATAAACCTTTAATTTGGAGCGTTCAGCTTGGAGCCCTTTGCGCCTTAGGCTCTTTTACTTTAGGCATCGTGTATCTGGTTAGATATTTCACTTTAGGTCTTGCGCCGTCTGGATGGACAAGTCTGATTGTTACGATATTTTTTGCTACGGGAATCATTCTAATCAATCTTGGAATTCTGGGACTTTATCTTGCCCGAACTTACGATCAGACAAGACATCGCCCTACTTTTATAATTGGCGAAAAAATTTTTTAAGATGAATGTCGCATTTTTCGAAAAAAATAAAAATCGTATCTACACATTAGTACTTTCGTTACTTACGGCTCTATTTATCTATTCGTGTTTTCAAAGAGATATTAACGTCGATGACGCTTGGCTTGCC
Source organism: Bdellovibrio sp. 22V (assembly GCF_030169785.1). Taxonomy (NCBI): domain Bacteria; kingdom Pseudomonadati; phylum Bdellovibrionota; class Bdellovibrionia; order Bdellovibrionales; family Pseudobdellovibrionaceae; genus Bdellovibrio; species Bdellovibrio bacteriopascens. The sequence goes on from NZ_CP125854.1 coordinate 3,177,514, forward strand.
GATCCTACATTTTGGCATGCAGAAGAAGGAATCATTAGAAGTGAAGCTTTGCGAGGGTGGGAAAAAGCCGAAGTCCAACTGTTTGCAACACATAAACTCTGGGTTCTTAGCGGCTCACTTATCACGAAAGTTTTTGGATACGGTGTATATCCCCTTAAATCTTTGAGCTGCCTTTATTTGATCGCCTTGCTCTTGACGTGGGTTTACTTTTTAAATTACTGGAGAGTGGGTTCAAATACTAAATGGTTATTTGCGACTTTATTTCTGTCGAACTCGTTTTTTTTCGAGTATGGATTTATCTACCGTCCCGATATTGCACTCGCTTTTTATACATCTTGGATATTCTTTTTCCTAAACACATACCTGCAAAATAATAACAAAATGCTGATTGTAGTCAGCGGCCTTATCGGCGCGATAGCCCTGGGACACCATTTAAACGGAGTTGTTATTATTGGCGCAGGAGTCTTTCTTCTCGCCTCCAGGAAAAAAACCTGGGCCCTCCTAGCTTTTGGTAGTCTGGCGTCTTTGGGATTTGCAATTCACCTCTCTGACGTCCGTAGCATCGCTGATTTACATCAATTTGGAACGCAACTTTTTAACACTCAAGATATGCGTGGGGATCAGTCCGCTTTACGATATATCTGGAATCTTTTAGACGAGCAGCGACGGTATCTTCATTCTCCTCGAGAAGCCTCCGTGACTCTTCTTCTATTGGGTACGCTTTTTATCGCAAGAAAAGATATTTGGCTTCGCTACCGAGACATGGTTGTTTTTATCGGCTCTTTAGCCCTGTTATTGGCTCTTATTGCGCATGGTAAGACATCAAAATATCTCATTTTAATGATGCCATTCTTTTTGTTTTGGATTTCATTCTATGCGGCAAAAACATTTAAATCTAAAAAAGTCGCTTGGATCACTTTACTAACTCTTTACTTCGCATTTCAGATGACAAGAAACATAGAGATTTCTCGTTCCAAAGATACCCGAACTCAAACCCTGCAATCTCTAACAAAAGAAATCCCTAATGGGTCAACACTTCTCGGCCCAATGGAAGGAGTCTTCTTCGCGTGGGACAAGTATCGCTATCAAGCATTTGAAGTGTACGAAATATTCGAACTGCGCAAAGTCATCACCTATGACAAACCGACTTTGTTAAAAATGCTGAACGAGTTTGGTACAGATGCCTTTATCTTGACTCCACGTATGCGGAAAAATTTTGGCGCGACGGAGGAGCCTTATGGCCCTTACAAGTTTATCCGCCAAGAGGGCGAATACTCACTATATCGCCGTTAGGAGAAATACCCCCGCACCGAAGCACCCAACTGCTCCGGGCTCGAGTTGCCCGAGTAGTAATCCTGGTACCAGCGTGCGGTTTCGGTCAAAGCCTTCGTCAAGTCCCATTGGGGTTTCCAACCGAGTTGCTCGGCGGCGAGGTCGCCGCTCATTTGGCCGTGTAACGATAAAGTGCTGGGGCCCGCATCAGCGCCGCTCATTGAGGAGCGTGTGTCGCCCCAGATATGAGCAAACTCTTTCACCACTTCGCCGACGGACTCAAATTCGACGGCGGCAAGGTTGTATGTTTCCGCCAAGCGAGGGCCCTTATCAAACAAGGCCTGCGCAAGAGACAACAGCCCCGCCACTTGATCCAAGACATGAATCCACGGGCGCACGGAATGAGGGTTGCGAACCTCAAAAGTTTTTTTACCGATAAAACTTTGCACCGCTTGCGAGATCAAAGAGTTCTCTGCGAAATCTCCGCCACCAATGGCAGACCCCATGCGAGCCGTTGCAATGGCCACTTTATGCTTGTTGTATTTAGCAGGAGTAAAGAAAGTCGAACGATAAGACAATGCCACAAATTCCGCACAAAGTTTTGCCGTCGGAAAAACATCGCCCGCAGCGACTTTGTCGTTTTCCGTTGTCGCCCGATTGTCCGGTGTTCTTGCATAAACTTTATCCGAACCCGCAACTACTACAGAGCGTACAGACGCTGTTTCGCGCAGCAACTCCATCAGGGTGCCAGTTCCCATCACGGATTTAGACAAAATCTCTAACGGTTTTTTCTCGGCGTCGGTCAACAGACCCATCTCGCCCAAATGCAAAACAATATCGGCCTCCGCAAACTGCAAAGCCTGACGAAGAGTTTCTTCGTCACGCAGGTCGCCGTAGGTCATGGAGATTCTTTGGCCCAGATTTGCGAGATCAAAAAGGCGAACAGTCCCCGAGGAAGACACTGACTCCGTAGCTTCTGCAAAGCCGAAGACCTGCGCGCCAAGATGCTCAAGACTAAGCGCAGTCCAGGCTCCCAGAAAATGTGTCGGATAAGTTAGAAAGACCCGCTTCCCCTTCCAAAACTCAGACGAAGTCGGAGATGACATTTTTTAAGCTCCTAAGAGACTTTGCTCAACACCCAAACCGCGATGCTCAGGGTGAACCCAGTGAGCCAAAACTTTCCCCTCGTAGTTCCAATAAAAACCAACGGGATCTGTTTCGTAAATCGCCACGCGCAATTGGCCTTTGCCTTCCGTTGCTTTCATCTTTAACAAAGTTTGCGCCAAAGAAGCCTGGTTCAGGCCTTCACTGGAAGCGGCGGGAATACAATGCTCTTCATAAAGACGGGCCAAAAGAGAAAGCTCTACAAGATTGTACAAAGATTCACGGACAAAATATTTATCAGAATGAAGAGATGTCATACCCAAAGCCTATCGACGAAAAACGATGCCGACCACTTCTTTTTTATTGAACTAGACTCAAAGTGGCCGTTCCGCCCAGCGGTGTAATCATCACCCCGCGAAGAGTTGTGCCTATTTTACGCAAACGAATGTGCGCAAATCCTTCGACTTGTCCCTCTTGCGAAGCGGTTAGATAAAGAGCTAAGGCATCTTTGCTCGCGCCATGGTTCAAGGACACAGTAGCCCCGTCCACGATTGTCAATTCCCCTGCATAAAACTCATCCTGGAGCGAAACTTTCAACTGCACAGAAAAATCTTTTCCGGCCGCGTCGGTCATTTTACCAAGATAGCTTCCCGAGTAGTCGATGACCTCGCTGGCGTCTTTAAAATAATCGATAAATTTCTCCGTGCGGCGGCCTTTCATGGATTTAGTTTCTGTTCCGGCAAATGGATTCACATACTCAACGGTGCCTTTGCGGATTTTAAACTTCACATAAGACGGAGTCGAAAGATCGCTGTCTTTTTCCGAAGCGACGAACGAGGAATTTTCAAAGTCCCAAAGAACTTTTTGATAAAGTTTTCCTTGCGTCGCACCCCGTTTCCATAAAAACGCCTGGGACTTGGTTTCACTTTCTTTGACGAGAATTAAAAACCATTTTTCATTTTTACCATCGCGAAGTTCATAGCGGCCTTCCCCATCAAGAAGACGAATCATAATCGGCGCGCCGAGCGTTCCGACTTTCTTGGAAACTTCAGCGACTTCTTTGAGTAAATCAAAAGAACGGAGTTTTTCGACGAACTCTCTGGATGCGGCAAAATAATGCGGAATATAGGTGTCGGAAGGAACCATTTTAAAAGAGTCCCAAACCAAAGAGAGATCATGCAACTGCCCCTCATGCAAAACCGAGAGCAGCTTTTCTAATTCGTCGGACTTAAAGGGTTCTTCCATACGGATGAATTTTAAAATCAACTCAATGGAAACTTCGCCTAGTCTTTCGCCAAACTCCTCGGGCGCTTGCCCTGCAAATTCTAAAGTATCCGCAAAGGCGCGAACGCGAGCGGCATAGACATGAAGCTGGGCCTTCGTGCTTGTCGAAGTTACCTGTAAATCCAAAATCGAAAGATATTCACTGTAAGAATTCGCTGTTTGCAAACGGCCAATCCAATAAAGCGCATCTTCGTCAGACACTTTTGGCTGGCGCAGTTGTTTTAAAGCGATGTTAGATAAAATGCGCTGGTATCCTTCTTTAAGGTAGGTGTCGCCCGGGAAACGGCCATCGACATAAATAATAAGAGCGTCAAGATTGTCCCCGGCTGCTCTTGTTTTACTCGAAGCTCCTAAAGAACCAATCTCCACTTCCACCTGCGCCATGTAGCGAACGGCGATGTCTTTACTCATCCATTTGTGATAATAAAGCAGACGATCTTTGGTGCATTCCGCGATGACCAGCCAACGAGTTCCGCGCTCGACCATACGCAATCCCAGCTTTTCGATGGCTTGCGGTTCAATCTCTTCGAAATTAAACTTGGTCGCGAGCTCCTTTAAATCATCCAACATATAGAAATAAGCATCGAAAACCTTCGCTTCTCGCATCTTCGAGAGATTTTTATCGACGTCATCAATGACTTCTTTAAGTTGCGCACGGCCTTGCTCTGCCTTGGCTAATAATTCCTCTGCCGGAGGAAGGGATTGAGCAAAAACAGAAGTTGAAAAAAGGCACAAACCAAGAAGCCATGACAATGAAAGTGCGCGCACTATTTACCTCCGTGGATTTTGTTGAAAACAATGTTGTTATTTTCTACTGGGGCGGATCCTAAAACTTCGAAGAAAACGTCATTCAAAACTGAAGAAAGAACTTTGTTTTGTTTAAGCGAGAACGGAATATCCGCAATATAAAAACGGTTTTTCACTCGCACGATGTAGGGAATTAACTCGCGCGTGCCGGAGTGACGAGTCTCTGCCACCATTTCAAACTTGCTTAAATCTGTCGGCACAAGCTCTGCTTGTTCATAAGGCGTGCGAACGGATTCATGAAAAGCTTCTTTTGAAGAAAGCCTGCCTTTATAAAGAATATCTTTAAAGTACGCGGGCTTCTTTTCTCTGTTGACGATATGGGAATCCAGCGTCGTCATACGCACGAAACGGAGCCCCATTTCATCACTTAAACTTTGTCCCATTTGCCAAATATTATAGCCGAACCACACAACATTGTTTTTCGTCGAGAGGTAGTCATCTAAGAACGCACGCGGCAGTTTGTTGTCGTAGTAAGAACCGATATAAAAATTTGCGAAGCATTTATTGAGATCACCTGTTTTATAGGACTCAATGGAGCTGACGATTTTTTTATAGCCTGAATAATCCTTCAAAAGATGCAGCAAGGTCGCCGCATAACTACGCCCTCCCACGTACTGAGCTTCCTCTGTTTGATCATAATAAATATGCACACAAGGATCGTTCGATGGGCTTGTGAATCCCAATGTGGAAATTAAAAAGAAAGCAGCCATGGGAAACATGGCAATTAAAAGACTTTGGATTTTCATCGTTCCAGCGCCTTTCGGCCCCCCTCAAGCTATAAATGACTCTTCAAAATCCTATAGCCGAGAATTTTGGGAATCACTGAGGCTGAGAAAATAACAAGAATCTTTTTTCCAAGCTGCTTACGATTAAGAAATGACAAAAATCTCCTGTTTCTTGGAGCGAGATGATCACGAATGGCAATAAATTCCCTTTTCCCGGCGGCCCGCTCGACTTGAACACACAGAGTGGGACGACGCGGATCGGGTTTTATTGCTGAATCACCATACATCAAAGGCTGAAGTCGCTTACGAGTCAGCAATGTTGCCACGCGTGACTTTTGTATTTCCTGTCGAAGCTCTTGGTGGTCGGAAAAAGCTAAAGAAATTTCAGAGGAGAAAGCCGGCACCTGAAGCGTCTCGAACTCTTCACTATAATGATTAAGCAACGTAAGAACGAACGGATGCAAAACATGCGCGGCGGACTTTTCGAAGAAAAGGTCGAAGTGAACTTTACGCGAAATCTCGTAATGCATGACTTGAATGAGCATCTCTTTATAAGTCTGCCCTGAAAGCACCACCACACGCTGGGGAAAAAGATCTTGGAGGTTTTCAGCTTCCATCTTCGCCTTCGAATCCAGCGGATTGACGCTCAGAAAGATCGTGTATTTTTCATACATAATTCTGCGCAAATTAGTTCTTAAAGACCACACGTGTACGTTTTCGCCACGCCACTGAGGAATTAAGATCGCAATATTTTTTTTGGCTTTTTCCTCGATGAGAAAAAGCTCGCGAAGCGAAATAACCGTATTCATGAGCCGTCTCCTATGCTTTCACAAATGTACCGTTAGCCAGGATGAAAGAGTGAACGGAAGGTAGTTTAGAAACGCGCAAAAAAGTAGTTAAGATCCCGTAAGTTTTATTTTGGTTGCCATATATTAATGAAGTGTTCCATCATATGTTCTATGAACAACACGTCTTCTATCCCAACTCCCATCAAAGCTAATGTGGGTGATGATCGAGAGACTCAAGGATCTGTTCAGATTCATCTCTCTTCACCGCCTGAAAGAATGTCTCAAGCACTTAAGAAAATCGGAATCTTCTGGGGAATCGCCTTAGTCTCCGTTTTAATTCCGGTGTTTCACTTCGTTCTGGTTCCACTCTTTTTCGGTTTAGGTATCTTCTTCGCCATTCGCAGCTATAAGAGCGAAGGAAAAGTTCTTGGTGGAGAAACTTCGTGCCCTCATTGCGGGACCAAAGTGGAAATTAAGCCGGCCGAACTTCAGTGGCCTCTTTCAGAGATTTGCCAAAACTGCGCAAGGGTCGTCCGCATTTTCAAGTTGTGAGTTTTAACAACTCCTTCTAAGCTCAGAGAATGTTAAGAACTATTTCTCTGAGCTTCGTTTTATTTTTTTCCTGCGCCCCTGCTTTTGCCTTTGATCTTCTGTCAGGCATTTCCGCTCCGGGAAAACAAAAAAACATTCTTCGTTATTCGGGAATGTTTTATGAAAATGCAGAGTTTCCTGTTTCTGACGCCACTATGGACATACAGTCTTTCATGGCCAGTGTCCCCGTCTATAAAACAGAGAAAGATTCTGTCTCGATAAATCTAAAAAGCAGCGTACTGAGTGTAAATCCCGAACAAAATGGCTTCGACAAACTCACAGACGCTGAAATCGGATTTTCATACACGCACGCTTTAGAAGAGAAAAAACTTTGGTCGATCGTTGCCAACTATGGTTCGGCCAGTGACGAACCTTTTAAAGATGCCTCTGTCAGTACATTAGGCATTACGGCTCTTTACTCTTATCCAGGTGGACCGACAAGCACGTGGCTGCTCCTTGTGAACTATTCCAACAACCGTCCTATCTTGAACAACATCCCTCTTCCGGGATTTGCTTACTTCTATTTCCCATCCAAAGAGTTTCAAGCTGTTTACGGAATTCCTTTTGCCTCGGTGAATTGGCAGTTTCAGGACAACTGGAATTTAAATTTCTTTACGCTAATCCCATGGGTGGTCAAAACGACGATTAGTTACACAGGATTCAATCCCGTGCGAATTTACGCTGGTGTCGATTTTTCTCAGATGACTTATCTGCCTTTTGGTCGCGCGAACAACGAAGACCGTTTATTCTATGATGATAAGAAAGCTTTCCTCGGAGTGAAATCACCGTTATCCCAATTCGTGATGGCGGAGCTTGAATTCGGTCACGCCTTCGATCGTTCTTTCTTTATCGCGGAAAACTACACGAATAAACCCGATGATCCCGTCGAAATCGGCAATGCTTATTATGGAAAAATCACTCTAACGGTCGCGTTCTAACCGAAGCGACCTGTGATGTAGTTTTCAGTTCTTTGATCTTTTGGATTGGTGAAAATCTGATCACTCGCCCCGAACTCAATCAAATCGCCCAGGTACATAAAGGCCGTGAAATCAGAAACGCGCGCGGCCTGATGCAGACTGTGGGTGACAATCGCGATCGTCACATCTTTGCGAAGCTCTTGGATAAGCTCTTCAATATGACGTGTTGAAATAGGATCCAAAGCCGATGTCGGTTCGTCCAACAAAAGAATTTCAGGCTCCGTTGCCAACGCGCGGGCAATGCACAGACGTTGCTGCTGGCCGCCCGAAAGAGCCGTGGCCGAAGACGCCAAGCGATCTTTAACTTCCTTCCAAAGACCGGCTTGCTGCAAAGAGCGTTCAACGCGTTCTTCGATAAAGCTTTTCTTTTTGACGCCACGGACTTTCAATCCGTAAGCGACGTTTTCATAAATACTTTTCGGAAAAGGATTTGGTTTTTGGAAAACCATTCCGATACGCATGCGTACTTCCATCGGATCAATTTCTTTTCCGAGGATATTGCGACGATCCGGATAAAGCAGAATTTCGCCGTTGTATTGAGCGTTAGCATAAAGATCGTGCATGCGATTAAAACAGCGCAGAAGCGTTGTCTTACCGCAACCTGAAGGTCCGATAAGAGCTGTCACACGATGTTCATAAACCGGCAAAGTAATGCCGTTGAGAACTTTCTTTTCACCATACGAAAAAAGCAGATCTTTGACTTCAGCGCGGAGTTTTAATTCCATATTACCACTTCATCTTTTTACGGAAGCGAGAACGCAAGTAGATCGCTCCCCCGTTCATAATGAGAGTCATCACTAAAAGAACAACTCCTGTCGCCGCCGCATTGACGTGAAACTCGGCTTGCGGACGCGACAACCAGTTAAACATTTGGATCGGCATCACGGTGAATGGATCCATCAACCATTTAAAATTCAAAAACGGAAAATGACCTTCCACCGGAGGTGTCGGCAAAAACGCGATAAACGTTAACGCTCCAATCGTAATCAAAGGAGCCGTCTCCCCGATTGCACGCGACAGAGAAATAATCACGCCCGTCAGAATCCCGCCAGAAGAGTATGGCAGAATATGATGACGGATCGTCTGCCACTTACTCGCCCCCATTGCGTAGGACGCTTCACGAATCGTATTGGGGATTGAACGAATCGCTTCCCGAGTCGTTACAATAATAATCGGAAGAACCAAAAGTCCCAAAGTTAATCCCGCCGTCAAAATACTTTGGCCGAGTTTTAGCTTATAAACAAAAAGTCCCAAAGCCATCAGACCGTAAGTAATGGACGGAATCCCCGCCAGATTAATAATATTAAGTTCAATTATCTGAGAGACCCAATTTTTCTTCGCATATTCTTCAAGATAAACGCCAGCGGCAATTCCCAACGGAATCGCACAAAATGCCGTCGTCAGCATAATACAAAAGGATCCCACCCAGGCAGATAAAATCCCTGCCCGGTCGGCAAAACGCGACGGGAAGTTCGTGAAAAAGTCGAAGTTAATGCGCGGTACACCTGTCATCGCCAGGTCAATAATCAAAGTCAAAAGAGTGACCAAAGCAAAAAGCAAAGACAACATCCCAACAACGGCAAAGATAAAATCCCAGAGTTGACGACGTTTGATGTTCGCCAAGATATCTTCTGTCGAATTCGCGGCATTTCGGCCGGCAACCGTTTGCGTTTCGGAGACTTCCATTATTCTTTCTCCTGAAATCTTTTGCGCAGCCAAAGACCGACGATATTAAAACACAGAGTCAAAACCAAAAGACTTAACCCCGCAACGTAAATAGACTGATAGCCGATGGAACCGTGAGGTAAATCGCCCAAACTCACTTGTACGATGAACGCCGTGATTGTCGCTGCAGGCTCCGTCGGATTTAAAGTCAGATTCGGCTGCATGCCCGCCGCAATGGCAACAACCATAGTTTCACCCAGCGCACGGGAAATTCCCAAGATATAAGCCGACGTGATGCCAGAAAAAGCGGCCGGAATAACGACGCGAAAAGCGGTTTGCATGCGCGAGGCTCCCACCGCAAATGAGGCTTCACGCAAGTGACTTGGTACCGAGCGCATCGCATCTTCACTGAGACTGCTGACATAAGGCACGATCATGACACCAATCACGATCCCCGCGCTCAACACATTAAAACCACCCAATGACGGAATTACTTTTTGCAAAAGAGGCGTGACAAACAACAAAGCAAAATAACCGTACACGACAGTCGGCACTGCCGCCAAAAGTTCAAGAATGGGTTTTAGCACTTCTCTGTAGGACGGACGGATGTACTCGCTCAAAAATGCCGCCGCCACGGTTCCCAATGGAATTGCGACAACCAAAGCGATCATCGTCGATAAAAAAGTTCCGCACAAAAGCGGCAAAATTCCGTAGTGAGCGTTTTCAAAAAGCGGCGTCCACTCGGTGTCAGTGATAAATTCTTTAAACGACACATGCGAGAAAAACGGCAGACTCTCTGTGACCAGAATTCCGACAATCCCAATTGTCACAAGGACGGAAGAAGCAGCCGCTAAGAAAAGAATGCTTTCAATCGCACGCTCTCTTAAACGACGCATCCGCCGTACCGGGTGGTCGGCGGATGTAAACTCAGATAGTTTTTTGAGCTGATTTTTTGTCACGGAGTTAAACTACAATGAACCTTCACGTTTCATCAACTGTTCAATTTTAAGTCCCACTTCCGAGTGACCACCAAAAACAGTTCCCAATTTGTTCTTTTTCACGTGCTCTTTGCCTGTTTCGTAGGCTTTTGCTGGAAGTGGAACGTATTTAACGTCAGGAACAATCGCCGCCGCATTGCTAAGATAGAAGTTCACGAAGTCCTTAACCTCCGCCTTTTTCATAGAGGCTTCGCTCACGTAGATAAAGATCGGACGAGACAACGGGAAGTAAGAGCCGTTTTCAACAGTTTCACGGCCCGGCAAGACAGCTTCGTTCTTTTTCGGAGCTTTTTCGCCACCGACGATACCCACGACTTTCAATTTGCCTTTGTTCTCTTCGAAATAAGCCAATGGAATATAACCCAAAGCGTAAAGATCTTTTGAAACACCTGTCACAAGCGTGTTGTCATCCTCACTCGCCGTATAATCGCCGCGGGAAGATTTTGACTTACCAACGATCGCTTCTGTGAAGTAATCAAATGTTCCTGAATCAGAACCGGCTCCGTAAAGCTTCAAGTTCTCTTTAGGCCATGCCGGATTGATGTCACTCCACTTCATGACTTTGCCTTGAGCGCCTGGCTCCCACATTTTTTTAAGCTCTTCAACAGAGATGGATTTCAACCACGTGTTTTTAGGATTCACGACAACCGCTGTTGCATCATAAGCAATCGGGATTTCCAGAAACTTCACACCCGCTTTACGGCAGGCTTCCATTTCGCCCGCTTGAATCGGACGAGAAGCATCTTGAATATCGATTTCGCCACGGCAAAACTTTTTAAAGCCGCCGCCCGTTCCGGAGATACCGACCGTCACGCGAACTTTACCGCGCTGAGCCGACTGGAACTCTTCCGCCATCGCCTCTGTGATCGGGAAAACGGTGCTGGAACCGTCGATTTTAATAACGGGGACATCCGCATGAGCCATGGAAGCACCCACAACAAAAGACAAAGCAAGCATAAGATTTTTGAACATACACATCTCCTGTATGGATAAAGGTCTAGCACGAGCTTGCCGCCCTGTATTGTTAAGGTTTTATTATGATTTTAGCCATTTCGCGTTACTCTTGCTTGGAGTAAACTCAGTTTATTTAGGAAATCTATGAACAAAAATCCTTTCTTCGATCAAGAAAACATCCTTGCGAAAATCAACGCGACGATCGCCAATATCGTTTACATCTTTGATCTCAAGGAAGGCACGATGAGTTGGTTCAATAGCCGTCTGCAAGAGATCTACGGCTATACGCTGGATGAGATTCAGTCCATGGGAAGCGCTTACTTCGCAACGGTCATGCATCCCGATGACGTTCATGTTTTGGTTGATGCCGTCGAGAAATGCAAAAGACTCAAAGATGGCGAAGTTGCCTCCATTGAATATCGTTTTAAAGACAAACAAGGAAACTATCACTGGGTGAACGATCGTTTTACCGTGTTCTCGCGCGATGAGAACGGCGAAGTCCGCTCGGCCCTGGGAGTCGCCACGGATATTGATGACCGGAAATCCTATGAAGAAACGCTAAAGAGGACGATCAAAAAGTTAAACCTTTCTTTGGCTGCGGCGAACATGGGCACGTGGGAATGGGATATGGAAAAAAACACTCTCACGTGGGATGAAAAAATGTATCAAATCCATGGCGTGGTTAACAAAACCGGGACCAATCCCATGGAGGAGGTCTGGAAAAGAGCCCACCGCGAAGACATGGAAATCGTGAACGTCAAAGTTCAAGAAGCCGGCGCGAAAAAGCAAGACTTCTATGTCACCTACCGCGTTTCTCACGACAATAAAGAAGTGCATCACATTCGCTGCTACGGAAAATTTTTGGATGCGCCAGGCTCGGACTCGCATAGAATGTACGGCGTTGCTTGGGACTCCACAGAAGAAGTTATGACGGAAATGCAAATCGCCGAAGCCAAAGCGAAAATGATTTCTTCTACGAAAATGGCGGCCCTCGGGGAAATGTCGGGAGGAATCGCGCATGAGATTAATAATCCCCTCACCGTCATTCAAGCGCGCGCCTTTCAGCTTTCGCAAATGGTGGACGCCAATAAATTGGAACCAGCGAAGGTCAAACAAGCTGCCGAAAGCATCAGTCGCACCGCCGACAAGATCGCCCGCATCATCAAATCGTTGCGCTCGTTTGCGCGGGAAGGAACTTACGATCCGTTCGAAGTCGTCCCCGTTAAGCAGATCCTCGAAGAAACATTGGAGTTCTGCCGCACCCGTTTTTATAATCACGGCGTTGATGTAGAGCTTTCTGAGATTGATCCTGAGTTGGAAGTCGAATGCCGCTTGATTCAGATCGAGCAAGTGATTCTGAACCTGCTCAATAACTCTTTCGATGCGATTCAAAATCTTTCGGAAAAATGGATCCGCATTGAAGTCAAAGAACATGGCGACAGCATTGAAATCGCCGTGATCGACTCTGGTAACGGAATTCCCGCTGTGATTGCAGAACAAATCATGCTGCCGTTTTTCACCACCAAAGAAGTCGGAAAAGGCACAGGTTTAGGCCTCAGTATTTCTGCAGGAATTATTCGCAGTCACAAAGGCGAATTGTCGCTGGAACGCGAAGCACCGAATACAAAATTCGTGATTCGCCTGCCGAAGCTGCAAGAAGAAAATTAATTATTGGCACTGAGAACAGACGCCGAAGAAGTCCAAACGGTGGGAGACTTGTTTGTAACCCATCGTTTCGACCATCTTGATGTGCTGATCGAGATCGCAGATATGCAGAGGTTCCACACGCTGGCAATGACGGCAGATCACATGATGGTGATGATGGCCGGATTCGAGAGCGAGCTCAAAGCGCGCCACACCGTCGCCAAATTCCATGCGCGAAACTATTTGCGCGTCTTCAAATTTTTTTAGAATACGATAGATCGTAACGAGATCCATGCCTTCTGCTTTGCTGTCGAACTTTTTAAAAATCTCATCGGCAGAAATAGGTTCAGGATGATTGAGCAAGATTTTAAGCATTTGACTGCGCTGCTGGGTGAGTTTCATCCCCGCCTTGCGCACTCTCTCGTTGAGAGAGGAGATATCAATGTTTTTTCTTTCTTGCCCACATTTCGACATGGGCCCTTTGATACACTAGATCCCGCTTAAAATCCACTAGGTTTCTTGCTTTCGCAGCCGGCGAAGAGAGCTAAGTCCATAATATGTATAAGAAAGTCCTGATAATACGGGAACAAGAAAAAATGCCAAGGGAATGTAAGATAGGAGACCTAATAACATTCCCATTCCAAAGAGCGTGTGCCCCTCTTCCTTTTCGATTTGCTGGCGTTCTTCTTTCGTCGCATAGTCTTGAAGAACATCGTACATGAAAACTCTTTTATTAAGCCACGCCGTCAGCAAAAGCGGCACAAGCACCTGACACCCGGGCACCAGCCACAAAGGCAGAGTCACCACAAAAGCCATACAAAACAAAACAGTCGCAACCACCGTGTTCCAAACACTCCCCGCCAGCGAGCCGCCCCGTTTTTTCTCGAGATCTTTAAAATCTTCGTCACTCACCCACTTGAGCAAAACCGGCATCACGAAAAGAGACGTCAAAATCACCGCTAATAAAAATGCCACCGGGATAAACGCCATAATGAGAAACAGCACGGCCGTCCAACTTGCGAGCTCTAAAAATCCCGTCTGATTTTGCACCCACTGAAAAAGGCTCATGCCGCTAAAAAAAGAGGACAGCCCCAGCACCCAGTTCGGCCAGAAAATGATGAATAGCAAGAGCACCAAGATCATCGCTACAAAAGACGGTGCGAGAATAAGCAAAAGCATTCTCCAGCGAAAGAGCGCACCGAAAGCACTGCGAAATGAGAATAGGATTGAACTCATATTCAGATTTTTTCCCTTTCCGAGAGCGAATGCAAGTGCTTCAATGAGAGAACTATGCAGAAAATCATTCATCTCTTTCGCCATGGGCAAACTGACTGGAACATCCATCGCCGTATGCAAGGACACACGGACATTCCTCTGAATGAGGAAGGCCGTCGCCAAGCGCTCTCTTTGCAAACTTATTTCAAGGAAAACAGCGTTGAGCTTTTTATGTCGAGTGACTTAGTGCGAGCCCAGCAAACCGCGCAAATTGCTAATGCTCATTTGTCGCTGCCTTTTTTCACTTCGCCTGAATTCCGTGAAGCCCGCTTGGGTGAGCTCGAAGGACTGACGCAGGCGGAGGCCGATGCCAAGTTTGGTGCGGAGTCTTGGCAAAAATGGATCTCTCTCAACCCTGAGGACTTTCATTTCCGTTATCCGCAGGGAGAAAGTGCTCATGAAACCATTGATCGTTTCACGGCAGGTTTAAAAAACTTTTGCCTGAAGCATGACTTTCAGAGTGCGGGTCTCTGCACGCATGGTTTGGTTATGCGTCGTTTTTTACACTCATTGCGCCCGGAAATGACCGAGCTTCTGCCCATTCCAAACTGCGTGGTTTACAAAGTGGAATGGGATCCAAAATCACATCTTTTCAGTTTCTCACTTTAATTCGTAGCGGGTCAGATCCAAGAAGCCGAACTGGGTCGGATCCGTATTTCTAAAATGCGCGATCAGTTCGTCATAATGGAGCCAGAACGAATCCTGCGTACGGCGAACACCGAAGACATCAACAAGCTTCTGATAATCTTTTGCGGATTTTACTTTTTGAATTTGCGCGACAAAGATCGCAAGATTCTTTTCTTCAACGTCAAAAATCATATTGGGATAAGATCCCCAATAACCTTCGTGCACTGTCAATGTATCATTCTTAGGATCCATGCGCAGGGATTCCCCGGTGATCCAGGAAATATTCTCGTGCTCTTTATTGTGAATAATTGAAAAGACGCGCATCGGTTGCTCAGCGCTTGTCACTTTCAAAAGACTCAAATCCGGAAAGTATTTTGCAAAAGGTGTCGCCTTGCCCGCTTTAACAGCGGCGATGGGACGCAGTTCTTTTTCTAAACCGTGCGGCTTAAACGTGGCTGCCATGCTGTCGGGAACTTGGAGACTCTTCCAGTTGACCCTATCGAAAGAACCGCGAACGGTTTCGTTGAGGCGGAAAAAAAGAATCTTTTCCACGAGCTGTTTTTTGGTGTGAATCTCCTCATTGTACTTTATCGCTGTCGGATCTGCAGCACCCACTGTTGGAAAGATGTACGCCATTTTCGCTCTTGCTAAAAGGCCGCGATACCATTCACGACGGTATTGCAGTCTTTGTTCGCTGGGAAGGAACATCAAAAAGAGTTCTTCTGCTTCCATGCGAATCATATCCATGTAAATACGCGTAAGAAGCTGGTGGCTGACGTTTCCAAACACGTCGAAATTCACGACAAGGTTGTAAACGAGACGCTCCAAAAGAGGATAATCCAGAACGAAAACGGTTTTAGAAAGATCTCCGATCGCGCCCTTTAAAACCACGGCGTTATCATCGTGTCTAAAAACCGTCAGCACGGCGTTGTTATTCACCCCTTCACCGTCCCAGATATCCTTGAGGCTATAACCCTGCGGTTTGTTTTGCACATACCACTCGTTGCGCAGGACACGGTAAGCTTCCCGGTGATCGACAAGCCTCTTGAGGAAAATCGGTGTGTCTTGCAGTTTTACGTCGCTGCCCCAAACTCCGGGAAGCATCAGCATGTCCTGTGCTTTCACCTCATAATCCCGGGACAAAACCATATTGTCTGAATCAGGGTTTAGGAAAAAGACATAGAACTGCTCTTGAATGGAGTTCACAGCCATGCTGCCGTTACAGACGGGGCCTTTAATAAAAGTACTGACCTCATACTGAGCATCATCCAATAAAAACTGGTAACGTGCTTTTACAGGAATATCTTTAAACGCTTTGAAAGGATTTTCAGCCACTGTCGGTTCATAACTAGGAATAGTTTCTGCCGACCACTTCGTGGCCCAGAATATTTTTTTATAACGGGCCAGCTTCGCTGGGCTCCACTCATAGGGTATGTGGGTCTTTAGTACCACGGTGCCGGGAAACTTTTTAAGGCAATAGTGAAAAGAGGCGACACCGGGATCGTCATTCGGTCGGCGCGTGGCGATCTCTTCGGCGCCCTTTGCGCACGCCGTTTTCGAACGCACCAAACGGAAGAACTGATTTTTTTCCTCGGGAAAGTAAATATGCGCCAAGAAAAGATGCTCGTAAATGTAGCGGCTGACTAACTGGTGTGGAATATCCCGATCATTGAGGAAAGCCTCCCATTCGCGGATCTGTTTTCGCAAAACGGGGGAAACCTCACTTTGTTCTTTCAGTGTTTGGGCCGTGGGACCTGGAGCGCCCTTTTTAATCCACTCTTCGATATGATTCATCTCAGCCGCTGAGAGCGCTGGCAACCCGTAAGGCATGCCTAACTCGGGCGAGTTTTTCCTGATTGTTTCTAGTTCTGCCGGTGAAGATGGACAAATTTGCGACTCGGCGACCTGTCTTTGAATGTTCTTTTTCGGTTGCTCGAAACGTAACTGCAAAAGACCCATAAAAAGGTTTTCTTTGCTGTTGCGGCTGGTGTTGAGTTCATAAAAATCGCGCTTGCGCCATTCGGAGGTCCCATGCGCATCAATCCATAGGCGCGACGGTGCCACGCTGCTGGTGCGGGTTCCGTTGTAGACGTTAAGCTTATTGGCTCCGCGTTCAAACCCCTCGAAGTTTTGTAAATTCAGCTGGCAGGGACCGTTAAAGCAGCTATGGCAAGCAACACATCTGTTGTCGAAAATGGGCTGAATTCTGCGCGTATAAAGATCCACGGGGACTTCCGCTTTTGAGACGCTTGTCATCACAACTGAAATAAAACAAACCACCATGATCTTAATAAATTGCATAAATCCACGCTCCCCGTGTATTCTGCAAATATAAAACTCTTTCTTGATTAAGGGAAAGAACAAAGAGCGAGGAAGATCATGGAAAAAATTCCGTTTCAAATCGTACAAAATTCGATCGATAAAATCTGCAGTATCACGGAAGAAAGTGATCTTGAAACAGCATCGCAACACCTGTTTGATGCTCAGCCGGATCTTGCCGGTTTCTTTATGGAGTTTATCGAAGACATGAGCGAAGGCGCTCAAGATCTTGGTTTCATGATGGCTTTGATCCTTAATAAATCTTTCGAGGATCAGTACACAAGCCTGCGCCCGATGAACGAAGATGAAGTCGTCGCGCGTTTTGAAAAAAATGAAGCTGAGTTCGAACGCTACTTGCAAATCAACGACGATATGATCTCTGAGTTGCAGGAAAGAGCGACAGCCGAAGGCCAACCGGAAATCTTGAACTACATCATTGAAGAGCTTTTCATGTCTCCAGAGTTGGAGCCTTCTCTTGAGGCGAATGAGCAAATTCATTTGTTCATCATCTGCAAATTCTTTGTGGATTGCCTTAACGAACTTGCAACGGAAAAAGCTCCGGAGATGGTTCGCCACTAGGCCCTGTTTAGGGAATTCGTCACCTAGTGACAAGTTACGCAAAATTCCAAGGGTGTCTCGAATTGAGACACCCTTTTTAGTTTAAAATTCATATTAACAGGCACATACCTTGCTCTCCTAAGTTCAAAACTAAAAGGAGAGAACATGTCATCTAAACTACTTTCATTAACAATCGCTGGTATTATGGGGCTGCAAAGTGCCGCTATGGCGCAAACGGACCGCACGGCGGGTATTGGCGATGAGCAGATTAAAAACGCTAAAATCAACATGCAGGCTTTTAAAGCCGAGCTTGTAACCTTAGATCAAGCTTTGTTGGCAGCGAAAGAGTCGATCCTTAAACGCGATTCTAAAGGCTCTATCCTTAACGGCACGGCAATTACCGGTGCGGCTTTAGGACTTGGTTTAACAACGTACTCTTACTTTGCTTTCCGCTCTCGCTCATCCGGTGCGGGAATTTTAGGTCTTTTTGCCGGCGCGGCCAGCGTTCTTGCAACTTTAGGTTCTTCAGGAACAAGCGTTGCGAGCAAAGCTGTTAAAGGCGACCTTGACCTTAAAGATTTCGAAGCCAAATTGAATGCCGCAGAAGCGGAAGTCAACGAAGCTGTCACAACAGCGACGGACAAATCAGCTTCCGCTCTTTTGGAGCGTTTGCAAAACGACCTCGCGCAAGTTCGCGTCGCTTTGGTAAAATATGAAGCGTCTGACGACTCGCACGCAAAAGACATGTTGATTGCACAGCTTACGCAAGCAGCGGGCGCAGCTATCACCGTTTACGGCGTTACTCAACACAACTCTAAAGCGACATTGATTGGTCCTTTGGTGATGAGTGCCGGAAACTTGGGACAAATCATCCGCGGTCTTTCTGATTCCGAGGCGAAATTGATCGTGAACCAAATCGATCAAACCCGCACCTCTTTAAATACTTTGGCACTAACACTTGAGTAAATAAATGAGAACATCGACTCGCCTTCTAGGTTGGCTTTTGTTTTTGGTCCTGAGCGGTTCCTTGACTGCTCAGGCCAAGGCGCCTCGTTGCGAGTCGATCTTTTTTCCGACAGTTCGCGACGTTCTTGAGCAAGTCGATAAAGACAATAATCTTTTTCTTTTTAAAGGCACCTCGAGTGAGGCCTATATCAAAAATTTTTCCTGGATAAGAAAAAGAAAGATCCGCAAGATTCTAGAAAATACGGACATTCAGACGTTGACCTCTGAAAAAGCCGTTGAAAGATATGCAATTGAATTAGGTTCCGTTTTGTTTGGCAAAACAGACAGTATTCTTCGTTGGACAAAAAATCCCAAGGAAACCCGCCTTGAAGAATCCACCGTTATTTTAATTAAAGAAAAACTTTTGCAAGATGGACTTGTACAAACCTGGAGCACGATTCGCGACCCCCGCGACGTGACGGCTTTTAGAAAAGGTCTGGATAAAGTCGCTGCTTTTACCCACAGCAAAACTTTTGAGCTTTTGCGCTTTCCGTTTGCTTTGCCCAGCCTGAAGAATTCAGAAATTCCGCCAGCACTGATGTTTAAAATTGTGCGCGACGGGTTTAAAGCTCACGCCGAAGAAGCGCGTATCGCTTTGAAGTCGCAAACCAAAATTGATGCTTACAATACTTTCCGCAAAGTCTATAGCTCCGTCTTTTTTAGTATTGTTATGATTTTTAATATTCAAACAGGTTACGAGCAAATGACCGCTCTGCACCAACAACAAGTCGACACTGTGATTCATCAGATCAAAGAAAGCCGAAACGTCATGGAGTCGATGGTCGAACAACTGAAAAAAGAACAGTTCGAAGAGGCCTATCGCGGAGCTGAAGCCGACTTCATTCAAAAATGGGGCGAGCCCCCAACAGCCGCCGAAAAACAGATTCTTCGCGCGAAAATTGCGGAAGCTTTGCACTACACTCCTGAAAGCGCTTCACACTAAATGCATTATACGATTTTTTTGACGGGCGCTGCCGGCTGACCGAGCAAAGCCTGTTTAAGCGCCAGAAACGCCGGCTTATGAAACGGTTGTCCCAGTGTCACTTCGATATAGGTCAACGCTTGCGCCGGTGTTTTCGGATTCGGATTGTTCACGGAAGGCATTACGATTTCCGAAAAACAATCCGCAAGCGCCACGATTCTGGCGAACGGATTCATCTTAATGTCACGAATACGGCGAGGATATCCCTGCCCCGGCGCATTTTCATGATGCTCCAAAACAATTGCGATAATATCGTCGGAAATCGAAGGCATGCTTCTTAGAATTTCAACACCGCGATACACATGACTTTCGTATGCCGCCGTCTGATCGCGGTTCATGGCATGGCGAGGCAGCTCAAGGATTTCGTCAGGAAGCTCTTTCATTCCTACATCATGAAGAAGCGCACCGAGCGCCAGCTTTTCAAGATTCTGGGCCAGGGTCCATTTCATCGCCCGCGCGACGATCACTGAAATAGCCGACACCATCATTGAGTGACGGATCAGTTCGTCGTTAAGCTTCGACATCATTTCAATGACGTTGCCGATATCAGGTTTATTGTCGACAAGTGTTTGGATGGATTTACTGACGATCTTGGAATGTTCCATGGACTGGTGATCGAATCCCAGGTGCTCGATCTCTTTAAAAATGGAATCGGCGGCCAATGCCAGGAACTGGGCCTTGCGCTCTTCGCTGAATTTTTCGCTGTCGAGAACAATTCCGGCGACTGTCAGAGTTTGCCCGACGCATTTGTGAAAGTCCGACTTTCTGACGTAAAGCCATTCGGCCTTTTCGGGGAAGTGCATCTGGTCAAAGTTGACCTTTGAGCCTTCTTTAAGAATCATCACATAATTTGTTTCTGAGAGTTTAAGAAAGATATCCACGGGAACCTGAGTTCCGGAGATGAATTCACTCCTTGAAACTGCCACGTAGTCGTCCTGAATCTTCGTGTCCATCCACAACTTATCGGTTGTTTAGAAAAATTACTGGAGTTCGCCTCAACTTGAGACGTTGGTGAAGGCTGGTGTTCTTTTGCATCTTGTATTCGTTCAGTTTGCTCGAGTCTTTTTTGACGTTACGGAATTTACTTCTACCCTGAAGTTATCAACGGCGGAGGCAGCATGAATTCAATGAGCAAAAATGTTCTGACGGGTTTAGGTTTTGGCGTCTTGGGATACGCCCTTTACACGCTGACGCGAAATACGGTTCGCTATTGCAACTTTAAAGAAAAAGTCGTGGTGATCTCGGGTGGTTCGCGCGGCCTGGGACTTGTTCTTGCCAAGGAATTCGCGAAAGAAGGCGCGATCATTTATCTTTTAGCCCGGGATGGAGAAGAACTTCGTCGCGCGCAGAATCAGCTGCAATTTGAAGTGCCGAATTGCACCGTCTTTTTTAGCATCTGCGATTCCACTCGTCCTTCAGACGTGCAAAACGCTTTGCGTGAGGCTTATGCCTACTACGGTCGCATTGACGTGATCGTAAATAATGCGGGCGTTATTACCACAGCTCCTTATGAAAACAGCAGCGCCGAAGATTTCGAAGAATCTTTGCGCGTGCACTTTTGGGCGGCTTACAACATGACAGAAGCGGCCTTGCCTTACCTGCGGGAATCGCAAGCTCCCCGCATTATCAATATCAGTTCCATCGGCGGAAAAATCGGAGTTCCGCATTTAAGTTCTTACTGTGTCGGAAAGTTCGCACTAGCCGGTTACTCCGAAACTTTGCGGGCGGAACTGATGCGCGAGAATATTTATGTTACAAGTGTTTATCCGGGACTTATGCGCACGGGTTCTTTTGGTCATGCAACTTTCAAAGGGCAATATCGCAAGGAATATGCGTGGTTTTCCATCGCGGATTCTTTACCTTTACTGACGGTCAGTGCGGAAAAAGCGGCTCGCGATATTGTAAATGCAGCTCGCATTGGCCGAGCTGAACTCGTGATTTCAACACCGGCAAAACTAGCAACACGCTTTGCAAGAGCCGCTCCCGAAATTTTTTCTGATATCATGTCACTGACAAATGCATTTTTGCCTTCTCCGAGCGAGACAGAGCAAAAAGTTGAAGGACGAGGCGCGCATTCCGCTTTGTCTCCCAGTCCCATTACAAGACTTTCAGAGAGAGCCGCACGTCGAAATAACGAGCAATCGATTTAGGTCGAGAGAGGGAGCATTCTCCCTCTCTCGTGTTTTTTTACGAGATTGCACGAATAAAAATCGGCCCCTAATTCAGAGGGAACACTCCGCTTTTTTTTAGTCTAAATTTCTTCAATATTCTTTCAAATTCGACCGAAAAGTAAGGCATGGGTATCAACCTGACGTTTGTGCAGATAACCATAATTTCTGCGTTTTCATTTCTTGTATCCGCCTGTTCGATGAACGCATCGTTAAGTCCTGCTATTTCCGAAAACCAAGTCTTTATGAAAGTCAGCGTTGAATCCGGAACTGCCGTGGTTCTGGAAGAAGGCATTGGCCATCAGATCACTTTGGCTATCGACACCCCGTCTGTTCCCGGTATTACTTTGAAGCCGCAAACATTGAGCTGGGAAATTGAAGATGAAGACGGCGATTTTGAAGCCGCTTCGGGAACTCTTATTGTTCAGCCTGGAATTTCATCGGTGAGTTTTATCATTAAAGCTCTTCGCGATAAATATATCGAGAATGACGAAAGTTTTATTCTTAAGTTTGATGGCGATCGTTTTGCGAACTTAGACAGCAATCACATTTCTTTCGTCGTTCAAGATAAAACTCAAAGAGCCAAACTAGTTCCCTCCATGGCGACGATGGAGTTTGGAGCTCGCCTTAAAGACACGGTGGCGGAAAAATCCGTGATCTTTACGAACAGTGGCGATGCGACAGCAGAAAACATCGCCTGGGGCGCCTTGACAGCTCCCTTCGCCTTCAAAGGGGGAACATTCCCCGGTACCGGCGGAAACTGCGGATTGACTCTTGAAGGTCACACGTCTTGTGCCGTTATTATTTCTTACTCGCCGACAGAAGTGAATTCACATGCCCAAGCTTTGACTTGGAACTACTCTAATCCCGATCAGGCAGACAGCGGCGCTTTGAACATTTCGGGTCTTAGCGTTGAAGTCGCTGCGACGTTAGGCGGTCTTCCCGGTAATCCTAGCAACGTGGAAGACCTGAACATCGCCGTTGCCGGTTTCAACGTGACACACTATAAATACAAAGTCGGCGTTAGTGGAACTTTGAACTGTTCTGATGGCTCCGGATACTCAGCTGAAATTCCTATCAGCACGGCGATTAGCGACAGCGTTCTTTCTTTAAGCAATCAAAATCTCAAGGTCTGCGTGGTGGGTAAAGACGCTAACGATTTGTGGCAACCCTATTCGGCGGCAACAAATTATTCTTGGACTTTCGATACGCTGAAACCTTCCGTTGTCGTTGCACAAAAAGCTGGTCAAAGTGACCCAACAAACTCTTTGCCGATTCGTTTCACATTGACCTTCAGTGAGCCTATCGCAGAAAGCACGCTGACAGACGCTGATATTAGTTTTGCGGGTTCCGCAGCGGTTAGTAATCACACGCTCACTAAAATTGACAGCACTCACTATGATCTTACAATTTCTGCGGTCGACAACAACGGTCTGGTTCAACCGGTTGTCAACGCGGACCGTTTTTCAGATTTAGCAGGAAATCTAAATACCGCGTCGACAAGCACGGATAATCAGGTGACTTATGACAACACGGCGCCATTGCTGCCGACGTCCCTTGCTTGGATTCAGACATCTCCGACGAAGGACTCTCCTGTAACTGCAAAATGGACGTTGTCGTCCTCAGGTGACATCGCTGAGCAAAATATTCAATTTTATAAAGATGCGGCCTGTTTGACTCTTGAAGGCAGCGCCATCACCTTAAGTCCTGCAACCAACACCCGTACGTTCACGGGCGCAGACGGAGAAACCTATTCGTACATCGTGACAGTCATTGATACGTCCGGCAATACCTCCGCCTCAACATGTTCGAGCGCGCTTGTGATGGATCGAACCGCACCGGCGGTTTTGGCTTGGTCACCCGCAACAAGCATTCGTTCAAGTCTGCCCGCTTCCGTAACCGTGACTTTCAATGAAGACATGGCGGCAGCCTCCATGGAGAATACAGGCAACTGGGCCGTCGCTTGTTCCGGAACCGGAGTCATTTCTGTCGCCGGTGTTTCCGCGAGCAGTGCGACGTCTGCGACGGTTAATTTGAATATTTCAACAGCGCCAAGCAATGCGGAAACTTGCACGATCACAGCGAAGAACACTTTAACCGATACAGCTGGAAATGCCTTGGCAGCAAGTTCGAGTGTGCAGTATACGCTCGATTTGCCGGGAAATATTGTTTCTGTGACATCTGCAAAAACGAACGGTGCTTATAAAGCCGCCGAAGTCATTCTTATTTCCGTGCAGTTTAGCGAAGTGGTTTCCGTCAATACTACGGGGGGTTCTCCAACACTGCTTTTAGAAACGGGCTCTACGGACCGCGCTGCAAGCTACACTGGCGGCAATGGCACCACGACTTTAACTTTTTCATACACCGTACAACCTGGCGACAACTCGGCGGATCTTGATTATGAATCCGCGAATGCTTTGAGTCTGAACGGTGCTACAATCAAAGATAGCTTTGGCAGTGATATGGGTTTAACTCTGCCGACTCCGAGTGCGACAGGATCTTTGGCTGCGAATAAAAACCTTGTGATCGACACCCAAGCGCCAGAAAGCTTCGCAATTACCGGTATCACAGGCGGCACCGATGTCACTCAAGACGAATGGCTTACGAATGGCAGTGCCGCGACCCTTTCTTGGGGCGTCTCGACAGGCAGCTCTTCATATAAGGTGGAAATCCGCAGCGGCGATGGCTCGGCTTCCGTATGTGCAGAACAAACTGTGGCTTCTTCTCCGTATACATTTACGGGTTGTACACTGACAAACGGAACGCAATACACGGCGCGAGTTTCCGCGCTCGACAGTGTTGGCAATACGACAACAGCGGATAATACGAACTTCCTTTTTACGGTGAACACCTCGGCGGTTATTGCGACGATCACAGGTCAACCGACTGGAAAATCCAACCAGACAACTCTTAACATTGATGTCGCGGGGGCCGACGTTCAGTCTTACCGCTACAAAGTTGGTGCTGCGGCGTCAACGAACTGTGCTGATGTGACAGGATATTCGGCAGACATTTCCTCTGCGACAAACATCACGGATTCTGTAAATGCCTTGGGCAATACAGACATCAAAGTGTGTGTTATCGGTAAAAACTCTGCCAGTGTGGAACAAGCTTTAACGTCGGCGACAAGCGCGACTTGGACACAAGATTTGCTTGCGCCGACATTGACCATCAATCAAAAAGCCGGTCAAGCGGATCCCACTAACACACTTCCCATCGAGTTTACGGTCGTGTTTAGTGAAGCCATCAATCCGAGTTCCTTTACCACGTCTGATATCACGCACACAGGAACGGCTACTGGAATTACTTGGAATTTAACGACATCAGATAATATCACGTGGTCACTGAAGGCGACCGCGATCACAGGCGCTGGGACTATCATCCCGTCCATCGCTCTTAACAAAATGACTGATGTCGCCGGTAATAACAATAGTGCCAGCACAAGCACGGACAATTCGGTTTCTTATGAAACCACCAAACCAAGTTTAACTATCAATCAAAAAGCAGGACAGGTCGATCCGGCCAATGCCCTTCCGATTCATTTCACTCTTGTTTTTTCAGAGGCCATCAATCCGTCAACTCTGACAGTGGCAGATATCTCGCAAGGCGGAACGGCCTCGGGCATTACGTGGGGTTTAACGACCACAGATAACATCACTTGGACTCTTTCCGCATCGGCCGTCACAACCGCGGGTACTTTAATTCCTTCGATTACTGCCGGCAAAGTCAGCGATCCGGCAGGCAATACAAATAACGCGTCGACGGCAACGGACAATAGCGTAACTTATGACATCACGGCTCCTGTGAATGCGACGTCGTTAGTTTGGCAGCAGGCTTCGCCAACGAATACGACGTCACTTGTCGCGCAATGGAGCAAATCGACAAGCACGGACTTAGCATCACAAAAAGTTCGCTTCTATACTGGCGCAAGTTGCAATACCTACACGGGAACAGAAACTTCTGTTTCCAACGCAACGACTTCGGCGAATTTCACCGGCGCCAACGGCAATACTTATACATATGAAATCGTCTCGACGGATTCTGCCGGCAACACAAGTACGTCGGCGTGTTCCGCAGCTGTTGTTATCGACACAACCACCCCAACAATCACAAATGTGACTTCGAATAAAGCAAATGGATCATACACTGTGGGTGAAGTTATCGACGTGCGGGTGACATTCTCTGAAAGTGTCGTGGTTACGGGTACGCCCCTTATCGCCTTAAATACGACACCGGCGCGTTCGGCTTCTTATGCTTCCGGCAGCGGCAGCAGTACGTTGGTTTTCAATTACACCGTACAGGCTACAGACACTGTTGCGGACTTGAATTACGTTGCCACAAATTCTTTGACGGTTGCCTCTGCATCTATCAAAGACAGTGCTTCAAACAACGCGACACTCACCTTGCCTGGTACAGCAGCGGCGGGTTCTCTGGGTACGAATAAAAACATTGTGATTGATACAACGGCGCCGAGTATTACCACGTTCACGGTGACAAACAGTTCTCCGACAAACAGCACTACATTCAACATCACTTCAGCTGTCAGTGGAACTCCGACGCATTATTGTATTATGCAAAATAATACGGCGGTGTCGGCATGTACGTGGACTGCCGGCGCGACTCTGCCCGCGACATTCACGGTCACAACAGTGAATGAAGTTAAAACACTTTATGCGTGGGTGAAGGATGCGGCTGGAAATATCAGCGCGATGGCGAGTTCTGCTTCAATTACTTTTGACAATACTCCGCCGACGGCGACTTTGTCAGGACAGCCTACGGGTTCGAGTGCGAAATACGTGATGAATATCGACGTGGGCGGAAGCGGCGTTGTCGGTTATAAATATAAAATAGGTCCTTCCGCTTCGACCGACTGTACGGTGGCGACGGATTATTCGGCGAGTGAAATTTCCCAAGCCACGAATATAACGGACACTATTTCTTCTTACGCCAATGGCAGTATCAAAGTTTGTGTTGTCGGCAAAGACTCTGCGGGCAATTGGCAGGCTTATGCTTCGGCGACGTCTGCAACATGGACGAAGAATTCTCCGAACATTCAATTCGCTGTGACAACGTCATCGGTGTCCGAGTATAACGATCCGTCACACACGATAGCTGTCAGTATCCCTGCGGCAACAGATGTCGCTGTTTCCGTAAGCTACGCTTACACGAATGGTTCCGCACCTTCAGCGACAATGGGTAATGACTATACGGCTGTAAACGGCAGTGTGACGATTGCCGCCGGAAGCACGTCCGTTAATATCGTTGTCCCTATTTTAGATAACAGCACGGAAGAGTATGACGAGACCTTCAAAATCACATTGAGCTCCCCTGTGGGCGCATATCTTGGAAGTAACACGGTTCATACCGTCACAATCACAGATGACGAACAACCGCCGTTGGTCACAATCCAAGACGTTTACGTTATCGAAGGAACATCGACAAGTTTGAGCGCGACCCTTTCCCACCCGACCGATAAGGGTCCGGTGTCTATTAATTGGACTCGTGACGTTTGTTCCGGCGTGGATTGTGCGACGGCAGGCACTGATTATACAATGGCGGCAACTTCAGGCACGGCTTCTATCCCAAGCGGCAGCACCTCCGGCACATTCGGAAACGTGACAAGTATTGATAATTCCGTCGACGAACTTTACAAACGCATTCCGATTAAAATCACAGGTATCACCGGCGGTACTTCTTATATTTCGAATGCGGATATCATTATTAACGATAACGATGTTCCTGCCGGAAAAGATGCTATCGCTGTTGTCACAGCAGACAACCACACGTGCTCTCTCACCAGTGCCGGCAAAGTTTACTGCTTTGGTTACAATGGGTCAGGACAGCTTGGTTTTGGAAACTACCTTTCAACGTCGACTCCGAAACAGGTTCCTTTAGCTTCAAATGCCGTCAGTATTGCGTCAGGCTATGTGGTGACTTGTGCGGTGTTGGATACAGGAGCGCTTTATTGCTGGGGTGGCGGCGGTCATAGCAACTACCCTGGTGCAGGACTATTGGGTATCGGCTCCACAGCTGCGAGATCCAGCCCTACCCAAGTTGTAGGAATGACTTCCGGTGTGACTGATGTTGGGGTTGGATACATCAACTCTTGCGCTCTGAAAGATGGCGGCATCTATTGCTGGGGTACTAATTTCTATTCTGTATTAGGAGACCCTGCGAGCGTCTCCAGCACGACGGCTCCTGTTTCAATTCCAAGTCTGGCTTCCGGTGTTAGTAAACTCGCCATGGGCTGGGTGCACGCTTGCGCTATTAAAGCCGGTGTTCTTTATTGCTGGGGCCAAAACTTAAACGGCGAAGCTGGTGTGGGTCACAAAAACCCCGTCCATACTCCAACAGCCGTTACAGGCATTGGCACTGTGGTAGATGCCTGGGCGGGACTTTACGGAACGTGTGCGAAGAACAGTGCCAACGATGTTTATTGCTGGGGTAATAATGGCGACTGGCAAATTGTCGACGGAACAAGCGCAGACGTGGCGACTCCGACATTGATGCCTGAGCTTTCAGGCGCGAGCGATATCTATTATGGCTATCATCTCTGTGCTGCCGTCAGCGGAGAACTCAAATGTAAAGGCCGTAACTATTATGGAGAAATGGGTATCAATCTGCCGACTGGAAGCGATATCAATCCGCTCACAACTGTCGTTGGTGCCACGTCAGGAGTTACAAATGTGGCTGGCTCGCATGGCGGTCATACGTGCTTCATTAAATCAGGTCAGACTTATTGCACTGGCAGCTCTGGTTTCGGGCAACTTGGAGAACAACAAATTCTACTGAGTACGGCTCACGTGCTCAGTCCCGATTACACAGGCGCTTCCTCCTTGGCTCTTCAAGATGAACACGGCTGCGGAATTTTCAGTGGCGCCTTAAAGTGTACGGGAGACAACTACTATAACAGAGTCGGGAATCTTCTCGTCGACCGTGTTTACCTCACAACTACGCAAGTAAAAAACCTCACGTCAGGCATCACCAAAGCGCAATTATCTTCCGGCGGAGGATGCGCTCTTGCCGGCAGCACTTTAAACTGTTGGGGTAAAGCCCCCGTTCGTGGTTCAACGGCCACTTCGGGAAATCCCAATATACCGCTCGGATTAAACACAGGTGTGACCGACTTTGCAGTCAGTCAGTATATGGACTTTGCCTGTGCGATTAATGCCGGAAAAATTTATTGCTGGGGTAATAACACGGACTTGTACAGTCTTTTTGACTTGGCTCCAGGGAACTACGTCAACCCTGTAGAAATCACTTCGGCGGGCTCTGACAACGTGAAGGTGACAATAGGTCGTTTGCATGGATGCGTGATTAAGACAGATAAAACAGTTTGGTGTACAGGATATAATGGTTCTGGATCTCTGGGCTTAGGAGACACCGTGAATCGCACCGGTCTCGTTCAAGTTCCCGGCGTCACGAACGTTGATGAACTCATTACGTCGAGCTACGGCACCTGCGCGCGCAGTGGTGCTTCCACGTTGAAGTGTTGGGGACAATACGCCGGGACCGGTTCGGCTAGCAATACTCTTTCACCTTTCGATGTCACAGGCTTTACGAACATCACCGCCATTCGTGGTGGATATCACAGGTTATGCCTGATTGATAACGGTGCTGCTTATTGCTGGGGCTTCAACCGTCAAGATCAATTCGGACGAAACGATTACCTCACGAATGATTATCACTTCGCTCCTGTTGCTTTAACGTCTCTCAATGCGCTGGGAGCTGTGACAGATATTGAGCCTCGAGGAGCCTATGGCCTATGCGGTAAAGTGGGAACAAACTGGTACTGCTCCGGCATGGATGTTTCCGGCCAATTGGGAACGGATAAAAAACCATTCCGCTTGGCCCCGATCTCTGTGGGACCTCTTGTCGATTAATTTTCTATTCAAGAAAGCGCGCCTGTAAAATCGCGCGGCGCTCTTTTGTGAGAGCATATTCCATTTCCAGAAACTTCTCGATCGTACCGTACTTCATTTCCATAGCGTTGAATGCGGACTGCAAAAAATTTTCGTTCGCCGCCATCATGTATTCAAGTTTTGCGTGCGCTTTAGAAGAAAGATGCGCGCCGATTTTTTCAACGAGCTGATCTTTGAAAGGTTTCAGCGTTTTTTCAGTCACCAAGTAATCCTGCACAACCGTGTCTTTGCTAACGCCCAGACTCAATAGTAACAAGGCCGAGCCGACACCGGTACGGTCTTTTCCAACCGCACAGTGCTGAACCAATCCTCCATCTTGAAGGTTCTCCATTTTATGGAATAGAGCGCGATACGCCGGATTTGCAAAGGGCAGTTGGCGATAAAGATCTTCCATAAAATCGTGCGGGAGGACTTCCAGTCTTTCGTTAGAAAAGAAATCGTGAACTGCCGCCGACACTTGATGCGAGTCCGGATTGGCGGGACAACATTCGTAATGAACGCCACTCCATAAAACGTCTTTGTCGTTCTCGGATTCTTTATGGTCGCGATAATCCAAAATATGCGTGACGGAGATGTCTTCAAGACGTTTGCAATCTTCCGCAGTTAATTTTGACAGAGATCCCGAACGAAAGAACTTGCGCATTTTCACGCGTCGCCCGTCCTGGTTTAAATACCCGCCCATATCTCTGAAATTAATTCCGCCTACAAGATTCATGTCGACTCCATTCCTAAAGCCATTCTAACAGAAAAGTTCAGCTCTTCATAAACTTCATCAGATATTCATAATCTTGATGCTGATCAGCGCGCCTTAAAGCTTGAATGTAAGTGTCCCTCTTGTCACCCATCCGTGCTAAATCCGTCTGGCCCCACGAAAAACGAACTCCTTTATGATATTCAACCAAAAGATCCGCGGCCATTCGCGAAAAACGGCCATTGCCATTGGGAAAGGGATGAATCCAGACAAGACGATGATGAAAACGAGCGGCAATTTCGTCGAGAGAAAATGTTTGATGCTGAAGCCAATACTTCACATCTCCCAGAAGAACCGCCAATTCATTTTGAATGATCGCCGGCGCGACGCCGATATTGGTTTGTCTTAAACGAAAGGTCCCTGCCCACTTCCATGTCTCTTCAAACATTTTTTTGTGCAACAGACAAAGACCCGAAACAGAAAGAAGATCCCTCTTTAAAGTTCGACTGGAAAAAGCCCACAGAAGCGCTCGTGCAATTCCTGCGGCTTCGAACTCATCCAGCTCCCCTTGCGTTGTCAGACCTGGAATAAGTCCTTGCAAAGTTTCATCGTCGAGAGGCGTTGCGCCCGGAGGACTTTGGATTTTCACGTTTTGTTCTCCATATTCTACGATCCTCTTTCAAAAGCATTTCATCTGCGAGAGTTTCCACCAACTGTTGTTGCGATTGGCGCGAGGTCTCTTGCGCTTCAAGTCCCATCGTATGTTCGGTGCTGCGAACGATCTCGCGCGCGGCTTTATAAGCTTGCTCTTCCAATGCTTTTTGCAAGCCCTCACCTTTGGGAACTAAAAAGTAAACCAACTCGCAGTTCAAGGCTTCCGCCGTTTGTTGCAAAGTGTGCAGCGTGAGCTTTCCCGCGACTTCATCTTTTTCGATGCGTTCCACACGCTGCTTAATCACACCCAAACGCTCGGCTAAATCCTGCATTGTCATACCCAAAGCCTGACGAATCTCTTTCACCCACCCCAAGCGTGGCGCTTTAATAGCGAAAGGAGCCGCGTTCTGTTTATAGAAGCGGTCCAACTGATGGCGACGAAGTTTTGCTGTTTTTGCACCCACGGGGAACTCCTTATAAGTCTACTTATATGTAGATTTATAATACCATATCGTCTATATATAGATAGACCTTTAGATATAAATTATCTATGTATATATAGACCAAATATGTGGGTTTTTAAGCTCTTTCACTCTTGTGAGCTCGTTATTCAGCATAGAAAACGAGCCCAAAGCTTGTCAAAATAAATATGTAAATTATATGTAAATGATTAAAAAGGTCTAGGTCTTCGCTTCGGTTTTATTTGTATTCGTCGTGAAAACGCCACCACGAGTACATCTCCGTCTGTGGCCACCCTTTTGGCGACTTCTCCCAAAACTCCTGACGTCCATACGGTGTCAGATCCAAAATCGCCCACGGTGTTCCCATATACTCAACGCCACGTCCACCTGTGTAGTACGTGCGATAAACTTTTTTGCCGTCACGAATGAAAACACTCAGAGCATGTTCACGGTTTCCGTCAATGCCAAGGTCTTCGTTAAATGACGTATTCCAACCGGAATACCATGGTGTCGTCCATTTCATGCGTTTCTTATGACGTTGAATGCTTTTGAGCGGAGCATGCGAAATAAAGACAAACGATGTGTTGCGCGCATGCACGTGCGACAAGTGCGGAATATGATCCGCCACGAATGAGCAGCCTTTGCAGAACGTGTCGTCTTTGGGATGATACATGAAGTGATAGACGACCAGCTGCTTACGTCCTTCGAAAAGATCGAGCAAACTCTTCGTTCCTTCAGGTCCTTCAAAGACATACTTTTTCATTTCCATCATCGGAAGGCGACGGCGCAAAGCACTGACACGATCACGCTCGCGGGTGTTTTTCTTTTCTTTCACACGCAGCTTTTCAACCGCAGCACGAAACGCTTTTTCGGAAACGACTTTCGGTAAAGACTTCGTAGCCATACTCTCTCCCTCAAGACGATTGTTATTAAATCTCTAGCGCAAAGGCTGCAGCGCCTTACGTCCGTAGGCAACAAACGCGGCGATCACCGCGACAACAAGCCAATAAACCAAAGGACCTTGATTCGGATCTCCGGAATAAATATGAATAGCGCAGAAGAGCAACATCTCAGCCGCGATACCGGCAGCAGCTATAACCACGCCACGAGAAAACCGTTTGTTAAATGCCGGCAGAACAAGTCCCAAAGCACAGAGAAACTCAAACGCGATCAGCGCCACCCACACACTATGAGGAATCGCAGACAAAGAAGGCACAGCTTGCTCGGAATTGGTAAACTTCCACACCGCTCCGATAGCCGTGTGCACAGCGAGAAGCCATTGAAGAATCCAGAGGAGAACATTCATGCGAACCTCTTTAGGTGGGCTTTTCTAAGATGGTCTGCGCGACTGGATTTGAACCAGCGACCTCTTGCACCCCAAGCAAGTGCTCTACCAAGCTGAGCCACGCGCAGATTTCTATGAAAAGCTTATAAGCGAGACTGCGTCTGCGCAATATGTGATGCGAGACACAACTTTAAGTTCGATCGACGCGGGGTCATTTCGATTTCGGAATGACCTCACCCTATTTTTTAAGTGAAGACGAATTGAACATTGTTATGACGCCATTTAGACTGGGCCGGTGAAAATATTCTTCCTCTTATTCTTCTTGTGGAACGTTCAAGTTTTTGCGCAGGGAAAACCCCTCGTTATAGGACTTCCCTATCAGGTGAAACGGATCACCGCCGTTGTCGAATATCAGTCTTTTATCGCCGACAGCTTGAAGGATGCAGGCTTTGACATGCGAACGAAAATCACCACGGTGCAAGTGCCTTACGAGCACCTCGTTGCAGGAGAATTGGATGGCGTTCTTTACGATGATCTTGGCATCAAAGAAGGGCGCAAGAATACGGTTTCCACTTCTTTTCCCATTATCAAAACACGAAGCCGTTATTTTTATCTCAAAGACAACCCGAAGTTTAAAAAACGTGACTTTTCTGACCGCCACATGGCTTCACTTAAGGGCTGCATCTCAACAGCGAACAAAACCATCGAAGCCGAAGCTCTGCGCAGAAAGCTTTCGTTTATCAACGCCAACAATCCCTATCAAAATGTCACGGCGGTCCTTGAAGGTCAGGCCGACTATTTTATTGCGGTGGAGGAAGTCGGCAAGAGCGCCGTCGCCGCTCACCCGCTTGCAAAAGATAAATTCGCTTTCAGCGACGTGGTTTTTACAGAGCTTCCTCTGTATCTGACCCTTCACAAAAAATTTCACAAAGACATGCCACGCATCGAAGAGGCTCTAAAGAAACGCTTGCGCGGAGATCTCAGCAAGTATCCGCTGATCTCCGACAACCTTAATAAAAATCCGTAAATGTAAGACGAGAAAAAGAAGTCCGCGCTGCTATTTAAACAGAGCGCGGACACGGCGAATATCCATGATCAAGTCTTCTACAGATTCATTGATATTCTCAAGTTTATGAATCACATGGCTCATGTCTTTTTCTTTGCGCACATGAGCTTTCAATTCTTTCATCGCATTTCTTGCGCCTTCGATCGAAAAACGATCACGGTGCAAAAGTTTACGAATCAAGAGAGCGTTCTCAACATCCTTGCGTGTGTACATACGCTGATTATTGGAAGCTTTTTTTGGACGAAGGATTTCAAACTCAGTTTCCCAGTAACGGAGAACGTATTGTTTGATGCCGAGAATTTCAGCCACATCACCGATTTTAAATCCCATTTTATCCGGGATTTGTTTGATCTCTTCCAAAAGTTTGTCATCACAAAGCATCGCAGGAATTGAGATCGGCGCTGATGCCATCACTGACATCGCTTCCTCTTCGACAAAGTCGATGTGCTGATCACCCAGAGACAGCTCCGAGCTTTCAACCTCTAGGACTTCAGGAGACTCATTCGTTATCATCGTAGTCATCATCATCATCCTCATCATCGGTTAAGTGAGCGTACTCTTCACCGTTCAACATCGCTTTCAAAACTTGCGAAGGTCTGAACGTCAAAACACGACGAGCGGAGATTTTGATTTGCTCCCCTGTTTGTGGATTGCGACCGATTCTCTCGTTCTTTCCACGCACAACGAAGTTACCAAAACCAGAAATCTTAACTTTTTCACCGTTTTGCAGAACATCCTTCAAGGTGTCGAAGCAAAGCTCCACAAGTTCGGAAGCTTCTTTCTTCGAGAAACCGATTTTCTGATAAACGTTCTCGACGATGTCGGCCTTAGTCACTGTTGATTTACCTAAGTTTTGGCCTGCCATAATTAAATATCCACTCCGTAGTTATTAAACTTCTCTTAAAAAGGTTAACAAGTTACTGATAACAATCAAGAATTTATCTCACATGGAGATCAAAATTCTTCTTCAAGCTCTCAAGCACCTTGTTCGTCACCTCTGAAATCTGCGCTTCTTGCAGTGTGGCATTCTTATCCTGAAGCCACAAACGAATCGCCACAGATTTCTTCCCTGCTTCCATTTTCTCCCCTTCGTAAAGGTCGAAAACATCCACATTCATCAACAAAGCTCCTGCTGCCTTACGAATATCCTTCAAGACATCGCCGACTTTCAAAGTCTTCGGCATCACGAAAGCGAAATCACGCTCCACCACTGGGAACTTCGAAACGCTCTGAATGCGGTACGGACGAGGTTGACCTTTGTAAAGCTGATCCAAATCAAGCTCTGCTAATGCCGCAGGTACACGGATCTTGTTATCATCCAAAAGAATCGGATGCAGAGAACCGATGAAACCCACTTTTTTACCTTCAACCAAAAGCTGAGCATATTGGCCTTGGTGCAAGAACGCCGGAACCTCAGCCTTATTTGCTGGAGTCACCCATGTATATGCAGAGATATTGAGGTTCTTCAATAAAACTTCAACTGCCGCTTTAAGTTCATACACGATGGGATATTCCAAAGACTTATTCCAAAGATTGGAAGAACGCCCCCAAAGAGCCATCGCCAAACGGCTATTTTCGCCGTAACCGCCGTCTTCTTTAACGAAGAACGTGTTACCGATTTCATACAAGCGGCCTTGCATGTTTCCGTAGTGGAAGTTCGTGTTCAGGTTTTTGAAAAGACCGAAGCTCAAAGACGAACGCATCACATCCATCTCTTCATTCAAAGGATTCATGATGCGAATCTCTTTTTCTGAAGACGTCAAGCCTGCGGCTTTCAATGTCTCGTAAGGACCCAAGAAAGCCTTTTCCGCTTTCGACCCCACGAAGGCAAAGTTGAAGGCTTGCTGGAAACCTTCCGCACGCATCAATTCGCTCGTTGAAAGATTGAGCATGAAGCTCTTGTCGTGATGTGACGGCATGTTTTTGAAAACAGGCAAAGACTCGGGAATATGCTCGTAACCATTCAGGCGCGCGTACTCCTCCACTAAATCCATGTCTTGTTCCAGGTCAAAACGGAACGTCGGAGGAAGAACTTTGTAAGTCTCTCCGCTTTTTTCGATCTGACAACCCAGACGTTTCATGAAGTCGACAAACTTGTGTTCTTCCGCCGGGTAACCCAAACGGTCTGTGATGGTTTGCACGGACAACGTGATCGTGCTTTTTTTCACAGGATTCGGATAGAAGTCATGGTGATCGCCATAAGCTTCCCCGCCGGCAACGTCCAAGATCACTTGCGTTGCGCGGTTCAAACCGCGAAGTGCCCCATCTGGATCCACACCGCGAGAGAATCTGTAAGCAGAATCCGTATCAATACCGTGAGAACGCGATGTTTTACGCGCACTCATCGGCAAGAAGTAAGCTGCTTCAAGGAAAACGTCGACTGTCGTGTCTGTCACGCCCGAGTTTTTTCCACCGACAACGCCCGCCAAACACACCGGGTGATTTGCATCACGAATCGTGAGTTCTTCACCGTTCAATGTGATTTCGGAGCCATCCAAGGTGACGAACTTTTCGCCCGCTGTTGCACGGTCTACGATGATTTTTTTACCCGCAATGAAAGCCGCATCGAAAGCATGCAGAGGCTGACCCAATTCCATCATCACGTAGTTTGTCGCATCGACGATGTTGTTGATAGAGTTCAAGCCGACGCTTTCAAGACGGTGTTTCAACCACTCTGGAGAAGGCCCGACCTTCACGCCTTTGATAAAGCGACCCGTATAACGAGGACACAAATCAAAAGACTTCACTTCAAGAGCGATTTCGCTCTTCGTGGATTGCGCGGAAGTTTTTGGTTCTGCTTTCGGCGCTTTTAATTCTTTACCGAAAAGACAAGCGACTTCACGAGCCAAACCGTAGTGACTCAAGCAGTCCGCGCGATTCGGCGTCACCTTCAATTCGAAAGTGATATCATCGTAACCGCCGTACTCTGCAAAAGGTTTTCCGACAGGAGCATCGCCCGGCAAAATTGCGATACCTTCGGATTCTTTCGCCAAGCCGAGTTCTTTGTAAGAGCACAGCATGCCGGCAGAATCCACACCGCGAACCGCCGATTTTTTAATCGCAAAATTTCCTGGAAGAACAGCACCAGGAAGAGCCACGATCACGCGGTCCCCCGCTTTGTGATTTTGTGCGCCACACACGATTTGATGAACAACGCCTTCGCCCGTGGAAACACGGCACAAAGACAGCTTATCCGCATTCGGATGTTTGTCTTTTTCAAGGATGTGACCAATCACCACGTGATTGAAATCTTTCGCGCGATTGGTGATTTCCTCCACCTCCAGGCCTGCGCGAGTTAATGCCTCAGCAAGCTCTTCCGGCTTTTGGAAAAACTCTGCCACGTCCACATAATCTTGGAGCCATTTTAAACTGATCTTCATTTTACAAACTGCCTTAAGAATCTCACGTCATTTTCAGGGAACAAACGAATGTCTTCGATACCGTACTTGATGATCGCCATACGCTCGACGCCGAAACCGAAGGCGAAACCTTGCCATTTTGGATATTCGATTTTCGCCGCTTGGAATACTTTCGGATTCACAAGACCGCAACCGCCGATTTCAATCCAACCTGTTTGCTTGCATAGACTGCAGCCCTTGCCTTTACAGATCGGGCACGAGCAATCCACTTCCGCAGAAGGCTCTGTGAATGGGAAGAAGCTGGGACGGAAACGTGTTTTCAAACCTGGGCCGAAGAACTCACGCACGAAGAAACTGATTGTGCCTTTGAGATCTGCCATGGAAACTTTCTCATCCACGCAAAGCGCCTCAATCTGATGGAAGTTCGGAAGATGCGAAATATCGCTGTCACAACGGAACACAGGGCCCGTGCCCACCACGCGCAACGGAAGCGATTCCGTTTCCAAAGAGTGAATTTGAATCGGCGACGTGTGCGTTCTTAAAACGTGCGACTTGTCGATAAAGAATGTGTCTTGCATATCACGCGCAGGATGATCTGCCGGAATATTCAAGGCTTCGAAGTTGTAGTAATCTTTTTCGATGAGCGGTCCCGTGCGAACGCTGTATCCCAGACGCGACATCACTTTGAAAATCTCCTCCACCACGATATTCACCGGGTGCGGAGAGCCTTTCGGTTGAGAAAACGCCGGAAGAGTCATATCGATCTCTTCAGCAGCCATCTTCGCGGAGATCTCTTTTTTCTTCAGATTTTCTTCTGCTTCCGTGTAAGCCGCCTCAAGAAGCTGCTTCACTTCGTTGACCTTTTTACCAAAAAGAGGTTTTTCCTCTTTCGGTAAAGAAGCCATTTCTTTCATAATTTCAGTCAAAGAACCGCTCTTCCCGAGGTATTGAACCTTGAGATCGTAGAGGTCTTTGGAGCTGGGAGCCGCTTTAAACGCTGCCAGCGCTGCATCTTTAATGGAATCAAGTTTGGTCGTCGACATAGGTCCCCATAATCCCCCCAGAGCCCCGTATTTTCAAGCATTTAGCTTTTACACACGGCGCAGAAAAGGCTTGAGATTGTGGGGCTTTGGCTCTATCTTCCTTCGACCCTATGGCTCATAAGAATAAGTCCAACTACAGCCCCTATAAAGCCCGCCAAGAAGCTCGTCACAAAGCTCAGGGCGGAGTTAAAGCTCCGACAGCACCGCAAATGGGTCGCCATAAGAAGCCTGAGGTCATTTATGATCTCAATGAGGCCAACGATCGCCTTGCCGACGTTTTTAGAAATCACGACTTTGATTTGGTCAATCACGAGCAACGCAAGCAATTGGCGCACTTTTACCGCCTTTTGATGCTGAATCAGGAAAAAGAGAATTTCACTCGCCTCCTCAAACTGCGTGATATCGCGATCAAACACTTTATCGACAGCATCATCATCACAAAGTACACAAAGCTGCAGTTTCCTCTTTTGGACGTGGGCACAGGCCCCGGCTTTCCAGGAATTCCATTGAAAGTCATGTTCCCGAAAGAAAAAATTCTTTTGGGCGAAGGCGTGCAACGTCGCGTGGAGTTTTTAAAACACGTGCGCACAGAAATGGGCCTTGAAAATCTCGACATCCTCGGTCGCAATATCAACAAACACTGTGTGTATCCCGTCAACGGCGCGATCACTCGCGCGGTTGAAGACATCGGCAACACTCTGGGGAACGTCATCAGTTGTCTGCAAATCGGCGGTCGCGTTTATTTTATGAAAGGCCCCGGTGTCGATCCCGAAATCGCAGCCGCAAAAGAAGACTGGTCGGAGTATTATAAACTTGTCGAAGACGTGTCTTACACTTTGCCGCACACTCCTCACGAGCGCCGCCTGGTCGTCTATGAAAAGATCAAACACATGCCGTTGCCTGAAGAGGACGAAGGCGAAGAGCTTTTGATGGACGAACTTTCGAGCGACGAAAAAAGAAGATGGAAGGACGTTAAGCCGTGATCGAAATCTCCTCTAAAACGAACGATCATTTCAAACGCTGGTCTGATTTGTCTTCAGCCCGTGGAATTAAAAAGCACGGAGAATTTATTTTGATGGGAGAAAAACTCATCGAAGAGTTCTTGGAAAATCCACAATTCAAAATCAAAGCGGAAATCGTGCATGAAGATCTGCGTCCTGTGACTTCTTCTGCCGCCTCTTTAAAGGGTCAACGTATTCCCGTGTTCAAGCTTCCGAAGGCTTTGTTTAACGAGATCGACGTTGTCGGCACACACTACAATCTTTTGGTTCTTGAGCCTCGAGACATCGCGGCTTTACCCGAAAAACCCGCTTTGGGTTTGGAAGTTCTGTCACCGCTTGGAGATCCTGGAAATCTCGGCGCATTGGCCCGTTCTGCGTTGGCCTTTGGCGCGAGCAAAATGATTTTAACGGAGGAAAGCTGCAATCCTTACCACCCGAAGGCGATCAAAGCCTCGGCGGGCGCGTTGTTGAAGCTGCCGCTTTATCGTGTGGGCAAGTTTTCTGATTTTGTGGCAGGCAACGAAGACATTTACGCCCTCGACATGAAAGGCGAAAATGTCGCAACCTTCAAATGGCCGAAAAACATTCGTCTTGCTATCGGCGAAGAGGGCCCGGGCTTTAGCGGCCTTAAGGGTCTCAAAAAACTTTCCGTGCACACGCAAAGTGTTGAGTCCCTCAATGCCACTGTCGCTGCGAGCATTGCCTTATTTAGTTACTCTTGCTCCGTTAAATAAACGCGATATCAATACCGCAAAAGCGATCTGCTAAGCGCCGCCGTAGTGATTGTCAAACTCACAAGCCGTTCCGCATCTGTACCAGCCGCTGCGCCCGTGGCACCAACGCGGGACTGGCTTATAAGCTGGCGGGCATTGCACGCCTTTTGAATCACAATACTTTCCGTATGGAGCCACGCTATTCGGCTGTGGGGCCTCGCCACAATGGCGATGCAGAGGCTGAATAATATAACTCTCTTCGCTCGTTGCAAAAGGCTCCGCGAAACCTGCCGACGCAAACATCATGATAGTCAGCATAACAATAGAAATGATTGTCTTCATAATCCCTCCTGAAGATGGTCTTTAAGAAGGACGATAAGATCAGTTCGTGACGAACTCTATGAAAGATCCGCGCGGGTGCTACATTACACCGCGAGATTTCAATTCCCGAATTTTCATTGAGGGAACATCAAAGTTCCATATAGTGACGACGTACTTTGGGAGAAAGTTTTTCCAAAGAGTAGCGCAACATCGTGCGCGGCATGCTCGTCGCGTTTTTATCCAGAAAACGCAAAAGATCTTTTTCGCTTACTCGACTTCCCACTTCACGCAGCATCCATCCTGTCGCTTTATGAATAAGATCGTGCTTATCGTTTAGAAGAACTTTTGCAAGACGCAAGGTCTCTCGAGATTCGCCTTTTTTGATATAGTGAAAAGTCGCCATGATCGCAATCCGGCGATCCCAGATGCTTTTCGAGAGCACGAGTTTATTCAGAATCTTCCTGTCGCGCGTGAATGTAAACGCGCCGACGATATATTCCGCCGAGGAATCCACCAAATCCCAGTTGTTCACATACTTGGAATTTTTTAAATAGAACTTATAGATTTTTGTCTGCTCTTCTTCCGTCGCCTTCGCAAAGCGGTTTGCCAGGATGATGACAGCGATCAATCGCTCTTCGTGGATTTTCGATTTTATTAAAGTCTGCAACTCATTAAACGAAAGCGGCAGATATTTTTTCGCGAGGGCGCGGGACTGAGGCACACTGAGTCCCAAGAAAATATCTCCCTCGCCGTACTCGCCTTTGCCAGTCTTAAAAAACCGCAGCATGACTTCGGCACGCTCCGGGTTCGTCGCTTTTCGAACGTCTCTCTGCAATTCTTTAATCATAGAAAAATACTAAAAGGTTCCTTTTAGCAAGGGATGAGTTTGTTGAGGGTTTCTTGCGGGGGTTCGTGATCCCACAAAGACAGGACATAGCCGCCGCCGCCAGAGCCTGTTGGCTTTACTGCCAATGCGCCTTGTTCGCGCAGCCATTCGATGTGTTTTGCGGGGGCTCCTTCGTTAAGGCCCCATTGCTCGAAACACTGTCCCGCTAAATCGATGGCTTCGGCTAAAACAGACAAACCTTCTTTGGCATCCATTTGTAATGCGCGCTCGGCGATTTCGACAGCTTTCGCCATTTTTGTATCGATCTTTTCACCCAAGCTTGGATTTTTAAGAATCAAATCTTTGACCTTGTTCACAGCGTCCACCGTCACACCGCGCTTGCCAGAGTAAGAGATATACCACTGCGGTTTCCACGCGGTTTTAAGAGGTTTTCTGGCACCGTTGCGAATGAAGTAAAGACCTTCTCCGGAAAGAGCGACAGCGATATCCACACCGCTGCTTTCACCATGGAAGAGATTTTCCAGGTCGCGGGCGAATTCGTAAAAGTCCGCCTCGTTCACGTAACCCAGATGTCCCAACCAGCGAGTTAAAGCCACGCAAAGAGCGGCCGAAGCGCCCATGCCTGCACCGACGGGAATAGAGGACTCTAACAACAAAGTGCCCTTTAATTCTGAACGAGAGATTTTTTTTATCTCGCAGGCTTTCTCTAGAACACCCCAAACGAGGAGCTGCAAGTCTTTGCCGTGATCACCGACTAAACGAAGCTCTAAAGGCTGCTCGCCTTTCGCATAGCTGAGTTCAAGATTGCGAGATTGAATGGGAAACACAAGTGCAGGAACACCACGAAGAACCGCGTGCTCCCCCGCTAAAATCCATTTCCCAAAAGACTTACAAGTGAAATCAATGGACATTTTCTTTTACACCTTCAAAAGCCAACACCTTGAAATCTTTTTTGAAGTGCTCTCGATACGTTTCAAAAGATTTTTTCTGATCGTGACGGAAAAGCATATGCACGTTCGCACCGGCATCCATTGTCACTAAAGGACCGTCTTGCCATTTCTGCCAGAAACTTTGGCAATCCGCTAAAACTTTTTTGGAGTTTTCAGTCATATAGCTGAATGCCGGATGGCTTGTTTCGAATAAACGGTGCATGTCGATAAACTCATCCCAGACAATTTGGCGCGCCATATGCCAGTCATTGAAACGCAAAGCATGCACAAGATCTTTTAAGCGAAGTTCGGCACGATCAGGGCGCCCGTGGAAACGCGGACTTGTCGTGACAAGTTTATGCGCATCCGAGCTGGAAACCTCTTTTTTTGAATCTTCAACAACAACCACAATGTGATGCAAATGCTCCCAGGGTAACGCCATAGGTTCTGCGTATTCGTGTTGCCACAAAGCCCACGGCGTAAACAATGAGCGGCAAGAAGAACCCGATCCCTGACGAGAAAGTTCTGACAAAGTTTTTTTATCTTCGCCCCAAGGTTGCGGATTGATTCTTTGAAACATCTCCGCCGCCGCCAAAGTCAAAGCTGCGAAACTCGAAGCCGAACTTGCAAGTCCACAGTCCGACGGAAAATTATTCGCGGACTCAACAAGAAAGGACTTTTGCACGCCCCATTTCATTTTCAAAGTCGCCAAGTGTTTCAAAAATCTTTGCTGGCCTTTTTCAGAGAGGTCAATTTTTTCAAGCCCCTCTTGTAGCAACGGCTTCCACTGATCTTGAGTTCCTTCGATTTCAGTCAAACGAACGAACGTGCGCAGATT
Source organism: Bdellovibrio sp. 22V (assembly GCF_030169785.1). Taxonomy (NCBI): domain Bacteria; kingdom Pseudomonadati; phylum Bdellovibrionota; class Bdellovibrionia; order Bdellovibrionales; family Pseudobdellovibrionaceae; genus Bdellovibrio; species Bdellovibrio bacteriopascens. Next base: position 3,220,387 of record NZ_CP125854.1, read on the forward strand.
TTCAAGTGTATAAGACAAAGATCCATTCGTCGGTTTGTTGCCTGAACCTTCGATCTTTCCCATATATTTAATAAGCGCAATATTAGATGGAGCTGAAACTAAAACCTGATTCATAACGTTCCTCGAATCTGAAGTCCCTGAGAGATTTTTTCGGAAGAAGAAATAATAGAAAGACGACGGTCCGCACAGAACTGGTCCATGCCAGAGATCTGATGTTTGTCCAAAACAACCATCACCACATCCGCGCCGAGAGCGCCGCACCCTTTGACCGCTTTGACCCCGTGAACCTGCTTGATCTCTTCAATAAGCTGCAAGGTTTCCGCACACGTGAAATGGAGCTGCTTTAATACCGCGGCGTAGGCCTCAACACCTTCGACAAAACGCTCTTCGTTTTGGTAATCAAAAGAGCTCTTGATCAAAGCAAAGGCTTTTTCCAACTCGGCAGAATCAAAGCGCGCAAGAGTTTTAAGATGCTCGTGAGTCGGAACTTTATTGCCCGTGTGGATAAGATAAAATTCGAGGTTTTCAAAGGGCCAACCCTTAATAGAAATCAAACCCTGGCGTTTTTCAAAGAACGTCAAAGAGCCCTTGAGCTGCCCAACGAGATCTGCACCACTAGGGCGCACACCAACACCAGTCCATGCCACTTCGTAATAAGCATCCAAGAGATGTTTAAAGTCGAGAAGCTTTTCCATATCTTGATGATGAGCTTCTTTGTAAAGCCAAAGTGCATACACCGCCAGAAATTGCGCCGTGGAAGCGCCAAAGCCGCCTTTGCCGGAATAAGGATCACGGAAGGTCAAATCGAATTGAGAAAAGTACTCCGGATACTTGCGAATAAAAAGACCCGCCGGAGAATCAGGATGAATACTGCCTTGACCACCATGTCCTTTTGTCACTTCCAGTTCAAAACAAGGCTGGGACAAAAAGACAAGAGTTGGCCCTCCGTGAAGAGCCAAGTACTCACCTGCTAAGAATGTTTTTCCGGGAACAGAAAAAACCAAAGACATGGTCTTTCCTAGTTTTGTGAAGCGCGAAGTTCTTTAAGGACGTCGATAGCGTTGCTCAAAGAGATGCGTTTGCGAATCGCCAAAATTTCTTCGAGTTTCTTTTGTACCAAAGGAATTTCTTTTTCTTCCGCGCCGGCACCTAAAGCCAAGTTCTTCGTATGCAGTTTCATATGGCCTTCGATGATTCCCACAGTCGTCAAAGCTTTTAAAGCTCCTAGGTTTTGCACCAACCCGACGGCCGCAATCACGCGTGAAAGCTCGTTAGCCGTTGTCGTGCCAAGCATCTTCATACACATCATCGCTGTCGGATGAAGAGTCGTCACACCGCCGACAGTACCGACGATCAGTGGTGCTTCAAAGATCCCCTTAAGACCACCTTCGCCATCGCGGAACCAACGCGTGATGGAGCGATATTGGCCGTCGCGAGAAGCGTAGGCATGAATCCCCGCTTCGACCGCGCGCCAGTCATTGCCTGTCGCGATCAACACAGGATCGATACCGTTTAAAACGCCTTTGTTGTTCGTCGCCGCACGGTAAGGATCTTGTTGCGCGAACAAAGAAGCCTCTTCAATTTTTTCCGCCAACTCAGGATCGATATCAGTGATGTGCACAATCGCGCGAGTCACTTTAGAATCAACCAGGTTCGAAAGGATGCACATCGTGACCTTTTCGCCGGTGAACTGTTCGATCGGCTCTTTCAAGAATTCACAGACTTGATTCATGATATTCGCGCCCATCGCATCGCAAGGGTCCATCAAAACGTGAACCACCGCCATATCAGAGCCGTCGCCGCGAGGCACACGGCGCACTTGAATGTCGCGCACCCCGCCGCCTCGGCGAACAAGGCCGAATGCTACTTCGCGGTTGGCGATTTCAATCATAAAGTTTTTTTGCGCCAGAATTTGTTTTTCAAATTGTGCGAAGTTTTTGATTTTCGCACATTGGATTTGTCCGATGATCTCGTTCCCGACAACTTCTGTTGTAATAGAGCCCGATTCACGAATCCATTTTGCCGACTTACACACAGCCGCCACGATGGACGTTTCTTCCACCGCCATCGGGATAACATAGTCTTTACCGTCGATACGGAAATTTGTCGCGACTCCCAAAGGAAGCTGGAAATAACCGATCACGTTTTCGATGAATTTTTCGCCCAAGGAAGTGTCCTTGAGTCCGCCCTTAGCAAGATACTCAACGTCGGAGTCATGAAGGACGCCCACTTCCATCAAAGATTTAAGTCTTTCCTCGCGAGAAAGTTTCGAGAAGCCTTTGAAGATGTCTTGAAGCTGTTTTGTCATCGTACCACCCTCTTTGTTTGAAGGTCTTTAAGATTTCTTGAACCCGTACAGAACATCGTGATCTTCAGTTCAAGTTCCAACTTGTTAAGAAGCTCTTCCAAAGCTTCATCCCCAGCGAGAGCGGCTTCCAGGAATGGTTTTGCCACCCCGACCTTGGCCGCTCCTAAAGCACACAGTTTCCCAATTTCTAAACCATTTCGAACGCCACCAGAAGCCCAAATTTCATAATTTACGCGAGCTTCCTTAGCATTCAGCACAGACTGCACTGTGCTAATGCCCCAATCCTTAAAAGTTTGCGCCACTTTATAGAGTAATTGATCTTCTTGAGAGCGAAAACCCTCAACACGGCCCCAATGCGTTCCACCCTTACCACTCACATCCACCGCGAAAATACCGGTGTTCTGAAGGCGTTTCAGAGTATCCACGGAAAAACCGCAGCCCGTTTCTTTGACGATCACAGGAATGCCCGCCAACTTCACAAGATTTTCGATCGCCTCCAGACCGTGTCTGAATTCTGTCGTGCCTTCCGGCTGCAGAGCTTCTTGCAATGGATTGAGATGAACGAACAAAGCCAAGGCTTCCGTGGAGTCAATCAAACGGCGCACTTTATCGATCGGACTTTTAATCAGTTGAGCGATTCCAATATTTCCAAGGAGACGCGCGCGCGGAGCTTTCTTGCGCACGTGATACCACTCCTCAGCCGCACTGGAATCTTCCAACTCGCGACGTTGCGAACCGACACCCATCAGGATCTGTCTGCGATCACTGAGTCTTGCTAGAGCTTCATTGATTTCACGGCCTTTTTCATGGCCTGCTGTCATTGAAGAAATAAAAATGGGAGAAGAAAGAGAAAGAGCTTCTTTAAAAACAAAAGAGGTCGAAATATCGACCTCTTTAAAATCCAAATTAGGCAAAGCCTCATGAATTAATTCGATCGAGTCCAATCCATTTTGACCATCGGTCTGAGACCTTGGATCCAGCGCGATACGAATATGATCGCGCTTTCTTTGTTCAAACTGAGAGTTGGACTCGTCCATTGCCTTACGCCAAAGCGTGTTTGCAAAGTGCAGTGAATGCTGCTGCGTCGTTGATAGCAAGGTCCGCCAAGATCTTACGATCTACTTGGATACCAGCTTTAATCAAGCCACCGATCAAACGAGAATATGTAGTTCCGTTCAAACGAGCTGCTGCATTGATACGTTGATTCCACAAAGTACGGAAGTTACGTTTTTTAACTTTACGGTCGCGGTAAGCATACGCCATACCACGGTCGTTTTTCTCTACCGCGTGGATGTACGCGCGAGAACCAGCTGAATAGTAACCTTTTGCTCTCTTAAGAACTTTTTTGTGACGAGCACGATTTGTTTTACCACTTTTTACACGAGCCATTTTCTACCTCTAAATTAGTTGTACATCTTCGAACGTGTCGAAGTTACGTACGGAAAAGACATTAAAATTTAAATGAAATCCTAGAATACCAAACAACGACGAACTTGAAGCATGTTTGCATCTTCAACGTATGATGTTTTACCTAGTTGTCTTTTCGTCTTAGAGCTCATGTGAGAGTTCAAGTGACGCATGCGAGTGCTTTTCTTCTTAACTTTGCCGCTTGAAAGAACTTTCAAACGTTTTTTAGCGCCAGAGTGTGTGCGCATTTTCATAGTGCATACCTTCCACCGATAAGGCGTCTCTCCCGACAGGGACAGCTCTTAACCATTGCCTTAGCCAGTCATAATTACGGACTCACCGTTTTAGGGCGAACGGCGGGTAAAAGCAAGCTTTTTTAAGGGGTTAGGGCGAATCATCGGTTTTATGCCCCGAACTCACCACAACGGGATTTTCTTTATAATTTCAAACATTTAAGAATGTTTTTAAAGATTTCTCGAGCCAACTTTGGCGGATTTTGATAGATAAACTCTGCTTAAATCTAAGGCGATTCACCCCCACCGAGGAGTACCCCATGCACAAGGTCCTAGGCTTTCTCGTTCCCCTTTTCTTTGTCTTTTCCGCACATGCTGACGACGTCAGAACATTCTCAAAACTGGGACCTAATACGGCCTTAGTTAAAATCGACACCGAAGACAAGGAAGGCACCCAGGCCGCGATGTACATTGATGGTATTGAAAACCAGGAGTTCATTACGATGATGCTCGCCGATCCCACCTCCAGCTTAAGCATCTTGCGAAAACAAATCGAAACAGAAAATTGCCCTGATGAGGTTCCAACCCCTGAAGGACACATCCCCGGCTGCGGAGAGGTGGAGTTTACTCCCATCGTACAAACAGCGTTCGGGCGCGGCGGCTGGATGGAAGCCGCGGCCACTTATACTTTCTTTGTTGGTTTTCGCTTTGAGGGCACCGGTCATTACTTCGAAAGCACGCACATGGTTTCTTTTAGTGAGCGCGCCGAAGCCCAAGTCGACGACAATATGGATTATTTAGGTGTGGTGCTGAAAACTTTGAACCTCGAAAAGATTGTACCTCTGCCAAAATAATTGCTCGAAGCGCGGCGGACTGCCACACTTCAAATCATGAACACATCGGAAATTCAAAACAATCTTCGCGCTTACGAATTAGAGCACTTTCAAATCGCCACATTGAAAGTTGAAAGTGCTCATCTGAAAAACAATCCTCTTCGCGATCCGTTTATTCGCTTCAATCCTCTGATGGTGCCGAAGTCGAAAGGTCCTTGGCCTGTCGTCATGGTTCTTGGCGGGTTTACCGGCAACGCTCCGTTTTATTTTAATGCTAAATTCAATGAACAGAATGCGGTGCAAGCAATCGATCAGGCTTTCGCGCGCGGTGAAGCTCCGGAAGCACTTTATGTTTTTGTCGATGCCTTGACGTCTTGGGGCGGCTCGCAGTTTTTAAATTCCGCTGCCACAGGAAACTATGAAGATTACATTATGCAGGAAGTGATCCCTGCTTTACGGAAGCACCACCCGGTTTCTTCCGACCCTCGCGAGTGGTGTGTCACCGGCGGTTCCAGCGGAGGCTATGGCGCTCTTCATTTAGCTTCTAAGTATCCCGACACGTTCGGTGTGATCGCCGCGATTGCTCCGGATTCTTTTTTCGAAGCCAGTTTGATTTCTGATCTCTACCAGGCTTTGCCGCTTTGGGAAAAATATAAGGAGTCAGGACTGAAAGCCTTGGAAGAACTGCGCAACGGAAAGCTCGTGAAAAATCGCAACTGGCATTCACTGTTGAATGCTTTTGGTATGGCAGCTTGTTATTCTCCGAAAGGCCATCATGGGGACTTCCACTTACCTCTCGACGTGACTACGGGAGAAAAGATTGATTCGCTTTGGCAGGAATTTCTTCGTCATGATCCTTTGCACTTCCTTCCACAAAGAATCGAAGCCCTTAAAAAGATATCCGCTATTTATTTAGATGTGGGCTCGAAGGATAATTTCCATTTGCAGTACGGAGCGCGACAGATTTCTCGTCTTCTTAAAAATGCCAAGATCGAGCATGACTATGTCGAGTTTGACGGAAATCATTTTGATATCGGCGAGCGCCGACCGGAAGTGTGGAAGTGGCTCTCCACCTTGTGGCGTCAGTAGGAAAAAGGTACCAGGTACCTTTTTCCCACACCGATGTTATCGACTAGGATTCTACGAATTTAAGACCGAGAATTCCCCCGACGATCATGCCTAAAAAAACCAGCTTCATCAGCGACACAGGTTCTTTAAAGACCACAAAGCCAATGACGATCGCTCCCACAGCGCCAATGCCCGTCCATACCGTGTACGAAACGCCGACCGGCAGAACTCGCATCGCAAGTGACAAGAGGTAAAAACTAATACCCATTGTCACCAACGTGAAAATCGAAGGTCCTAGTTTTGTAAATCCATCGGAATATTTAAGACCCGTCGCCCAGACGAATTCCAAAATACCCGCAACCAAGAGAACAAGCCACGCTGTCGTGTTGCTCATAGCAAACTCCTCATCGAGCCTTATTGCCCGACACTCTATTCAATTTTTTCTGAAAGTCGTTGCTGTGAAACAGAGGGAGACTTTTATATCCCAAATATTTTCTTAGCGCTTTCGACAGAACATCGAAAGAAGATAGCTCTAATGTAGCACACTTTGCGAGAGAGGCAAAAAATTCTATCTCGAATTTAGACTAAATGCGGCGGCAAAGGAGTTCGCAGCAAGCCCTGTTAAGCCGCATCACTTTGTTGCCTTAAGGACCTTTGGTTGCTCTTTCAAAAGACATTTTCTAAAGTAAACACATGGATGACTTACTCGCCGCCCGCTCCACCATGGGCTTTTCATTAGGGTTTCATATCATCTTTGCCTCGATTGGGATGACGATGCCCTTTTTTATGTCGGCCGCGCACTTCCTCTATTTAAAAAAGAAAAATCCGGAGCATCTTGAACTCACGCAGATGTGGATGAAAGGTGTCGCCATTCTTTTTGCCGTGGGAGCCGTGTCAGGCACTGTGCTGTCGTTTGAACTTGGTTTGTTATGGCCGGGATTCATGAAATATGCGGGCCCGATTATTGGAATGCCGTTTTCGTGGGAGGGCACTGCTTTCTTCCTTGAAGCGATCGCCATCGGTCTTTTTCTTTACGGATGGAAACGCATGAAACCGTGGGTGCACTGGAGCACGGGTCTGGTCGTCGGTCTTTCCGGTTTCGCCTCGGGCATTTTTGTCGTTGCTGCAAATTCGTGGATGAATGCGCCTGCGGGTTTTGATTGGGTGAATGGCGAGGCTCTGAACATCAATCCAGTTCAAGCGATGTTTAACAAAGCATGGCTGCACCAATCTCTGCACATGCAGCTTGCAGCGTTGCAAGCTGTCGGTTTCGCGGTCGGAGGCATTCATGCATTTTTGTATCTCAAGGGCAAAGCGCGCGCTCTTCATCTGTCGGCAATAAAAATTGCGATGAGTTTTGGCGCCGTCGCCGCGATCCTGCAACCTTTTGCGGGGCACTTTGCCGCACAAAGAGTCGCGGAATTACAACCAGCCAAACTGGCCGCGATGGAAGGACATTTTAAAACCAGCACGCAGGCTCCGCTCTATCTTGGCGGCATTCCGGATGTGAATGCGCAAGAGATGAAATACGGTATTGAACTACCGGGTCTGTTAAGTTTCTTGGCGTTTAATGATTTTGCCGCGGAAGTAAAAGGTCTTGATCAGTTTCCCAAAGAGTTGTGGCCGCCTCTGGTGATCACGCACATCAGCTTTCAGATCATGGTCGCCATTGGTACTTTGCTGGCTTTTGTCGGAGTTCTTTTCTTTGTCTTTATCAGAAAAAATAATTTTCCGTCATGGTTTCTCAAATTTTTAGTGGCGTGCATTCCATTGGGTTTTATCGCCATAGAAGCGGGCTGGATTGTCACCGAGGTCGGCAGACAGCCGTGGATCATTTACGGCATTATGAAAACAAGCGAAGCGGTTACGCCCGTTCCTGGAATGAAATATCATTTCTATTTATTCTTATTCCTCTATCTGTTCTTAGGATTTATCACCGTGTGGCTGTTGCGACGTCAGATCTTGGCAGCGCAAAGAAAGTTTGAGACTTAGGATGATCGAGATTTTATTATTTTTCATCGGAGCTTCTCTTTTGCTGTACGTTCTTTTAGGCGGTGCTGATTATGGCGCGGGAGTTTTGGAGCTTCTTCCGACTCGCAGACATCGCGAAGCCCAGCGTGAATTGATCAATGAAGCCATGGGACCCGTTTGGGAAGCCAATCACATGTGGCTCATTCTGATTGTCGTTATTCTTTTTATGGGCTTCCCGTCAGTCTTTACGACGCTGATGACGTCTTTGCACCTCCCGATGGTCGCCTTGCTCTTAGGCATCGTTGTTCGCGGCTGCGCGTTTACGTTTCGGCATTACGATGCGATTAAGGGCGAAACCTCACAAAAGATTTACACCATGCTTTTTGGTGTTTCGAGTTTATGGACAGCGATGTGGTTAGGAATCATTGCCGCAAGTCTTGATCGCGGTTTGATCAATCCCGAAGCGCGAACTTTCTTTGAAGCCTACATTGCTCCGTGGTGGGGGCGTTATCCCTTCTTAATGGGTGTTTTCGTGGTGTGTATATTTTCTTTTCTTGCCAGCGTTTATCTCATCGGCGAAGCGAAAGAGCCCGGCTTGCAAAAGTTTTTCGCGCGCAGAGGCATGGTATTAAACTATCTCGTCGTCTTTGCCGGAGCGTTAGTTTTTTCAGCCTCTGCCGACGAAAGAACGCCGCTGCATCGTGAGTTCTTCAGGAATGAATATTCCGTGGGATGTATGGTTTTGGCGACTTTGCTGTTCTTTGCATTATGGTTTTTCGTGAGCAAAAGAAACACGCTTTGGGTTCGCCTTATCGCCGGAGGACAAATAAGTTTGATTCTTTTAGGCTGGTACTTCTTGCATGCGCCCAACGCCCTTCTTACTCGGCAAGGACCTTTAAGTTTCTATGCCGCTGCCGCACCGACGGCGACTCTTTTACAACTTGTGATTGCACTTTTAGTGGGAAGTCTTTTTATTTTTCCAAGTCTCTTTTATTTGCTTAAAGTTTTTAAAACAAAGTAGCGAAAAAAGGTACCTGGTCCCTTTTCTTACTTTGTTCCTGTCGACATGATGATAGGTGCCGGCGCCGGTCGTTGGATTTCAGGAAGACGTCCGCACTTGCCCGTAAGAAGCCCCGTACACACGAAGCCGACATGAATAGTCTTTACAAGGATCGACGGCCCCGCGACTTTTTCGTAAGTGGCCATCTTGTGAATTTTCTCCGCCAGCTCTTCATTGGTTAAGCGACGCGGATCGAATTCCATTTTTAAAAGACCCTTCTCTTTAAGCTTCGCCAGCTCACGACGGATGTTCTTAAAAATGGGCTCCATATCCGCGCGGTATTTTCGGTCGGCTGCGAGGAATTCATTGAAATATTCGACCAAAGCATCGAGGTCTCTTTCATCTATAACAGGTGCGGGAAGTTCGCCAAGAGTCGAAGTGGCGTTAAGGTGTGAAGGGTCCGTCTTTGCAAAGACACTGAGGGAAACCAATAAAGAAGACACGATAAGCAAATAACGCATGCTTAACCCCACCTCTTTAAAAATTATAGAAGAAGAGTTCTTCGAAGAAAAGTGATTTTCCATTAAGGAAGCGCCATTTTGTGGCACTGGTGAATCATTCTTTCACGTTCGGTTTCAACTTGCACCACAGACAGCCTTGGTATCACTGTGCAACTATTTGACAGGACTTTTTCCACATTCCCGAAATACTCACAACTCTAATCAAAGCCATGCCCTAGTCGCGCGCCAAGTGACGAAGATTGTCTCTTTCCAAAATGCACCACCCCTTCTGGATCTTTCTGAAACACCTCTGGCACCTTCGTTGCTCATAATGGATCAGGATTTACCGTGGAGGATTATATATATGGAATTCCTATTATCTTTAGGCCGTGGATTTACATCAGCAGACGCGATTTGGATGTGGGCTATTTTAGCAGCACAAATCGTTTCAATCGCTATTATCGCAGAAAGAGCTTTGGCTCTCTTTGTGGCGCGCAAAACAAATCAAAAGGAGCTTTCTAAGGTTCTTGCGGAAGACATCCGTGCTGGAAACTTGGATAAAGCTTTGCGCAGATCCCTGCAAATGGGCGCAAAAGAACCATTGGGTGTTGTTGCCTCTGCAGGTATTCAAGCTGCTCTCGATATGGGTGGCAAAGAAGAAATCCAACTTAAAATGGATGAAGTTCTTCTTGAAGAAAACTCTCGCGTGGAAAAACGCATCGGTTTCTTGGCGATGTTTGCCAACGTCGCTACTTTGTTAGGTCTTTTGGGTACGATCACAGGTTTGATCCACTCTTTCGCGGGTATCTCGAATGCAAACCCGGCAGAAAAAGCGACGATCTTGTCTCAAGGTATCTCTTTGGCGATGAACACGACAGCTTACGGTTTGATCGTGGCAGTTCCTGCTTTGATCATGTATGCGGTTTTGCAAAACAGAGCTTCACGTTTAACGGATGACCTTAATAAAGGTGCTTTGAATCTTTTCATTCAATTGGGTTTCCACTACGAACCCGTAACTGCGAAAAAAGAAGTTCCTGCTAACGCTGGGAGATAATCATGGGCATGATGGGCGGCGCCGGTGATGGCGACAAAGAATTGAACTTTGAACTTAATATTCTACCGATCCTGGATATCTTGTCGGTCTTGATCTGTTTCCTTTTGCTAACGGCAGTCTGGATTCAAATCGGCACTATCGACACGCGCCAGGCGATCGGGGATAACTCCGTTGCTGGAGCTAAAAATCCTCCTTCCTTGTATATCACGGTAAACACACAAGGAGCGGTTCAACTTTCTTTGCGCGATCTTCCTGGTGCCAAAACCCATGAAGACAGCATTCAAGCGCAAGGCCGCGGTGTGAACTGGTCGATGCTTGAACAAAAGCTGCAGGCTCTGCGCAATAAGTTTCCGGACCTTAAAACCGGAATCGTTCGCCCTGAAGCGCAAGCTTCTTATGGCGACGTGATTCGCATCATGGACAAACTTAAACAGTTTCAATTTGAAGGAGTGGGTTTATCCCCTCTTGGGTAGGACTTTATGAAAACGTCTTCCTTTGCTGATTCTAAAAAAAGATCTCCCCTGAGCGACTTGCAAAACTTGAAGCCGGGGATGAAAAAGAAGAAAAGCGCCGGTCACAACCTGGCGCTGGCTCTGCCATTGACCTCTTTGATCGACGCTTTTTCGATCATCGTGATCTATCTTCTTATCGGCACACAAAACAGCGGCATGGAGTCCCCTGTTCCCACAAAAATGAATCTTCCCATCGCTGAACACAGTGTTGGTGTCGAGAAAGAAACTCCGATTTTGACGATTCAAAAAGGCGTTTACCGTTTGAACGACGTTATCGTTCCCGTGCGCGCTTTGGGTGAAAAATTGGCCGAGTTAAAAGCTAAATCCCAAGAGAAATCTTTGGAGCTTTTGGTGCAAGCCGATCAGGAAATGAAATACGAAGACTTGGATCCTTTGCTTAAGGCAAGCTCCTTGTCTGGTTTCGAAAAAATGAAATTTGCGGTGGTACCTGCACGATGAAAACACTGAACGATATCCTAGTTGTAAGCGCTTTTTTAACAGGGATCTTGAGCTCCCCTCAGGCCTTTGCTGACAAAATGAACGCAGAGACTCAGGATCTCGTTATCAAAAAGATGGAAAGAGTTCTTTCCGCAATGGAAAAGACCGACAACGCCTGGCTTTCAAGCCAACAGCGTTTGGCGGATCTTCTTTCTGAAAGAGCCCGCACTCGTTTTATGAGTGAAATCGAAGCCGGCTGTGAAGGCTGCAAAGGCTCTAAAGACGACCGCCAAAAGGCCGTCAAAATTTACGAAACAATTCTGCAAGAAGTAAAAGTGAATGAGCACGGCCCGATTCTTTTTCAACTGGCGCATCTTTACGAGATGGCCGGCCAAAACGATAAAGCCATTGCTCTTTACGAAAGCATTATCAAAGATGCTAAAAAGAAAAATATTAATGCTGAAATCGTAACACGTTCTCGCGTTGGTTTGGGCGACCTCCTTTTCCAAAAAGGCCGTTTCGCTGATGCACGTGAACACTACAAGGTGGCTTTGAAGGATAAAAATCTTCAAAACCGTTATTTGACGATCTATAACGTCGCTTGGTGCGAATATAACACGGACAATTTAAAGGGCGCGATTGCGACCCTTGAAGACCTTTTAAGAAATCCCGAGATGATCCGTCGTGAAACTGAAGACGGTTCTAAATACGATGCGCCTTTTCACACGGACATGCTTCGCGACCTTGCAACTTTCTATACGAAGCAAGACGTAACGACTCGTGAGATCAACACGTTTGAAGCTCTTGCTCCGATTGAAAAGCGTAAAGACTTGATGTTGTACTTTGCTAAAGAAACGGACCGTATCGGTCAAAAAAAACCGGCCCAAGAAATCATGAGCCGTTACTTGGCTGACAATGCTCTTTCCAAAGAAGAGCGTATCGAAGCTTCCATTCAGTTAGCGCAAATCAATTACGATCGCGGCAACACAAAAGAATCCGTTACTGAATTCGGAAAAGCCGCCGCCGCTTTGCAAAAGTCCGGTTGTTCTGGTGACAAGTGCGAAGAACTGCAAAAGACGATGAAACGTTATGTAACGGAACTTCACCGCTCTAAAAAATTGAAACCTGATCAAGATTTGATGAGCGCTTATTTGACTTACAATAAAACCTTCCCTGCCGATATGGAGATGACTCAACGTGGGGCCTCTGTTGCGATGGAAATGAGCAACTTCCCTGTAGCAGTGGCTTTGTACCGCACTGTCAGCGAAAGCCGTTCTTTCTCGCAAAAAGAACGCGAAGAAGCTTTGTTGAACGAAGTTTCCGCGGCGGAAAAATCAAAAAATCCTTCTTTGCAAAGAGACGCCTACATTCACTATTTGAAGTATGCTCCACGCAATGCCAAGTCGTTTGAAGTAAAATACCAGCTCGCATACTTGAGCTACCAACAAAAACAATACGCGGATGCAGCCGAATCTTTCGAAGACCTTGCGAAAGATAAAAACGGAACTGCAGATCTTCGTAAAAAAGCCGCGGATCTTTCACTAGACGCTTTGGCGCAATTGAAAAACGAAAAAGTTTTGGAAGATCTTGCTTGGGATTACTCTGAGATTTTTCCGCAGGCTCGTGCGGAATTCGAAGGTATCGCGCGTAAATCCTTGATGAACCGCGTGGCTCGTGTTGCGAATGACTCTCGCTCTAGCTCTTCGGATCTTAAAAAAGCTTTGGCTTCTTTGGATGCCGATAAAGTGAAAAATGCCAGCAGCGCGGAAAAGATTCTTTTCTATAACAACCAAAGCGTTCTTGCAAAAAAGCTTGATGATGAAAAGACTTATATCGCGGCTTTGACTTCGCTGATGGCCGTTCCTGGTTTGACTTCCGAGCAACGTGAAAATGCGTTGGAGCAAATGACAGGTTACTACGAGAAAAAATTAGATTTCAAAAACGCTTATGTTACGGCTTTGCGTTTGCAGAATGCGAAAATCTCTGAAAAGGAAAAAGAATTCCGTCTTGGAACTTTAGCGGACCTCGCGGGTCTTGATGCTTCCAAACACTATCGTCGCGCTTTGGATGCGGGACTTCGCGGAGAAAGATCTTTGATCGTTCGTTCCCGCCTGGTTTTGACTTCTTCGAACCCGGCTCGCGAATTAAAAACGCAAGCACGTGAGTTGAAACAACGCCCGGCTCTTCTAAATGAAACAGCTTTATTGGTGTATGCGCAAACGGGCGACGCTTCTTCCATCAAGTCCGTTCTTGAGATGAAAGAAATGCGTAAACAGTCGGCTCCCCTGTTTATCAAAAAACAAGCGTTCTATACAAAAGCGCAAGAGACTCGGGCTAAAATTGCTGACAGCTATTTAAGTTCAAACAATGATCGCGCTTTGCAAAAATCCATTGCTGCGCGTGTCGCCCTTCTTAAAAAAGCGGATGCTCTTTTGGCGGAAAGTTTGCCTTTAAAAGACGTCACGGCGCAGATGATGGCTTTGGCGATCGTTTCTTATGAGAACGAACGTATGGTGCGTGACCTGGCTTCGTTGCCTCTTCCGGAAAAACTGTCTCCACAAGAACAAAGACAATACATCTCATTGCTTAAAGCTCAGTCGAAACCGTTCTTGTACAAGGCTCGCGTAGCTCAGCAGAAACAACAAGAAATCTGGAATAGATCTCCGGGTCTTGCGCAGACTTTGCGTGATTTCAAAGTGGCTCGTCCTGAAATTCGCAATTTGTTGGCTCGTGAGCTGACTTTGCTCAATCAGATTCCAGGTAAAGGCCCTATGAAAACAGCTTTGGAAGACGCCTTGGACGAGAGACAACTTTCGTCACGTGATTTAGTGTCTGCGCGCCAATCAGTTGCAGCTGACCCTGCAAATATCCGCAGTATTGAAAATTTGAAACTCATAGAGACCAAAATTGGCCACCCTCTTATGCCTGCTTACTTGGAAGCGCGTATAAGCCATCTCCAGAGAGGAAAAAGCCTATGAAATCAGCACTAACTTTGGCCCTCGTTTTGCTACTTTCCCAGGTGTCGTTGGCCTCGGGAAAATCCGCTAAAAACGGAAAAGCCGATAAACCAGTCGCGAAAAAATCTCAGCTTGGAACCTCTTTCAGATTTAGCGGTTCCTCCCTTCGCGGAAAGTATCAGACTTCGATGGGAACAGCGGCGACGGTGGAAAACGACAAACTTTTAGAAGATCTTTTGAAAGGCCGTACTCAGTTTGAGGATCGCCAGGAAAAAGAAACAGAACGTAACTAAGGGTAAACGATATGAGCGCAGCGAAACTTCTGATTCTTGAAAACACTCTCGGCCAAAAGGTTCGCACTTTTGCGGTTCACGCTGATTCTATGAATCTGGTGTACCTCAAAGACAGTCGCCGCGTTGAAGCCTTTACTGACTTAAACGAACTTAACGAAAACGGCATTCCTTACACTCTTCTTCAAGAGATTCAACTTTCGCAACTTTCCGAAGAAGGTCTTGTTCTGCAAGGTTTGGGTCGCGTTCGCGCCTTCCCCGCAAACGGCGTACAAAACAGCCCGACGCACACTTTGGCGGAAGAACAAGACGAAGAGCAACTGAAAACAATCCTGCAAAAGACAACTGCAGGACACATGATCGCGATCTTTGTATTGCTTTTGGGTTCATGGGTTTACACAAACTATTTCATGAAAACTTCAGAGCCACCTCTTGTAACGATTATGCTTCCACAAGAAGAACCGCCTGTGAAAACTCAGCCTGAGGCGCGTCCTCATGTGAAAGTTTCTAAAACTAAAATCAAGCAATCCAACAAAGTCTATCGTCCTGTTGCTAAAAAAATTAAAAGCAAGCCTTACAAAGTGAACACGGCAAAAGCGAAAGACGTTCGCCGTGTTGGAGCTTTGGCGGCTCTTGGCGGTTTGAAAAACGGCGCTATGGACGCTGAAGGTTTGGATATGCAATCTCTTAAAAACATCCGCGCGGCTGGTAAGGGCGCTGGTGGTGGCGGTATCGGAAACGCGGGTCGCGGTGGCGCGCGCGGATACATGCCGGGCAACGGTTTGATCGCGGGTTCTGCCGGTGAAGGCGCTCGTGCTCAAGGAGCTGGTGGTTACGGAACGAAGGGTTCCGGTGGCGGCCGTGCTGGTTATGGAAAGATCTCTTTAGTTGGTGGCACTTCGGCCGTCAGTCTTCCCCTTGATGAAGAAGTCGTTGTTGAAGGTGGTCTTGACCAAGATCAAATCCAAGCTGTTATCAACCGCAACAGAGGTCAAATTACTTATTGTTATGAAAAAGGCTTGCAAGGCCAACCTACTTTGGGCGGTCGCGTGGCCGTGAGCTTCGTGATCGGCGCTGCCGGCAAAATCACGACGGCAAAAGTGGCAGAGACTTCTTTAGGTTCTCGTATGGTTGAAAACTGCATGTTGCAAAAAATGAGAACATGGCAGTTCCCTCGCCCGGTTGGCAAAGTGAATGTTGACGTTCTTTATCCGTTCGAACTTTCTCGCGTGAGCGCTCGTTAAGAGGAGATGTGAATATGAAAAACACCCAAACTCTTATCCCCGTTTTAGCTTTGTCGCTCCTCGCAGGATGTGGCGAATACAGCAAGGACCCGGTTCCTGAGCTTCAAAAAATGCGTGAAAACGCGAAAGTTCAGATTCAACAAGGTCCTGACAAAGCTCGCGAGATTGTTAAGACCGAAATCGTCGAAAAAGAAGTTGTTGTTGTAAAGGAAGAATCCACGATCGACGAAAAGTTCATCGTGATCACTCCTGATCCACAAATGACTTTCAATGAAGGCCAAACAAGTCAGTTTAAAATCCGCGCACGCGTTCTTGTTCCTGGCATCGAAGTAAAGTTGACGGCAGCAGGTCTTCCTGAAGGCGCTCGCCTTGAAAGATCGCAAAAAGAAAAAGATCTTTATCTTTTGACTTGGACTCCGGCTCTTTACTCTATCCCTGCAAACTATGCGATGAAGTCTTACCCTGTGAAAATCACGGCGGAGGTTACTTCTGCGAACAATCAAGCGGAAGCTGATAAACTTAAAGGCCTTGTGCGTGAAAAAGAAGTGAATTTGTTCTTGTTCCGCAACCAGGAAGTGCCTTCTGAATTGGCTGTTGCAGGTTTAACTCAGGAAGTGAACGAAGGAACTTTGGTGCCTTTCACGATCACGGTAAAAGTACCGGGCATCGACGACAAAACGCCAGTGAAACCGACTTTGGTTGTCTCCTACGATGCTGTCAGCTACACAGCGGGTAATAGCTTTCTTGAATTGGATGGCGCTCGTTACGTGATGCTTGATGCGACTAAGAAAGACGCTGAATACCTTGGCGACTCTAAATGGAAATTCACACGCGTTTTCGACACGAAAAACATTTCTGTTCAACCTCAGCTTGCAAAAGACGGAACTGTTTTAGCTGGCGCTGACGGGACTCGCGTTCGTTTGAGCTTTAAAGTTTACAGCCCCTACGGTCTTTCGACGCCTGAATCATTGACTCAGGTTAAAATCCGCTACGCTCAACCTGTAACCACTCCGGAGGTTGCAAAATGAAAACAATGAATCTTTTGACGGTCGCTGTTCTCGCTTGCTCTCTTTTCGCAGTTTCAGCTCAAGCCGCTTCTGCGAAAAGCAGAACTTCTGCAAAAACAATCAATGCCTCTGAAGACATCGACTCTTTGGGTGGCAATAAAGAATTGATGGAAATGGCAGAGAAAGTGAAATCAACAAGCCGTTCGCGCATCGTGCAAGAGCGTATCGTTGACCGCCGCAATACTCTGGAATTCGGTCTTTCTTACGGAAGCACGTTCGGTGGCGATGCTTATTTGAAAACACAAAGTTTGGGCGTGGCTGTGGATTACCACATCACTCCCCGCTGGTCTTTGGGCGTTCGTTATTACGATTTCGGTAGCAGCCTGACAAGTGAAGGTCAGCGTGTTTTTGATGAAGCTCGTGCCGCTTACAATGCTGGTGGCCGCGCGAATATCGTAGATGTCGACTATCCACTTAATGCGACGATGGCTGTTGTGAACTGGTATCCTATTTACGGTAAAACCAGCTTTTATGACATGGGCGTTACGCAGTTTGATATTTACCTTCTTGCTGGTGGCGGCTCCATCACTCTTTCCAGCGGCAACACGTCTATCTTGACTGGTGGCGTGGGTATCGGCGCGTGGATGACAAAACATCTTTCTGCGCGTGCGGAAGTTCGCTACCAAAAATATGAAGATCAAATCGTAACAGGTTCCCGCTCTTTGGATACTGTTGTTGGCTCTCTTGGTCTTGGATGGATTTTATGATGAAGTCAGTTTTCGCTCTTAGCACAATCGCGCTTCTTGTCTGCGGCTTGAACTCTCGAGCAATCGCCGCTGACCGCGTTTCGACAGCGGACTGGGCGAAAAACTGGGCTCGTTCTGCAACTGCGAACAAAGCCTTTTCTACTTCGGATATCGAGAAGAAAGCACTTGGATCTTGCAGCGACTGCGAGAATAAATCTTCTTTAAGAAAAGCCCGTCAGCTTTTTGCTAAAGGCCAGTTCGATGCTGCGATTTCCTCTTACAATGAAATTCCTCGGGGCAACACTTACTGGTTGTCGGCTGTAGAAGAAAAAGGCTGGGCGTATTTCCGTCAGGAAAACTACGAAAAAGCTTTGGCGCAAACGAAGACTTTGTTGGCTCCACAGTTTGCAGAGATTTCTAATTCTGAAGCCTTCTTATTGCAGTCTTTAACTCAATTAAAGATTTGCGATTACAAAGGTGTTTTTGAAACTCACCAGATTTTCAAAGAAAAACAAAAGAACCGTATCATGGAAGTTCAGAAACTTGCGAAGTCCGGCTGGAACGACGCTTTGACACAAGTTCTTAAAAAAGCGGATCAGTTCCCTTTGACTTTGGATGATATGGGCGACGCGGTTCAACGCCTGCCTCTTTTGATTTACAAAGATGTGGAGTTTCAAAAGCAAGCTTTGCGTTTTAAAGCTTCTGAAAAAGCGATTTACCAAGTGGAGTCTCCACGTTTGAAAAATGTTTTGGAGAAAGCTAATACAGATGCTTTCCTCGCTCTCAAAAAACGTGTGCAGGAATTGGCTCAGGAAGAAACGAACGAAAACTTCGTGATCATTCAAAAGTTGAATCTTGTCGAAGTTGAAGCCATCCAACGTGTTCACACTGACATGAACATGGCAGAGGCTTTGTACAACGAAAATAAATTTAAAGACGTTCAGGACGACAAATTGGTCTTTATGGATGATGGCAGACCTTGGATCGACGAACTTGATAAGTTCGAAGTGGCATCGAAAGCATGCGCTAAAGGGATCAGGAGGAAGATGTGAGAAACGTCATCATCGTCGCAATTTACGTAACGGCTTATATGCTTGTTTCAGCGTGCAGTCCTGAGTCCGCGACTCTGCGTGCGGAAAAACCTTTGATACAGCCGGAAGTTGTCATTCCCCAGTATGAAAAAACAGCTCCGCAAACTTTCGAGTGGATCACTGAAGACGGCGGTCAAAGCCAGCTTGAGTTCAATCCCCAAGTGGATATTTTGTTTGTAACGGATAACTCTGACAGTATGAAATCCGCGCAAGAGAATTTGATCCGTAACATCGACAAGTTCACTGCGGGTATTTTGAAAAACCGTATGATTGACTATCATATCGGTGTGATTTCTGTTTGGGACAGCTCTGATCGCTATACGCAAACCAAAAAAGATCAATACCAAATGGGTGATCTTCGTTTGATCAAAAATACCAAAGGCCAAACTTCGACAACGCGTCGTTTTGTTGCTAAAAGAGATCAAAATCCTGCGTTGATCGCGGCGTCCTTGCATATCGGTGTAACGCCTTATGCTCAAGGCGGTCCCGAGTTCGAAGAAATGTTTTCTCCTCTTGCGGCGGCTCTGGAAAAGACCGGCCGTGGCGCTACAAATGAAGACTTCTTCCGTCCTGACGCCCAGCTTGTTGTCGTTCTTTTGACGGATGCCGATGACTCTTCAAAAAGCATTACTCCTGAAGAAATGGCGCAAAAGCTGATCGCTTTTAAAGGCGGTCGCGCCGAGAAGGTGTCTGCTTACGGTGTGCTTGTACGTCCACAAGATCCTGACACTTACAAAGACTGGGATTTGAAAGTTCACCCTAAGTATCATCCCGAGTGCTTCGATATGTCGCAAAAGACTCCGAAGAACAACGGCACTTGTACAGGGTTCGGTCCCGAGCGTTTAGAAAAGTTCATCGTCGCGGCCAACCAAAATGAAGGCACGCCCGATCAAATTCGCGCGAAACACATCATGAGTATCGTGAGCCCTAAGTTCGGGGAAGATTTGGCGAAGATCGGTTCTGACATCACTGTAAAGACTTTGGAAAAAGATATTTTCTTAAGCCAACGTCCTCGCGTGCAAAACGGTCAGTTGATGGTTCGTGTTCGTTACGGAAAACAAGTGATCCCGCAAAGAGCGAAAGGCGGATGGTTGTACAATCCTGAAGACAACTCCATCCATCTTTCCGGCGACATCAACTATGAATACGTTGAAGGCGCGCGTTTTTCTGTGGACCTGGTTCCTTTGACTTTGAAACAGTAATTTAAACTCACAGGACGTTTTTGATTAAGGGAAGCCTCGGCTTCCCTTTTTTATATATTAAACTTCTATGATTAAAGTGACGGGCCCATCGTTGAGCAGACTGACTTTCATATCAGCGCCAAAGACACCGCCAAATGTGGGAACCTGGGCGGCGCTCAACTCCAACGCTTTATTATACATAAGCTCCGCCTTGGCCGGCTCTTCCGCGCCGATAAAGCTAGGCCGATTTCCCTTCGAGGCATCTCCCAAAAGAGTGAACTGAGAAACCAACAGATGCTCCCCGCCTACGTCTTTAAGCGAGAGATTCATTTTGCCATTTTCATCAGGAAAAATCCGCAGCGCCAAAATTTTGGAAATCATTTTTTGCAGTTGTTCTTCGGTATCACCTTTAGCCACTCCTAAAAGCGTCAGGAACCCTTTTTGAATCGAGGAAATTTCTTTCCCCTCAACAACAACAAATGCATTTTGAACTCTTTGAACAACGGCTTTCATAAGAAAATCATGTCATAAAGTCGGCGCGATGTAGACGTAAAAAATCACCGGGTACTTTTTGAGAGCGCGGTTGGTTTGGGACCAGAGGGATTCGATTTTTGGAAAATGGCTTCGTATTTCGGAAGATTGACGCGATATTGCCAGAAAAAAGAAGCAGGCACCTTTGAAAGGGAGCTTTTTGGGGCTCCCTTTTTTTTTATTCTTCTTCTTCTTCCTCGAGGTCTTTGAGTTCGTCGAGTTGTTTTGTGTCTTGCTTAGACTTGTTTGGATGAAGCTTTTGGTATTCTTTGATCTTGAGAGGATCTGGAGCGATCATCAAGAACATCTGCTTCCCTTCCATTTTCGGCTGAGCTTCGACAAGCGCCAAGTCGTTCACGAAAGCGATCGCTTTTTGCATCACTTCCATACCCAACTCTTGGTGGGCCATTTCACGACCCATGAATCTCAAGCTGACTTTCACTTTGTCGCCTTCCAAAAGGAAACGACGCGCGTGATTCATCTTTGTCTCGAAATCATGTTGATCCGTGCGCGGACGCATTTGAATTTCTTTGATCGTTACAACAGTTTGTTTTTTACGAGCCGCCGTAGCTTTCTTTTTATTCTCATACTTCCACTTGCCGTAATCCATGATTTTACAAGTAGGAGGAGTCGCTGTCGGAGCAATCTCAAGAAGATCGAGGCCTCTATCTTCAGCAATACGTAACGCCTCTGGAACTGTCATCACACCCAACATGTTACCTTCGTCATCGATAACACGGATCTGTTGAGCGCGGATCTCGCGGTTTACTCTCAATGAGTCTTTAGAGTCTTTCTTACGGTCACGGTCAAAACGGCCGCCGCCTCTAAAATTACCTTCGAACTTGCTAATGGGAAACCTCCAAAGTTTCAGTTATTCATTATTCGTTGCGGACTTCGCAAGTGAAGACTGCAACTTTCTTGTTTTAATATCTTCTACAATCGTATTCATCACTTGATCCACGGTGAGCCCCTTGTGCTCAGAGCCGTCACGCAGACGCAAAGACACTGTCTTCGTCTCTGCTTCCTTGTCCCCCACGATAATCATGTAAGGAACCTTCTGAAGCTGTGCTTCGCGGATCTTGTAATTAAGCTTCTCATTACGGCGGTCAAATTCAACACGAACTTTACGCTCTTTAAGAAGTTTCATGACATCTTCACAGAATGTGTTTACACGGTCCGTGACGTTCAAGATAGCCACTTGAGTTGGGCACAACCATGGCGGCAAATGTCCCGCCGTATGCTCGATATAAACGCCGATAAAACGTTCCAAAGAACCCAAGATCGCACGGTGAAGCATGATCGGACGGTGTTCTTTGTTATCTTCGCCCGTATATTTCAAATTAAACGCCTCTGGAAGATTCGGGTCCACTTGAAGTGTTCCCAACTGCCAAGGACGATTCAAAGCATCCACGAACATAATATCCAGCTTCGGACCATAGAAAGCCCCGTCGCCTGGATTGATTGTGAATGGCAAATCCAGAGTTCTTAAAGCTTCCGCCAAAGCTCCCTCTGCCATATCCCAATACTCTTCACTGCCCATACGATTGTCTGGACGAGTGGAAAGGTAGATTTTGTAGTTGTTCATACCGAGCTTGTCGTAAACACGATTGAGCAAGTGCATGAACTTCGCGATTTCATCCTGCAATTGATCCATGCGGCAGAAGATGTGCGCGTCGTCCTGGCAGAATGTACGAACACGAGTCAAACCATGCATGGCGCCGGATTTCTCAAAGCGGTGCAAACGTCCAAAGTCCGCCATTTTGATTGGCAGATCACGGTAAGAGTACTTTTCAGAGTTGAAAAGCAAACAGTGCGAAGGACAGTTCATCGGTTTGGAAGCAAAGTCACGCTCGTCCACTTTCGTGAAGAACATGTTCTCTTTATAATTTTGATAATGTCCTGACGTATGGAACAAGTTCACATCAAAAATTTGCGGAGTGATGACTTCCTGATAACCCGTTTCGAAATAAAGCTCGCGCAAGTAAGTTTGCAGTTCTGTGTAAACGACCGCACCCTTCCCTGTGAAGAACGGAGAACCTGGAGCCCACTCGTGGAAATGGAAAAGGCCTAGCTCTTTACCCAGTTTACGGTGGTCGCGTTTCTTCGCTTCCTCGATATTGTGAAGATATTGCTCGAGCTCTTTTTTATCGCCGAAAGCTGTCGCGTACACGCGTTGCAATTGCGCATTCTTTTCGTCGCCGCGCCAGTAAGCCCCCGCTACGGAAAGAAGTTTGAAAGCTTTGATTTGTCCCGTGCTTTGAATATGCGGTCCACGGCAAAGGTCAAACCAAGCGTCACCATTATGGTAGATACCCACAACAGTTTCACCCTTCGCTGCCAAGTCTTCGATCAACTCGACTTTAAAGCGCTCGCCCATTTTTTTGAAAGTTTCGATGGCTTTGGCAATCGGCCAGTTCTCGCGCGTGATCGGAAGATCTTTCGCGACGATCTCAGACATTTTCTTTTCGATCTTCTCAAAATGCTCTTCCGTAAAAGTAAACGGAGAATCGAAGTCGTAATAGAAGCCATTGTCGATCACGGGACCGATGGTGACTTTCACCTCAGGCCAAAGCTCTTGAACGGCTTGAGCCATGATGTGTGCGCAAGAGTGACGGATCACTTCCACGGATTCAGGGCTTTTGGTCGTAACAAGGGCGATACGAGTCTGATCTTGGAGAGGTGTACGGAAATCAGAGATCTCGTTGGAGTTGTTGATTTTTACGCCGAGGGTTTCTTTCGCCAAACGCGGTCCGATGGCTTGAGCCACCTCAAGAGCCGTCGGTTCATGGTCGAAAACCTTCGTAGAGTTATCCGGCAAAATAATTGTAACTTGTGACATTATGATAGTGTGGCCGCTACGGAGCGACCCAAAGCTGTGGTTAGAAAAAATGATGAGAAACTGTGCATTTGCATCACATTAGTAGTAATCCGCACAGCTTGAGGGGTCAAGCACTCACAGCAAGAAATTGCACACCTATAATCTGCTCTCCCAAAGAGGTCGAGACGACCCAGCGGACTTGGGACTCTACCGACACCCATTGGCCGTGGCGGTTTTGGTACATGAGACTGATAAAATCACGCACGCGCACGCCCCCTTGCCCTAAAGAGATCTGAGCGCCCCCTTGCGAGAAGTCTTTCATATGTCCTTCGCGCAGGAACTGGACTCCGGCACCGGTGGGAGAATCTTTGGTCATAACGGACTTTTTCAGCATAACCTGGGATTGCACCGCCATGCGCTCTTGGCGACGGCTGCGCACCGTCTCTCCTTGAATGCGGCGAGCCAAAAGAGAACCTATACGCTCGCCTTCCGACTCATGGAAAAACAGCACCTTTGCAGAACTTAAAGAGAGTTGATACGCAGCACTTTCAATGGTTTGCGCGATAAATATAAAGCATGTGTTGGCGTGCACCTTAGCCCATCCAAGAAATGCTTGAACCGTTCGACGACTGATAAAATCTGCGCGCACTACCACGAAGGCCTCTCCTTGTTGAGATGTTAAGAAAGACTTTAAGTGTTCTGTGTTCTCAGCCTCGAGCCAACGGACTCCGTTCATACGTTGAAGATCGAACGGCCATGGGGACTGACTCGAATTGAGATATATAAGGTCCTTAAAGGGCTTTCTCTGCATAAGGTGTTGTATTGCAAAGCTGAAGCCCAAGCGTAACCTTGCTTATAAACAGGTTTCGCCGTCTAGCCTGTGGACATGCGTATAAAAAGCTTTAAACAACATTGCTAAATTACTGATTTACGAGGTTCTAAATACAATTCAGCATAAGGGCATAAAGCAACAAAGGAGAAAATATGAAAGCGCTTATAGTTACTTTCGCTCTCGTTTTTGCATTCGGCCCCCACTCCTCTGCAGACGACACAACCAGCACGGGAGACAAGGCCAACCAGACTTGGGAAAACACGAAATCGAAAGCTAAGGAGGCTGGCGACAATGTGTCTGACGCCGCCAAAAAAGCTGGCAGAAAAACCAAGGCCACAGCCAAAAAAGGCGCCCATAGAGTGGAAGAAGCTGTGTGTATGGAAGGCGATCTAGAATGTGCGGCGAAAAAAGCCGCCAACCGAGCCGAAGAAGGTGGCGAGGCCGTTAAAAACAAAGCCAAAGACACCAAAGATAAAGTGACTGAATAATTCCATTGGGGGCTTTGGCCACAAAGCCCCTCGACCTTTTGCCGCGTTGATTAGCGGCACTGACGGGCAATCTCTTTAATTTCGCTCAGTTCATCACAATCAAAGCGCGAGATCCGCGAGCACACATATTCGATACAAGAAGGATCAAATAGACCGCGACACATTTCAGTCACCTGAAAGGTCTCGTACTTTTCATCGCAGGCAAAGCGCGACACTCGGTCACAGATACTACGCACGCAATGGCCGCTGACATTGCGACACTCCCGCGCCACTTCCATCATGTCCTGCTTATCATCGCATTCAAACCGACTCATGCGTTCGCACACAGCCTCAATACACCCGGTATTCACCCCGCCTCCATCCGGCGGACAATGCGGAGGATCATGGGGTCCCGAGGGCGGAGGATCCGGCAAGGGTCGCGGTCGAGGCGGCGCGGAGGCTCGAATGACAGTCCACAAATCCTGTTGCGCTAAATAAGAAGCCGCAAGCTCTTGCACTTTTTTCTGTGGAACCGCAGCGATACTTTCAATAGAAATAAGGACGGCTAAAAGAAGAAATACCGAGATCACAAAACGCATAGAGAACCCTCCGATCTCTATGCTCGCGAGGCCTGATAAAAGCCTCAACGTTTAGCTGATTGCACGCTAAAAATACAAAACCATAAAAAATCCGACACAAACATCCGCGCGCAAGCGCATCTGCTTAAAAGCCAAATAGCCAATGAAAAGACTATCAACAAAACATCGCTTGCTATTACGAAGGGGTTTGCTGGCTGGCTTAGCTGCTGCTGGCAAACCGAGTTCCGCAGCGCCCGAAAGAACATAACAGCAATCAGAAGACTAAGAAAAAAGAAAAGGGAGCTACAAAGAGCTCCCTTGGCGCGAGGACTGTTTGAGCGTTTGCCAGCAGCAGCTAAGTCAGCCAGCAAACCCCGTCCCTCGTATTAGTAAGCAACGTGGTGATTGATAGCCTCGTGAATACGAGGGTCTTTCAAAGGCACCAAGCTGTACTTGCTCCAGAAGTTCATAACTGTAAGCAAGAAGATTCCAGCGAAACCAGCAAAGATACCGATCTCCCAGAAGCCGAATGTAACGTGGCCGTCAAAGAAGTTTGGATAAACCATCCAGTAAATATCCACATACTGCATAACCAAAACTAATGCTGACACCAAAAGAACGTGGTTGTCGTTTCTCTTCGCACCACGTGGAAGAAGTGCCAAGAAAGGAACCACGAAGCGGAAGATAAGAAGAGCCATAGAGATGCCCATCCATCCGCCTTGAGATCTCATGATGTAGTACTCTGTTTCTTCCGGTAAGTTAGCGTACCAGATCAACATGAATTGAGAGAACGCAATGTAAGCCCAGAAAATAGAGAAACCTTTAAGGTATTTCACAACGTCATGTTGGTGCTCTTCAGTCACGTAGCCTTTTACAAAGCCACCGCGTCTCATCAACACGATCACGATCGCCAAGAAAGCCATGCCCGCTTGGAACATACCAGAGAATGTATAAACACCGAAGATTGTTGAGTACCAAGTTGGCAACAAAGACATCAACAAGTCCACGCTGAAGAACGAGAACGCCAACGCGAAGAAGACGATAAAGCCGACTGCCGGAGACACGTTCTTGTTCGTCAAGTTTGCGTCACCCGTTTGATCTTGTTTCAACGAGTTTCCAACCATCACCCATCTGAAGATCATGCAGCCCACTGCGAATACGAAAAGACGTACGACGAAGAAGCCGGAGTTCAAATAAGCTGTTTTCGCTGCGATCACCGGGTTGTTTGCGACAACTTCAGGGTTCGCCCACGGGTAGAGATACTTGAAGCCAACCAACAACAACAAACCACCCACCAAAATCGCTGGAATGAAAGATGTTGTCGCTTCAGCATAACGACGGATCGTCACAGACCAACCTGCTTTTGCCACGTTATTGATAGCGATCCAGAAAAGACCGCTGACCGCCATCGCTGCAAAAAAGAAGAAAGCCACAAGGTACGAAGTCCAAAGTCTTTCTTGGTTTTTCATCAAACCCACAACGAAAGTCAAAAGACCGATCGCGATCAAAGCAAAGCTCAATGTCTTTAGCTTTGCAGGGGCTTCAAATTTAGAAACATGTAGATTTACGTGATTATGTTCGCCCATCTTCAAACCTACTTAGCTTGCTTCTCGAGGAAGCGAATGTAGTTAACAACTTGCCAACGATATTGTTGTGGGATGTGAGAAGCGTAAGGACCCATCACACCTTGTCCCATCGTGATGACATGGTAAAGGTGTCCATCTGGCCAACCTTTAACTTTGTCACTCACAACTGCAGGTGGCTTTAAAGCCATCTTTTCTGCAACTGTGGACTTGCCTTCAACGCCGCCTTCACCTTTAAAACCGTGGCAAACAGCGCAGTTTGTTTCGTAGTATTTTTGACCCACGAGCAAAGTCTCTTGATCCATTTTACCAGACAAAGGGTTCTTCAAATTCTTAGAAGCTCCCTCGATGTCCGTGGGATATCTGTACGGCTCAAAACCTACAGGGGCTGTGCCTTCCGGTGGAACGCGCATACCGCTGTGGTGAGGAGACGTCTCGTCGTACTCCTGAGCTTTAATCGCCGGAGACTCCATCATATCTTGGATGATTTCAACATTCGGTTTGTTGCCGCGAGGGCCACAGCTTGACAATGCAAGGACTGCCAAACCCGCTGCCGCAATACCTACGGATAAATTAATGACGCTTCTCATCTCTAGTACTCCGTCTTCTTAACTTCAGTTGCGCCCATGTCTTTAAACATCTTTTCGATGCGAGACTCATCATAACCGTTGTCGTTATGAGGGATGAAGATCGCAAATTTATGCGAGCTCAAATCAGGATCAATGCTTGGAGGGTCAATGCGCGGAATACCGCATGCATAGAACAAAGCTCCTACGGAAGAAAGAGCCGCCAACAAGATCGTCAATTCGAACATGATTGGAATGAATGCAGGCAAAGAGAAGAAAGGCTTACCACCCACGTTCACGGCCCAGTTCACTGCTGAAGTCCACCAAGTCAAAAGAAGACCGGCAGCCAAACCAACAACCCCCGCAACGAATGTCACGTAAGGGATCCAAGATCTCTTAATACCACAAGCTTCTTCCATACCATGGATAGGATAAGCAGAGATGGCTTCGAAC
Organism: Bdellovibrio sp. 22V; assembly: GCF_030169785.1. Taxonomy (NCBI): domain Bacteria; kingdom Pseudomonadati; phylum Bdellovibrionota; class Bdellovibrionia; order Bdellovibrionales; family Pseudobdellovibrionaceae; genus Bdellovibrio; species Bdellovibrio bacteriopascens. The sequence goes on from NZ_CP125854.1 coordinate 3,248,055, forward strand.
TTTGTAAAGCCGGCTTCGCGAGTTTTGCGAGCGGCTTTCAAGATCAAATGTTCTTCTTCCCAGATACCAGCGATACCTTTTGTATATTTAGCCATTAGTGGTGCCCTCCTTTATCATCGTAGCCAACATGGAGTACAGGCTTCACTTCCGCGATCGAAACCGCAGGGAACAAACGTAGATACAACAAGAACAATGTCAGGAACATACCGAAGGATCCAACAAGAACCCCTGTATCGAACCATGACCAAGCGTACATGCCCCAGCTTGAAGGCAAGAAATCTCTGTGCAATGAAGTCACAGTGATCACGAAACGCTCGAACCACATACCGATGTTTACGAAAATAGAAACAACAAACATCACTGGGATCGAACGACGCATTTTCTTGAACCAGAACAACTGCGGAATGATGACGTTACATGTTACCATCGCCCAGTAAGACCAGCCGTAAGGACCGAAAGCACGGTTTACGAATACGAAACGCTCGTATTGGTTGCCAGAGTACCAAGCAATGAAGAACTCAGAAGCGTACGCGTAACCAACGAGCATACCTGTTGTCATGATGATTTTATTCATCACTTCCATATGATCGAGAGTGACGTAGTTTTTGAACTCAGGGAAACCGATACGCACCAAAGTCATCAGCGTCACAACCATCGCGAAACCGGAGAAGATCGCACCGGCAACGAAGTATGGAGGGAAGATCGTTGTATGCCAACCTGGCAAGTTAGAAACCGCGAAGTCGAACGATACGATCGTATGTACTGAAAGAACGAGTGGAGTCGAAAGACCCGCAAGGATCAAGTACACCATTTCGTAGTGTGACCAGTTCTTCGCAGTCCCGCGCCAGCCCAAAGACAATGCACCGTAAACTGTACGACGAAGTTTGTTCTTCGCACGGTCTTTGATAGTTGCAAAGTCAGGAACCAAACCGATGTACCAGAACACCATGGAAACCGTCGCGTATGTTGATACGGCGAAAACGTCCCAAAGAAGAGGCGAACGGAAGTTCACCCACAATGGTCCACGTTGATTCGGATACGGGAACAACCAGTAATCCAACCAAGGACGACCTGTGTGGAGCAACGGGAACAAACCGGCTGTCATAACGGCGAAGACCGTCATCGCTTCGGCAGTACGTGCGACCGAGGTTCTCCACTTCTGACGGAACAGAAATAGAACCGCAGAGATCAATGTACCGGCGTGACCGATACCGATCCAGAATACGAAAGTAACGATCATCGTACCCCAGAACACCGGAGCATTCACTCCGAGGAGACCGATACCGATACCTACGACGCTGGCAAGGATTACGATGTAGAACAACAACAACGTTTTCGCGCCAAGGAACAATCCCACCCAACCTTTAGATGGGAATCTTTCCACCGGTGCACAGATGTCATCAGTCACATCTTTTAATGTCTTATTACCAAGGACTAATGGGCTACGCTTCATCATGAGTGCTCACCTTGTTTTGCAGTACCGTGACCTTTGTGATCACCTGTTGATTCTTTATCATTGTTACGGATCTTAGAAAGGTAGCGAACGGAAGGTTTCGCATGCCATTCTTCTAGAAGAGCGTAAGAACGTTCTTCTGTCTTGAAGATCTTCGCCACTTCTGAATTCGGATCATTCAAGTCACCGAACACGATACCACCTGCAGGACATGCAGTTTGGCAGGCTGTCTTCACGTCTCCGTCTTTCAACTGGCGCTTTTCATTGCGAGCCACTGTTTTTGCATCCTGGATTCTTTGCACGCAGAATGTACATTTCTCCATCACCCCGCGTGTGCGAACGCCCACAGATGGGTTGAGAGCCATGTGCAATGGTTTCTCGATAAGTTTTGCGTAATTGAACCAGTTGAAACGACGTACTTTGTACGGACAGTTATTCGCGCAGTAACGAGTTCCCACACAACGGTTGTAAACCATGTCATTGAGACCTTCATCAGAGTGAACAGTCGCAAGAACCGGACAAACCGTTTCACAAGGAGCGTTGTCACAGTGTTGACACATAACCGGTTGGAAAACCGCTTCTGCGTCTGCAGGATTGCCTGTGTAGTAACGATCGATACGAAGCCAGTGCATTTCACGGCCTTCGATCACGTACTGTTTACCAACGACAGGAATGTTGTTCTCGGATTGACATGCAACCACGCAAGAAGAACAGCCTGTACAAGTGTGAAGGTCAACAGCCATACCCCATTTGTGACCGCTGTATTCGTGGCCAGACCAAATGCTCCAAGTATGATGTCTGTGGATGCCCGCATCTTTTTTCTTGTTGTAGTCTTTCAAAGTCGCTTCCGCAACGATGTTACGGCCTTCCATAGAGTGGTGACCTTGAGTACAAGCAAGTTGATACTTCTTAGCTAATTTTTTGAATTCTACTTTTTGGCCAGAGAAAACCATGCCGCCGTTTTTCATCGCAGCCAATGCAAACGCATTTTTACCGATGCCGTTACCGACTTTACCCGCACGAGTACGTCCGTAACCTACAGCCACCGTCATCACTTCATCGTGAAGACCTGGTTGGATATGAACTGGCAATTCGATTTTCTTGTCGCCGACTGTGATTTCAACCACAGACGCTTCTTTCAGGTTGTGCTTTTCAGCTGTCGCCAAAGAAACACTGACGTAGTTATCCCAAACGATTTTTGTTACAGGATCTGGAAGCTCATGCAACCAAGCTACGTTCGCCAACGAGCCATCGCCCATTTGTGACGTTGGGTAAAGAACAAGTTCCATACCTGTAGCTGCCGCCGCTGGCTTGATAGATGTGAAAGCATCGACTTTAAAGCCACGCGCTGAAGAGCCTGTATTCAAAGAGCCAGCAAAACCTTTTTGCAAAGTTTCCTGCCAGAAATCTTCGAAGTCTTTGCCCTTACCTACTTTTGGATAAATGTCTGATTTCCAGAACACTCTCAAGTAGTCATAGAATGTTTCGTAATCTCTAAGACGTGCAGGTCCTTGGTTAGCCAAGTAAGCCCATGTCATCAAAGAAAGTTGGAAAGAACGTGTGTCATACATAGGACGGATCGCCGGCTGGCAGATGCTGTAAACGCCGTTAGCCAACTCAGCATCATTCCAAGATTCCAACGCGTGGTTGTCTGGAGTGATGTAATCCGCGAAGACGCCCGTCTCATCGATACGGTCGCCCGTGTAGATCATCATCTTCACGTTTTTCGCTGCCTCTGCAAAGCCCATTTCAGCAGGCAATACAAACGCCGGATTTACACGGTGAACGATCAAAGTCTGAACTTTGCCGTCTTTCATGTCTTTAATAAGAGCTGCCATGTCAGCGTAAGAGCCTTTCAACGCTGCATTGCCGCCTTTAGAGTCGATCGTTTTGCCATCGTTCTCTAGAACAGAGTTCAAGAAGTTCACTGCAACTTGAAGCTCTTTTGATTTCTCAGTTTGAGTTTGGATACCACCAGCTACAACAAGGGATTCACCTTTGTTAGCCAAAAGATCCGCAGCGACTTTCGCAAACAAGTCTGCATCGAAGCCCAACTTTTTCGCTGTGTCTGCAAATGGCGCCAATGCCGCCTTCACAGAAGCATTGCCGGCGTAAGAAGACGCGCCTTTTTTCACGATGATTTCGTGAAGAAGACCCATCACAACATCCAATTGCTGAGACGGTTTGATTTTGAAACGGATATCCGCATTCGCACCCGTCAAAGAGTACGTGGAGTCGAAAGACACCATGCGGTTCATATTTTTGATATCTTTACGGCCGTTCACGAATTGGTTCGTGAATGCCGTTGGCGAGATCCAAGTTCCCAAGAAGTCCGCGTCCACAGACACGATCATTTTTGCTTTATCGAAACGATAAGCAGGAACGACGTCATCACCGTAAGAAGCTTTTTGACCTTCACGAACGTCGTCGTTCGCAAGAGCTTCCCACACGACGTGTTTTGCTTTGAAAGCTTGCGCGAAATCAGAAACAACAGCGCGAGTTGCCGGAGATGCCAAAGCACCCGTCAAAACGACAACGTTGCCGCCTTTCAATTGCTCGACAACTTTTTTATCGAGATCTTCCCACTTAACGTCAATCACCTGACTGTTGGATTTCTTCTCGTTGAAAAGGTTGCGTTTAGGACCTTGAATTCTTTCAGGATCATACATGTTCAACAAAGAAGCTTGAGAACGAATGCTCAAACCGCTGATGCTGAATGGATGACCAGGGTTCGCTTCGATTTTTACCGGACGACCCTCGCGAGTTTTAATAAGAACGCCGATTCCATCCGCACCGTCAAAGTACGCAGAGGAATAGTAGTTCGCCATACCCAAAGTCACTTCTTCAGGTTGCTTGTTGTAAGGAACAATCTTTTGCACAGGACGGCGGATACAACCCGCAGTCGCCATCGCCAAAGAAGCACCCATCAATTTCAAGAATTCACGACGAGCCCAACCGCCTTCATCGTCGCCTTCGCGAAGTGGAGAAGATTGGAATTCTGTTTCAGCCATTTTTGCGAACTCAGGATCATTGCTCCATTGCTCAAGGCTTTTCCAGTATTTATTGTCGCGCTCGATTTGAGGGCGAAGCGCTTTTTTCATTTCTAATTCATTATCATGATGCATTTCAGACATGGTACCTTCCGAAATCCTTAGTAGTGACACGTTGAACAGTTGAGTGGAGCCTTGTTTTCTGGCTGACGGTGACAGTTCACACACCAACCCATCGACAAGTCAGAGAATTGCTCAACCTTTTTCATAGTCTCAACCTGACCATGACAAGTTTGGCAGTTCACGCCTTTCGCGATGTGGGCACTGTGATTGAAGTGAACAAAGTCAGGAAGCATGTGCACGCGAACCCACTCAATAGATCCACCGGCGTCATACGCTTCACGCAATTTTTGAATAGAAGGCTTATCCGTTGCCACTTGAAGATGGCAGTTCATGCACGTTGAAAGTGCAGGAATATTCGAGTGTTTCGTTCTTTCCACTTGATTGTGGCAGTACTGACACTGAATTTTGTGAGTTCCCACGTGCAGGGAGTGGTCAAAAGGAATTGGCTGCTCTGGAGCATATCCTTTATTATATCCAAACCCAGGTTGAAATTTACAACCCGTGAGAAGTGTTGAAACCATGAGCGCGCCCATAAACGCCAATGCGCTCGCCGCTGTTCTTTTGAATACCCGATGCATAATCATCCTTCGCTAACTCACTACTGTGGGCCAAAGACAAACGAATGCTGTCCTAATTTTAGTTTGCTCTTATTTAATGGTGGAAAAGTCCAGTTGTCCATATTCTTTTTGCAAGCATATTGAAAAAGAGGGACACTCGGCATCGTCACGCTTAAATACTAAGCATTCGTCACAGCTCTCGCTCCGACGAAAAACTGCAACTAAGTCTTCGCCTGTTTCTTTGCTTTCCCTTGTCTAACAATACCAACGTAGATGATGAAGAGAATGTGCGCAGCTACGAAAGCCGACACGTACTCAACTCCACCAGCTCCAAAGCCGTACGAATGAAGCCCCGCGCCAAGGACGAAGTTCACACCATACCAAGCCATGATAACCAAAGAGAATGTGACCACGGCTGTGACCACCATACCAAAGTGCTTGATCATGCCCGCGTAGCGAGCATGCAACACCGCTAAATATCCAAGGAGCGCGATCAAAGCCCACGTCTCTTTTGGATCCCAGCCCCAGAAGCGGCCCCAAGAGTAGTCCGCCCAGATTCCGCCAAGAATAATTCCCGGAGCTAAGAACGCGACACCGATTTGCATTGCACGGTAAATTCCTGTGACGATCGCTTTGATTTTGTCCTGATGTTTTTCTTCGCCGCGCAAATAATAAATCAAACCGATATCACCCAAACCAAACGCCAAGAAAAAGGCGGCGTAACTGATAGTGATTGTCATAACGTGAATCGTCAGCCAGTAGTTGCTGCGCAGAACCGGCTCTAAAGGTTGCAGAGTCGGATCAAGAACTGCTGGAGCAAAGTCGGCAATCACAAGACCGAAAGCACCGACCAAAGTTCCCGCCACCAAAATCAGACGGAACTTGTAAATGATTTCCAATATCGCCGCAAACAACACTGTTCCCCACGCAACCCATACCACGGTCTCGTACATATTCGAAACCGGAGCACGCTCCATAATATACATACGCAGAGCAAAGCCGTAAGTGTTCAAGGCAAAACCAATCGCCAAGAAAACCCACGCGACTTTCATGATGGATTCTTTATTCAACGTCCACACGAGCAAAAGAGAAAGGAATGCGAGGAAATAAAAAACATACGCCCAACGGAAGGGATGGAAGCTGTTATAGTGAACCTCTGCGCCCACTTTTTTCGTGGCTTCATAGAGAGCCGGATTGTTCGCCCCTGCGCTTTGTTCAAAAGAAGCCACAGCTTTATCCAACTCGGCACCGACGTCCGTCGTCGGCTTACCCTCAGCCATCGCACCAATGTATGTAACGAAAGCTTTCGTCAGGTCCATGAACTTCGCTTGCGTTTCACCCTCAAGATCCGCCACGGCGATCCAGTTGTCGCCTTCTTTCGGCGGAACCACTTTCAGCATGCGGCCTGCAGCGACTTCTTGGAAAACGAAAAACTGATTTTCAAGACGCTGCAACGCTTGGAAGTAGGGATTGAGTTTTTCTTTTGTTTCTCTTTTCCCCTGTAGCTCTTGGCGCAAAAGATTGAAACGTTCGCCCGCAAAAAGTTCTTCGCCGGAAAAATAGCGTTGGTCTTTCGGCAGATTGAGTGATTCCAAAACTTGATGGTTGCGCACTTCAAAGATTTTTTTGTCGGTCCATGCTTGTGGAGACAACATCCACGTCATGATAATTTCTGTCGCAGCACGGCCCTCGTATTTTGTTTTACCATAGACGATTTCCAGCACTTCGCGTGAAAAGCTGTCGTAAGGTTTAATACGTCCGCCATCTTGAACGGGAAGATATTTAAGAGCGTCTCCAGGTTTTGCAGATGCCGCCAAACCTGTTAGCAGCGATAAAATAACAAATAATATTCTCATAACTACTCCCCGTTTCCTTTTTCAGAGCGGCGCGCGAGTTTGAAATCCAGGTGCTTAAACCACATCAACAAAATAATCCCCAAAGAGATGATCAAAGATCCCAAATATTTTAAAAAACGACCGGGATCATGATTGACCGAGAAGATGGACGCCACCGGCTGCCCGTTTTCTTCCTGGAAGCTCGCTTGATAAATTGTCAGGCCTTTGTACTTCAAAGGCTCGTTCATGGAAATCAAATGTTCCCCTAGATCGGGCACTTCGACCAAACTCTCGTACGCCATGGCGCGCATCGTGCCTTGATAACGGCTCACTTGGAAATTTTTTAACTTCAGAGGAAAGCCGATATCAATGCGACGATTGCCGTAGGTCAAAAGATAAACGGAATTATTAGTAAAGAGTTTGACCATGTCATTCAGCAAAACCCAGTTCTCTTTACCATCAAAAATAATCTTAACCGCTGAAGTCGTCAGAGGGGTTGGACGTTCCGCATCTTGCAAATCCCAGTCTTCCACAGCTGCCGGAAGATAACGAAGCACGCGGAACTGCAATGCCATTTTAAAGCCCGGATCAAAGACATCGCCTTCTTTGACGACACCTTTTTTCAACGGCTTTTCCTGATCCTTTTGGAAAACCACGTAGCGCAAAAAACCTTTTTCTGGCGTTAAGAAAATTTCATTCTGCCCACGGCTCTTTTCCGGAGCGGCACCCAAGTGAATTTGCGCCGGACCAAAATTATGCGTAGCTGTCGTGTTCGGCTTTCTTTGCACGAGCCATTCAATCACGTTGACGTTCGGATTTTGCAATTGAAAACGCAAACCCGCGCCCGCTTTCCCCTCTTCACCGGCAATCACTTTTTTCGAAGGGGTCACGTACTTTTTGTATTCGACGATTTTAATCTCGCCGTCATAAGCGGGAATTGTGTAAGGTTTTTCCGCCGTTGGTGGCTTCTTAAAGAAATCCACTTCTTGCTCGAAAGTTTTTGAATAGCGGTCTCCGTCAAAAGACGTATACACGACAAGATCTGTCTCGGCAGTTTGGACGAAATTATTGCTCTCGCCGATTCCAACGCGCATTGAGCCGTCCAAACCGTGTTTCATCGTGATGTAAGCGCCCAGCAGCAGAACGATGATTCCGATATGAGCGGACACAAAAGCGACGTGGCGCTTTTTCCAAGGCCATCGATCGAGCATCACGGCTACCAGATTGATCACAAGAAGCCCCATGATGATGTACATGTACCACGTATCGTAAACCAGTTTGCGTGCGGCATAGGCGTCGTATTGGGCTTCCACAAAAGTCCCAACGGCTGTAATCACAGCCATCGCCACGATAATGAACACCGCCAGTTTTACCGAAGCCAACGGCTTATTAAGTCTTCTGAACAATGATTTTTTAGGCGCGCCTGGCTTATCCAATGAGCGAAATCCTTGGTTGATAGCTAAAAAGTAAATATTCAAAGCTATCAATAATTTAAGATAGAATTTCTGACTATGCTTTTTACTTTTCGTCTAGTCGCGTTATGTGCAACAAATTGTTGCGGATGTAGCTCAAGGCAAAGAGAACTTTTTCCTGAACTTTCTTCGCCTCTTCCGGTTTGAGCTTTTTGGTTTTCTCATCCATATAGAGAGAACGATTCATTTCCACCTGAAGAGTATGTTGATCTCGACTTGGGTCTCCGTACTGCTCCGTGACGCGACCGCCAAAGTACGGCCAGTTGTAACCGACTTTAAAACCGGCCGTCGCGTAAGCCGCAATCACCAGGTCTTTGAAACGCGGATCACAGCTTTTGCCTTTGCTGTCGCTGACGACGATATCGGCGCGCAATTCACCTGGATCGCGGTGTTCGCTCGTCCCGACAGACGGCATACTATGCGCATCAATATGATAAGTTCTTTTGAAACCTTGCGCATGCAAATCCGAATACATTTTACGAACGCCTGCGTGGAAAGGTTCGTAAATCAGCTTCACTAACTCGTTGTGCGCTTCCACGCTCATAGGTTGCGGCATGAGCTGATGCTTGTAAGTCGTGATCACCCAGTGAAAACCGCGGTTGTGCATGCCCGCGGGATTGGGATTGCCGATCACGGATGTCGAGTCCACATCTTCAGGAATGCGATTGAGATCGGCCGCGTAACGATGCCATTCTGTTTTTACCAACGGAATTTTCAGTTTGTGCAACGCGGGCTCGTACAAAAAGTCCACATAACGATCGACATCGCACATCAAAATTTCTTCAGGCAAACTGTTCAGCCAGGGAGTTTGCGGCGGGACTTTTTCGCCAGAATGGGGAATTGTCACAATCAATGGGACTTCAACTTGAGACATCGTTCGCTCCTTGACCTCGGGATGCTTAAAAGTGACACTATTTTAGAGAAGGGTCAAATGTATGACGGATGCTCCCAAAGCGAAAATCTATACGCGGACTGGTGACAAGGGCAACACACGCTTAGTGGACGGTTCTTGCGTGGAAAAATTCAACCCCCGCGTCGAAGCTTACGGGACCGTTGATGAACTCAACAGCTCTTTGGGCGTTGTGCGCGCGAGTTTGACGAGCCACAAAGAATTAGCCGACCTCGATGCTCCTTTGGAGAAAATTCAGAATGAGCTTTTTAATATCGGCAGTCTTTTGGCCACGGAAAAAGACGAAGTCTTTAAACTTCTTCCGCCGATCACCGAAGAACAAATCAAATACATCGAGCATCAAATTGACGAACTCACGGTGACTTTGCCTGAATTGCGCAATTTTATTTTACCGGCGGGCCATCCCGTGTCGGCCTATTTGCATGTTTCCCGCACTTCTTGCCGTCGTGCTGAACGCCGCTCTGCCGAGATCGCGGTGAAAGACGAAAGATATGCGGCGACTTTGCAGTATCTGAATCGCCTGAGCGATTATCTTTTTGTCGCCGCTCGCTGGGCCAATATGAAAACGGGCCATCACGACGTGCTTTGGAAGAAGACTTAATGAAGCTGGAGATCGCAAAGCCCGAGGACAGCAAAGCTCTGGCGGAATTTTACAAAAGTTTTCCTCTGCGCGGACTTGTTGAAATGAAACTGGATCGTCATGGGGATTTTTTTGCACCCTACGCGATTCAGTCTGACCGTCATCTGACCTATCAATTAAAGGAAGACGATAAACTTGAAGGCGTTGCCAGTTTCGTCATGCGCGACGTTTTATTGGACAATAAAGTCAAACCCGTCGCTTTCGGCCGTGACTTGCGTATTTCTTCGAACCGTCGTGCGATTCTTGAATGGTCACAGCACTTTTTACCGGTCATGGAAGAAGTCTTTCACACCTTTGGCTGCAAACATCTGTTTTCCGTTTTAAGCATGAGCGAAGTGCAAGCTTTGAACGCTTTCGTTCGACCACGTACGATGAAAAGACCGTTGCCGCATTATTATCTTTATCGACGCTTTAACATGGTGTCTGTGCACGGTCGCCTTCCTTGGGCGAAAAATCCGCTGCCACACTTGCGCCTGCGTCGCGGAAGTGCGCAAAATATCGACGCTTTGATTTACTACATCATCCAAAAATCGCGACAAAAAGATCTTGCCACAGTCTGGGACGCGCAAAGTTTTCACGAAAAGCTTGAGCGCTGGAAAGGTCTTAAGCTGGAAGATTTCATTGTCGCTTTTGATAGAAACGAAAACATTGTGGGTTGCGTGGCTCCATGGTCCTCGGGCGGAATCCAGGATGTCATTCCTCTAGAGTACAGCTTGCGCGCGCACAACTTCCGTCAGTTTTTGAAGTTTGGAAACATGTTCGGTTGGACGCGGACTCTGACGAAACCTTATTCCCGTCTTAAGATAGAAGGCACTTTCAACTTTAGATATTTGAATTTTCTTTTCGCGGATAACGGCGATATTTTCGAAAGTCTTTTGTGGAAAGCCTACGACGACGCGAATGAAAATGAATTTCTTGTCTATAATCAAGTGCGTTCGGAGTATATTTATCGTCGCCCTTCAGAATGGATTTCGGCGAAAATGCCTTTCGGAGTTTATCTTTTGCTTCCGCCGGATGCGGAACCGCCAAAGTTCCTGCATCCCAGCAACGAAAAGCCGATTGAGATGGAACCGTTCTTTGCGCTGTAAAACGGTTCGAAGTGACCCCGGTTTATCGGCGTTTTTCCAACATCAATCGTAAAGCGTAAGCCTGGAAAAAAACAAAAATCAAAACCATAAACTTGATGAAGAAATCAAAAATTTCTTCAAGAACCCCGCCTTGCGTTCGGCGCATAAGCTCACTCGCACTGAGTACGGCAACACAGATCACGAAGTTCGTGAATATAATTCCATAGTGCATTTCACGCAGAAGAACGATCGGATTGATGGCAATGATGATCACGCAAATATTCACATAAACGCCAAGAACCGGAAAGGTGATAACGTCGATCAACGACAACATCATCAAGAGACCTTGAATGACGACGGCCTCCATATTTTTATTCTTCTTAAAAAGGCGTGCAGCGACAATTCCGACAAGAGCCAACGCCAAAAGCAAACCAACGCGATAGACGTCAATACCCATCGCCAAGTAATAGGCGGAAAAAGCAACACTCACCAGCCAAATACTTAAACTGAGATAATAGCCTATAATATCTTGATCGGGATAGACGTCTCCCGAAGAGGAAAATGCCGCTAACAATCTATCGAACATAGTCACCTAAGCCCCTAAACCCAAAAAAAAAGAAATGTCTATCCATGATAGTGGAAAACGAATCCCGCCAGCGTTTACTTATTGCAATGTTTGAAAACACATTCGTATTTGCACGCCTCAGCGCGGGCATTTGGACTGCAGGCGCTTTCTCTTGCCCGCAATACGAAGAAACAGTGGGAACGCGAGTTTTTCTTTATCCTAGAATGAGACAAACAGGAGACGCCGAGGCGTGCCCCTGTTTTTTATTAAACTAAGCGGATTGTTTAAGACCTGTGAGCGTTTCCAGACTGACGATCGTTGTTGTCAGACCGCTCGTAGAATCATTGAGACTCGCCGCCGCTTCGGAAATCGTCTCTGAAGAAGCCGCATTGGTTTGTGTTGCCTGATCGAGTTGATTCATCGCTTGCGTGATTTGCGAAACACCTGTGCTTTGCTCTACGCTTGCCGTGGCGATTTCATTGTTCAAGTTCGCGACTTTATTTACAGAGTCGACAATCTTTTTAAGCACAACATGGCTGGAGTCCGCAGTTTCGCGCCCCTGCTCGATTTGCGTCACGCTTTCTGAAATCAAACCGGAGATCTCTTTTGCCGAGGTCGCACTTCTTTGCGCCAAAGCACGAACCGCATCCGCAACAACAGCAAAGCCTTTGCCTTGTTCGCCTGCACGCGCAGCTTCAACAGCAGCATTCAGCGCAAGGAGATTTGTTTGAAATGCGATATCGTCAATCACCGTGATGATCTCTTCGATTTTTTTCGAAGATTTCACAATGCCTTCCATCGAGTGCATCAGGCTTTCAATTTCCCGAGAACCTTCTTCCGCCGTGACTTTTGAAAGCTGCGAAAGCTCGGAAGCCATTTTGGCATTATCAGCATTAAGCTTGATCATGCTTGAGAGCTCTTCCAGAGAAGCCACCGTCTCTTCCAAGCTTGCCGCGGATTCCGTAGAAGCAGAAGACAATGCCGAGCTTGAGCCGGAAAGGTTTTCAACAAGCTCGCGGATTTTTTTGTAAGCGGAAGCCAATGCTTCCGTTTGCATGCGAATGCCTTCTTTAAGAGTTTTTGAAGCCATGAACATCGTCAAAGAAAGACAGATAATCATCACGGCAACGCTGCCCAAGGCCCAACGAGCGTAAGTCAAAGCCACGTCCACGGAAGCTTTCGTGCGCGCTTCGAGTGTTTTTTGGAATTCGTTGATAGGCTCGCCGATTTTTACTAAGAAATTGTGATAAGCCTCATCGTGCATGAGTTTTCTTGCCAGCACAAAATCCGGCTCTTTATGAACGGTGAATTTGCCGTTTTCATCTTGAAACAAACCTTTTGCCGCGTTCATCGCAATCGTTTCGGTCGTTACAAGCTCGTTTGATCTTTTTTGCGCCTCATCGAGCAACGCAAATTCTTTTGCCGTAAAGCCCGCATCTTTCATCAATTGCGTCATAGAGATTTTTTTTCCATCTTCACGGGCGGCTTCGCCATTACGAACCGCGATGATGTGGAAGTATTCTTCCTCGTACTTTTTTTCTCCCGTCACAACGAATGTGCGCGCCGTGCGAGTCAAATTCGCAGAGTCATTGCGCAGATCTTGCGCTAATTTTAGAGAATACGATTTAGACTCGTGAGCGACATTCAGCACTTGTTGATAATAAAAAGCCGTACCGATACATACATAAAGAGCGAGGATGAGACCCGCAGAAAAGAAGTTAAAAAGCCGGACTTTGGAAAACACATTCATTGGATGCTCCTAGATATGAAGTATCCAACTCTTCGGAATACGAAGTTTTCACTAAAGTAATGAACACGAGTTTATTTATTAAATAAGTGGATTTTCGTCGGGAACGAAGTTCTGCCGAACCTGCGGCCAGAACCAATCAAGCTGGGGGTCCGAGGCAATAACGTCTTTGATAAGCACTTTGACATCAGCCATGCGACTCACTTCGCGACGCAACCAGATTTCGATCTCGTCGTAACCTGGACCAATGATGGTGATTTCGACGTGACTGAGGAAATGCAAAAGATGAAGGTTTTCTGTCGCCACTGACTTCCTTTCCACTTTGCCGCGAACGAAATTAAGGACTTCACGCTGGATATCGCCGAAACAACGATAATTGATACGACGAAGAATGAGATCCGCTCTGTGATCACGATTGATCCAACGCTGATGAAGTCCGCGTTGGACAAGATTAATAAGAAGTGTGCGCAATACAACAGGCACCTGACGAAATTCTTCGTCCGGTAACGACATCACCTGCATCAAATCTACGTAGCGCGCCTGCTCCTGGCCGCGACGAAGTGAGGTGAGTACTTCTGGAATCCGCAAAACTGATTCGCGAATACTCAGAAGATCAATTCCTGCTCCATCCGTGAAGTAGAGAATTCTCATTTTTATATCATGACCTATCCGCCTGAAATATGGATAGAAAATTACGCAATCAAGACCATGGTCCAGCTTGTATTTTTTGGTGCAGCCTCCTCGTCTTTTTGATAGGCTTAACTGAGGCCCAAGGACTAGGTGCCCAATAAAAGACAAAGGATTGTGCAGCTGTGATTTCACGTAACCCCAAAAATCAACGTCCCCCTTTTGAGAGATGGTATTCCTACGTCCTCTTTGTCTTTGTAGGTTATTGCATCGCGGACCTTGGTATTCTTGCTTATCGCGATCGCATGTTGCCGCAAGGTGCACCCGCAGCTCATCCCAAAGCTCCGCAATTTGATTCTAGTGTCAGTCGTGGCGCTTACAACGGCATCACAAGCCGCAATATCTTCGCTTCTTCCGGCGTCATTCCCGATGCTTTGGTTGATAAAACCACTGGCACTCCACAAAAAGAAGCCGATCCCGTTCCTTCACAATTGCCTTTGACATTGATTGGAACTTTGGTGCACTCGAATCCTGAAAAATCCATCGCAGCTATCGAAGTGCGTGGAAAAAATCAGGTGATTTCTTACAGCCCCGGCAAAGAAATCGAAGGCATGGCCAACATTATTCGTGTCGAACGCCAAAAAGTTGTTTTCCGCAATCTCAACTCGAACCGTCTTGAGTATATTGAGATGAAAAAAGATGGCGCGCGTGTGGCCTTTGGCGGCGCTGCGAGACCAGCCTCCGGCGGCGGAGAAGTCCAAAAAACCGGCGACAATAATTTCACTATTAAAAGAGCGGATCTTTTGAAATATACAAACGATCTTTCCAGCATCTTGATGCAAGCTCGCGCGGTTCCCAATCGCGAGCCCGGTACGGGAGCTATCAATGGCTTCCGTCTTTTAGACATGCAGCCTGGCAGTATTTACGAACAACTTGGTTTACAACGCATGGATGTTATTAAGTCCGTCGACGGAACTCCGGTCGACAGTCCCGCCAAAGCCATGGAGCTCTACAACACTCTCAAAAACTCACCAAAGGTGACTTTGCAGATTGAGCGCAACGGTAAAAACGAGACGATGACTTACAACATTCAGTAGGCCGCGAGGGGCCGTGAGGCCACAGAGTGGAGCGCCGACAGGCGCGGAACTGAAGTAGCAGCATAGATTTACAACTCCTCAAGGAGAGGAAAAGATGAAAAAAACCGTCAGCATAGGACTTGCTTCATTGATGACAGCTCAGCTTGTGGGAACCACAGCGAAAGCTCAGTTCGAGGACTTCCCTCCTCCACCTCCCCCTCCTGATTTTGGAGACGCCAGCCAATCTGAAAACATGGACTTCCCGCCACCTCCGCCAGCAAACTTTGGTGGCAACGCCGCTCCTTCCGCTCAAGGCGGCGGCACTCGTGGTAACAATACGGGCTCGGATGTTTTGACGAAGTCGGCAAAAGATAAATTTGCGAAAGCTCCGATTGAAGACATCAACAGTGCAAATTTCCCGGAAACGATTGAATCTTTCGACTTCCCGAATGTGGAGATCACAGATCTTATTAAAGCGATCGGCGAGTTGACAGGTAAGAACTTTATCATTGATCCGGGCGTACGCGGTAAGATCACAATCATCGCGCCAAGTAAAATCACAGTGGCGGAAGCCTACAAGGCTTTCTTGTCTGCTTTGGCGATCAATGGTTTCACGGTGGTTCCTTCCGGCAGTTTCTTGAAAGTGAAGTCCGCAAGAAACGCACAACGTGACAACATCGAGACATTCTCGGGTGCTTACTACCCGAACAGCGATCAGATGATCACACGTATCATCCACTTAAAACACATCTCTGCAGCGCAAGTGAACAGAGACCTTCGTATCCTGCCCTCTAAAGACGGTGAGATGAATATTTACGAGCCAACGAACTCGATCATCATCTCTGACTACGGTTCGAACATTGACCGCGTGATGAAAATCATCAGCCAGTTGGACGTTCCGGGATTTGAAGAACAACTTGAAGTTATTCCAATTAAGTATGCGAAAGCGAAAGATTTAGCCGACCTCGTTGATAAAATCGTGAACAAAGGCAGCAAATCCCAAGCAGGAGCTCCGGGCACTTTCACGGCGGGCGTGCCACGCTTCTCTCGTTCTGCGGGCGCAACATCACAACAAGGTGCGAGCTTCTTTATGGCCATTCCGGATGATCGCACGAACTCGATCATCGTGGTCGGCAATAAATCCGGCATTGTGCGTATCAAAAAATTGATCTCACAACTTGATTTCAAAATCCGCCCTGAAGAATCCGGCGGCGTTTACGTTTATAACGTTAAAAACAGCGATGCCGAGAAATTGGCGCAAACTCTTCAAGGTGTCACAAAAGATGCAACGCCAAAACCGCAAACCGGCGGAAGCCTTCTGTCCCCGATCGGCGCTGGCGGTCAAATGCAAGCTCCGCAAGAGATCTTTGGCGGCGATGTTAAGATCACGGCTGATAAAACAACAAACAGCCTTGTTATTACTGCCAGCAAACAAGACTATGAAGTGGTTCTGAATCTTCTGGCGAAGTTGGATGTGGCCCGCGACCAGGTATTTGTTGAAGCGATTATCATGGAGATGAGCGCGAACGACGGTAACACTTGGGGTGTCGGTTACTACCAATACTCTGACAGCGGTTACGGCAAAGTCGGTTTTAACGGCGGCCTGAATTTGAATGAAATGCTTTCGCCAACAGGCGGTACTGGTGCGGTGATCGGTTTCGGTTCTGGTAAAACAATTAAAGTCACAGACCCGGTAAGCAAAACAACTCTTGAGATCCCGAGCTTGATTGGTTTCATCAACTTCTTGAAAACGACGAAGAAAGCCAACATCCTTTCAACGCCGACATTGATGACATTGGACAACCAAGAGGGTGAAATCGAAGTGGGTGATAAAGTTGTCGTGGGTTCAAACTCAACGACGCCGACAAACGGCGCGACGGTGACAACGCCTGTGTTTGAAGATGCGACGATCAAATTGACTTTGAAACCGTTCATCTCCCCTGCGACAAACGCCATTCGCATGGAGATCAAACAACAAGTCTCTCAACTTTCCACAGCGAGTACTCCAAAAGCTTTCCAAGACTCTACTCAGCCTTTGGCAAAGCGTTCGATCAAAACCGTGATCAACGTTAATAACGGCGACACGGCGATCCTGGGGGGCTTGATGAAAGAACAAGATATCGAGTCTGTCGCGAAGGTGCCTCTTCTCGGCGACATCCCTATCTTGGGCTGGCTGTTTAAATCGCGCACGATCACAAAAGATAAAACAAACATGGTTGTGTTCTTGACGCCGAAAATTGTGAGAACTGTTTCAGATTCGAATGCGATTGTATCAAAAACACTGGACGATCGTTTGGAATTCATCAAATCTCAAGGTGGCGTTGATCCATTTGGCAAAAAAATGGATACCATTCAGCGAAAAGCCCAGGCTCCGGCTGGACCTGACGCGAATGACGTACCTGCAATTGAAGAGGAATAAGAAATATGGCCTCCGTGGATATTCAAACGATACTGAGCAAAGCAACTTCCCTGACACAGGACCAGATCCGTTCTGTGCTCAACAACCCTTCGGTGGTGAGACCCGTCACCGTGGGGGAAGCTTTGTCAGCGAAAGAATTTTCCACGGCGGATGAAGTGGTTGCCGATCTCTGCAAAGAACTGGGACTGGATTTTATCCGGGACATCCCCGTCAGCGATATCGCCGTCGACTTGATCCGCGATCTGCCAATCAACTATGCCAAACTTCATAACGTTCTTCCTTATAAAGATGAACAAGACACTTTGATTGCTTTGACAAGCAACCCGGTGAACTTGAAAGCATTAGATGATTTGAAAGTTCTTTTCGGTAAACGCGTTCGCCCTCTTGTGACGACGACAAGCCGTGTGCAGGATGCGATCAATAAAGTTTACGAAAAAAGCACCGCCAATCTTTCCGGCCTCGATGAAATCGACGAGGAAGATTACGATCTTGACGATCCTATCGTGGATCTTTTGGAGGCCGGCGAAGACGATGCTCCCGTCATTAAGATGGTGAATAGTCTTCTGTTCCGCGCGGTGAAAGAAAAAGCCTCTGATATTCACGTGGAACCGTATGAAAAAGACATGGTCGTTCGTTTCCGTACGGACGGTATTCTTTTCGACGTGTTTAAACCACCTAAAAAACTGCAAAACGCGATCACGTCCCGTATCAAAGTTATGGCGAACTTAAACATCGCCGAAAAACGTCTGCCGCAAGACGGTCGTATTCCTTTGAAGGTCGGCGGTAAGGACATTGATATTCGTCTTTCCTGCGTTCCTACGGCTTTCGGTGAACGCCTGGTGATGCGTATTCAAGACAGATCCAGTGTTGTGCGTGAATTGCAACAACTGGGTTTCTCGACTGAAAATCTGGAAAAACTGGATGACTTGATGGGACGATCTTACGGGATCTTCCTGGTCACCGGCCCCACGGGTTCCGGTAAGTCCACGACTCTTTACGGTGCTCTTTCAAAATTGAATAAACCTGACGTGAACATTCTGACGGTTGAAGATCCGGTGGAGCAACGTATCCACGGGATTGGTCAAGTGCAAGTGAACTCGAAGATCGGTTTGACCTTCGCGGCGGGATTAAGATCTTTCCTTCGTCAAGACCCTGACATCATCATGGTGGGGGAGATTCGTGACTTGGAAACAGCCGAACTTGCGATTCAAGCGTCACTGACAGGTCACTTGGTTCTTTCGACTCTGCATACGAATGACTCGGCCGGCGCTTTCCCGCGTTTGATTGATTTCGGGGTTGAGCCCTTCTTGATCGCAACATCGATCATGGGTGTCGTGGCGCAACGTCTTGTGCGTGTCCTCTGCCCGCACTGTAAAGCGCCCTACGAAGCTTCCGACTTTGAATTGCAACTTCTGGGTGTCACAAGAGAAGAAGCGAAGAACTCACACATCTGTCGCGCCATGGGTTGCAATCACTGTGGGCAAAAAGGATATTCCGGTCGTACGACGATCAGTGAATTGATGGTCGTCACTGACGATATCCGCTCTTTGATCATGCAAAGAAAAGATGGTAACACGATCAAGAAACAAGCTGTCGCCAACGGAATGAAAACTTTCCGTGATCATGGCGTACAAAAAGTTCTTGCTGGTATCACGACTATTGAAGAACTGACTTCGAATACGCAATTAGACATCTAGGGTAAAACAAAATGCCGATTTTTGAGTATAAAGGTCTTACGAGAGACGGAAAAAATGTCAAAGGCGTCGTGGATGCCGAGAATCTTCGCGCCGCTCGTGCCAAACTCAAAAAAGACAATGTCTTCGTCGTCGATATTCGCGATAAAAAAAAGGTGGACCCTAAGAAAAAACAGGGGCCGCGCGCGACAAAGAAAATCGCCGTTAAAGAACTTTCTTTGATGACCCGACAATTGGCGACTCTTGTAAAAGCCAATATCCCACTCGTGGATGCCCTTACTGCCGTTTCGGAACAAGTTGAAAATCCGACGCTCTCTGAGGCGATCGCCGATTGTAAGAACATGGTCAACGAGGGATCGCCTTTGCACAAAGCTTTGGCAAAGTACCCTAATATCTTTACGAATATTTATGTTTCAATGGTGGAAGCCGGTGAAATGTCAGGCAGCTTGGACGTGATATTGATGCGTCTTGCTGAGTTTACCGAAGCGCAGGCGGACTTGCGTGCGAAAGTAAGCAGTGCCATGACCTACCCGATCGTGATGTTGGTTGTGACATTGGCTCTTTTGGGATTCCTCTTTACTTACTTGATTCCAAAAATGGTTGTTGTCTTTGAGTCAGCGCCGAACTTGACGCTTCCTTGGTACACGAAAGCCCTTATTGATGCCAGTCAGTTCACGGTGAACTATTGGTACCTGATGATCGGAAGCGCATTGATTGTGTATTTGCTTTTCCGCAACTGGAAAAATTCTCCTTCCGGTCGTAATCAATGGGATGCTATCTCTTTGAAGCTTCCTATCGTGGGACCGACAGTGCAAATGGTTGCCGTCTCCCGTTTCACGCGCACTTTAGCAACGCTTTTAAATGGTGGTGTGCCGATGCTCGCGGCATTGGATATCGTTCGTAACGTCGTGAACAACCACGTGCTTGCTATTGCGATCGATGAAGCGCGCAGCAATATCTCTGAGGGGGAATCCATCGCGGGTCCTCTGAAAAAATCCGGTCAGTTCCCTCCTATCGTGATTCACATGGTCAACATTGGTGAAAAAACCGGCGAGCTCGAGAACATGCTCACTCAGGTCTCCGATGCATATGACTTCCAAGTGAAAACTAAATTAGACGGTCTTACGAGTTTGATGGGACCCGTTGTCATTGTCCTCATGGGTCTAGCCATTGGTATGATCGTGATGGCCGTGATGGTTCCAATGTTTGAAATGACCAACATCGCAGGTTAGTTTATTGCGCACTAGACTTAGACTTTACCGTCTAGGTCTGTTCTGTTAGGCTCATGGTCTGTTAACAAGGAGTAATTATGTCTCTTCTTAAGAACCGCAAGGGTATGACGTTGGTGGAAATCATGATCGTACTTGCGATCATCGGTGGTATTATGGCGCTTCTTCTCCCTAACATCACGGAGAACATGGACAGAGCGAAAGTTAAAGAAGCTCGTATCCAAATGTCTCAAATCGTCAACGCTCTTGGTATGTACTACACAGACTGCGGTAAATATCCTGAGTCTTTGGAAGGTCTTGCTAAAGCGGATCCAAGCTGTTCAAACTGGGGTCCTACTCCTTACTACTCTAAGAGCCTTAAAGATCCATTCAATAACGACCTCGTTTATGAAGTGGAAGGTTCCGAGTACACTTTGAAATCTTTGGGTAAAGATGGCCGTGAAGGCGGATCTGGCGCTGGCAAAGACATCACTTTAGAGGACATTCAATAGTTCTCATGTCACAAAAGGGGTTCACTCTCATTGAGATCATGATTGTGCTTGCCATTATGGGAGCTCTGATCGCAATAGGTGTGCCCCGCTTGATGAACAAAGAAGAGAACGTCAAAACCGTCGCACGACACCTCCTCGTTCTCAGCAAAGAAATTCGCAATAAAGCCCGCCTGACGAATTCAACTTATCGCCTCGTCATCGACATGGACCCGCAGGAACCCAAATACTGGGTTGAAAAAGCCAGTGGTCCGCAAAAAATCGATCCGGAACTTTATGAAAAAGAAAAAGAGGAAGAAAAAGGCGAAGATGCACCGCCTCCCCTTTTTCAGTTGGATAAATCGCTCACAAAAAAAGAAAAAGTTCTTCCCGGCAAACTGCGTTTTATCTCGGTGGAAACCGTGAATATGAAGGCGCCGATGACCGATGGAATTGCTTACATTCATTTCTTTCCAGAAGGTTTTGTTGAGGCCGCTGCTGTGCAGATTCAGATGGCAAATAATTCTATCTGGACCCTTGTTTTTAATCCTTTAACGGGTCAAGCTGATATCATAGAGAAAGCTCAATCGTTAAAGGACATCCAAAGGTGAGAAAAAACGGATTCACATTAGTAGAAACCATCATCGCGATGGTCATCCTCTCTACAGGACTTTTGCTGTTGTCAAATTCCTGGAGCGGAAGCTTTATGCGTGTTCGTAAGACGCAGCTTTCTACTGAAGTCGCCGCCCTCCTTGAACGCAAAATGATCGAAGTCGAAATGGAGTATCAAGGCAAACCTTTGGACTCCATCCCCGAAGAAAAGGAAGACGACTTCGGATCTGAATATCCGCAATACTCTTGGAAAATGACGTCCAAAGAATTTGAAGTTCCCGACATCTCCGCCACGTTAACGGCGCAAGCTGGTGGCGCGGATGAGTTGAGTTTGACGGTTATGAAAACTTTAACGGAGCACTTGGCGAAATCCGTGAAGGAAGTCAAAGTCACCGTGATCTGGAAAGGCGCTAAGAAACCATTAGAGTTTTCCGCGACTCAATACTTTGTCGACTACGACAAAGAAATTCAAATGCCTTCAATGCCGGGCATGGGAGGCATGTAATGCGTTCCTCCGTGCGTGGTTTCACGATGATTGAACTTCTGATCACGATTGCGATCTTGGGAACTTTGACGGTTCTTACTGCGCAGTCGATCAGTCAGGCGATCAAAGCGAAAGTGAAATTGCAGGATCAAATCGACGACGTTTCGCGCATGCGGGATGCCGTTCGTCTGATTCAAAGTGATATTCAGCTCGCATATCACTACCGTGATGTGGAGAAAGAGCTTCAGCAGATTATTAAAAAGAAAAATCAGCCCAACACGAATACCAATGGATCTCAACCCGGCGGTTTCGTTCCTCCCGGATCTATGCCCGGCGCTGTTCCCGACCCTGCGGAACAACAACGCGAAGTTCCCCGCCGCGATCCTGAAACTCATTTTGTCGGCAATGCTGAAAGCATGAATTTCGTGACGATGAACAATGCGCGCACCGTACGCAACGTGGCACAAGCAGATTTTGTCGAGATCGGATACTCTTTGCGGGACTGTAAAAATCTGCGCAACGATTCTGCGACATCGAAATGTTTGTGGCGCCGCTCAACACCTTACGTGGATTTGGATGTTACAAAAGGCGGTGATGAAGTCGTTCTTTTGGAAAACGTCTCTGAGTTTAAACTGAAATACATCGGAAAAGGCAAACAAGACTGGGTGACCGACTGGCGCACCGATGCTCAAGGCGATGGCGCGACGAAAGGAAAATTCCCTCAAGCGGTTGAAGTTTCCGTGACAGTAGAAAAGAAAGAGCAAGGGAAGAGCAAAAAATACTCTATGCAGGTTGTCGTTCCTGTGCACTTCCCGAACAATCCAGAGGAGGGTGCAAATGCGCAAGGCAATCAAAGCACTTGGCCGCGAACTCCGCCGCCCAATCAATAACAATCGCGGTATCGCCCTCATGGTGGCGACAGCCGCGATCATGCTGATTATGTATTTCGCGATGGAAGTCTCTTACGACTCGAACGTCGAATATTTGGTGAACTCTCAAGGTTTGAATCGTGTGAAGGCTTATTATGCCGCGAAATCCGGCATGCAGTTGAGCTTGCTGCGTATTAAAATTTATCAACAAGCACAAAGCAAGTTGGGATCGACTTTGGGGAACAGTCCCCTGCTCGATGAAATCTGGAAGTTCCCGTTTGCTTGGCCGTTGCCTATTCCTGACGAACTCAGTGCGATCGACAAAGACAACTTTCAAAAGGCCGTCAAAGATTCGACGATGGATGCAAGCTACATCATCACGATCGAAGATGAAGGCTCTAAGATCGACTTGAACGACTTGAACTCCCCTTCAAAAGTTTTGCGAGACGCCACAAAAAATCAGCTCTTAAATATTTTCATTCAGCAAATCAAAGACAATGAAGATTTCGCAAAGAAATATGCAAACGAGCGTTTCGAAGAACTTGTGAACTCGATCGCCGACTGGATGAGTGACAAAAGAACGTCTTTAAATGGCGGCGATAAAAGAGCGCGCTACAACGAGATGAATCAGTTGGCGCAAGTAGATTATTACCCACCGAACCGCAGCTTCCGCACTTTGGCGGAATTGCACATGGTTCCGGGTATGAATGATGATTTTTATGAACTGCTCGCCCCCCGCATCACGATTTACGGGATGAAGGGTATCAATCCTAACTTGGCTTCCAAAGACGTCTTGAAGTCTTTAGATCCCGCGATGACGGATGAAGCTGTCAGTGAAATTATCAAACGCCGTGAAGATCAGAACGAAGGCGGTCCGTTTAAGTGTGATGCGAATGGCGGCAGCCAGGATTTCTGGAATTTTGTTACCAGTCGTGGTGTGCGTCTGCAAGGCGACCCGAACTTGATTCCGATGGTTTGTGATACCGTGATGAGTTTTAAAATTCGCAGCACCGGCGAATTTGCAGGTGCCGTTCGCGAGATCACGGCGATCGTTGTCGACCTCAACAAAATGGCAACGAAGGTCAAAGACTACGTCGACAAAGAAAAGAAAGCTGAAGGCGGCGGCGGTGAAAGCACCGGCACCGGAACTGGAACTGGTGGCAACGCCGGTTCAGGAACAGGCGGCTCCGGCACCACAGCGAAAGATCCCATTCCGAAGGGCCCACCCCGCGTCGTTTATTGGAACGAGCGATAATTCTTTTATTGCGATTTGCGAGACCGAACTTCAACGGCGGCAAGACTAAAGCCTGGATAAGACAATAAAACTTCCGCCCGTTTTTTTCCAATTCCCCAAAACATTTCCAACATTTAAAGCTATACACACACCCTCCTCCTCGCATAAACTTAAGTCTGAACTTGTTCACGGAGGAACGGGCTCTCATGAAATCACTCGGCATAGACATTGGTTCTAGCAGCATTAAACTTGTTGAAGTGCAGTCCACTTCCAAAGGCTTTCAGGTCACTCAATTCGTTGAGCATCCCCTGAACGTCGCCCCTGGACACGATCAAGAGCTTGAGATCATCGAGTTCTTACGCGACTTCACAAGTCACTATGATCCCAACCAAACACGTTTCATCATGGGTCTTCGTCAAGACCGCGTGGCGATTCGCAATAAGTTCTTCCCGTTCAACGATCGTATTAAAATTGCAAAGTCTCTCGCGTTTGAACTTGAAGAAGACATTCCTTTTTCCTCTGACAACGCGATCTTCGATGCGAAAATCATTCGCACCGTGGGAAGCGGCGCTGAAGTTCTTGCATGTGCGGCTCCGAAAGTGCATTTACAAAACGCCATTCAAAGAGCCAACGATGCCGGCATGGATCCTTTCTTGATTTCGACAGAAGGCACGGCCTTCGCGAACGTCTTTGAAAAATGGAATGAGGCTCCTCCGGCGATGTTGCCACCGGCGATTGCGCTGAACGACGAAGAAAATAAACCGGTCCGTCACGTGCAATTGATCTTGAACATGGGACACACGCGCACGCTAGTCACGGCGTTTGAAGGCAACTCCCTGATCGCGGTTCGCTCCGTTTTGTGGGGCGGAAAAAATATCGCCGATGCGATTGCCAAAAAATATGAAATTCCGTTCCTTGAAGCGATGAAAGAGCTGCAAACGAAAGCTTTCATTCTGACGAATAAACAAGGCGCTACTTTCGATCAAGTGACGTTCTCAGATACGATTGCGAAAGCTGTGCGCGAAATGGCGCGCGATCTGCAACTTTCGATCTTGGAACTTAAGAGTGAGTTTAATGCGCAGATCAACACGATCTCTATAACCGGCGGGGTTTCGCAGATTCAAAATCTGGGACCTTTCCTGACGCAAATTCTGGAAGTTCCCGTAAACCGCGTTTCTACTTTAGACTTAATTCCGAACGTGATGTTTGAAAGATCCGCGCAGAATGGCGCCAAAGCCGGAGTGGCTTTGGGCCTTGCCATTGAAGGTTTCAAAAAACCGCGCAACCCTCCGATCAATTTCTTGCGGGGTGAATTTGCGAAAGAAAATCACCAAGCGAAAATGTTCTGGGAAAAATGGGGTCATACGATCAAGGTGGGCGCGGCAGCGCTTCTGATCCTTTTCGTTTATACAACCCTTCGCCAAAGCTTTTCTTTATCCTTGGCGGATCGCACACAAGAAGTCCTTAAAGACCAGGCGAAATCCGTCGCGGGCCTTAAAGGAAAGAACGCTTCTGAAAGCGGCATTCGTAAATACATTCGTGACAATAAAAAACGAGCTGCGGATTTAAAAACTTTGGCAAGTGTGGCAAACATGAACTCTGCGCTTGATATCGTCAAAAAGATTTCGGAAGCGGCTCCTGGCAAAGCAACGATCACATTGGATGTACACCAGTTGCAAGTGCAAGACGCACAAGTGGTGATGCAAGGCTACGTGAATACAGCGCGAGAGCTCAGCATTCTGCAACAGTCTTTGACAAACGTGGCTGCTGACGGACAAGTGCGAGCCCAAAGATCCACTTTGAATCCACTGCCCGGCCGAACAGCTTTCTCTTTTAGTTTTAATGTCGATCGCGGTATCCAGAAGGTGACAAGATGAATTTAGACGATTTAAAGGATAAATTTATTAGTGATGCCCGTGTTACATGGGAGAGAGTGCAAGAAAGCGGCGCTTACAATCAATTGCGCGATCGCTACGAAAACATGTCCCCACCGATGCAAAAGGTCACGGTGGTGGGTGTCGTAGCTCTTATCGGTTTTATGATTTTGAGTATTCCTTACGGGCGCTACAATCAATCCAAAGAGTACGTGGATGAATTTGAAAGCAAACGTATGACGATCCGTGAGTTGCTTAAAGTCACTCGCGAGTCTTCGGACGTGCCGCAAATTCCGCAAGCTCCGCCTATTGACTCCGTTCGCGCCAATATTGAAAGCCAAATCAAGGCGGCGAATCTTTTGCCAGAACAGGTGAAAGGCACGGAAGTTATACAAAACGATTCGAAATTGGTGCCGCAGAATTTAACCGAAGGCGCCGTGCAAGTCAGTCTTGCGAAGCTCAATATTCGCCAGGCTCTGGACATGGGTTATCAATTTCAAAGCATTAATCCGAGTTTGAAACTGAAAGACATCATCATGACGGCGAATAGTGAAGATGCCCGCTATTATGACGTCACTTACAAATTAGTTGCTTTGGCTGTTCCTGCTCCACCAGAAATTCCGGCGGCAGAGCCTCCTTCTCGCGGCAAAAGAAATCGTAACAATAGCGAGGAGTAGACATGGAACAACTTCGTCAGCTCATCAAATTGATTCGTGAAAGCAAAGGGAAAATCTTCATCATGGTGGTTTCCGCTTTGGTCTTTTTATTCCTGCTCTTCCCGTTTGATGACATGAGTGACTTGATTTCTTCACAAGTTTCCAAACTTTCCAACAACACGGTGTACGTGCAGTTTGAGCGTTTGAAAATGAGTCTTTTCCCGCAGCCCGGTGTAAAAATGGATCAAGTTTATATTGAATCTATTCGTACGCCGGCCTTGTCAGCGCAAGAACTTGTCATCACTCCGTCTGTGACCGGCTTGATTCAACAAAAACCTTATGGCCATGTCTCTGCAAAGGGATTACTGAAGGGAGATGTTGACGTTCAAGTGGGTAAAGGCACGCGCACGGAAAATGGCGTTGAACGCCATCGCATTGAAGTCAGCGCGAAACAAGTGTCCTTGCATGACTTGCGTGAGCTTGCCAATCTCCCTGTCCTTCTTAAAGGACAAATGAATTTGGAGACAACAGCTTTAGCGGATTTGACGTTTCAGGAACAACCGGATGTCGATGTGAACATGACGATTTCGAAGTTTGAATTACCGCCTTCGAACGTCAATACGCCGATGGGTCCGTTGACTCTGCCCGATTTAAAACTGAGCACCGTCGAACTTAAAGGCCGCCTTTCCGCAGGACGCTTTATTATTGAGACCGGCACGATCGGCAAACCGGGTGACGAGCTTTACGGCACGATCAAAGGCAATATCGGTTTGAATATCGTGAATCGCGGTGGCTCTTTTGGCCAACAAATCGGTGCTTATAATTTTGAGATCGATTTGAAGACGAAAAAGAGTTTCCAAGATCGCGCCGCTTTGTTTTTGACGTTCATCGACGGCTATAAAACGCCGACGTCGGAAGGCGCTCAGTACAAATTTAAGGTCTCTGCGACCAATCCAATGATGCCGCCCAGCATAGGTGCCGTGCGTTAGTGTCCGATTTTGGACGTTCAAACAGACCCCTCGTATATTTAAACTGACGAGGGGCTCTGCCTAAATATTGCTCAGCTTTTCCTGCAATAAAAAAAGAGCCTGAAGTCTTATTGACTTCACTCTCATTCTGACAAAAAACGAATTGTTTTAATTGGAGGGAAAATGTCTGGAGTAAATAAAGTCATCCTAGTAGGCCGCTTGGGCGCTGATCCTGAAGTCAAAGCGATTGGCAGCGGCAGCACCGTAGCACGCTTGAACATCGCTACAAGCGAAACTTGGGTGAAAGACGGTCAAAGACAAGAACGCACTGAATGGCACCGTGTAACTGTATGGGGCAAACTTGCAGAAATCTGCGGTAAGCATCTTGCTAAGGGCCGTCAAGTTTATGTCGAAGGTAAACTTCAAACTCGTCAATGGGAAGATCAACAAGGTCAAAAACGTTATACGACAGAGATCGTAGCTAGCACGGTTCAATTCTTGGGTGCTGCTGGTGGCGAAAGATCTGCAGGTGGCGCTTCTACAAGCGGCGGCGGAGACGATTTCGGCTTCAACGATTTCGGTCCAGAACCAAGCTTCGATTCCAACGACGAAATTCCGTTCTAATTCGTTCGATTTCGGCCCGTTCTCAACAGCCGACTAAAGCCCCGATAAACATTCGGGGCTTTTTATTTTGTCCTGAGTTACCTATAATATAAGGGTTATGAAGTCGTTTTTACTTTCTAGCCTTAGCTTCATATTTTTAAGCGGTTGTACTATCTACCGCTCTGAAGGACGTAAACAATTCGAGTCCGAGGCGCCGAGTAAAATTTCCGCGTCTTCTTTTCAACTTAAAAGCTGCAAAAAAGAAAACCGTCTTGAATCATGGTTTAACGAAGAGTTTCCCGCACACAATTATGAATTGGTCGTTGCGGAAAACGATTTAGAAATCTGGCGCACCCATCGCGGCCGTACTGTCGAAGTTAAAGCCATTCAGCGAGCTGACAATGCCACACACTCTTGCATCTATGAATTTGCCGACGACGTCACGTGGAACTTGTACAAACAAGATTTCATCCGTGAACTTGAAAACAACGTGATGACCCTTGAATAAAGGAAGGCCCGTGACATCTCGATTTTGCATCTTTGCTTTAGCTTCCCTGCTTTACTTTGCTGTCTCTGCCGAAGCCGCGACTGTTTCTGCCGTTAAAGGGCAAAAGGTTCTGATCAATCTTGAAGGCGACGTGGTTGCTCCAGGTGACGAGTTTTACTTGATCAATCCAAGTTCAGATAAAAGAACTGCGATTATTCGCGTGAAACAAGTCAAAAGCGGCAAAGCCCTTGCTGAAATCGTCAAAGGCCGCGCAGCTAGCGGTTATTCTCTGCAAGCGAAGGCAGCCTCCCCGATCAGTGCGGATGTGCCACCACCGGGCAGTGAAGAAGACACCTCTACAAAGCGGGATGCAAGCACTCACCTTCGTGTTTTGAAAGACTCTTACGGCGTTATGGGCGTTATCACAATGAACAGCATGACAGCCGATATTCGCTATCTGGATTCAGGAACAGGCATCTTACAAACAGCCAGTGCAACGATGAACGGCAACGGTTTTGGCGTGGATGGTTTTTATGACTACGCTTTTAGCCGCGACTTTGTCGGTCATGCCGTCGCTGGTATTGAACAGTTTAACGTTTCCGGAAGTGCCTCTTCAGCAGCCTGCGGAGGCACGACAAGCTGTGACGCCAAAATCAATTATCTCTCTTTTTATGGTGTGATTAAGTGGTATTTAATCCAAGGAAAATACCGCGGCTGGCTTGGTGGGGGATTGGGTTATCTTCTGGCCGTTTCAAAATCCAGTTCCGCTTTGAACGAGTCGCAAATTTCGACGAATCAAGTTTTTAACGCCAACGTCGGTGTCGACATTCAACTGAATCGTCGCAACTATATTCCCGTAAGTCTTGAATACAATATGTTTCCGTCTTCGGATACTGTGAAAGCCAGTCAGATGATGATCAAAGCGGGCTGGGCTTGGAATCTGTAGTTTCGTTTTCATCCTCGGGCAGCCAAATCACAAAACGCGTCTTGCCTCCCGCATCGTCCAAATAAAATTTCCCGCCGTGCGATTGAATGATTCCTTGAGAAATACTCAAGCCTAAACCGACGCCCTTACCCACTTCTTTAGTTGTAAAAAATGGCTCCATGATTCTTTCGCGCAAATGATAAGGCACGCCGGCGCCACTATCCATCACACTGATTTCCACGCCGCCCTGTTTCTGGCACGCTTCAATCACAACACGTTTTTCTTTGCTCGCCAAAACGGCGTCCAAAGCATTGTTCAAAAGATTCAGAACCACTTGAGAGATTTGATAGGGTCTTACGTGAATTTCCAAGTGCGGTTCGATCTGGGCCTTCAGCTCAACGCCTTCGATACGGAACTTCTCGTGACAAAATGACAAAGTGTCGTCGATCAAAGATTCTACGCGCACCCACTCTTTTGCACCTTGATCCGCTTCCCGCGCGTAACTGCGAAGGCCACGAATGATTTTGGCGATTCTTTGCACCACGGCCTCAATAGAATCAATTTTCTTCACCATGTCTTCTTCTTTATCCAGACCGCGATTCTGCAAATGGCGACGTAAAATTCCAACGTGGCCGTTGATGATCGCCAAAGGATTGTTGATCTCGTGCGCGATGCCGGCCGCCATTTCCCCGAGTGACGCCAACCGCGACGATGCCAGGATTTTTTGCTCCTGCTCCTGCAAAAGAAGCTCGCGCTGACGAAGCTCTGTTACGTCTTCGAAAATTCCAAGGTAGCCTGTCGTCTGCCCCGCTTCGTTGCGGATTTCGCTGGCCGACAGCACCATTGAATATTTTTTCCCGGAACGGGAAATCAAAGTCCACTCACTGGCTTTGTAGTCGCGGACTTGGAAAAGCGCTTTGAAGAATTCGATGTCCAGCCCGATAGGACGTCCTAATTCCGCCACCATCTTATCGCGAAACTCCATGACTTGTTTGACGTCATGATAAATCCACGGTGTTTCTTTGCCTGCGAGTTCCTCGGTCGTATAACCCAACATGCGTTCGGCTGTGGCATTCATCTCGCGAATAAAACCTTTTTCATCCAAAGAGATCATCAGAAAAGCCGAGCTGTTCATGCTCGCTTTTTTCCATTCAAATGCTTCCTTCGCTTCTTTTTCAGATTCGCGTGCCCGATTGTAAAAGCTCAATGCAAGTCCCAACAAGGCCGAGACACTCACCCCGAACAACAAAACCACACTTGGCATCGCGGAAGAGTTTTCCCGAATTGTAGAGGCTTTCGGAACAAGGAGAATTTCCCAATCAACGCCCATATTGGAATAGTGCGTGCGATAAGTCCAACTGCCGGGCAAGTTCTTGTCGATATCGCCGATGGAGTAAATTCTTTTGCCCTTTTCCAGAATGGCAAGATCGTATCCCTGATTGTTCAAAACGCGCGTAAAGAAAGGCTCTGCCATGACGGCCGCGGACACGACGCCAAGGTATTTTTCGTCTCGGAAAATCGGTACGAGTAAAACAAAACCTTTACCGCCGGAACGCAACTCAAACACGCGGGAAAGAAAAGGGCGCCGCTCTGAATACACACGGCGGTAAGACTCCAGCACACCCGCCTCAAAACCGACACTGGTATTTAAGACAAGCTTTCCTCCGTCTGTTAGAGG
Organism: Bdellovibrio sp. 22V; assembly: GCF_030169785.1. Taxonomy (NCBI): domain Bacteria; kingdom Pseudomonadati; phylum Bdellovibrionota; class Bdellovibrionia; order Bdellovibrionales; family Pseudobdellovibrionaceae; genus Bdellovibrio; species Bdellovibrio bacteriopascens. The sequence continues at coordinate 3,279,316 of NZ_CP125854.1, forward strand.
ATATACCCAGCGCGCCACGCGATTTTCATCGGACCACAAAAGGCGACGAAGTCCCTGGAACTCGTTGAAGTAGTTTTCAGCGTCAATACGCCAGTACTTTTCTGAAAGATAGGCCCCGGAAGCAAATCGATAAGACATTTGTTGCAGGGATTTTTCCAGAGGATAAAAAACATTATCCAAAGAACTCTTCAGCGATTCCCCGCGAATATGCGTGATACTTTTATTTCTATCGAAATCGCGCATCACGAGAAGATGCCAGATGAGAACCGACGTTAAAATCCCGACGATCAAAACATAAAAAGGCACAAGCGCATTTTGTCTTTGCGTGACACTGCGGATTTGCAACCGTTTTTGCCACAAAAGCGCCAGAGCCAAAAGCAACAAACATCCCGCCGTATGCGCGGCCATCGCCAGAAAACTTCCCCACGCGTATTTCGCGTCGAAGTTTGCAAAGTAGCTAAGCAAACTGATCGTTGAAAATCCGACAACAAGAGTCGCCGCCGTCGCACAAATAAACTGGTGGGAATTCACGCGGCGTTTATAAAAACCCGCAAAACTTAAAATCAGAAAACACACCGTCGAACTCAAACTCATCCGACCGGGCGTTTCTGTGGCCGTGCCCAGCAAAGGCTTGAAAACCAAAGTGTCGATACCCCAGTTTTTTCCGGTGATGTACTGGCCAAGAGTGATCGCGGAAACAATGAAAACGAAGGCTGAAGCCGCTTTGGCGTAACGGGGATCTCGCTCTGAAAACAGAATTCCCAAAGCATAAATGCCCAGGCACAACGCCGTATTAAAAACCATCGGAGGATAATCAGGACGAATTTGGATCAGCGTGATATCGCGCAGAATCCACCCAATCATGACAATGATCGACACCAGGAAGACAACACTGGCAAAAATAAAATGCAGCTTACGAGAAATCTTAGTGGATAACACGAGTGACACCAATGATCCCTTTGATCTTTTGAATCTCGTAGATTGCTTGATTCAATTGGCTGGCGTCGCGAACACTGACTTCAAAATGACAAACAGCTTTCTTATCTTTCGTGGTTCTGATTTGCGCGGACTGGATATTGATTCCTTGCTGCGCAAAAGCTTCAGACATCAGTTTCAAAAGACCCGGAACGTCTTGAGAAATAATTTTTAGACGGACGACACGCTCTTGGCCTTCACCCGCTTGTTTCACATTCCAATTCACGTCGACTTTACGAAGCTGATCGAACTCGAAAGCTTTGCGGCAGTCGCTGCGATGAATAGTGATGCCTCTTCCGCGGCTGATAAAACCCACAATTGGATCGCCCGGAATCGGATGACAGCATTTTGCATAGTGCACTAAAACGTCGTCCATGCCGTCAACACTGATCAAAGAATTTGTTTTACGTGTTTTTTGCGTCGCTGCACGCATGACTCTTTCCATGAAGGAAGAGTCTTCCGTTTTTGCCGCCTCTTTGGCGATATTTTCAGGCGACAATCGCTCGACAAGAACGCGCGTCTCTAACTTTCCGTAGCCGACAGTCACGTACAACTCATCAAGATCCGCCAAACCGTGATCTTTCAAATAACTTTCAAAAGCCGGTCCTTTAAGATATTTCGCAGCCGCCATACCGAATTTGCGGAATTCTTTTTCCACCAATTCTTTTCCCAAAAGAATTGCGCGACGGCGTTGTTCTTCCTTCACGAAGGCGCGAATTTTTGATTTGGCTTTATTCGTAACGACGAACTTCAACCAGTCTTTGGAAGGCTGTTGCGTTTTGGACGTAATGATTTCAACACTGTCACCGTTTTGCAGTTGGTACTTCAGCGGTACCATCTTGCCGTTCACCCGCGCGCCGACACAGCGGTTGCCAAGCTCCGTATGCACGGCATAAGCAAAATCGACCGGGGTTGCGCCTTCCGGGAATTCACGCACGTCTCCGGTCGGAGTGAAAACGTAAATTTCCGTTTCGAACAAGTCTGTCTTCACGGTATCCAAGAACTCATCGGGACTGCGCACTTGTTGGTGCCAAGTCACGAGATCACGCAGCCAATCGGCCTTTTGGAAGTCAGAGTCGTCGAGCATTTTGCCGCGCTCTTTGTACTTCCAGTGCGCGGCGATCCCGCGCTCTGCCACAAGATGCATCTCTTGCGTACGGATTTGAATTTCGATGCGCTCTCCGCCCGGCCCGATCACTGTCGTATGCAGAGATTGATAGTTATTGGCTTTCGGCATGGCGATGAAGTCTTTAAAACGGCCCGGAATCGGTTTCCACAAAGAGTGCACCAAACCCAAGACGGCGTAACATTCCGCCACGGTTCCAACAATCACACGGAAGGCAAGGACGTCGTACACCTGATCGTAATCGATACTGCGCGATTGCATTTTACGATAGATCGACCACAAGTGTTTTGAACGGCCAAACACTTCGTATTTGAAACCGGCTTTGTTCAACTCTTTAGAGATCATCGACTTCACGTCATCGATATAACGATTCTGTTCCGACTCTGTCTTTTTGATATGCTGAACAAGTTCATAGTACATATCCGGGCGATAGTAACGGAAACACAGATCTTCAAGTTCAATCTTGAGAGAACTGATACCCATACGGCCCGCAAGAGGACAATAAATTTCCAAAGTCTCAAGAGCAATGCGCTCTTGTTTTTCAAACGGCATGAAATTCAAAGTCCGCATGTTGTGCAGGCGATCGGCGAGTTTTACCAAAACCACGCGCACGTCTTTACCCATCGCCACGATCATTTTGCGAATGTTCTCGCCTTGCTTTTCGTGACTGTTTTTGAATTTCATCTGCCCGATTTTTGTAACACCGTCGACAAGATGAGCGATCACATCGCCGAACTCGCGACGAATATCTTCCAGAGTTGCATGCGTGTCTTCCACCGTGTCGTGCAAAAGACCTGTCGCAATTGTGTCGAGATCAAGATGAAGATCCGCAAGAATCGCGGCGACAGAAAGAGGATGCGAAATATAGGGCTCACCACTGCGACGAATTTGCCCTTCGTGAGCTTTCTCTGAAAACGCGTAAGCTTTTTCAATCACCTTCAAATCTGCATTCGGATAGAAATTGCGAATGCGACCTAAGAGATCCTCTAAGGTCTTCACTGGCTTTTGACTAACTCCGCTCTCTTTCAGGAACTCAACCATATATAAAAGCTTACCTCGAGAGACTATCGGCTCCAACTAAGTTTTCCTTAAGGTCCTAGTTTTATTAGCATTTTCGGAAGGCCAACGCGGGATCAGCCATAAACAAATAGGATCGTTTTAACGCTGCTTAATGCGAAGTTTTCGCGGGGTCTGACAGGGTAAAGAAGCCTGACTGCCGGGGAGGGCTGAAACGAAAAAAGGAGGTTTTTAACCTCCTTTTTAGAATCCCTTTAGGATGAGCCTCAAAAACTACTTATTGAGGTCTTTTTCGATTTGGCGAGTCGCCTCAGCATTGTCCATAGCATCGAGGTAACCGACGTTACCGATAGCTACTTCGCGAAGAGCGCTCACAATATACTTGTTAGAACGAGTAGAAACGGTGGCTTCAGCCCCTTTTAGAAGTTGCTTCGCTCTTTTCGCTACCATCAATACAAGAGCAAATCTGTTAGGTACTTTTTCCAAGCAATCTTCAACAGTTACACGAGCCATTATGCCTCCAGAGTCCAATGATCAAACGAATCAATTCGGCCAAGTTACAGCTAAGCTAGCAATTTTTCAACGATATTTTTAAATTCAGCGTAGGAATGTTCAAAGACGTCGTTCACGATCTGATAGTCGAACTTAGACGCCTCTCGGATTTCTTTTTCCGCGTTGGCCATACGGACCTCGATATCCGCAGGCATGCCCCCGTCTCTTTTTTCAATGCGACGACGCAATTCGTCGATAGATGGCGGCAAAATAAACACGGTTTTAGCATCTGGAAACTTGGCTTTGAAGGTCTCGACACCCTGAATGTCCACGTCCATAATCGCGCATTTTCCCTGATTCCAGGCGCTTTCTATCGAGCTGTAAGAGGTTCCATAAAAGTTCGTATGAACCTTGGCCCACTCAACAAAAAAACCCTCTTTGATCTTCGCCTGAAAATCCTCAGAAGAAATAAAGTGGTAGGGATGGCCGTCACTCTCGCCTTTACGCATAGAACGAGTGGTGTAAGTAATAATGTCCACCAAGCGAGGATCTTCCTTGCTGAGCCTTTCGACAAAACTACTTTTTCCTGCGCCACTCGGAGCGGCGACGATAATAAGACGTGTCTTCATTGAACGTTTTGTACCTGTTCTCTTAATCTTTCGATGAGGGTTTTTGCTTCTACCACGGCATGAGTGATCTTGGCTACCTGAGACTTTGAACCGATTGTGTTCACTTCGCGGAGCAGCTCTTGCGTGTAAAAGTCCAGCTTCTTACCTTCCGCCTGCTGCGAACCTACCAATTGACGGTAGTTTTTAATGTGCTCACTCAAACGCGTGAGTTCCTCATTAATGTCGGCTTTTTCAAGCTGAATCACGATCTCTTGTGAGAGACGAGTCGGATCAATGTCATTTCCTTTAAGACGCGCGCGGATTTTCTGTTCGAATTTATCTTGAAGTTGCGCATTGGCTTCGCCGCGTAACTCACTGATAACTCTCACTTGTTTTTCCAGAGCCAAAAGAAGCTTTTCCAGATCTTTGCGCAAAGCTTTTCCTTCACGCGTGCGTTCACGATCACAATTGCGACAAGCTTCGATGAAAGCTTTTTTAAGAACTTTATCTTCGCCGGTGAAAAGCTCGTAGGTCTCTTCGACTTTGATAATCTCCGGCAAGCGCGCCAACACTTCAAGATGCACTTGAAAAGGCACGCCCAACTCTTTGGAAAGATGTTTGTACGCCGTCATGTACTTCTTCGCCAAGGCATCGTTCACGGTCATTTGCGCTTTGTTCGCGGCATTACGCACGCGACGGGAAACAAACACGTCAACAGTGCCACGCAAAAGAGTGCTGCTCAGAATTTTTTTAAGTTCGGCTTCCATCGCCACGAATTCGCGCGGCAAATGAAAACGAGGCTCTAAGAAACGGCCGTTGACCGAACGAATGCTCACTTCAACGCTGACGTCTTTTGTTTGAACTCTCGCGGTGCCGTACCCTGTCATGCTTTTCATAATATCTCCATTCTGAAATCAGGCTTTGTCGCGGTCAAGAAGTGAGAAATTTCTCGACCAGAGCACGAGCTTCGGGAAAGCCAGAGTCCCCCGCAAACCAATGAATCTCTTTATCTCTTTGAAACCAAGTTCTTTGTCTTTTGGCGAGCTGGCGAGTGTTCTTCGCAATCTCTTCGAATAACTGCTCCGAACTCAACTCGCCCTTCACATGCGCGATGGTTTCTTTATAACCCACACTGCTCATCGGAGCCCATCTCTCTAGACCTTCATCGAGAAGCGCTTGGACTTCAGCGACAAGACCCTGCTCCAGCATTTTCTTTGTGCGCAGATCAATACGTTTTTTAAGAACGTCGCGGTCCCATTGTGGGCCGATTTTTAAAAGCGGATAAGGAAATTGCGAACGTGAAGAGGCAAACTCCTCCTGAATCGCCGTAACACTTTTTCCCTGACTGCGAATCAATTCGATCGCCCGTCCGATCCGATAGTGATCGGAAACGTGAATCTTCGCCCCATATTCGGGATCTTTCAGCAAAAGTTCGCGATGAAGTTTTTCCGAGCCGCCTTCTTGCGCCAATTCATCCGCCACCGCTTTTTGAATTTCGGCAGGAACAGGCACAACGGGATACATGCCTTTTTCAATCGCCATAAAATAAAAACCGGTGCCGCCCACAACAAAAGCGGGCGTATTTTCAGGGAGCTTTTCCATGAGCTCATGAAAATCACGGCTGTACTGCCCGGCGGTCATTTCCTGCGGAGGAGAAACATAGTCCAAAAGATAGTGCGGAACCAAAGAGCGCTCTGCGCGCGAAGGTTTCGCCGAACCGATGTCCAATTTTTTATAAACCTGAACAGAGTCGCAGTTGATAATGACACCGCGAAATTCTTGCGCGAGCTTGAGCGCCCAATCGGATTTTCCGGTGGCGGTAGCTCCCACAACAAAGATAACGGGCTTTTTGGAGTTCTTCATCAAACGATGCGCCCGAAATCTTTTTCCAGTTTAAAGAACGGATACTCGACACTCACAGGTCGCCCATGCGGGCAAAAGCTTGAAAGCGGAAACATATCCATATCGCGCAAAAGACTTTTCATTTGTTCAAGTCCCAACGCTTGTCCCGCGCGCACGACCGAATGACAAGCCATTGTCGCACAGATATCACCCACAACCCGCTCAAGAGAGTAACTTCCCCCCTGCTCGACGATTTCAGAAGCCATTTTATCCAAGACGGAACTGAGGATGGATTCTTTAATCATCAACGGCGCCGCTTTCACACCGATCGTTCCGGGACCGAGGGCTTCAATAAAAACGCCTAAACGTTCAATTTCAGAAGCGAGCGCAACAAGGGCCTCCACTTTTTCCGGAGACATATCAATCGCCAACGGGAAAAGGAAATCTTGCACGTCGACTTTCCCGCCCTTCCAGGCGCTCATCAGTTTTTCAAAGACCACCCGCTCGTGAGCCGCATGTTGATCGACGAAAACGATTTTATCGCGCGCTTGCGTGACAATGTAAGTAAGATTTGCTTGCCCCAGAACTTCCAGTGAAGACCAATACCCGCGCGGCTCTTCGGGATTTGCGCTCACCGTCGCCGGCGGCCCTGACATTGCCGGCCCCTGCTGGAACGTCTCGCGAGAAGCGGCGGCATCCGCCAAAGTTTTGTAATCCATCTTGGGCTGCTGAACCGTCGAAGGAAAATTGAAATCTTTTTTCTGAAACTGCGTCACTGTCAAAGAAGTGTCTTCGAAAGCCAGATTTTCTTTGGGCATCGCTGGTACGACATTCGCAAAATTAGGCAAACCCTGCGTGCTAGTATAATCCGCCGCAGACACATCCGCCAGCGGAGCAAGAGGTTGCGGTCTTTGCTCTTGCGGCAGCCAAGGCGCTTTTTCCAAAGTGCCACGCAAAGCCCCGGCGACAGCACGGAAAGCCAAAGAAGAATCTTGGAACTTCACCTGCGATTTTGTCGGGTGAATATTCACGTCGACACAATCAGGATCTGTTTCAACCCAAACAACAGCGATCGGATATTCCCCGTGCATCAGCAGATTGCGATAAGCTTCGTTCACCGCCGCCTGAATACTGCGATCTTGAATCCAGCGGTTTTGCGCGAACAACCAAATGTTTTTCGCCGTCTTCGCCACATTGTGAGGATCCGCGAACACCGCATACGCTTTGACATTCTCGCGCGAAGCTTCGCCTTCAAAGAGAGGTTTGATTTCTAGAATCTGCTCGACACGGTCTTTGCGCGATTTGCAGGCCGGCCAAAAACTGACCAGCTTGCCGTTTTCCTGGATGCGAAACTCGACATCAAAGTGCGAAAGAGCCATCGCTTTCAAAGTCGTTTTGATCGCGGTATTTTCGGCAGCATCGGATTTAAGAAACTTTAAACGTGCCGGAGTGTTTTCAAAAAGATTTTCAATCAGGATGGTCGTGCCTTGCGAGCCACCGACTTTATCGAGATCTCTTTTTTTGCCGTACTCACTGACCAACTGGTGCGCCTGCTCGTCGCCTTCGCGACGCGAAGTTAAAGTCAATTTACTGACAGCCGCAATACTCGCCAGCGCTTCACCACGGAATCCGAAAGTGCGCAGCTTCCACAGATCATCTGTTTTTGAAATTTTACTTGTTGCGAATCTTTCCAAAGCCTTCGGCAGATCCTCGGGCGACATCCCTTTTCCGTTGTCGATCACTTTAACAATTCGCCCGCCATCAAAAAACTCGACATGCACGCGCGTGGCGCCCGCATCGATACTGTTTTCTACAAGTTCTTTAACGAGATGAGCAGGACGCTCCACCACCTCGCCAGCGGCAATTTGGTCGACGACTTCAGGAGATAGGACTTGGATTGACATAGAGGGAATTTGCATGAGGAGACTGCGCAAGTCATCCCTGAGTACGGTGCGCAGTCTAAATTTCAGGCCAAATATGCTGTGCGTTAAAACTCCCAGCCGAGGTTTAATCCCAAACCGTAATAACGTGAACGTTCCCAATAATATTTGGCGTCCGTTCGCAGCGACACGGGCCCCAGGCGGAATGCCACGCCAAGATCAAACACGGCCCCCAAACTCATATCGTCCGCAGAGTAAGAAATCGTTTTCGTTCCATTCGGAAGTTCAAGGTTGAAATGTGAGTATTTAAACATAGGACCGAAGCCATAATAAAACAGCATCGACTTTCCTTTGGGCAAAACGGTTTGCAGCAAAAAATCGGCGATGAAAATAAATCCATCCGCACTTTTTCCTGTTTCATCCGCATAGTAGCTAGGAGCTGACGGCGCGAAAATAATATTCGCGTCCGTGTAAATGTCGCCCGTAAACATCGTGTTGAAGCCGTTAAACTTTACACCATAAAATATCATACTCGCGGAGCGCTCTTCACCCATTGTGTCTTCGGTGAAGTTGATCATTTCAATATCAAGACCGCGATAGCGAGATGCAAAGAAGGGTTTACGGCGTTTGTCTTTTTTCTCTTCCGAGGGCTGGTTTTTTTCCGGTTCTGCTAGTTTGATCACTCCCGGCTTTACATCTGTATCAGCAATCCAACCCGTCGTTCCCGGCTTCAATCTGATTTTGTAAAACGGTCCTTTTTTCTTTGTGGAAACGCTGTAAACACCACCCCTTTTCAGAGTGGAAATCACCGGCGCATCAAAATCCGCATCTTGATAAACCAAAGCACCTTCAAGCATCACAGTCGCCTGTTGCGCTTGCGCCCACACAAATACCGGAAACAAAAGGAAAACAAAAAAGAAAGATATAAAAGCTGCATGACGGGCCCCTATACGAGGCGCAAGGAGAAAGCCGTACATCGTACGGCGCCGACGCGGCAACAAAACAGAGAGGCCCGGCAGGTGGCTTTTATTTAAAGCGCATGAGCCAGACACGATAGAATGCCTCTAAGACAATTTTGAGGGACATCTTACTTTGCCCCACGCGACGGTCTTCAAAAACGATCGGCGATTCCGCTCCCTTGAAACCCTTTTTAAGAGCTTTGTATTTCAATTCAATTTGGAAGCTGTAACCATTCGACTCGACAGTCGCGAGATCAATCGCGTGCAAAACTTCTTTCTTCCACGCATTGAAACCGCCCGTCCAATCGTTCAACGGAAAACCTAAAATAAGGCGCGCATAAATACCGCCCCCACGGGAAATAATCTTACGTAAAATTCCCCAGTTCACCGTGCGACCGCCCTGTATATAGCGGGAGCCCACAGCGAAATCATGAGTTTCCAGCTTCTTAAGCAAAGGTCCCAAATCCTCTGGACGATGTGAGAAATCAGCATCCATTTCTGTGATCGCTTCAAAACCGTGATCCATACCCCAACGGAAACCGGCGATATACGCTTTTCCCAAACCTTGTTTGCCGGGACGAGAAAGCAAATGCAGCTGTGGAAGAGTTTTTTGCATTTCCTTTACAATAGCGCCCGTACCATCCGGGGAGTTGTCGTCAACCACAAGAATTTCGACGCCAAGATTCTGTGCCAAAACTGCAGGCACGATGTTCTGAATGTTTTCTTTTTCATTGTACGTAGGAATAACGACCAGTGTTTTCATGCCCCCTTAACCTGTCATAAAGAGGCCTGGTTGTCTATCTTTAGATCAAATTGAACGGGAGACTAAGCGGCCTTTTTCCTTAGTTTGCAAGGCTTTCGCTTTCTCTGCGGGAATTGCGGGCAAATTAAGCGGCTTTGCGAGTAAATATTTAGGATCTTGCTTACGCATATCCAATTGCTCTTTTACTTTTGCCGCCGCGGCCTCAGGATTTTTCAAATACATCACCGGATCAAATCCGCACTGGCGGCAGACCACGGAAAGACGCCAACGAATTTTCACGAAGACTTCTGAAATCGCCAAGCACACGACAAAAACAATCATCACACGCGGATCAAATTGTTGCCAGATCGCGAACATCAAAACCACCGAAGCCAAAGCACTTGCCAGGAGGTTCATAACAGAGATGTTCTTCTTGCGATAAATACGGCGCGGACTTTTACAAAACGCGCAGAAACAATTGTGACGTTGGGAGAAAAGAGCAAACATACTTTAAGTGTGCCAACAATGAGGTCTAGAACGAAAGATGAATTTTTGAAAAATGACAAAGCCTTGCTAGAATTAAGAAATGCAAATGTATAAAACAATCCAATTCGTTTTAGTCGCAGCTTCCCTTTTAACAGCTCCCACTTTAGTCCAGGCCGCATCCGGCTCCTCTGAGTATGAAGAGGTCAGCTACGATCAGCTTTTGAACGAACTGAGCGAGAAGAAGAACGGCTTCACACAAAAGCAAAACAGTTCTTTGGATGACGTTCGCTTGCACGCCGGGATCGGTTACGTAAATTCCTTTTCGAACATCTCTGCCCAAAAGCAAAACTTCAACCGCCATGCAAATGGGATTCAGCTATCTTTAGGCATGGATCTTTTCTCTCCGAATTGGTACTCCGAGGGTGTTTTCAGAAATTACGGCGTGAATGAATCCGGAACTGAAGAAATGACTTTGCGCGAGTTCGATCTTAAAGTCGGTTACACCAACCGCCTTGAAAGCATCTGGAAATACACTTTGAGCACAGGGCTTTCCAATCGTTTCTTGAAATTCAAAGACTCCGCCAAAGGCATCGACGTTGACGACACGACTCCTTCATTGGTGATCTCCACGGGCTTTAACGCTCAAGTGCACAGAAATCTTTCTTTAGGTGCCGAAGTCAGTGGTCGCTCTTCTTTGATCAACAGAACAGCGGATAAAAACTCCTTTGACTTTGCATTTCGCCTGACCACGTCCCTATAATGGGGCGTGGACATCATCGTATTCATTCTTTCAGTTGCCGTCTTCCTTTTAGGTCTCGCCCTTTTTTCCAATCGAGTGCGAGCCCGGCAAGAAATCCCCTTTGATTTAAAACCCAATTGTCTGCTGACTCGTTGGCCTTTGCTTTTTGTGACCGGCCCCCGCTCTATTTTTTATTTCAGTTCTTACTGGAATCTCTACACGTCCTTTTTAGCTGAACACGGTTATGAGGTTTTCACCTTGCACCTTCCCTGGAAGGACAGCGAAGAGCGCCGCGAACGTGTCGCGCATTTCTTGGACCAACAAGAAAAACACCAGCGCCGTTTTCATCTTTTCGTCGACACTCCGACTTTGACGGAACTCAAAGATCTTTTGGCGCAAAGAAAATCGCCGGCGGTGATAAGCCTTAGCGAAATCCGCGACGCCCATGTACCGGCAGAGCCCGGCTCCTTAAAAGGCTTCCCCCTCCCCTTGGCGGAGATTGAATGCCTGCCCTCTGGGAATGGATCTTTCTTTCTGAAACTCACGTATCGTTTGCACAAGGCTTTAAGCAAACCGGCTTTACCCTCTTTGAGTACTTTGGGCGCCGACAAAGACACGGCTGTCGCCAACGGCCTGCTGTTACTTGAAAGAGCGCAAGTTCTGGCGGAAATGGATTTACGGGACGACTTGTAAATCCCCTTGCTTAGCTGGCCTCAGAATGATGCAATAGAGTCATGAGCGACTACAGAGACGTGACACCGAATTCATCCTTTGAACCCGCGAAAGAAGTCTTTCGCTACATCATTAACTATCTCCGTCATCCTATTGAGAAAATAAAAACTCTCCCTGACTGGAGCTGGTCGACTCTAATCATCACTTTGATTGTGATCTCGATGACTTCGGGTGTGCTGACAGGGCTTGTGCCTCCCAACTTTTTCCGAATTGTTGGCGGGATTGTGATTTCTCCGATTGTGGGTGTGGTCACGACTTTCATTGGCGCTTTGTTCATCTACTATTACTTTCAGGTTTTTGAAAAGCGCACTTGCTCGATGCGCAAGATCTTCACTTTGATTTTGTTCGCGAACATTCCATTCTTTGCTTTTCAAGTGGGTTCCGAGATGATTCCACCCATCACGCTGGTGGGGTTTGCGTTCACAGCTCTTCTGATGGCGGTCGGCTTAACGGAAAACTTTCAAATGCAAAAACGCCGCGCGCTTCGCTTGGTTACGATCCTATTTGCCATTGTTTTCATTATCTGGCTCTGGAACCGGATTGATATTTCTCGTCTTGAAAGATTGGGATAAAAAAGACCGGGTCCTCCCGGTCTTTTTTTTTGCCGCTAAACATGTGTCAGCTGTTCTCTTGTAATACATCAAACTAAACCGGAAGAATTTAGAATATGTTCTGAATCTTGTTAGCCTTAAAAGCTCTAACAAGGAAGTGACAAATGCGTTTCTCACTTTTTATTTCGCTCGTTTTACTCTGTACGAACACTTATGCCCGCGCACCTTTGCTGGAAGACTCTTTTACCAAAGACTTTTTATTAGGGACCGCGCCTACGGGGTGTATGCCCAAGGGAATGAAAGTAGAACCGACGGGACGTTTTCTGTATGTCGCGGAGATGTGCGGAAAAATAGACCCCAGCATTAAACAGCGGGTTCCGACAACATCCATCTTCAATCTGCAAAAACGCGCCTTGGAAAAAACAGTTGTTACACCTGTTGGCATCAAGGGTGGAATTTTCGCAAACACCGAGGTTGATTTTTCTGTCGATGGCAAGTGGGCTTTTATCTCGCGCGCAGAAGGCGATAAAACGTCCGAGATCTTCTTAGACGGCGGACTTCTGACGGTCGTGAACACCGTCACTCAAAAAATCGCGAAATACATTCCCACAAAGGGCGCTGGCTCCAAAATTATCGCAGCCCGCCCCTTCGTTAAAGAATCACCCGGAGAACAAATCATCTATGTCGCTAACTATTTTTCCGATGACGTCAGCATCATTGACGTTTCAAAATTGCGCGACGATGGCAATCTGGACGGCAGCGCTCACTATATCGGGAAGATTCGCTTAAAGACGAACTTCACCAATCCAAATATCAAAAAATACCTTATCGCCCCGCGCGGCATCGCTTTTACGCCGGATGGGAAATACGCACTGATTCTGGCCACTGAAACCGGCAGCCTTATTATTGTGGATGCCGTTCATCACAAACAAATCGCGGAACTTGCACCGATGGATCTGGCAACCGCCGGCCGTGCCGTCAATCTTCGCCACGTCGTCGTTTCCAAAGATGGTCGCACCGCTTATTTCAGTCACATGCGCGGCAATGCCATCTCTCGCATCAACATGAAAAAACTGATGGAGGAAGTTCTTACGGTGACCACGACGTCGACGCCTGTCTTGGCATCCACCACTTGGAAAAATCTTCTTATTCCTTTTCACACTCGTGACGGGAGAAAAAATCTGCTGGTGCTGGAAGACTATCCCAAGGATCACCCCAATTTTCCGAATCAGAAATGGGAGCTCGCCCACCCAAACACCATCGCCTTAGATCCCGTGCACAACCGTTATCTTTACGTGTCTTCACGAACGACGACGTCTCTTGAAGACAGCCGCGTTGATCCCAAAATCAAAGGCAAGATCGACATTATCGACGTCAGAAACGGACAGCTGGTTTTCAGTCTGGTCGGCGGATCTCAACCCACGGCTTTGGAAGTTTCTCCCGACGGAAAAACCTTGATGTCAGCAGGTCTTAAAGATGATCAGGTTTATTTTTTCGATCTCAAGAAAATTCTGTCGATCTACGAGTATCAAATTTCGTCTAAAGCATCACATCAATAAAGGACTTAAAGAACCCATCCCCGCAGCGAGCAGTGTCTTCATAAAACTTCGCCGCTTGCTGCGCACGGAAATCCACCGGACCCTTTGGTTTCTCCGTCGTTCGCGGAGCCGCCTCTGTCCTGGGTGATTCCACCGCTGCCTTCGAAGATTCTGCTTTTGGAGCTTCTGTTTTGAAAGAGTCGTTGTTCGTAAAATTCGGCTTTGGCTTTTCGTAAGTATCTGGCGCAGGACGCGGAGGTTCTTTCGCGGTCTCAGCTTTTGCTTGGGCTTGGGCTTCGGCTTTTGCCCGCGCATCCGCTTCGGCCTGAGCTTTTGCCTCTGCTTCCGCGGTAAAATCCGGAGGTGTCCATTTTTTCGTAGAAGGATTGTTGGGTTTAGCGCTCGCGTTCGGCGCAGTTTTAGAGCCGGTGTTTGTCTGTGTATTTACCTTCACCGTCTTGTCGTATTTTTGCCGAGCTATCGGATCCATCAAAGTGTCACGCGTGATGTTTAACTTCTTCATCACTTCCGTCGCCGCGTGAAGTTTTTGCGGCTCATTGAGGTAACGATCCGGATGATACACTTTCATCAAACGGCGGTAAGCCGCGCGAATTTCATCCGAGGAGGCATTTTTATCAACGCCCAAAACTTGGTAGTAGTTGCTTTGAGAGTTCATGATACGGCGAACCTCATCGGCGGTCTGGGCTTTCACCGGCAAAGAAAAAAGTGTGATCAATAAGATGAGATGCTTCACTTGCACACTCCATTTTTTGAGGACTTACGAATCGCTTCAGGCACTTTCTCGGGCTTTTCTTTAATCAATTTTAAAACTTCTTTGCGTTCGTTTTGCGGTAAGTGCGACAAGTATCCCAGGAACATGCCCATCTCTTCCGAGTCGACATTTTTTTGACTTTCTTCAAGCACTGAAAGAACTTTTTTGTCTGAAGAGATTTCTTTTAAAGACGTCGCTAGGGAACGAACCGCTTCCGCCTCGACTTTGCCGCCCTCTTTTGCGACACGCGCGTAAGAACCGAGCTTCGAAGCCTGTGCGGCGTTTTTCATTACTTTCAAACCTGCACCAAACGGCACGATCGACGCGGCGGAAAATCCCGCCTCCGCCAATTCCGAATAAGCTTTGTCTTTTACTTTGTCGGCTTTCGCAAATGCATCTTGCGACGAGTTCTCCGCAAAGGCCGAAGCGCGCAGATTGCTAGCCTCGATAAAGGAGGCATGCGCTTTGGAAGAAGCGTATATAGCCTCACCGCCGCCTGCAATAGTGCCTGCCAGTGCGGCCCCCGCCGCGACCGTCGTCAGTGTTCCCGCCGCTGCCGTTCCGGACAAGACAACCGCGCCCACACCGGCGCCAATTCCTGTCGCGACAAGCACCCCACCGATCACGAGGCCTCCCCAAAAGATCGCTTTATCCAAGGTCTCTTTGTTACGAGCGGTTTTATCGTAATCTTGCAGAAGCCGACAGACCAAATCCAAAGCCCCGGGATTGTTTATCAAAAACTGCGCAGCAGCCGCCGGATTTGTGACGAGCAGACTTTGCAAGGATTCATCGAGGTTCTTATGTTCAACGTCTTTAAGATATTTTTCGTGCGTTTGCAGTTCCGCTTGCACTTCCGTGAAGGCTTTCTTCACATCGTTTTGCACGATAACTTCTTTGTTTTTTCTTTCACGAATCGCCTTTGTATATAACAAAAGCTCCGTGCCCGCTTGAGGCGGCTTCACCGTGATCTCACGCTCCCGATCCGTCAACTCAACCGCAAGATCCAAACTGTCTTTCTTCGCGGCTTCTTTCCAATACGCTTGCGTGCTGTTGAGTTGTTTTTTCGCCGAGGCCAGGATCGCTTTGCGGGCCTCCTCTTTCATGCTCTTTTCCATTTCCTTGCTGAAAGACTGAAGTTTTTTTTCTTCTTCCACCAAAGTGGCACACACATCGGCATTGAGCACTTGCGAGTTCATCGCCTTCGACAAAGCGGCAGAAATACTTTTTGCATTTTCATGAGTCAAAAGACATTTATCTAAACGCTCTTTAAGCAAAGTCACCGCCAAAAGGTTTTGGCCTTGCTGCAAGAGCCTTTGCCCCTCACTGCTTTTTAACTGCGCCAGCTTGTTTTTATCGCCGAGAAGTTCTTTGAAAGACGCACGAAAAGAAGCCACCACTTTGGGGTCTTCCAAATTCGCCGCCGTCCAGGCAATTTGTTTTGTATAAAGAAGTTCCAGTTGGGATGACGACGCCGCCGCTTCTCCCACAGAAGTGAAACAGAACAGAGAAATAAATAAGCACGCCCAAACCATTTTCATGATTTGTATTTATCGGCAAAAAGTCCCTTAACTCCCACAAGACTTTTGTGGAGATTGAAGCGAGCGCAAAGGAAAAGGTCCAGTCCGGCTCGCTTTAAATGAAACTACGCACGGCCTGTAGAACCAAAGCCGCCCGCACCACGATCCGTAGAGGACAACTCTGTCGCCAATTCGAAATGCGCCTGAATCACCGGAGCGACCACGAGTTGCGCGCAACGCTCTTGATTGCTGATCGTCACGGGTTCGTTGCCAAGATTGATTACGATGATTTTAACTTCACCGCGATAGTCGGCATCGATAGTGCCCGGAGTGTTCAAAACAGTCAGACCGCTTTTTGCCGCCCAACCACTGCGCGGACGCGCTTGAATTTCGTAACCAAGAGGAATTTCAAAGCTCAAGCCTGTTGGAATCATCGCACGTTCGCCAGGGTTCAACACAACCGGCGCTGCCAACTGCGCACGAACGTCAAAACCGCTCGCGCCATGAGACTGATATTGCGGAAGTTCACCGTGAAAGTTTTCAAGAGTTTTGATTTTAACAGTCAGCTTTTGCATGCGTTCCTCCCCTACAGAACAAGTTCATCCCACCATGTTTGCAGCTCCGTCACTCCCGGCCCCATAAGAACGCCTGAAGCTTTGTTGAGATCCAACTCATTACGGATATAGTGGTTCACTGAGTCTACACT
The DNA here is from genome assembly GCF_030169785.1 of Bdellovibrio sp. 22V. Taxonomy (NCBI): domain Bacteria; kingdom Pseudomonadati; phylum Bdellovibrionota; class Bdellovibrionia; order Bdellovibrionales; family Pseudobdellovibrionaceae; genus Bdellovibrio; species Bdellovibrio bacteriopascens. Next base: position 3,295,998 of record NZ_CP125854.1, read on the forward strand.
TACTGCTTTGATCTCTTCGATCACCGATTCGACCGAGCGGTAAGCGCCAAAGACGATCTCATTGACCGCCAAGGATGTCATGCGATTTTCAATGTCATCGGAGCTCAGCAAAATGCTGCCGATCACCTGTGTTTTAAACATCTCGACATCGTGCTTAGAAACGCCTTGCTTCACGATTTTTTGGAATTCCTTCGAGATGAGGTCTCCCACTTTGCGCGCGTTCTTCGTTTCCGTGCCCGCGTAAATCGTCAGCATGCCCGAGTCGATATGCGTATTAAGCATCGAATGAATCGTGTAAACCAAGCCTCTTTTTTCGCGCACACTTTGATAAAGTTTGGAAGTCATGCCTCCACCCAGCAACGTGTTCGTGATCACGGCCTCAAAGCGATATTTGTCTTTGAAACTTGCTGTCGGCAAACCCAACAACATATGAACCTGCTCGGCTTGCTTTTCCACGACGTGACGACGACGCAACCAACGCGGCGACGTGCGCTTGTTACTCAAAACCGTTTTCTTTTTTGCGCCCAAACGTCTTTCAATTCCGGCCATCAACTCATCATGATCCAAGCAGCCTGCGGCGCTGACGATGATATTGCGGCCCGAGTACGTTTTTTTATAGTAGTCCATCACCTGATTTTGTTTCATCAAAGCGATGGATGCTGGCGTTCCCAAAATAGGGCGCGCCAAAGGATGTTTGCCATACACCTGCTCATAGAAGACATCGTAAATGATTTCTTCATGGCTTTCTTCGGACATGGCGATCTCTTGCAGAATCACGCCTTTTTCAAGTCCGAATTCTTTCTTGGTCAGATGCATGTTTGAAACAAGATCGGAAAGAACATCCAACGCTTTTTCCCAATGGTCTTTTAAAACCATCGCGTGATAACAAGTGTACTCACGAGTTGTATAGGCGTTGAGGTCTCCACCCAAAGCTTCCAAAGATTTGGCGATCTGATACGCCGAACGAGTTTTTGTGCCTTTGAAAACGAGGTGCTCAAGAAGATGAGAGATGCCGGCCACTTCAGGCGTTTCATCACGCGTGCCCGTCAAAACCCAGATGCTGATAGAAACGGCACGGGACCCTGGATGAAGTTCGCTCACCACTCGGATCCCGTTAGAAAGTTCAGATTTTTTGAACTTAGTATTCATTCTTACTGTAGAAGAGCCTTGCGAGAAAGCTTGATACGACCTGCGCGGTCTACTTCAAGAACTTTGACGTCGATGATTTCGCCTTCTTTAAGTACGTCAGTGACTGCGCGCACTCTTTCGTTAGCGATCTCAGAGATGTGCAAAAGACCTTGAGTGTTCGGCAAGATTTCAACAAACGCGCCGAATTCAGCGATCTTAACAACACGGCCTTTATAAGTCTTACCTACTTCAGCTTCCGCGATGATGTCGTTGATCATTGCGATTGCTTTTTTAGTAGCCTCTGGATCCGCAGACGCGATGTGGATTGTTCCATCATCTTCGATCTCGATCTTAACGCCTGTTGCTTCCGTGATTCCACGGATCACTTTACCGCCAGAACCGATCACTTCACGGATCTTATCTGGTTTGATTTTGATTGTCTCAATACGAGGAGCAAATTCAGAGATTTGACCACGAGGAACTTTGATCACTTTTTCCATCTCATTCAAGATGTGCGCGCGACCTTCTTTAGCTTGCGCCAAAGCTTGTTCCATCACTTCGAAAGAAACAGAGTCGATTTTGATATCCATTTGGAGAGCTGTGATACCTTGTGGAGTCCCAGCGACTTTGAAGTCCATGTCACCCAAGTGATCTTCATCACCCAAGATGTCCGTCAAAACTGCAACACGGTCGCCTTCTTTAATAAGACCCATTGCGATACCCGCAACGTTTCCTTTAATAGGCACACCCGCATCCAACATCGCCATCGTTCCCGCACAAACAGTACCCATTGAAGAAGAACCGTTCGACTCAAGAACTTCAGAAACAACGCGGATTGTGTATGGGAATTTCTCATGGTCAGGAAGAACGGCTTTCAAAGCGCGCTCTGCCAAGTTACCGTGACCGATTTCACGACGACCTTGACCACCGAAACGACCTACTTCACCTACAGAATATGGAGGGAAGTTGTAGTGAAGCATGAACTTGCGTTTTTGTGTGCCCAATAGAGCATCCACCATTTGCTCGTCATCACCAGTTCCCAAAGTCACTGTGCCTAAACATTGAGTCTCGCCACGAGTGAACAAACCTGAACCGTGCGCACGAGGCAACAAGCCCACTTCGTTCGCGATAGGACGTACAGTTTTTACGTCACGACCGTCGATACGAACTTTTTTATCCAAGATCATAGAACGAGCTTCGTGGTATTTAAGGTCTTCCACGATCGCGCCCAATTCTTTCTTACGCTGCTTCGCCAAGTCTTTGTCAGTGATAGAAGCCAACAAAACTGTCTCTGCCTCAGCGTGAGCTGCTGCCACCGCTGCATAACGATCTTGTTTAATCTTAATAGAAAGAGCCGCTGCGATTTTAGATTTCAACAACGCTTCCGCTTGACCTTTAAAGTCAGCATCAATCGCTGGAGGCGTGAAAGCACGCTTCGCCGTCGAACCTGTTTTTTCACGCAATTCATCTTGCGCGTTCAAAAGAGGCATCATGGATTGGTGACCGAATTTCAAAGCCGCCAAACAGTCTGCTTCAGAGATGAACTTCGTTTCACCTTCCACCATCAAAAGACCGTTGCGAGTTCCCGCTACGATCAAGTCGATGTCTGATTTTTCCATTTGCTGTGGAGTTGGATTCGCAACGAATTGACCATCAACGCGACCTACTTGAATCGCCGCTGTGGGACCGTTGAATGGAATGTCCGAAAGGTGAAGAGCTGCAGAAGCACCCAAGCTTGAAAGAATCTCAAGAGGGAATGCGCCGTCTGCAGAAAGAACCGTCGCCACAACTTGTGTTTCGTTTCTGTAGCCTTCTGGGAACACAGGACGAATAGGACGGTCGATCAAACGTGCTGTCAATACAGCATCTGTGGTCGGCTTGCCTTCACGTTTGAAGTAGCCACCAGGAATTTTACCTGTTGCGTAGAATTTTTCGATGTATTCAACAGTAAGAGGGAAGAAATCGAGTTCAGAAGCTTTCTTACTCGATACTGCCGTAACAAGAACCATGTTGTTACCGCAAGAGACAAGAACAGATCCATCTGCTTGTTTTGCCAAACGGCCTGTTTCGATGGTGATTTGTTTTCCGCCCACCGATGTAGTTACAGTCGTTTTCATTAAATCTCCTTGAAGTTATCACAGAGCCTTATGCTCTGGTGCTGGAAGTTTTCCTCGGGAGGAAAAAGTTTGAAGGGGCTCTTCGCCCCTTCAGGATTTCTATATTACTTACGGATATCAAGAGCCTTGATAAGGTCTTGGTAGCGCTTCACATCTTTACGATGTAGGTAATCCAAAAGTTTTCTTCTTTGGTTAACCAATTTCACAAGACCGCGACGGCCGTGGAAATCTTTTTTGTGTGTAGAGAAGTGAACAGTCAAATCATTGATTTTAGCTGTCAAAAGAGCCACTTGAACTTCTGGAGAACCAGTATCAAGATCACCAGTTTTGAATTTTTTAACGATTTGCGCTTTTGTATCTTTCGTGACTGCCATTAGAGTCTCCTATTTTTTACCATTTTATTTATGAACCCCCTCAAGCGTCATGGCTGTCGCATTGCGGAGTTTTTTCTAAGTTTTAAGGTTCTAACTCTTTACCCTAATCAGGTCAATATTTAAAGACCCTGCGGATAACGAAACCTCGGCCTTCTTCAAGCCCCACAAGAGCCAGCATTTGCCCCCCGTCCTGAGCAAGAATTTGGACGTATTGGTCCTCAGAAGGATTAAAAACCGTAATAAGCTGACTGCGTAGGTCGTGGCTGATCTGCCCGTTCCCCAGCAACACCTGATTTTGCCCACGAACCCGCACTCTTTTAGCCTGCGGAAGGGCATTTTCCATCGCGACAAAGGCCGAACCCCGCTGCCCCTCTTTAACCGTTTTTTCGATCTCTTCCAGGGTTTGCGCCTGAGGAATATGGTAAGGCGCCGACCAGGTTCTGCGCAGAGAACTCATTGCGGCCCCGCACCCTAGAGCCTTCCCCAAAAGGTCAACCCAAGTACGAATATAGCTCCCTTTGGAGCACTTAATATCGAACTCCGCCCAATCGAGCCCGATTTCAACCGGCGTGACATCCCAAAACTTCATAAGTTTTTTTGGAATCTCCACGTCCTTTTCTTCACGGGCGTACTCATAGAGCTTTTTGCCTTGGATTTTAATTGCTGAATAGATAGGCACTTCGGCTTCGATCTCGCCCTGAAGCTTGGCGGCTTCCGCGAGAATCTGATCTTTCGCCAGTTGAACCGTTTTTTGTTCCAAGACGGTCCCCGTTGTATCCAAAGTGTCGGTGCGAACGCCAAACTGAGCGCGCACGCGGTACCCCTTGTCGCCTTCTAAAATATACTGGCTGAGTTTCGTGCCCTCATTGATAAGACACACCATCAACCCCGACGCCATCGGATCCAACGTGCCCGAATGCCCGACGGCCTTCGTGCCCAGGATACGGCGAAGCCTCGCCACGACATCATGACTTGAAATCCCTGAAGGCTTATCGACCAACAGCAGACCATGAAATGTATTTGTATTATTCGTCATCAGAATCTGTTTCAGCCTTGCCCGTCGATTTACGCTCTTCTTCAAGTTCTTGAAGAATCTTTTCCACTTTCAATACTTGCTCCGTCGTGTGATCGGCAAAGAAAGTGAGTTTCGGGCAATAACGCATTTTGAGTTCTTTCCCAATGTAGTTCTGAATCTCAAAAGCTCTTTCTTGAAGGAGATCCAAAGCTTCTTCTTGCTGCTTTTCGTCCCCTAAAACACTGACATAAACTTTAGCAGAGCGTAGATCCGCCGGCATACGCACCGAGGCCACAGTTACAAGACCTGGCAACGGTGTCTTAAAACCACGGATCAAAAACTGAGCGATGGTCGACTGAATTTCTCTTTCAACGCGAGCGACTCGGCGCCCATCACCCATATTTTTCATTACTCAGCTCCTGCACCCAACTCACGTGCAACTTCTTTTTTCACGTAAGCTTCCATCACGTCGCCCACTTTAACGTCATTGTAGTTTTCAATGCCGATACCGCACTCGTAGCCGGAAGCCACTTCTTTGGCGTCGTCTTTGAAACGTTTAAGAGACGAGATCTTTCCTTCGTAAACGATTTTGTTTTCACGAAGAAGACGGATCATGTTGTTACGCTGTACTTTTCCGTCGATCACGAAGCAACCTGCAATCGTGCCCACTTTAGGAACGGAGAATGTGTTACGCACTTCTGCGCGACCCATAACTTCTTCCACCACATCTGGAGAAAGAAGACCCGCCATTGCGGCTTTCATCTGATCGATCAATTCATACACGATAGAGTATGTTCTAATATCAACACCGAGCTGTTTCGCCTTCGCTTGTGCGCCCAAGTCAGGACGTACGTTAAAGCCAAGAACGATCCCTTTCGCTGTATGCGCAAGAACCACGTCACCTTCATTGATACCGCCTACAGCCGAGTGGATCACTTTCGCTTTCACTTCGGAAGTCGACAATTTCGCAAGCATTCCGTTGATGGCCTCGAGAGAACCATGCACGTCCGCTTTCAAGATGATCGCCAATTCTTTCACGTCGCCGGATTTCACTTTGGCGAAGATGTCTTCCAAAGACATTTTCGAAGCCGGAGCCGCCGCCGCTTTTTCAGCTTGCTCTTTTCTTAATGTAGAAACTTTGTTTGCCGTGTCTTCATCTTTGACGATGTCGAACTTGTCACCGGCTGCTGGAACTGCTTCAAGACCCAAAACCTCGGCTGGCAAACCAGGACCGACAGATTGGATTCTTTCGCCTTTATCGTTCGTCAAAGAACGCACGCGGCCTTTCATAGTTCCGGCAACGATGTACTGACCGACTTCAACAGTTCCGTCTTTCACAAGAAGTGTTGCAACAGGTCCTTTGCCTTTTTCCATTTTCGCTTCGATCACAAGACCTGTGCCCGAACGTTTTGGATTGGCTTTCAACTCCGCAACCTCAGCAAGAAGTTTCACTTGCTCAAGAAGCTCTTTGATACCTGTTTTCTTCAAAGCTGAAACTTCACAGAAGATCGTGTTACCACCCCATTCTTCCGGAACGATTTCAAGCTCAGTCAATTGTTGCTTAATACGATCTGGATTCGCGCCTGGCTTATCCATTTTGTTCACTGCCACGATGATAGGTACGCCCGCTGCTTTCGCGTGGTTAATCGCCTCTTGAGTTTGAGGCATCATACCGTCATCCGCTGCCACCACGATAATCGCGATGTCTGTCGCATTCGCTCCGCGCGCACGCATAGCCGTGAAGGCTTCGTGGCCTGGAGTATCCAAGAATGTGATCAATGAACCGTCGTCCAACTTAACACTGTAAGCACCGATATGCTGAGTGATACCACCCGCCTCGCCGGCTGCAACGTCGGCATTGCGAATTGCATCGAGCAAAGATGTTTTACCGTGGTCGACGTGACCCATAACAGTCACAACTGGAGGACGAATAATTGCTTCTGCTTCCAAATCACCGAAAGCTGTTTCTTCGGCAACCGCATCCGCTGTTTTGAATACGTTTTGTGCTTCCCAACCAAACTCCGGAACGATCAAAGCGATCGTATCGAAATCTAAATCCGTGTTCATGTTGGCCATCACACCATTTTGCATCAAAACTTTGATGAGCTGTGGCGCTTTCAAACCCATCTCCATCGCCAAGTCGCTCAACTTCATCGTGTTGTTTACTTTCACGACACGTTTGTGCGCAGACGGAGTTGTGATTTGTGTTTTCATCGCTTCACGGTCCAACATGCCTTTTTTCTTTTTCGGCTGGAAGACCATCTCACGTTTACGGAATTCAACCGCGTTGAATACCGCTACTTCTTCTTCTTTCTCTTTTTCACGCTCACGTGTGCCTGCGCCGCCGCCTACGTTAGTGCTAGGACCGCCGCCGAAACGTTTGCGTTTGTCGAAGTCTTTACCTTTAAAATCATCCGTTGCTGGCATTGGCTCCGGCGGTTGGTTCGCCGCCACAAATCCCGTACGGATATTGCGTGTCGGAGCGCCCCCTGCCGGTCTGTTGAATCCGCCTGGGCGTGGAGCAAAACCTCCGCCACCTTGGCGATCGCCACCCGGTCCACCCGTACGCGGTCCCGAGAAACCGCCTTGCGGGCGGTCGCCTTGAGAACGCTGTGGAGCTTGTGACTGCACACGGGAAAGGTCCATACGACCGATAATATTTCTTTTCACTGTTGTAGCCGGAGTTGAAGAACTCGCCACGCCACTTGTACCCACAACCACTTCTTTCTTACGCGCTTGTGGAGCCGGTGCAGCCGGAGCCGCCGGTTCTTGCGCAGGAGCTGGAGCTGCCGCCGGAGTTTCTTTCGCAACAACAGGTTCAGGCTTCGCCACTGGCGTGGGAGCTTCCACCTTTGTCACTTTTTCTTCCACTACCGGAGCCGGAGCTGCCTCAACTTCAGATTCTTCTTCTTTCGCTGCCGTTGTTTTCTTCACAACGACGCGAGTTGTTTTTGGAGCGGGAGTTTCTTCTTCAGAAACTTCAGGCTTCGCGATCACTTTCGCTTTCGGAGCCTCCGCCACCACTTCGTCTTTTTTACGACGAATCACAGGAGACTTCGCAGGAGCGGCCGCGGCCGCTGCTTCAGGCTCTGCTGCCGCTGCGGCTTTCTTCGGCGCTGCTTTACGAGTCGCTGCCTTTTTTGGTTTAGCCTCTTCGGCAGGTTTGTCACCGCCGCTGAGTTTAATTTTAATTTGCTCAAGAACCTCGGGCTCAAGCTCCGCCATGTGACTCTTCACTGGCAAATGCCATTCACGGATTTTATCCATGAGGGCTAGCGGGGTCATCCCGATCTCTTTTGCAAATTCAAAAACCTTTGGATTACTCACTCAGTCTCCCTGTGTATTCTTTATCCAAAATTATTCTTCGTCCGCCTCTTGAGCATCGAGTTTTTTCAACTCTTGCTTAAGAAGCATATCCGCTTGTTCTTTCGCGGAGACGTTTGATTTATTATCTTTTGCCGCTGAAGGAGCCGTTGGAACAGGCACGCCTTCTGCTTCATATTTCGCCACAAGAGCTTTCGCTTCTTTTGACAATTTCTCTGCTTTATCCGGGTCGTCATAACCAGGAATAGTCATCAACTCTTCAACAGACGCCGCAGCGACTGCTTGGAAGGAACCGAAACCAGATTGGAAAATGTTTTGCGCCATTGTCTCGCTCATGTTCGGGATCAACATCAAATTGAAGATGGATTCCGCTGTACGAGATGCCGCTGCAGATTCAGAAATGATATCCAATTTCCAGCCCGTCAATTTCGCTGCCAAACGCACGTTTTGACCACGTTTACCGATCGCCAATGACAATTGAGAATCTGGAACGACGATTTCCATCTCTTTGTTCGCGTCATCCAAGAACACGCGAGAGATTTCCGCCGGAGCCAAAGCGTTGCACGCAAAACGAGTGATGTCTTCGTCCCAAGGAACGATATCGATCTTCTCGCCACGAAGTTCTTGTACGATGTTTTGTACACGAGAACCCTTCATACCCACGCAAGCGCCCACTGGATCAACTGAGTTGTCTTTAGAACGAACCGCGATTTTCGCGCGTTGACCCGGCTCACGAGCCGCTGCCATGATCTCAACAACACCGTCATAAATTTCAGGAACTTCCATTTCGAAAAGTTTCATCAAATAACGCTCGTCCGCGCGAGACATGATGATTTGCGGTCCACGAGTTGTTTGACGAACTTCAGACAAATAACCTTGAATACGATCGCCTGGTTTGTATTGTTCGCCAGGGATTTGCTCACGCGGTGGGATGTACGCTTCAGTACGGCCCAAGTCGACAACGATCGCGCCTTTTTCCACGCGACGAGCGATACCGGAAGCGATTTCGCCTTTACGCTCTTCGAATTCATTGAAGATGATAGAGCGTTCTGCATCACGCACTTTCTGCATGATGATTTGTTTTGCTGTTTGCGCAGCAATACGACCCAAGTCCGAAGCTTCCAATTTGATACCGATCGAATCGTCGATTTGCACGTTCGGGTCTAATTTTTGGGCTTCGTCATAAGGAATTTCAACTTCTTCGTCGATGAATTTTTCGCGAGGAACTACTTCTTTGAACTCAAAAAGTTCAACTTCGCCTGTCTCTTCGTTATAAGCGGCTTCAATTTCACGGTAAGTACCGTATTTTTTACGAGCAGCTACAAGCATACCTTGAGTGATTGCGTCGATAACTACTTGCTTATCGATACCTTTGTCTTTTCCGACTTGATCAATCACTTTGGAAAGATCTGAAAACATATTTTCAGCCATGATTTTCCTCTCTCGTTACTTTTTTTGACCTTTGGTCATTTCAAAAACTACTTTAGCTTTGTCGATCATTGCGTACGGGATTTTGATTTCCACGTCGTTCACGACAAAGCGAATACCGCTGTCATCAGCCGACTCCAAAACTTGCTCGACTGTCTTTGCGGCCTTCCACTTCTTATCCGTCACACCAGCGCTTTCCAGAGCTTTGGTGGTCTTGATGTAAACTTTCTTGCCCACGACTTTTTGGAAGTGCCAAGGTTTCTTCAAAGTGCGATCCAAACCTGGAGTTGAAACTTCAAGATTGTAAGCGCCACCGGGAATAATATCTTCGACGTCTAAAAGAAGGTTCAAACCTTTGGAGACATTGGAGCAATCGTCGATACTGATGCTGCCGTCTTCTTTATCAATGAAAACACGAAGGGTACGGCCTTTGCCCGCGCCAACGAACTCGATGTCGTAAATGAAGCAACCCTCGCGAGTCGCAACCTCGTTAGCCATGTTTTCTACTTTTTCCATCCACGATGGGTTTTCAGACATTTTTCGGCAATCCTTATATAACATACACTGCCACTGGACGGGGTCCAGTTCTCGCAGTGCGAGTCTAGATTGCAGGTGAAAGGAAAGTTCCTAAGCTGCATGTGGAGCTGAAAAACTCAACCCCTTGCCCGTCCGGGCCGCAAAAAAAAATGGGCCTGAGGGCCCATTCGAACGACTTGAAACTAGCAAAAAATGAGAGACAGTGCAAGGGTTTATCTTGGCTGGACTCACCCAGAGGAGCCCTTAAGGACAAGAATACAAAATCGCCGTGGCCCCATCCTTATAATACTTTGTGCGCCGCCCTACTTCTTTAAAACCGAGCTTTTCATAGAGCTTTTGCGCCGCCACGTTCTCGATGTGGACCTCAAGCCACAGTTCGCGCTCTTGACCCTTCGCGGCGATAAGATGAGTTATAAGGCTCTCCATATACCCCTGACGGCGATAGCGAGGGTGACTCACGACCAAAGAGATCTCCCAAGCTTCGGGAACAATGCGATAAAGAACGAAACCCGCTAAGGCTTCCCCGGCAAAAATCCCTACCGCTTCGGCCGTCGCCATTTCCGCACCCAAAAGTTCTTTGGGCCAATAAAACTGCGGCAAGAGCCCTTGTTCTTCATGAACGGCTTCTACCAAAGCGCGCATTTGGGGTTTATGGGCCGTCGTCAGCGTTTCAATTTTCATAGATCAATCCGCAGAGAAAGTGCGAACTTTGTACTTACGCTTGATCACTTCAAACCAGGCGCGAATACGTTCTTCGAGCTGTTGTTGGGCGAGATAATTTTTGATGTTGTCTTTAAAAGAAGCAAACGGCGTGCTGCCGAACTTCACACGGTTCTTATCGTAATAAGCTTGCGCTTCCTGATCCGTGATGATGCTGCTCATGGAATTCGTTTTAAATTTCAAAAAACTTTTCGCGACAAGTTTTCGTGAGGTGAATTTTTTAAGCTCTGCCGGAGAAACCTCCAACTGCGCCCAATAGGCTTTGCCGGCAACGGCTTTTTCTATTTTGCTGACAGCTTCGGCCAATTCTTCGTCCGAAAGACTTGCGACATTGAAGTTCTCTGCCTCCAGCGCCACGACCGCTTCTAAAAGCACCGACGTGGCAGCACTGCGAAACTCCCCTTGGCCAGGCCGTACCTCGTAAAGATCTTTTTTGCCGTTCTTAACAGGATAAAGCACGTGCTCAATGACCATCGCGATTTGCACTTCACGCGAAGTCACGACTTGATCCGCCGCCTGCCCCACTGTTTCGGTAACAACGACCGCCGCAAAAACCGGAAGAGAAAGAGAAAATAAGAAAGCTAAGAAAATGCGCATAGGAAAACTATGCTCTGGCGGGAAAGAAAAAACAAGCCCCGACATTTCTGACGGGGCCTGTAACCACTGAGGAATTAATTAACTTCTTTTATTAGATTAGAAATTCACGCGGCCGACAAGCGACATCACGTAATATTGCAATTTTTCGATCTGATTATACTGAGGTCCAGTCATGAATGTGTTATCCGCATCCAAACGATTGGAAAGGTTCCACATATATCTGAAATCCAAACCCAAAGAGTATTTAGGAGAGAATTCCAAATCAGCACCCACCACAGTACCCACGTCGATCGCATGAGAACTTGCTTTTGTATCATTCACGTATCCATAAGGATTTTTGTTATCCCATGAGAACGCTCTGTAAGAGTAAGACACCAAAGCACCGAATACAGGCTTGATGATACCGCTGAACAATTGAACTTTCGCAGCCAATTGACCAGAGTATTGTTGGATATCGATAGAGTCCGGGATGTACATGCCGTTGTTAGCATAGCCATAGCCGTAACCGTAGTTGTATCCGCCTGTGTAGTAACCCTGTCCTTCAACTGTGTAGTTAGAGTACAAGAAAGAACCCTCGATCACGATATTGTCGTACTTGTTACCGAAAGCCACACCCAAAGCGTAGTTTCCTTTAACCAAACGTGTATCTGGATAATCACCGATACCCAAGATACCTGCCACGTACTTCGTTTCGATCGGAGCGATAGCCGCTTCTTCTTCCACTTTCATGGCAGCAGCGATTTCTTCACGAACGATATCGCGTGTGTTTTCTTTAGGCTCTTCAACTTGTTGAACAGGAGCCGGTTGAACGTAAACAGGTTGTTGCACAGCTTGTTGCTGAACTTGCTGTTGCTCACCCATTTGATTGAATTTATCACCAAAAAGAACGCCGGCTCTGCGCTTCTCGTCTTCCATACGAGATTGCTCAAGCTTTTCAACGATTCTTTGTTCTGTTTGAACCTCAGCATCTTGACGAGCGCGACGGATTTGTTCCGCGCGAGACTCCGCCAATGGAGAAGCTTCAATCACAGTCGTAGGCTGTTTTTGAATTTGTGATTGCTGCAACTGAGCGTTCGAAGTCGGAGTCGCCTGATTCAAAATATAGATAGGCTGTCCGCTTACTGGGGCTGTTGTTGCGATAGCCGCTTGTGCTGGAGCAGCTGGCGCCGCTTCAACAGGAGCTGCTTGCGCGCTTGAATACATCTGATCAAGCTCCGCATCAACATCGCTCTCGAGACTTTGAGCCAACGCAAAAGTGGGAGCGATGCTCAAAGCCGCAAGGATATAGAAATACTTTTTCATAAAGTCTCCTCGTGGTTCTGGTTTCAAAATCAAAAAACCTTTTAAGTCACTGGAGGCGTAGAGCAAGCCTGATGCCAACAAGGCCGAATTTCGTCCCCGGCGTCTAAGTCGTTGATATCTATTGGAAGTCCTCCAGCACCTTCGCACCCCTTACCTCCTTGTCTGATCAGAATTGTGACAACTTACAAGACGCTTTCTGAAGAACTTACAAAGCGGGATCATTTCGCCCCTGAACGTGGCTGGTTTTGGTAAAACTGCTCCTTATATATAAGGAGTTTTTGCTGATGTACCGCCACTTCCTTAAAAAGAGTGTCCTCTTATTAGCTCTTTCTGTTTTATCCGCCTGCTCCGGCAGCGACGGAGGAAAAGAGTTGAAAGCCGAACCAGCCTCCTGTGAAGTGACGGGCTCTTCGTTCGGCATTGTTGGCGGCGAAATCTTAGGTTCGAACAATCCTCTCAGCGAAAGCACGGTCTTTGTTATTCATAAAGACATCGAAGGTAAAACCGGAATCTGCACGGGCACTCTGATTGATGACGATAAAGTTTTGACGGCGGCTCACTGCACGACTCCAGGTGGGCGTTCGCAAATCGCGTTTACTAATAACGCCAGTTGCACGATCGCCGCACCGAAAAGAACTCGCCGTGCGGTTGTCGATGAAGCCGTTCATCCCGACTATACTTATTTTAATAAGACTCTTTTAAACGCGGGTCGCGATCTGGCGATTATGAAATTCTCGGGAGGGATTCCTGAGGGTTATAAAGTTCGCGCCTTGCCCAGCGAGACTTATCAGGCTTCCAAAGATGATCAGCTTGTGATGTCAGGCTATGGCGTAACTTCCGAAACAGCAGAGGATTCAGGCGTGCTGCGTTTTACAACAGCGCCGGCTTCGCGAGTTGTTTCGAATTTCTATATGGCGATCGTCAAAACGACGGTCACCGTTCCCGGCACCATCGCGGTTCAACAACCTTCTAACGGCGTTTGCTCCGGCGATTCCGGCGGTCCTCTTTACGTGCATGACGGTCGCGACCTCACTCTTGTGGGCATTACTTCCATGGGACTTGATGTGACAGCGACAAAAGAAAAAGACATGCGCATCTGTCATGGCGTTTCGCTCTTTACCGATCTGAAACCGCACTTGCCATGGATTAAGAAACAGATCGAGAGTTTATAGACCGGATCTGGATTTCCACATCAGCTCAAATTTTAAGCAAGAATCGAAATCTATTCTGATTTAACCCCGGACCTCTTGTCGTTGCGGTGCGTTTTATTTTCATTTGGAGCGGATTCCTAAAAAAACGCTTGAGGTTTTGGACGCTTTTCTTTAAAAAAGATTCCTCTACGCGGGTGTGGTGTAATGGTAGCCACGAGAGACTCAAAATCTCTTGGATTCACGTCCGTGGGGGTTCAAGTCCCTCCACCCGCACCAAATTTTCCCCCTACAAATACTCAGACAATTCTCGCTCGATTTCATTCGATGTTTTTGCACGTCATTTTTTGGCGCTCACTGAATTCTTGAGGTTTTAAATCATGAGACAACGACAAAATAATTTTTTTATCCTTACTGGTGCGCCTGGTGTTGGCAAAACGACCCTGATTCAAGAATTGCGCAATCGCGGGGTCCTCTGCGTCGATGAACCTGCGCGTGAAATACTTGCTGAACAAAGAGCGTCTGGTGGTGACGGTCTTCCTGAAAAGAATCCTTTTCGCTTCACGGAGCTCCTCATGGCTCATTCGATTCGCAGTTTTGAAAAACTCCTCAATCACTCTGGCATTGTTGTTTTTGATCGCAGTGTCGTTGATGCCATTGGCTATGCCTCATTATTTGAACTCAATTTAGAACCTTTCGAAGAAGCTTCGCAAAATCACCTCTACAACTCTGACGTCTTTGTTTTGCCGCCGTGGAAGGACATTTATGCAACCGATGAAGAGCGCAAAATGACATTCGAAGCAACACTTCAGTTTCATGAACAGATCCTGAACGCTTATAGGAAACTTGGTTATTCTTTAATCGAAGTTCCGATGGGAACAGTTCAGGAAAGAGCGCAATTCGTGATGGATCGCGTGAATCTTCTCCGCACTTCTTAGTAGAACATTTTATGCAGGTACGTGGGCTGATAAATCGGAAATGAGCTGACCTGCGTTACTGACGGAGATGTATCGACATCGCCTAGGACGGCGCCATCGCCGCCAAAGCCGTGGCAGCGATAAGTTTTTCCGAGGGTCAAACCGCAGAACATATCTCCTGCTAAAAGAATTTTTGAATAGCCCATTCCCGGATCAATCAATGTGGCGTTGAATTGGTTTAAGACGGTGTTTCCGAAAACAGGTTGCACCAGTCCTACCGTCGGCATGTGCACAGACCAGCACTTCACCGCATGGCTTGTTAGAATTCCGCAGGCAAAGTCGGTTCCCGCAAAGACAGAAAGATAGTCGTTACCGCCGTCTATAAGATAAGGACTTGTGACGTTCCCAGAACTGCCGTTACCGACGTCGTTGGAATTTCCCCAACATTTTGCCTTTCCTGCGGTCGTCACACCACATGTGTAAGTCGCGCCCAAGGAAATGGATTTATAGGCGACACCCGGATCGACCTCTGCCGGAGACGATGCACTTGTCGTTGAACCAATCCCTAAATGACCGTTACTGTTGCTTCCCCAACACTTGAGCACGCCTGCCGTTGTAATTCCGCAAGTGTGAGCGTACGCCCGCTCCACCGTTTTGTATTTGGTGCCACTATCAATCGTTTTGAACGTGGAAGACGCCGTTGTCGTTCCATCGCCTAATTGGCCGCTGCTATTCACGCCTGCGCAGCGCAAATCTCCCGTCGTTGTGACTCCGCACGTGGCGCTGTTTTCCATGCTCACATGAATGTACTTGTATCCTGGGTCCGCTAGAGTGGGAATGTTCACCCGCGGAGTTGAGGAGGTTGTCGCCACGGACGCCGATCCTAATTCTCCGAAGTGATTTTTTCCCCAGCATTTCAAATCACCACTTTCAGTGATGGCACAGTGATCGGCACCGTGACGAGAAGCCACTTGGGAATAATTCGTGTCGGGGTCTAACAGGACCGGAGCGGGTCTTCGCACAATCGCCGTCGAACCGTCCCCCATCACCTCTGCGGTTCCCCAGCAATAAAGTTTTTTGTTGCTAATACCGCAGGCCATAGTGTCGTCATGCATGATCCCTGCAAATGAAACGCTGTCGAAAGAATAATCTTTAAACAACTCACCCCAACGTGAGAAGAATCCTGAGCCGTGCCCCGCGCCCAAAGCGTTGTATTGAGGATTTCCGGAACCATCAAAAGCAAAATTTCCCCAGCAGCGCAGATAACCCGAAGTCGTAACGCCACAGACTCGCCCCGCCCCTAATGAAATCAGATCGTAAGAAGTCCCTGCATCACTCAGCGTGGGTGTTCTTCGCGTCGACGCAGTCCCGTCTGCCACTTGTCCGTGGGTGCTATGACCGAAGCAATACAGAGCCTTCGCCGTTGTGATTGCGCACGTTGTTCCTCGAGGAGTTGCGTTACTATCCGTATTTACCGAGACGGATACAAAAGTTTCAGATGAGCTGACGACGGTAGGAGTCGTTTTCGTGATATTCGTCCCATCACCGACCTGGCCCCAGGAATTAGTTCCCCAACATTTTAATTGGCCCGCCATCGTTATCGCGCAGGCATGATTCGATCCAAGTGCGATGCTAGAATAGTCTGTCGCCGCATCCACATCTTGAGGAGCATTAAAAGTCGCTCCCGAAATACCTAGCTGATTGCTTCCGTTATGCCCCCAGCAACGCAGCTTGTGCGTGGTTGTAATGGCACAGGTTGATTCGTTTCTTGCTGCCACATATTTGTAGTTGTTCGCACTATCAATCTCCGTGGGATTAATTGTACCTCCAGTCGTCCCCGTCCCGATCTGACCGAACATATTCGATCCCCAACAACGCAGTTTGTTCGCCGTCGTAATACCACATGTGTGTTGGTAACCGAGGCTGACCATCACATACTGATTGGATGCATCGGCAAGAACTGGAGACGCGCGCTGTGTATTTGTTCCGTCGCCGAGTTGTTTTGTCGCGTTCGTTCCCCAGCAATAGAGGGCTCCTAAGGTTGTAATCGCGCAAGTATGATCAACGCCTGTTTCCACGCTTGCGAATGTCGGGTTACCGCTCACGGTGACAAGCGCGGCGACATCACGGAAATTTCCATCTCCGGTTCCCAAAGCCCCCGTTGTGTTAAATCCCCAACAACGAATAAAACCATCAGACAAGATGGCGCAACTATGTCTCAGATTCACGGAAATGGATGTGACTTTCAGATCTTTTTCGTCATCAGCAATAAAGTATTGCGCTTGATAGTTCACTCCAAGCAGCGCCGCGATCGTAGACGTGTGCGTGATATGAATGTTCAGAAGCTTTTCACCTTCTGTCAGTGCATTATTCGGAAAATTCACAGTGAGCGTAGCTGAAGCCGTGTTTGCGGGAATTGTGACGGAACCGGAGCTCAGATCGTGATGGGTCGGGTTCTGCGCATCGCCCGTCACTTTGTAGTACACGATCACGTCGTAATTTTTGACGGGATTGATACTGAACGTGACTGTTTGGCCGCTATCCCCTTCATTGACTCTGCTTTGGGCCGCAGAACTGATTTGCACAGTTGAAACAGCGTCTTTAATCCAAGAAACTTGCGTCGCCGCCGTTTCCGATTGCCACGTACCAAAAGTGTCAGAACCGATCACGCACAATGTGACGGGACCGTTGGGCACGGCACTGATATTGTCTGTGATCGCAGTTCCCACGGGAATTTGGCCACTGTAAGTCGCTGTGGCACAAGTGCCGGAACTAATGAAAGCTTTTTTATATTGAGTGACACTTGTCCCTGACACCGTGATGTTGACGGACGTTGCCGCTGAAACTCCTGTGGGTGCTCCCGCAAGAACAGCCGTAAGAGCATCACGAGTCCAAGACGCTTCGGTGTGTGCCGGAGACCAGTTCCCTGCTCCGTCCATTCCCCACACACAAAGTTTGTAGTCGCCATTCACAAGAATTCTGTCGGAAATTTGCGAAGACGTGAAGTTCTCACTTCCCAAGTAACTTGAAGTTGAAGCGCAAGAGTTGAACTCTCCCGGACGGATGAGGAAGTATTTAAATTTAGTGACGCCTGTCCCGCTCACCGTGACATTGAGTGCACTGTTAGCATTTGTCCCCGAAGGCGCGTTCGTCAATACGGCGTTAGCTGGTGGGACCGTGTCTTTATAGAAGTGGCCGTACGCCGTGATCATGTTTCCGCTGGGGCGAGTGTGCACGAAGCTAAAGGCATACGTCGATGATGTGTTATCTGCAAGCGCGCTCACATCGACGGTCATCGACCAAAAACCACCGCCGCACGTCGCTGTGCCCGTGATACTTGGTTCACCCGCTAACGAGAGTGTTACAGAGCGACCGTATTCAGAACATGTTCCCGTAATTTCAAATGCGGATTGATTCACGCTATTGATGTACGTGCCCACCGCCATGGTGACGGTCGCGGAAGGAACGATGGTGTCGTGGATAATGGTATCAGCGTAACAGTTTGTCTCGTTGCCGGCGGCATCCCGGGCTTTATAAGAAACCCAGTTCGTACCATTCGCTGTCGGAAGAGTCCACGACTTCGAAGTCGCAAACGGCTCCCAGGTCCCGCCGCTAAGGCAAAGAGCATTGTTAGTGATATACACTTCGGTAGCACCGCCGGTCATTGAAAGTGCCAAAGTAGCGGCTAAATTGTTTGTGTAAGCATCTCCGTTATTGATAGCCATCGACACTGTCGGTGCCACCGTGTCCTTCACAAAAGCGACTGTCACTGTCGGAGCCGAAACCCCGGTCATTCTGCTGTGGTTGGCTACGATAGTGACTGTGCCTTGCGCCGCGGTTGCGAGATTCAAAGTTCGCGACCACGCTCCACTTGTGCACGTTGCCGAAGGTTGCGCGCTGCCATTGGCCGTCAAAGTGACTGGCTGTCCTTCTTCTGAACACGCCCCCGAGACCGTGAACGCGGACGTGTTCATCAGGTAGATGTAAGAACCCGCGGTGGGCGATGCCAAAGATAAACTTGGAACGGAGCTTGTATGTTCAATGCTGTCTGAAATACACGCCGATTCATTTCCCGCAGCATCACGGCGTTTGATGCGAACTGTGTTCGTCGCATTTGCTGTCGCCAAAGTCCACGCTTTTGTTACCGCGGCATTTTCCCAAACTCCGCCCGAGTTACAATCGGCCGCATTCGTGATGTACATTTGCCCTGAACCGGAAATGTTCAAAGTCACGTTTAAGCTTGTCGTACCCGCATAATTGTTGTTGATGACGAGCGAGCCCGCCGCCGCAGCCACTGTGTCTTTGATGTAGTTTGCAGAGTTTGCAGAACCCGAGTTCCCCGCTTCATCCAACAAAGTCGCCGACAGTGAAAAATTCCCTTGCGGCAGCGCCGTCAGATCAAGAATTGCGGAGTACGTCGTACCTAAGCACGTTGTTGTCGCCGTATAGCCACTCGGTCCTGTAATCGTGATAGAGCGGTTTAATTCAGAGCAACTGCCGCTGATCGTAAACGATGAAACGTTCGCTATATTCACGTAACTATTCTCCGCCGGAGAATCAATTGTGATTGTGGGAGAAACCGAGTCATGAACGATGCTATCAGACACACACAAAGTTTCCCCGCCTGCATTCTTGAATTTTGCATACAAAGTGTTATTTGCGTTCAACGAGGGCACGGTCCAAGAAGCCACTGCAGAATAAGAAACCCAACTTCCACCGGAGGCGCAGCCCGGCACGTCTGTTAAATACATTTCAGTAGCATCTGTCACCGCCATATCCACGGTCACAACATTCGTCGCAGTGATCGCGGCACCACTGTTCAAGACAAAGGAGCTGACAACAGGAGGAGCCCCGGTGCGAGTGGCAGAATCTGAAGCACTGCCCGTATTTCCAGCGGCATCAGTGAGAGTCGCCGAGATTGAAATCGGCGACGCAAGTACCGATGAGACATCCACATTTGCGGAAAAGGCTCCTGCCGTACAGACCGCCGTCGTTGAAACGGTGCCCATGATAAGAGTCACTGTCTTGCCATTTTCAGAACAGTTCCCCGCAAGCGGATAAGCCGCTTCGTTAAATGACGTCACAGCCACGGGCGTATCCAGAGTAAGGGTCGGAGGAATCGCATCTTTTTCGATAGAATATTTTTGTTCCGCCGTCTGGCCTGTCGGTACGATCATTGTAAAAACCAGCTCTCCCACATAACTTACGGGCAGAGTGGATAGATCCAGAGCTTTGGCCCAAAGCCCTGAGGTGTCACAAGTGAATTCTTGATGAAGTGTCGCTGTTGCTTCGCTTACTGTGACCTTAGAACCGGGAATACAACTCCCTTTAAAAGATGCTGACGCCATATTGCTGCCATTGATACGGCCGTCGCTTTCGCTGGTCACTGAAAAGAGTGTCAGGGTTTGGGTCGAGAGTAATTGAGTGTCCAATGTGCATGACACCAAACTCGTCGCAGCGATAACTGCAACAAGAACATCACCGAATAACCGGTGACGTACAGGTATAGACGAAAGCACAGCTTTCCGCGCATAAGACCAGAGCATGACTCTGTATTTATCGGGACTTCCGCGGAAACTGTTTAAGTTCTAGGAGGTTATTATGTTCTGCGAGTCTCTGGCAGTTTTCGATTTTGAGACACGACTCTCACGTCGTGTTTACAAACTGTGAAAATGAACCGAAGCGACTCGTTCGACTGTAGAAACTTTTGAATACGCTTTTTCTTCCGGCCTAGGAACAACTGTCACTCAAATTAGATCGTCGACTTGCGCTCGACATTGTGTATCGTCGGGAGTTTTCGCGCATAAGTCTTTATTAAGCTCCGCCTTAGCACGGAATACTTTCATATATTCGGTCGCTGATGACTTAATGAATTTGTCATCACTTTTCATTAACTGCTCTACTCTTTGCAATTGGAGTTTGTCAGCTTCTTTAGTTGATAAAGCTCTTAACGCAAGAAACTGCTGGTCTCTGTCTTCGGACTGTAACCACAACGTGAGCTTCTCCGAAGATGCGAGGCTATTTAGCCAATACCCCAAAACTTTTTTGTGAGGCTTAATATTAGAGCATTTTAAATGTCTCTGAGATTCCTTCAACGAACATTTTTCGACGATTTCCTTAAAAGTTTCAAAATCAGGCTCTTTGTATGTTGAGTTCATCGAGTACAACAACGTACTCATTTCAATGCAATTCCTATCGGCACACTTCTCAGTTCTTTTCGTAATATCTTGGGGTGTTAATCTTTCAGCATAGATCTTAATCAAGTTAACAGAAAAAATGGATCGACCTATATATGGTGATTTTAATAACGTAAGTGCACGCTCTTCCGGGATGGGAACGGGTATCTGTCCCCAGATACCGAGGGCTAAGTCAGTGTACTTATTCGGAGCCCAATAAACAGTACTACCGTAAACCAAAGTAATCAGAAACACACTTGCGCTAAGGCATCCGGCATAACTCCAATTCCTTATCTTTCGCCAGCTATCAATGGGAGGGCTATACATCTGATAGGCCATTAATGGAGTACATACTAAAACACAAAAAATTGCGATCGCTGGCAGGAGAGGAAATCTATCCATTAACAAAGCCGGGATCGAAAATGCAAAAATAAAAAGAATCGTTTTTCTTTGTGTTTTCGGATGTTGATTTTGCTGAACACTGACATTCTTTATATTCAGGCCGACAAGTGATCTCAGCAAAAATATCATAATTGAAATTACAACACCTACATCAAAATTCCTCGCCGAAATCTTGATCCCTGAAGTTTCACTCATGACAAGCGATACCACAGCTAAGGACAAAACGGAAAACGAAGCAACGATGGCTGCTTCCACCACACTCCACGCCATTATTCGCTTCCGCGACATTGGCAAAAGCAAACACCAATTGGACTTTACTCCTAGCATCGCAGCAGCCATCATAATCAGAACGCCTGCAACACCGAGCTCATCGTTATATCGTCCCAGGATGCTAGTTAGAAGAGCTCCGAATACAATAACACAAAATGCGGAAGTATTTCGTTTGAGAATATAGTAAATCATTCTCGTCCTTGCCCTGAAAAGTGAGCGAATATTTCTTCGACAGTCACTAGTTCGCTCTCTCCTAATTTTTTTACATTTTCGCGAAACTGCTTTTTTATATCTGAGGCACGCCCCGCCATTAAAACTCTTCCAGACTTAAGAAGAATAATATCTAAATCAACTTCTTCGACTTCGGATGCGATGTTAGTGGCTAAAACAATTGTTGCGCCCTGCTCTTGCTGATACCTGGATAACTCTTCAATAACTTTTTTCCTCACATATGGATCCAGCGCTGCCGTTACTTCATCGACAAGTACAATGGTAGATCTTGTTGCTAATCCCAGCGCAAACTGAAGTAAAATCTTCTGACCACGAGACAGCTGACTTGGGCGTTTTATCAAAGAAATCGACCCCAGCGAAAGAATATGCTCGCACATTTGGATGTTAAATTTAGGCCAGAATTTTTGATACAACGAGACGAGATTCGAAATAGAAAAGTTAGGTAATACAATATCCTCTGAAATATGAATTTGATCGGCATTGAATTTGGGAAGGTCTAGTGAGCGGGTGATTCCATTAAGAAACAGTGTGCCTGAGTGCCACATTTGAGTTCCAGCAAGACACTTTAGTAAGGTCGACTTTCCGCTACCATTTGCACCCAACACGACGGTGAAACTTCCAGAACGTATTTGAAGACTTAAAGAGTCTAATGCCGGTCGGTCCTGAAAGGGATATTTAACAACAAGGTCCGTGATTTCATAGCAATTCATATTAAACTTATCGGAGTTTAATATTATTTTTTAAGCTGTGTCACTTTGAGACTATAAATGAAAAAAAAGCCTCCTTGATGAACGAGCAAGGAGGCTTTACGGATTTTTTAGTTTCTGTAGATGAGGTTTACGTTCACGTTGACGGAAGAGCCGTTAGAGATGATTTCTTTTACATCACAGCGGGCAGCGTAAGAATCTGCCTCGGGAAAGCCGCAATTAATAACGTTTGTTTGAGAAACTTTGCCAGATTTCACAGGGACGTTTCCGGGAAGCCCGCCTTTGAATTCTAAAACACCGGGTTCAACTTCTTTTGCACGTCCTTCCACTTGCATACCTTCGTACATAATTGGGCTGATGACGATCACAGCAGTATGAGTCATTTTGTAGGCGCAGATGCCGAATTGAACAGGAATCGCCGCTTTTACGTCAGAGCCGCTGAAGAAATGAAGGCGCTGCTTTGTTTTAAAATCGGATTTGAATTCACCCTCAGGAAGACCGTAACTTTTGCAACCAGGAAGAGCGCGTGTCGCTTCATATTCTGCATAAAAAGCCAGAATCGCTTCTTCACCTGTCGTGTTGTTAAGTCGAGCGTTAAATTGAACTTCGCCGGATGCCAAAGCGGAAGAACAAGCGAACAACATGATCATAGATTTCAAAAATAGTTTCATACATTTTTCCTTTTTTGTTTGAATTTGCGCTACGAAAGGCAACTTATCACCCGCCCCTCGTTTTCGCAAAAAAACTCAAAAAACCACAATTTTGAGAGTGAAAATGTATGAAAAAACCTCTCAACAACGAGAAGTTTGCAGTGAAGTTCAACGAGTGTTCACAACTGGTGAACACATTTTTATTCGGGCTTGTAGCCGCTGATTCTTTCAAAAAGTTTTTCGATGCGGTGATAAAGATCGGCGATATGTTTTTCCGGATCTTTCCCAGCACGCATATTCGCTTCTTCGATTTTTTCAATGCAGCGGAGGTCTTGGCAAAGAATATAAGAGTTGCTGACATTCGGATCCATGATCACAGAAAGAAATCCTATGTCTTCCGAAGTTCCATAAGCATGGCACCAACTGCACAACCCGCCGACACCTTCTCCTCCGGTGGCCGCCGTCCTTTTAAACGCCACTCCTCGTGGTAAATCCCAATTCGGCATTTTAAAAACAAGATAAGTATAAACTCCAGACGGCTCCTTCCACGCAAAGTAAGAACGCACGTTCATAGGGAATTTGAGATTGTCTGGCAGAACGAGCTTTTTCTGATCGCGCGGACGAAAAGACTGAATAAGCTCCTCTTCAGAGCCAATCGCGAAAAAGTTCTCTTTCCGAAAGTTGTTCAACTGAATTTGCACGCCTTCACTCCTTGAGTCGTATTTTCACATTATACCTTAGAACAGGCCGGTATGACGAAATAATCCTCGACCTGGCCGGAAGTCTTTCTTGTTTTAAGTCAGCGCGGGCCATTTTATTTTCATCTTCAAGGTCCCGCGGGAGCAAAATGAAGATGTATCAAAAATCTTAGCCCGGAGGTTTTTATGGCTGATAAGAAAGTAGAAACTGTGCGAGGCCCTGAACTGCGTCGAAAAATTATAAATTCACAAAGAAAGGGCGAGGAGTTTCGCTCCGAACGCTCTGGGACCGACATTCTGGATACCAATGTGAAGCACGACGAGGCCACGACACGCAATCGCACGATTCGCGAACACAATTCGAAAAAGTTTGGGTCCTAACTCCTAACGAAGAAACTCGAAGGCACGAGGCATTGAATGACTCTTGCCGGAATAGTTACTTATTAAAGAAACGATGCTCGTTTTTGATCTCTATGATGGCGCGAAAGCCCTAGTTAAAAGACATCGCCAGAGTGAGCGTTCGCAAGGCTGAGATAGTTCTTCCGCTCGCACCGATAAGACGTCCGAAATCCTCGGGAATGGTTTCAACTTCGTAGACCGTGGTTTTATCGCCGAGACGATAGGTGACTTGGGTGCTTTCGGGTTTTGAAACGATATTTTCAAGCACAGCGGCGATGATGTCGCGTAAGGCTTCATGTTTTTCGTGAGGATTCTCTGACTTGCGTAGACCGCGACTTCTAATAACTCCGATTTTTTTTGCTGCTTGATCCATATCGCTCCTTGGCTTCATCTTGAGCGACTCTCACGAAATGGCGATACGTTTTTTAATTGAACTAGCCTATATTGTGTTTCGTGATATTTCGGAAACAGAGAGCGTTACGCTAAGAGTGTTTGAGCGGAAGAGCGTGCTTGCACCTCCTCCGCTCCGGAAAAAAATCTTAGTGAGGTTGTACGTCGTGGCACTCTGGGAAAGTGAAATCTTTCCAGAATGAAGTGCCGGCTTCACCGCGGTTGATCCACACTTGTGTTTCGATTGTTCTTGGCACCGTCACTTCTCTTGTTCCGAACTCAACACACTCGTGACTTTGTTCGCCGTTACCTACAAGTTTCAAGCACTCAGGAGCTTCATAAGTACGAGGCGCTGTTTTTTGAATTGTTTCATAGCGCGCGCAAACCCAGTCATAATAAGGGCCGCCGCCTTCGCCGTTAGACTGATCCACCTTGACCGGCACAAGTTCCATACATTCTCTGGTTGGTTCGATGGCGCGAATTTCATCGTCGCTCATACAGGCGTTGTCCAAAGGAATGTTGTTGATATTGTAGCCGTGAGTGACCACAGCATCACGATCCGCAAAGATCTGACGCCATGAACTTCCAGCGTGTACCGCGAACGCACTTGAGGACATAACCAAAGTTGCCAGTGTTAAAACGATTGCTTTCATGATTGCTCCTTTTACCTTTGTTGGTTGGTATAACTGTTTTTTGTTGCGGAACGTGTCGTGAACGTTCCACAAAATTTCGGGTAACACTACAAGATCGCTCGGCGAAAGGTCTAAGTACAAAAATGTAATTGTGAAACAACAGAACGCACGCCGACAAAACCTCTCTCGACCGCTTATTTTCTGTCTCAAATTAAGAAAGAGAAACTGTAATCTAATTCTTATTTATAGATATGCCGAAGAGTTTTTCATGAGGGAGAATTCATGATGAAATCAGCAAACATTTTTTGGCCAAAAATAGAATCGCGCGAGCAGGCAAACGGTTTGATTAATACTGCCGCAGGGTTTTGTGCATTCATTGCGGTTTTGAATCTTGCACTGAGTTTTGCTTACAAATATGAAGTGTTCACTCTTCCGATCGGAAAAGATGCTTGGTACAACACGGTTGTTTACGCTCCCCTCGCCTATTTTATTTATGACAAATCTAAAATCGCCACATGGCTGGGCTTAGGAGTTTATCTTATCGATCGCGTTCTTACGCTTCAGTATCAAACTGGCGGAGGAGCTTTCTTGTCCGTTGTAATTACATGTGCATTCATTTCGGCTCTTCGCGCTTTTAAGTATTTAGAGTCAAATCCGCCTGAAAATGTACAATTCCCCGAACAAAAGAAGGCTGGCTAGAAAAATATCGGGTATGCTTTGAGTATGGAAGATTTGGACTTGTACTATCTTACCAAAGCAAAAGAGCTTTTAGAAAAGCCCGGCCTTACAGCGCGTATCGCAACAAAGATCGGGACTCCTATTGAAAAAAGCATGAAGGTTCTGCCGGAGAAATGGCAGACGACTCTGCACAAGGCGGCGGAAAAATCCATTCATGCCGCATTTACTATAGCTTCTTCGACGGTCCCTGAAAAAGTAGACGAGTATCATAGCGCCAACAATCTTGCGCACAAATTGATGGTGGCCGGCACCGGAGGTTTGGGAGGCTTGCTCGGGCCCGCAGCCTTGCTAGTGGAGCTCCCCGTTTCAACAACGCTTATTATGCGCTCGATTATTGATATCGCGCAAAGTGAGGGCGAAGATCTTAGCAATCCGGAAACGAAATTGGCCTGCATGGAGGTTTTTGCCTTCGGCGGCTATTCGGCCTCCGACGATGCGACGGGTTCGGGTTATCTTATGACTCGAGCCGCATTAGCCAAAGCCTTTACGGATGCGGCGAAAGTCATCGCGGGAAAAAGCGTCGCCAGCGAAAGTGCGCCGGTCATGGTGCGCTTCCTTGCAAGTATCGCCTCACGGTTTAATCTTGTTTTGTCTGAAAAAGTCGCTGCACAAATACTTCCCATTGTCGGAGCTGTTGGCGGCGCAGGTATCAATCTTATTTTTATGGATCACTTTCAAGACATGGCTCGCGGTCATTTCGTCGTCCGCCGGCTCGAGAGAAAATACGGCGTCGATTATGTTCGCCAAAAGTATCTCGAGATTAAAATCTAAAACAAAGTTCGCATAAAAGTGGCATACCGTCATATTTTGGTAAATCTTGCGGTCTTAGAATGAAACTCCGCAGCGTTCCCACATTATTTTAGAATATTTATGCCTTTTGCCACCAATATTCTATCAACATTCCTTAGTTTGTTGGTAATCTTTGACTATGCGGCAATCTGTATCATCTTGTATTGGCCAAACGACTTTGCTTCTTGTGTTAGTTATCAGTGCAGTGGGATCCATTTTCTTAATGGCCTCGGCTGATATTTTCCGTCGCGACTACACCGTCAAAACTCGCGAGTTCGACCAAGTTCTTCTTAACGAAACAACGATCTCGGCCTTTGCGGTGATGGAGTCAGCTTTAGCGCGCCGCCTTTGGGAGCCCCCATCTGACAACAACTGCTTGAAGGCGGAAAATTTTGAAGTCTCAGGGAGTTTCGTGAATGGCGTGAACTGGAAGGTCACGGCAGTCTACAATTCTAAAACACGCAACTTCGAACTTGAAGCCACAGGGGAACTTAAAAACCTGACGGCGCTTTATAAAAAACGCATCAAAGTTTTGGATGTGTCTGACTATCTTCTTTTTTCCGGATGCAGCCAACCCATCTACGTGAACCGTGTTTATGACGAGAAATCCCCAACAGCCGTGATCGCCGGCGATCGCCGTGTTTATACACGCGGACCTCTTCGCCTGGTGGGCTATTTGGATCGCAAAGATCCAAGAATGAACTATAATGGTTTTCCAAGTGTGTGGCCTGGAGAGTTCGGCACTATCTTTCAAGCCGACCGTATGCAATTCGGCGGAGGGATTCAGCATGAGGTCACCGATGTGCCGCAGCCTAACCCCGATCCTTCCTCTAACATCGAAAGCCTTGTTCAGAATTTTGATCATCCGTGGGGCACGCAGCCTACTTACTATGCTCAGCGCGGTGCCGGGAATGCTATTTTTACCAGAAATTATCAAAAGGCTCTCGACCTCAGTAATCAAATTGTTGCAGGCACTCCAGGGCCTTTATCGCAAGCTTCGGTCGCAAATGAAGTTTATCCTATAGCATTGTTCGGTGGCGCTCCTCCGCTGCGAGCGTGGACCGCCGCAGATACGGGCGCTTACTTTAACAACTCAGACCGCTTCTCGATTTTCACATACGCCTATGGGCAGGCGAACGTCTTCGGCATTCGTATCAACGCCTCTTGCTATTCTCAAAACGCTCCGAATGCGAAGCGCTGTTCGAACTCGGAAGACTTTCCACGAGGATTTGCGCAGTGGAGAAAAGACGCCGGGCTTGAGGGATTTCTTTTCACCAGTGACTCTGAAGAAATTCCGTCACCGACAATGAATTGGGACAACTTGGAGGCGCTTGAAGAAGACGCCAACAAATGTGGAATGGTGATTTCTTCCCCGATAAATTCATACGAAGATTGCGCCGTGTGGGATTCGAACTTCATGGTGAAGTATGCCCAGACAAGCTCGAACATCTGTAACAGAACTTCCGTTATCAATTTGGATACCATCGCGCTCAACAACTTCAATGCCGCGGATCTTCAAGATCCTTCTAAAGAAGAACGCCTGCTTCGTCGTGTGATTTATTTAAAAGTGCCTTCAGAGATTCGGCAGAACAGTGCCAATGGTCTTATGACAGGGCTTCTGCCTTCGAATGTCGCCAGAAAAAACCTTTCCCTGTGGGTGGTCAGCGAAGACACGCTGGCTCTTCGCGGATATCAAAAAGACACGACCTCGCCGCTGGATTCTCAACCCGACAAACTGCGCGAAGTAGTGTTTAACAAAGATGATTCCGGATCGCCACCGGCTGCTCAAAAGTCGCCGTTGTCACTTGTGATTCTTTCGCCCGAGAAAGTCCACCTTTTAAGTCCCTTCTACGTGCCTATGACGTACAGTCATTTTTCCCAGTATTGGCCTGCGAGTGGTGGAAAAATCCGCCCCATTAATCACAACCTTACCGATGCCGCCCGTCAGGAAAATGACGGTTTCCGCTATGGTTACCGCCGCTACTTGATTGAAAATGTCAGTGTGATTTCAAATTCAAACAATGATGCCTCGAAGCCTTTTTATCTTCGTGGTTTATGGAGCGGACCGGATTCCTCCGCTTCGCAATTTCCTTCGAATCAATGTATGATCAGCTTGGCGGGACATACCTTAACGAAAAACCCGACAGACCCCAACGCCCGCATCGGCGACTACGCCATGATTCCCTCTTACCATTCACAGTCTTTATCGCCGATTCCGCCCAGCAGTTCGCGTTTTTATGGCGGCGAAAATTTCTTCGCGAAGGTGTACTACCCGGCCGTTTTTAGAAAACAACAAGCGGCCACTTCGGCAAATCGTCAAGAATCTGAAGTGTACTTTACGGGTTTGCGTCTTTACACGACTTTCGACAATTCAACCCCTTCCGGTCGTCGCGATTTAAGTACGCCCCTGCACCAAGGAGCGGAAAGTTTCGCTAATCCGAATGTTCCCTTTGATATTTCTCATAAGGTCTTCGGTTATGATCGCGGTAATTACTATCAAGACAAACCGCAGGGCACGCCATGCATTTTAGAAAACATGGCTTTTATGACGGCAGGCCTTGAGACTTACGATAAATATGCAATCATCCCGCGAACGAACGATGGCAGATATCTTTTCGTGCAAGACATGCCGGCAGGAAACTATCGCAATCTGGGGTCTATCGTCGGTGTCGAACAACCTCTTTTAGAAGCCCGCACAAAATAGGATTCACAGCATGATGGAAAGCTTCGGTAAAAATAGAAAAGGTATGACTCTGGTCGAAGTTTTAGTCGCCCTGTCCATCTCCATGGTCACGGTCGGAGTCTTTCTTTATCTGGCCCTCGGCAACAGAACACACAAGTCCCAACAAGACCATTCCAATCTACTAAAAGAACTTCTGCTCAACAATGTGATTGAGCTCAAGGGCATGCCGTACACCGCTTTACCGCCTGCGGAAACTTGCATCATTCGAACTTACGATTACTTGGGAAACTTTCAAACCGAAACTCAATCTGTCAGCAGCGATGACTACTGTGACGTCGCTTCGCCCGGGAATGGTGAAATTCAAGTGTTGTGGAAAATTAAAAATGCCGCCAATTCGGATGTCTCATTTTCCATCAGTGGCATGAAACTCCCCACGCATGCGAACTTTTTAAAAAAAGTAACTCTGCACGCACGGACACTAACAAAATCCAGCACGCCGACGCCTCTTCACAACCACATTACCATTTTTAAGAGATGAGTATGAAAAAAGGATTCACTATAGTCGAGCTGCTTCTGGCGATTGGTTTGTCGACATTGGTTATCGGCGTGACCACGTTTTTATTGCATCAATTTTTCAATGAACATCGCAGTATTGAGGTGTGGAGTTCAGGGCAATTTGAAATGACCTCTACGTTGAGCGACATCGAAGGCGACATCCGCAATCTGGTACGATTGGATCCGGTGGAAAATTCTTCCGTCGAGTATTTCGGCGTCAAATCCAT
This sequence comes from Bdellovibrio sp. 22V, assembly GCF_030169785.1. Taxonomy (NCBI): domain Bacteria; kingdom Pseudomonadati; phylum Bdellovibrionota; class Bdellovibrionia; order Bdellovibrionales; family Pseudobdellovibrionaceae; genus Bdellovibrio; species Bdellovibrio bacteriopascens. The sequence goes on from NZ_CP125854.1 coordinate 3,326,152, forward strand.
CCCTGTCGGCGCCGAGCCCGGCGACTGTCTTAACACTCCCGATGCTCCGGTGATCCGCTACACAAGTCTTGATCGTCGCCGTCGCTCAGAGCGCGTGTTGCGCGCATGGGCCGAGCTTTACGACTCGGAAAAATCCGCACCGGCCAACGAACTGCGTTTAACAGCGGATAGCACCGCGGATTCTCTTTTCACCAATTCTCAGGGCCCGCGTGAGGTTGTTCTTGTCGATGCGGACCGCCGTTATATTCGTCGCTATCAGGTCGCTCGCCATGTGATGCATCTTCAGTCCCCGACAGACCCTTATGATGACTTACAAAAAACGGATAATTTCGGTCAGCCTAAAACTTTTGACTACGTCAGTGTTTTTCTGCGCAATCCGTTGGGTAGCGACGGAGCCGTGACGACCAAGAAAGAAGCCGTCTTTATTACCGGCAGCGAGGTTTATCCTTCGAACACGTTCTTTCTTTGTGCGCGCAAATCCGATCGCAGCATTGTGAAGATCAATCAAAGCACCCAAGAAACCGTGGTTTTACTGCAGAACCCGACAGGCGATTTTCAATTTGATAGTTTAAGAATTATGTATTTCGGGACAAGGCCCGGGGTTCGAGTAGAAACGGCGAATTTTGCCGCCAATATGGACGTTAACGGAAACTGTGTGAATACGATTCATATCGCTTTAAGATTAGTGCCGACAGCCGCAGCTCTGGCGGTCAACGATCAGCGAATGGTCAAAGATGTGAAACTTGAAGCCATTCGCCGTCGTACGATTTTTTCTCCGAATCTGAATATTAAAAGACCTCTGAGCTGCAATGATTAAAGACTGAACGTCTGAACAGGAGCAGGCCAAAGACGCTCTTTTAATTCCTCACGGGTGACGATGCCAAGATCTTTGGCGATCTCGCGCGAAACCTTACGGCTGACTTCCTTGCATAAAGTGTTGCGCAAGCGTCCTAAGAACTGCGGCTCGGCAATCAGAATCAAATCATCAAAAGCACGTTGCTGAGAAGAATCATCCAAGAAATCACAAACTTTGATCGCAAATTCCTGCGCCACTCTTTCCGTCGGCGATTGCGCTTTTTGATAACGAGATCCGTGCGAAACCATGTTCGAAAAGAACCCTGGTTTATCCGCATTAATCTCTTTGGATCTGAGACGCCCTCGAGGGTTGGCTAGTTTCGTGACGTATGTCACCTCACTGCCATTTCTATTGTTATACTCAAAAACTTTGGCTTCCACACGATTCACAACAACAATCCAGGTTTTCATGGGTATCCTCTCTTTTCTGAGTTGAGAGATCATATTCAGTATACTGGGAGCCTCTTCCTTTTCTCAACATGACCCCTCACACTGGACTGTCAAATGACTTTTTGAGTTTTCCACACTCCCCGGCGAAAATATCAGTCTGCGCTCTAAAGTCGGAGGACTCATGCTTGAAAAGATGACTCACGAAGATCTTTTAAGGCTCACTTCGGTCCAGGATGGACCTTGCATTTCCATCTACGTTCCTGCGCTCCCGGATAAAACCCTGCAGTTAGAATACGAAGCTCTGGTACGCCGGGCCGCTCACCTGCTTTCTTTTGACGAAAAGGAAGACCAACACAAGGGCCTCTTGGAGGCGATTTATAACTTCAATCCTGTCGAGCATTTTGCCTCGCGGGAACAGGGCATTGCGGTTTTTGTTAATAAACATTGGAGTGGCTATTACCTGGCGGGACACGATCTTCCTTCGAAAGTTGTCGTATCGGAAACCTTCCACTTAAAACCGCTTCTGGAGGATTTACAAAACGAACACATTTACCATGCCCTTTTCCTTTCTGCAGAGGAATCGATTCTTTTACACTGTGACGGCGGAACTGGCACCGAGTTGCACACTTTCTTGTTTCACCAAGGACAGCATAGCAACTCCATTCATTGGAAACACTTAGACGACTCCGACACCATATCTATCCCGCATCTTAAATCGACTTTGCGCGGGCGCGGAAATCAAGACAGTCATTTTAAAAAGAAAACCGGCGTGAAACTTTTTTTGAAATGGATCGAAGCAAAGATCAGCAAGGAAGTCGGTTACAAAACCTTGCCGCTGTTTGTTTTCACTAACGAAATTCTTTACCACGCTTACAAAGAAATCAGCAGTCATCCCGATCCGCATTTAGTAAAGATCGACCCGGCCAAAGGAACTCCGCGTATGGAAGCGATCATCCACTATGCGAACCTTGAAATTAAAAAGAATATCGCTAAACACAAGAGCCTTTCTACGACGGAGATCGAAGAGCTGGCTCGGCAAAAACGAGTTATTGACGATTTAGTGAAAATCTCCCGCGCGGCTTTAAGCGGCAAAGTGCGCACTTTGTTTTTGCGCGACAATGCGGAAATTTGGGGACAGCTGCACCGGCAAAGCGGGCAAATCACGTTCCACGAAAAACAGACGAATTCAAAGGACGACGATATTCTGGACGACATTGCCTGCGAAGTGATTCGCCAAGGCGGAGAAGTGATTGTTCTGGGCAAAAAAGATATGCCCACGCCGTCCCCCGCCGCAGCGATTCTGAGTTCTTAATGCAGTTTAATGTGATGAAGATTGTAAAGAAGCAGGCCTTGTCCCAAAGAGGCCTGTGCTGTTTCGACTTTGGCAATCTTAAGTGCCTGCATATAACCTAAAACCAACGCTAAATTTGAAATGTCAGAGATCCGATAGTCGCTGTCGATTTGCGCATCCGACAGTTGCGCGCGCTCTTTAAGAACGCGGTCTAACTCTTCCTGGGAAAAACTGTCTTGTCCCTTCGCCACCTGTCTTTGCACGGACATGGAAAGCACCCCGCCCACTCCGATCCAATGTGCCTTCGCAGCTTCATTTTTAAAAAAAAGCGGCACATTCAAATACGCATGATTCTTCGCAAGTTGCAAAGCCGCTTGTCTTTGCGCACCGATAGGGTTCGGCGAAGAAAACTTTTTAGGATCTTTGAATTGCAGAACTTCCAAAATTTTATTTTTGAAAGTGACAGAGGCCAAGTTTCCTTCATAGATGTAAACCCGGCCTTTGCGACGGGCATACATTTGCATCGAACCGCCGCCGATATCCCAAACAATCACGGGGTCTTTCGCGGAAAAATTCTTTTTGCTGAGAGCCGACCAATAACCCAGTTCCGCTTCTTTATCTTGAGAGATGATTTCAATCGGCACCGAAATCTTTTTTGCCAACAGAGCAATCGCCGTCTTACCATTTTTCGCGACACGGAAAACTGACGTCGCAATCCCCGTCACTTTCTTGACGTCATGTTCTTTCATTTTTTCCAGCATGTTTTGGATACGCGGGGCTGACTCTTCAATCATTGCCAATGGAATTTCTTTTTTCTCGGATTTTTCCAAAGCTTCGTTAAAAGCCAACGCCAAGCGGTCCTCATAAAGCACCTGCACGATTTTTTTCTCGCAGACATCAACGACAGCCGCAAAAGCTTTCGTGGTTCCTGATCCGAAATCCAAAGCTCCCTGCTTTTCCTGACAAGGATTTGCGAAAACGACTTCGCAGAAAAAATATACTAAAAGAAAAACGCTTTTTCTCATTGCTCCGCGCCCCATGTTTCGTCCGTCAGCTCCAGGTAATGATTTTCTTTTTGAAACATTTTTTCAAGGTCATCTCGCGCTTGTTTCGCTTTTGAGATCATTTCGTCGGGATTGTCTCTTCTTTGGTGCAGTTCTTTAATCATGTCATAATTGTGATCGCGAAAAATATTCGCAGCCACAACACTTTGATAAGCCGGCCAGCCCAGCTCATGCAGAATCGTGGAGCCCAGGCGCAGCGACGACTCAAAAGTTTCCCTTTCAATCCCCTGCACTTTGCGGTCCATCAACGAATACATGTGCCCGACGTTGCGGGCCCGCGCGAAGATTTTCAGATGCGGAAAGGTCTTTTGCGCCAAATCAACGAGTTTCAGATTGTCTTCGATATTATCAATAGCCACGATCAGAATTTTGGCGTTTCTTGCACCCGCCGACTCCAAGAGATCCATTCTTGTTGCGTCACCATAGTGAACTTTGAAACCAAAACGGCGCAGCATCTCGATCTGTCCCGGTTCATGATCCAAAACGGTGGCCTTAATGCGATTGGCGTAAAGAAGACGTCCCACGATCTGACCGAAGCGACCAAACCCCGCGATGATCACGGGATTGTGCTCTTCTTCGAACTGGTCGTCAGGAATCACAGAGACTTTGCCGAAAATACGTAAATACACATGATCATAGAAAAGAACCACGAAGGGCGTCAGCAACATCGTCAACGCGACGACCGCCGTTAAAAAATCACTCTCTTCCTGACGAAGAATACCAAAGCCGAGGGCCGCTCCTAAAAGGACAAAAGCAAACTCTCCGACCTGAGATAACAAGACCGAGAAGAAAGGAATTTGTTTTTTGGGAATCTTAAACAACAAACCCAACATCACGTTTATAAAAATCTTCGCCGCCGTCAGACCCACCGCCATCGCCACCAAAAGCCACGGGTTTTGTCTGACGATATTAAAATTCACAGCCATCCCGACGGACATAAAGAAAAGGCCCATCAGAAGGCCTTTAAAAGGCTCGATGTCAGTTTCTAAAGCGTGACGATATTCACTGTCCGCCAAAAGCACGCCGGCCATAAAAGCCCCTAAAGCCATCGACATGCCTAAGCTCTGCATCAGAAAGGACATGCCCACGACAAGAAACAATGCAAAGGCCGTAAAAATTTCGCGCAAATGCTGACTTGCGATCCAACGCAGAAGCGTGCGTAAAGCCAAACGCCCGATCACAATCACCGCCGCCAAAACGCCGATGACTTTTAAAACACTTAACCACGCGGGAACGGCGCTGTCTGCAGCCGCAACTTTGGTTGCCAGCAGAGGCAGAACAGCGATCATCGGGATCACAGCAATATCTTGAAATAACAAAATAGAAAAAGCCGACTGCCCGCCTGTGGTCGCCAACAAACGGCGCTCCCCAAGAAGCTGCAAACCCATTGCCGTTGAAGACAGGGAAAAGGCCATCCCCACAAGAAGCGCGGTCGCGAATGACGACGGATGGAAAATATAAAGTCCCGTCGCGATCAAGAGTCCCGAGCCCAGAACTTGGAATGTGCCCATTCCAAAAATCGCCATGCGCATTTCCCATAACTTTTTCGGCTCAAGTTCCAGACCAATAATAAACATCAGAAGCACGACGCCGAACTCGCTGATGTGCATAAGATCTTCAACGCTTTTAATGACCCCGAAACCAAAAGGGCCGACGATCATGCCTGCAATCAAATAACCAAGGACGGCGCCAAACCCCAGGCGTTTTGAAATCGGCACGCAAATCAAAGCCGCTGTTAAAAAAATCAAAACATAGAAAAGCGGATTAAAGTGCACAAGGGCCTCCCGCACAGTACGAAGTCATAGCCCCGCGGATTTTTTCGGCGTGACGAACGATGTCCTCATCAGAAGATCTTCCAGTGCCATACATAACAACGGGATTCAGCCAGCGCATTCCACAAAGTTGCACTGTTTGCTGGTAAGGAGGAAAGAACGCCTCGATGGATGTCGGCGTTGCCGGATCTTCCAATCCACCCATGGTTAAAGACAGTAAAAAATCTTTGCCTTGCAGCGCATGTCCTTCCGGCCCGTACGCGAAACCTTTCCGCAAAACCTCATCGCACCAAAGCTTCATAAGAGGCGGCATTCCAAACCAGTAAAAAGGATGTTGCCACACGACAAGATCATGCTGGCGCAAAAGTTCCTGCTCTTTTTTTACGTTAATATGGAAGTAGGGATATTCTTCATAAAGATCGTGAATCGTAACGCCTTCGACATTTTGCAACTGGTCCAGAATCATACGATTGACACGTGAACGGCGCGAAAGAGGATGAGCATAAAGAACAAGGACTTTTTTCATGCAGTTATCGTATACGCCTGACAAGCCAGGGTCAAACGAGGCGATTCTCCATTGTGACTAGGGGAATTATTCCCGCAAGAAATGCTTATCTCGCATTTACCACCGCCAACGCGTTGGCACCTTTCCTGCTTGATCTATTTTAGTGCTTACCAACAATCACAAAAGGAGTCGTTCCATGGAAACTACACCTAACGATTACAGAAGCAATCTTGGCAATATCAAAGAAAATATTAAGGAGAATATCAGCCAGGAACTTAGCAGATCTCAGTGGAATGAAAGATTCCAAGATCTGAAATCCAAAGCCAACGACGCTGTGGGTGCTTCCGAAGACATGCTCAAGTCCCACCCGTTCTACTCCGTTCTTGGAGCTGCCGCCATTGGTTTTGTCGCAGGCCTCATGATTCGTCGCAGACATTAACAACATTTTAAAAGGAGGTTTTCCAGGGACGGAGGACCTCCTGAACCTTTGAGGAGTTCGTATGCAGATTATCGCTCTCATCATGTCATTTCTCTTTAACAAGGTGAATAACAAATCTCTCACCCTTAAAGAAAGCGCTATGGAAATATTCGAAGAAATCATTCACAAAAGTCGTAATATCGTTACTCTTGCTATGGTCGGCATTTGTGCCGTGGTTTTATTCTGCGGAGGCTTCTTCATTGCTTTGTACAATGCCACCAGCCAGTATGACCGAGCGGGAGGCTTCACCTTCACGGCCACGTTTGGCGGCGGTTTGGCTTTGGTCCTTATCGCTTTGGCTTCTTTCTTCTTCGCCTTCTTTAGAGCATGGCCCGGTGCTCACAAGAAAAAAGCGAAACACCGCCATGAAGAACGCGAGGAAGGCAAACCCGGCGAGCTTGAACACGCCCTTTCCGCCTTCATCCTGGACATTGTCAGAGAACGTGAAGAAAAACGTCGTGACAAAGCCGCAAAACACGGCCCTCGCCGCGAAGAGCGTATGGAGTCTCGCCGCGAAGAAGCCTGGGAACGCGAAAGACCCACAACGGGTCCTCACTGATAGCGTTGATTGAGTTTGCGATACAGTGTTTTACGATCAATTCCTAAATCACGGGCGGTCTTTTCACGAGCGCCCTTGTTTAATTGCAGAGCGTATTCAATGTAGTAGTGACTCATTTCTTCCAACGAAAGTAACCGGCCTTCTTTTTGAAAGATCTTTTCGAAAACAGATTCCAGGCATAAAAGTTTTTTCCCATGTCCTGCATCAATGTCCTTGACGGTGATTTCATCGGACTCCGTCAAAACGACGGCGCGTTCAATGCTGTTTTCCAGTTCCCGCACATTTCCCGCCCAGGATTGCGACAATAAAAACGACGGCACGTCAGCGGAAAAAGTTTTTTTCTGAACGCCATAGTGTCGGTAAGAAAACTTTCTTAAAAAGTATTCCGCCAAGGGAACGATATCTTCCGGTCGCTCTCTGAGGGGCGGAATTTCAATCGGCACGACATTCAAACGGAAATACAAATCCTCACGGAATTTTTTTTGTGAAACGTCTTCGGAAAGGTCATTGTGAGTCGCGGCAAGAATGCGGATGTTCAGCGCGCGATAGTGATTTTCTCCGACGCGCTTGACCTTCTTTTCCTGTAAGACGCGCAAAAGTTTTGCCTGCAGATGCAGATCCAAATCGCCGATTTCATCTAAAAACAACGTTCCGCCGTCGGCCTCTTCAAACAAACCCGCCTTCGGACTTGTCGCTCCGGTGAAAGCACCGCGGGCGTATCCGAAAAGCTCGGATTCTAACAGAGGCTCAGGAATGGCCGAGCAATTAATCGGAACAAACGTTTTCTTTTGGCGCGCACTGAGATCATGAATCATGCGCGCAATCACTTCTTTTCCCGTCCCACTTTCCCCTGTGATCAGAACGTTGGCGGAACTCGCGGCCACACGTCGAGCCATATCCAATACTTGCAAAAAACGCGGGCTGCGAGCAATGATTTCACCTTCTGTCATTGCAAGGCCCTCCATTCACACCAGTTTCTTTCTGGAAGGATTCGCCCTTCATCGATAAAATCGAGAACTTCAATCATGGAGCGTCCTACCTCTGCGGCGGAGGCGGGATTCTGCCCTGTCACCAAACGTCCACTGCGCACGACATGACTTGTAAACTTCGGCGCCATTGTTGGTAGGGCTCCCCGCTCGCTTAAACGCGTCTGCAAAAGAAACGGAACAGATTTTTCCATGCCGACGGCTTCTTCCTCTTCATTCGTGAAACATGAAATTTCGTGACCTCGCACAAGATAACTTCCGTCGGATAAACGCACGTTCACAAGACCGGCCGAACCGTGGCAGACGGCACCAACGACGCCATTATTTTCAAAGACATCCGTCGCTAATTTTTGTAGCTGCAGGTTTTCCGGAAAATCGAACATCGTGCCATGTCCCCCGGCAAAAAAAATCGCGCAGTAGTCGTGGCCGTCGACTTGCCAAGGTTTTAAGGTCTCTTCCACTTTGCTTAGGAATTCTTCGTCGTTCATCCACGTGGCATTCAGAGGATCATCCATTTTCACGCCATCCAGCGGAACTTTGCCGCCCAGAGGACTGATCATATCGATGTTATAACCGGCACGAACAAATTCATCATAAGGATGCGTGATTTCCGAAAGGTAGGCCCCTGTCTTGTGACCCGTATTACCCAAGCGATCCGTGCTGGTTAAAACAAAAAGCACTTTCTTATTCTTCATAAAAAGTCCTCCTTGAATTTAGGATCAGCATCTCGCACTTGGAAAAAGAACTCAAACTTCTCAGAGAGCGTTTGCGGATCAACACGTAACAAGCCCGAAGGCCTTGCCGATCTCTGAGTGTCCGAAAATTCCTCGAACCAAAGTCTAGAATGGGGAATTTTTCATCAAGTCTGCCTCTGGGACTCCGATTTGATTTGCAACATGCATTTCAGCTCGGAGTTCTTATGACTATGTCCGTTTCCGCTTTCGTCTTATCTTTATTTCTCGCTCTTCCCTCTTTTGCGCAAACAAACTCTCCTGACGTCGATCTCTCAAAATACGACTACGTCGATCCGAAAAGAGAAGTTCCCACAAAAGCTCTGGAAAAAGCGCTGACCTATTATGATGTTTACTACAATAAAATCGCCAATAAAAACTATCTGACGGTGATCGATTTCACTCAAGCTTCCAATTCCAAGCGCATGTACCTGGTGGATATGAAAAGTGGTAAAGTCACACGCTATTTGGTTTCTCATGGTAAAGGTTCCGATCCTAAGCACACCGGAATGGCGCAAAAGTTTTCCAATATTGAAGGTTCCAACATGTCCTCGATCGGTATGTACGTGACTGGTTCGGAATACAATGGTAAGCATGGCCGCTCGATGCGTTTAGTGGGTCTTGAAAAAACAAATGATCAAGCCATGAATCGCGCCATCGTTGTTCATGGTGCCTGGTACGTCGATCCCCAATACAAACCTTTGGGACGCAGCCAGGGGTGCCCAGCGGTGGAGCAAAAATATATTAACACTGTGGTGTCTCAGCTTAAAGGTGGCAGCGTTTACTACATCTGGGCGGGACAGAACTAGGATGAGCTTTGGAACTTCTCTATAAGGATGAATACTTTATCGCCGTGAATAAGCCTTCGGGCTTTCACGTTCATCCGCACGAGAATGTCCAACATCGGGTTTCGCGTGATAAGATCTGTCTTTATCACGCGCGACGTATGATGAAGCAGCATGTATACCCCGTGCATCGCCTCGACGCCGCAACAAGCGGTGTTTTGCTTTTTGCTCTCTCTTCTTCTTCCGCAAGTCAGCTTTGCAAACTCTTTACGGAAAGAGCTACCCACAAAACTTATCAAGCCGTCGTTCGAGGATACGTTCCCGAGGCCGCAACGATTGAATTGCCTTTGGAATTGGACTCCACCGGAGACCTCGTTGAAGCCAAAACAAGTTACCGCCGTCTGGCGACTTTAGAGCTCCCGGTCGCTGTCGGGAAAAAATTTCCAACGGCGCGCTACTCCTGGGTGGAGGTCACACCGCATACGGGCCGCTATCACCAGATCCGCCGCCATTTCAATCGTATTTCACATCCGCTCTTGGGTGACGCTGTTCATGGCGACTCTCATCACAACCGTTTTTTCAGAAATCACATTGGAATCGAGGGGTTGTGCTTAAAGGCCACGCGCCTTGAGTTTACCCACCCCTGGAGCGGCGAAAAAGTCGCCATCGCAGCGCCCGGCTGCGAAAAGTGGAAGAAAATTCAACTTCTCTTTGATCCTCAGCAGCCTCTGGAAAACAAACTGAAATCCCTTTGACCTCTTTTGGGGACGGGCGTAGAAATGGTCCCCGTTTCAGAGGTAATTCATGACGAAAGCGCAAGCTCTTCACAAACTCTTGGTTGTGATCGGTCTTTTATTCATTCTTTTGATCACAATGCAGTCTCACGCTCAGACACCCCTTCATCACAAAATGAAGGTCGAGCTTTATCCCGGCCTCAAAATGATCAAAGCGGAAGACACGCTTAGTTTCGCCAAAGAAACTCCCCGCAAGCTGAGTTTTCTTTTACACAAAGACCTGCGCGTTTCCGTGACAAGCGCTGACGACTCTTTGACGCTGCTTCACCCGGCAACAAGTGACGAACCTTATGCCGAATATGGATTAAACCTTGGCACTCAAGACAACAAGGTCAGTTTAAGTTATTTCGGCGTGATCTACGATCCTATTTTGAACAACGACAGCCGTGGTTTGATTTCTCCTGAAGGCGCAACACTCTTTGGCAGCACTTACTGGTATCCCTTTTTCTTAAGCTTACAAACAAGCTTCGATATCACCGTGCAAACTCCTGCAGAGTGGCGCTCTCTGGTTCAAGGGCAGATCGCGAACACCGCCGTGGAAGGTGTTCTTCGTACGACACGTTTCGTAGAAATCTATCCGCAAGAGGAAATTTATTTGGTTGCTGGTCCGTTTAAAAGTTATGAAATGGATCTTCCAAATGGAAAAAAACTGCAAGTTCTTTTGCGTAAAGAGGAACCGGCCCTGGCGCAGAGTTTTCTATCGTTACTCCCAGGTTTCTTGCAGCATTACTCCGAACAAATTGCGCCCTATCCTTACTCGGCTTTTTCGGTCGTCGAAAATCTTTGGGAGACCGGATACGGAATGCCCAGTTTTACTCTGCTTGGGCCTACTGTCATTCGTCTGCCGTTTATTTTAAATTCTTCTTTGCCCCATGAAGTTTTGCACAACTGGTGGGGCAATAGCGTTTATGTTGATTACGATAAAGGCAATTGGAGCGAAGGTTTAACGACTTACATGGCCGATTACTGGCAACAGGAAAAAGCGGGTCAAGACCGCGCTTACCGTCTTAAAACTTTGCTGGGTTATGCTGACTTTGTCGCAAGCAATCCGGGAAAAGATTTTCCCGTTCGACAATTTAAGGGCCGTCACAACGAGAGTTCTCAAGCAATCGGTTATGGCAAAAGCATGATGATCTTTCACATGCTGGAATTCCGCTTCGGCAAAGAGTCTTTCAAAAAGACCCTTCAGGATTTTTATAACGAAAATCTTTTTAAGAAAGTCTCGTTCACTGAAATTCAAAAGAGCTTTGAAAAAATCACCAATCAAAATCTCGACGGGTTCTTCACCCAGTGGTTGGACCGCGAGGGCGCTCCGCAAATCGAAATTCCCGATGTCAAAGTCATGCGTTGGTTGGACGGTTCATACAGCACGACGTACGTTTTAGCGCAAACCCAAAGCGGATCTCTTTATGACGTTTCAATTCCTGTGATTTGGAAATTGGAATCCGGCGAAGAAGTTCGTCAGATCGCGAAACTCACCGACAAATCCCAGATTTATTCTTTGGTGAGTCACTCCCGTCCCGTGAAAGTGTCTATCGACCCCGAGTTCCACCTTTTCCGCCATTTGTATTTGGAAGAAAGACCGGCGACATTGTCTGCCGTCTTAGGAAGTCCTTCCGTGCATTTTTATTTTGATGCCGCGAACACGCAGGCCGAAGCTTTCGCCAACGTCTGGGCTAAAGCGATCGACGGAAAATCCACTTTCCATAAAGTCGCGGAGGCGTTGACTCCCGCCAGCGAAGGCGCCTTGGTTTTTGTCGGCGATAAAGCCGGATTTGCCTCTTTCATGAAAGATCAGCTTCACGAACAAGATTTTCAACTTTCTGACAAAACAATGACGGTGCAAGGGCAGCAGTTTCTTTTAGAGGAACACAGCACAGTTTTAGTTACTCGTTTGAAAAACAATGCGCAACAAACTGTCGTGTGGGTCCGTTGGAGCAAGGACAACAATCCAACGGAATGGGCGACTCGCCTTACTCACTATGGCACATTCGGTATTCTTGTTTTCAAAGGCCGCCCGGTGACTTTAAAAAGCACATGGCCGGTTCTGCAGTCTCCGCTACAAAGAAATTTGTAAGAGGTCGTGACCCCATAGCTCAACAGGATAGAGCGTACGTTTCCTAAACGTTTGATCCCCGTTCGAGTCGGGGTGGGGTCACCAAATATCCCCGCTTTCACCGTTCCTTAAACGACTTTTGAATGGGAACGTTGCCCTTAGTCTTAGTCCTAAAATCCGCTGTAGATAAACAAGGCGTTACTGAATAGATAAAGCACTAAAATGAAGTGTGAAGACTGACATTTCATAGGAGTGATTTATGATACAACATTTGCTTTTCCCCAAAAAATGGCTGGTGTTAGTCCTTTCATTTATGTTGAATCCCGCAGTCGCAGCCCCGCCGCAACATCCTCAGCAGGGACCTACGGCGCAGATCGACTCAGGGACCATTGAAGGGATTATTATTGATGGCGTCTTGTCATTTAAAGGTGTGCCCTATGCCGCTCCACCGGTTGGCGATTTACGATGGCGAGCTCCCCAACCCGCAGCACCTTGGACTGATGTTAAAAAAACTCTGACTTATGGCGCGGACTGTATGCAAAAACCTGACGTTAACGAAGCGGCTCCTCCAGGAAACTCTCCGGCAGAGGATTGTCTTTTCATCAACGTGTGGCGCCCTGCGGAGGTTCCTGTAGGCGAAACACGTCCCGTCTTAGTTTGGATTCATGGCGGTGGTTTTGTGAACGGCGGTTCTTCGGCAGCGATCTATGACGGATCTTCTTTTGCAAAAAAAGGATTGGTGTTCGTCAGCTTCAACTATCGGCTGGGACGCTTCGGATTTTTTGCTCACCCCGCTTTGACAACGGCGAAAGAAGGACCCTTGGGTAACTATGGCATCATGGACCAAATCGCAGCCCTGCAATGGGTGCAAAAAAATATTGCCGCCTTTCAAGGAAATCCCGCGCAAGTGACCGTGATGGGTGAATCCTCCGGCGGTATTTCCGTCCTTACTTTGATGACATCACAAAATGACAAACAGCTTTTTCACAAAGCAATTATTATGTCTGGCGGAGGACGCGGCTGGCTTGTCGGCGGCAAACAAATGAGCACCGGCGATCTTTCCGCAGAACAAACTGGAGTGAATTTTGCCTCCACGGTCGGTATTGAAGGCACCGGTCCCGAAGCACTGACGGCGCTGCGTGCTCTTACGGCGGAACAAGTGACGGGAGATCTCAATATGACAAGTTATCTGCTCGATCCCGATCAACGGTTGATCTATGCTGGTGGGCCGATTGTGGATAATGAAATCGTTAAAGGGGCTCCGGGAGATTTACTAAAAGCCGGGACGGTCACTAAGATTCCCATCGTCATAGGTACAACCGGTCGCGATCTCAGTCTGGAGTTTAAACCGACCAAAGAAGCGCTTTTCGCCACTTTCGGTGAAGATGCCGATGAAGCAAGAACTCTTTACGATCCCGACGGAACGAAAACTCTGCGCGATCTGAATCAGGACGTGGGAGCTGACAGAGCGATGAATGAGCCCGCGCGCTTTGTGGCGGAGCAAATGACAGCGCAAGGAAACAAAGCCTGGATCTATCGTTTTTACTATGTCGCTGAAACAAAACGATCCGACTGGGAAGGCGCGAACCACGCCACAGACCTTCCCTACGCCTTTAATAATTTAAAAGCGCGATATCTTAATAACGTGACAGATAAAGATCAGGCGACGGCGAACGCCGTTCATGGCTACTTTGCGAATTTCGCCAAAGGTGACAGTCCGAACAGCACTGAAATGCCCGCATGGAGTGAGTTCTCTACGGATATTTCCAATCTTTTGCGCTTCACGCTGGATGAGGGGACTGTTTTCGGCGCGGATCCTTGGAAAGACCGTTTAGACCTCGTCGAAAAACAAGCAGAGACAAATCCGACTCCAACACCAACGCCTCCTCCGACTCCCCCTGAAACACCTCCTGCAAATCCCGCGCAATAACAGATAAAAAAATCCCGCTCTCACAAACAGAGCGGGATTTTTGTTGTCAGAGTTTTACATCGCCGCTTGCTTCATCGGCGAAATTTTTTCGATATCAGGCAAAATCCAGGTTTTGTCTTGCACCGCTTTTTTCGGGCCATAGAAGCGGAAGAATGTAAACCACTGCTTGCCAGGAGCCGTGTAAATCCAATTATTCTCTTTTCCAGTCGGTGGTTTTGGACCGAAATAAATATCGGTCGTTCCGTCCGCATTTTTACTCATCTTCTGGTTGTAAGAGTCAATCCCGACCACGGGCGCTTCACGAATGAAACCTGCCGTATCCAAATCGTAAACATTCACGGACCAGAACTGCTCGACAGGCACGTTCGCGGGAACTCGTAAGCGGTAAACACTGGAGCCGTCCAGCACCTGGTTTTGTCCGTCTTTAAAAGCGCTTAGATAAACCGTCGCATCGCCCATGGATTTCGCGGGAGCACAAGCCAAGAAAAACGTGACGGCTCGGTCGTTGATATTTATTTTGTTTCCGGATTTATATGTAAAACCCGATTTTACTGCGTTGATACCCGCTTCAGACATGCCCCACTGGCGGTTTCTTGTCCAGGGCACTGACTTTGTTAGTAGCTGTTTTTTGAAAAACTCATGAGCTTCATCAATAGCTGCCGCCCATTCCTCCCTGCGCGAACCGCTTTCAAAAGGTTTGCCTTTTTCAATGCCGATACTTTTAAGTTTGCGCATCATCGCTTTGTCGTGTTCTAGAACAGGCTCTTCATTAATCATGCGTGCTAAAGTTTCATAAAAAGTTTCGTTATATCTCGCGATACCATCGAAAAGTTTTTCACTCATGTCGATGAAACGCGTGTTCGGAGGACTGCTTGCCTGCGCCAAAGCATAGACGCGAATCTTTTTGACTAAGGTCATCACTTTTTCTTTGTCCTCTTTTGAAGTCGAAATAGGAATCGCGCGGATCAATGAGTATCCATTGAAGGTGTCTGACTTAACTTGGAAATAGCCGGCAGGCACTTTGCCTTTATAGTCCGGCGGCAGAATCAAATACTTGCCGCCTTTTCCTTTATCCAGCCCCTTGGGACCAAAATCAGCTAACGGCACCTGCCACGCACTATCAATAGCGCCGAAAACTCCGCCGCCCTCGGCTGCCGGGATCTCGATAACAACCGGACCGTCCTTCGTGTTGTAGTTGATGTAAAGATAGATCGAAGAAGAGTTCGGCGTCGTGATTTGATTCTTCCACGTCATAGGCAGCTGAACGACATCGTTGTAGTTGGCCTTTGCATCGCGAAGATAAGCTTGCCTCATGGCATCCATCGCGACGATCGGCATGCCCCAGATCGCGGCTTCAACCGCTGTTTCATGAAAAGCTTTATTTGTGGAAGCGCCACCGATGACCGTGTCTTGCGCATGGCTACTCCCGCACAACAGTAGTGCCCCTAGAAAACTGTATACAAATAATTTTCTCATCGGAACCTCCACCTAAAATGGTAGAGGTCAGAAAAGGAAGGGCAACAAACTGCTTTCCGTTTTGAGCAAATACAGTCGTGCCGGAACGCAGATCGTTTACTGAACGATGACGGTCAACATGGACTTCGCGGGAACAGTCACGGTCTTCGGCAGTGAACTCTTCAACCCAGAAATTCACCTTGCGATCGTCCATTCGCCTTCGTCTGTTCCGGGAAATTACTTTTTACTGAGCGAGCCTAAGATTCCCCGTAAAAGACTTCGTCCTAGACTCCGCCCCATTTGAGAACTTGCAGCGCGCACGGCACTTTTCGTCGCTGTCTCCCACAAAGTTTCAGGTTCTCGTTTTGATTTTTTCTCGGGTGGTTTTTCGGGGGCTTGTGCTCGCGTTTGCAGTTTTTCATACGCGGATTCACGATCGACGGTTTGTTCATAGCGCCCCTTGAACGGCGAACGGCTCATCACAAGGTCCCTCTCCTCTTTCGTGATGGTGCCGATGCGCGATTGCGGAGGACAGATCTTCGCGACCTCCACGGGACTGGGAACACCTCCTTGAAACAAAGTGGAAACAAGGGCCTCACCGACTCCCAGCTCGGTGATGACCTTCGCTACGTTGACGCTTTCGTTAGTGCGAAAGGTCTCGGCTGCGGCTTTGACGGATTTTTGGTCTTTCGGAGTAAACGCGCGCAAGGCATGCTGCACACGATTGCCCAGTTGCCCTAAAACTTTTTCAGGCACGTCCAGGGGATTTTGTGTGATGAAGTAAACACCGACGCCTTTTGAGCGAATGAGCCTCACGACCTGCTCGACTTTATCAAGCAATGCCTTAGGCGCATCGCCAAAGAGCAAATGAGCTTCATCGAAAAAAAAGACCAGTTTCGGTACGGCGGCGTCCCCTGTTTCTGGAAGACTTTCAAAAAGCTCTGAAAGCAGCCACAACAAAAAGGTCGCGTAAAGTTTGGGATGTGGAATCAGCTTATCAGCTGCGAGAATATTAATAACACCTTTGCCGTCAAGAGTGGTCTGCATAAAGTCGCTCAGTTGCAGAGCGGGCTCACCAAAAAAACTTTCCGCCTTTTGTTGTTCCAAACTCAGAAGTTCGCGTTGCAGAACTCCCAAACTTTGTTTGCTTAAACTACCGTAGTCTTGCGTAAAGACTGCTGTATTCTCGGAGGCGAAACTGATCAAAGAGCGAAGGTCTTTCAAATCCAACAAAAGCAGTCCGTGATCATCGGCATATTTAAAGAGCATTTCAAGAACACCGCTTTGCACGTCATTAAGCTCTAACAAGCGAGATAATAAAAGAGGTCCCATCTCTGACAAAGTCGCCCGCACGGGATGACCTTGTTCACCAAAAAGATCCCAAAAGACGACGGGAAACGCTTGATAGGTGAAATCATTCAACCCCAAAGCCTTGGCCCTCTCTTCCACTTTAGGATGAGAACTCCCCTTTTGCGACAGGCCTGCGAGATCACCTTTGATGTCCGCCAAAAACACCGGCACACCCATTTTAGAAAATCCTTCCGCGAGGATTTGCAACGTCACCGTCTTTCCCGTCCCCGTGGCGCCGGCAATAAGGCCGTGACGATTGGCGAAACGCCCCTCGAGATAACAGGGGTTCTTTCCTTGGCCGATCAAAATTCGATTATCCACCTTCGCCCCTCCATCTTTCTTTATTTACAGATGTCATTGAGAAATCTGTCAAAGCGCCCGGGCGAATAACAAACTTGTTCCAAAACGCCTATTTTCTATTTGCAGGTTTTCGTATGATAACGACGTGATTTAGAAGGCTTAGAACCCTATAAAGTGTTCCAAAACCGATTTTGAGCGTTGCTACAGTTCTGCCTGCAAGATAACACAGGGTCGCTTTATGTCAGATAGAACAACAATTTCTTCTTTTATGAAAACGGTGTTTGAGAATCGAAGATCTCGAAACGCAAAATACTCAATGCGCGCCTTTGCTCGCGACTTGGGTATTTCCCCCGGGCGCCTTTCTGAAATTCTGGGTGGAGGCAATATTCCCGGCAAACGACTCACCCGCCGAATCATCACTTCGCTCAAACTTGATGCGGATGACACTTCTCACATCATGCGTGTGGTGGATCGCCAAAAGAAAATTCAGACGGAACTCAAGGGCGCTCATCAACTCGACATGGATCAGTTTTCACTGATCGCGGATCGCGAGAATTTTTCTTTGCTTTGCCTTCTTGAAACAGAAAATTTTGTCTCTGACATTTCGTGGATGGCGGAAAGACTGAACGTCAGCGAAGCGACCGTTCGCGATGTGCTTGAACGCCTGTCGCGCTTGGGACTCATTAAACAAGGACCTCACGGCTACCAAAGCACGCACAAAGACATCACAACGTCCCACAATATTCCTTCGGCAGCGATCCGCGAATATCACACCCAAGGCCTTAAACATGCGACAGAGTCTTTGCTGAATGTCGATCCTGATTTGCGCGATATCACGAGCATCGAAATGCCGACGGATTTAAATAAACTTAAAATCGCCAAAGAACACATCCGCGACTTCCGCAGAAAAATCGCAAAACTACTTGAAGAAGGCGAAACAACCGAAGTGTACCGTCTTAATATTCAGCTTGTTCCTGTCACGAATGTGGCCGGGTCCCGCAAAGGAGCACACACATGATGCGTCCGTTTTTGGTGTTCAGCACCTTGTTGATTATGATGATTTCTTTCGCGGATGCCAGCATGATTCGTGAATGGAAAGAAGTCGGTAACGGCGGGAATGTTTTGCAATGCAGTCGCACCAATATCTGGATGTTCGACGCCTTCGAAGCCCAATATCATTATCGTCTCAAGCCTTCTATTCCCGCGCAGTCGATTTTCGCGACAAACGACCTCGATGCTCTCTCTTTGGCGGAGCTTCTTTTACTGCGTCTTCAGCCCCGCGATTTCAACCGCTGGCAGACTTATCAAGATCACCTCGGCCGCTTCGCACAAGAAGCGGAATTCTTGGAGCATGTCACACTGGCCCCCATTGATGACACCGGATACACGGGTTACCGCGCTTTGCCTTTGAACTGCCAGATTAAACAGCTTATCGTGCAACGCCGAACTTTACAAAACGGCAAGAGATACGTCATCAACCGCCGACTTTGGAGCCGCCTTCCGCTTGATCAACAAGCCGTCGCCATTTTACACGAAGTGATCTATCGCGCCGCTTTGGAAGCGAATCCGGAGCTGAATACTTCCGCATCCGTACGCTACATGAATGCCCTTATTATCTCGAATGGCATTCAGGATATTTCGGAGTTTGCGTATAAAGAACTCACGTCTTCATTAAGATAAAGACATCCACGAAAGTCCGCTGGATCGGGGAAAAAAGCTCCTGTAAAACCTCATCTTTTACAAGGAGCTTTTTTATGAAAACGATCGTTTCGTCTTTGCTTTTAATGATGGCACTCCCGGCCGTCAGTTCCGCGGCAACGTCTTGTCGAGGAGTTTCTTTCAAACACGTCTTCACAGTCGAACAACGTTTTGGTGACGTCGAAGTGACTCTCGACGACGAAAAGCTTGTGAAATACAGAGACATCAAAAATCCGACGGAAGGTTCACTGAAAATTTCCGGCCGAACACGCACCACTGTATTAGTTGAAAACACAACGGTGGATGAGTTTCTTGCAAAACACCGGTTAAATCGCGAACTCGCAGTCGGCATGATCGCAGGACGCGCGGAGTACGACGGCGAACAAGACATGTGGTATTCCTACGCCGGTGAACTTTATTCTTCGTTGAAGTGCCAATAATCATTCTTTTGGCGGTCCGTCAGGGCCGTGCCTGACATACTTGAACAGGATCTTTTGACAACCAAAACTCCTCATTCTCGAATAGCGGAATGAAAAGGTTTTGGTTGTTATTTCTTCTTATTGCGAGTTGCGGTCCTCTGCAAAGAAGTTCGCCTTTTTCAGAACACACAAATAGCAAATCGGATCATCTCAATGATCGCGCGATCAATGGCTTGCAACGCTTGGATCAAACCCCTCAGGATATCGTTCTTGTGGCTATTGCAGATTCCCACCAAAACTATGATGATCTTACCACGGTCGTCAGCTCCGCGAATCAGCAGCAGGCGGATTTTGTCGTGCACCTCGGGGACTTCACCAATCAAGGGTATAATTTCGAATACGATCTTTTTATCAACCGCATGAAAAAACTCAACCTGCCTTTCGTCGTTGCCTTGGGAAATCACGATACGGTGACGAAAGGCAAGTCCTTGTACTTGCGATTGTTCGGCGACTTCAACCGGATGTTCGAGTTTCGGGGTTATCGTTTTATCATCCTTAACAATAACAATCTGGATTTTAAAGCTCATGGCGGAGTAGACTGGGATTGGCTTCGCCGCAATGTTGAGGCCAGCCTTTTACCGATCGTCCTGATGTATCACATCAATCCAGATAACACGGATTACTTTACCGATTCAGATCGCCAGACATTTGACTCCATCGTTATCGGATCACGTGTGCGCCTGATGCTGCACGGACATCACCATGTCTTCGCGACATCCTTTGCTAACGGAATTTTAAAACACATGGTTCATCGTACGGAAGAAGCGAAATGGAGCCGCATCACTCTGCGCGCGAATGAAATCTCCATTGATTACTGCCAAAAGTTGGAGTGTGTCCGTGAGACAACTCAAGCTTTTCCTTAATCTTGCGATATTCTTTTTTTCCTTCCATGCCGCCGCTGAATGGGGTCCCCTTCTTGGCATCAGCGGCTATCAGGGTGATTATTCCGCCGGAGCCTCCTATCGTTCTTACTTGCAAAGACATGCGGTGGATCTCAGTCTCGGCGTTTCCACGGGCATTCACGATCAGGAAGTTTATCAGCTCAACGCCAAGTACATTTACTCGCCATTTCAGTGGATGCTTCCGAAGCTTGCCACGAATATCGTCGGTTTTGGAGTCCTAGCGGCGCGATGTCTTTGCGAAGAAACCTTCACCAAGAGTCTGAATATCTATCCGGAAGAAAATTATTACGATGAAACGGCTTACCGTTTCGGCCTCGTCCTCTCCACCAACGTTCAACTGAAAGAAGTGGAGTTTTATTGGGAATGGGTGTTGTTAGATCAGATTGGCATCGCCACGTACAATAATCCCGACATGCAATCAGACCCTTTTGAATACTGGTCCGCCGGCATCGGCATCCGCTATTTCGGAGAGTGGTTTGAATAAAAAAACAAAACCCACAATTCGTTAAAACTGTGGGTTTTAGTACGTATGCTGTTATTGCGGATTTTAGTTAGTATCCAACATTTTTCTGACTTCCTCGATGTGTTCTGTCTCGAGGCGGATCATTTCGCGGATCATTTCTTCCAGAGCCACATTGTCTTCAACGTGATTAAGGACTTCTTTGTATTTTTCAAGAGCGCTTTCTTCGAAATCCAAGCTCTCTTTCAAAATATCCAAAACTTTATGCGTTTTAGTTTCAGGTACAGGGCTGACTTTCAAAGAAGGATGTCCGCCCAACGCCGTGATCTTTTCTCCGATTGTGGAGGCGTGTTGGTAGCCTTCATTAGCTTGTTCATGGAACCACTTCACGATCGGAATACGATTCGGGCCTTTGATCATCAAGGCATAGTGAAGATAGCGAACAACGCCGGAAATTTCCATTTCGATGATTTCATTGAGCAACGCTACAACTTTTTTGTTTTCTTTAGACATGGGGCCTCCCGCTCTTATTCGTCGTCAAGCTCGTCGTCGCCGACAACGCCTAGATTGTATTTTTCGATGCGATAACGCATAGATCGGAATGAAATATGAAGGAGCTTTGCAGCTCTCTTCTTTACTCCGCCGGCAGCATGAATCGCTTTGATTAATAATTCTTTTTCAATTTGTCCCATCACTTTATCCAGATCAACACCGTCATCGCCGATTTCGATCTCGTTGGACGAAGCCATTTTACGACCGGAAGACGTATTCACCATCGGTGGCAATGATTCCGGCAGAATCGTCGCGCCGCCTTCCAATGCCACTGTGCGCTCGATCAAGTTTTCAAGCTCACGCACGTTTCCTGGATAGTCGTACTTCTTAAGAATCTCCATCGCTTCAGCGCTGATTGCACCGATGTTCTTATTCAAACGCTCGTTGTACTTTTTCAAAAAATGATTTGCGAGCAAAGGAATATCTTCACGGCGGTCACGAAGCCCCGGAGTCTTAATATTGATAACATTCAAACGATAGAACAAATCTTGACGGAATCCGCCTTTTTGCACCATCTCTTCCAAGTTTCTGTTTGTCGCGGCGATAATACGCACGTCGACTTTCATGTCTTCCGTCGCACCTACACGGCGGATCACACGTTCTTGGATCGCACGAAGAAGTTTTACTTGAATCGTCAACGGCAACTCACCGACCTCATCAAGGAACAAGGTACCGCCATCCGCGACTTCGAAAAGACCTGACTTGTCAGCCACAGCGCCCGTGAACGAGCCTTTTTTGTGACCGAACATCTCTGATTCCATCAAATTTTCAGGAATGGCACCGCAGTTCACCGTTACGAACGGACGGTCTTTCAACGGACCGTTATAGTGAATCGCTTTCGCCACAACCTCTTTACCTGTTCCCGACTCTCCCGTGATCAAAACGTTTGTTGGCGTTTGTGACACACGTTTCACCATATCATAAATGGAGTGCATAGCAGGAGAATTCCCCACCATGTTTTGGAACGAGTATTCTTTAACGAGTTCTTTTTTAAGAGTTCTATTTTCTACTTCGAGATTGCGAGAGCGAAGAGCGTTTTGGATGTTGAGACGAACTTCGTCGATCTTAAACGGCTTCGTCAAATAGTCGTAGGCACCCATCTTCATGGCTTCAACCGCAGTTTCCGTTGTACCGAAAGCTGTGATCAACATGAACACTGTGTCTGGGTAAGTTTCTTTGACGTGTTTCAGAAGCTCAATTCCCGTCACATGCGGCATCTGCAAGTCCGAGATGATCATGTCGAAGGTTTTTTTCGTAAGAAGGTCTTTTGCCTTTTGGCCATCCTCAGCCAAAGTCACTTCATAGCCTTCTTTTTTAAGCATGATCTCTAAAAACTCGCGGATTGATTCTTCGTCATCGACAACAAGAATTCTCGACTTCATTATGCGCTCCCACATCCTGTGTTAAAATCCATTCTCTCAGTTTGCTCTCGGAAAAGTCAAAATAAACTCAGTACCTACGCCCACTTCACTCTCGACGAAGACCTGCGCCCCGTGCCCCTCAAGAATCTTGTGAGTCACAGCTAGACCAAGGCCCGTGCCTTTAGGCTTCGTCGTATGAAATGGTTCAAACATTTTCTTTTTCGTCACTTCACTCATCCCGCAACCTGCATCGCGAATACGCACATGGATTTCTTTCTCAGAGGCCATCGCTTTCACGGAAAGTTTAGGTTGCTTGGATTCGTTCATCGCCTGGTAAGAGTTGATAATGATATTCAAAAAAGCCTGTTTCAATTTATCACGACGACCCAAGATTTTTAATCCCGCATCGTATTCACGCACTTGCTCGACGTCAGCACGCACCTGATTGTTCATCGTCATCGAATCCATCACTTCCGTCAAAAGCGCCGAAAGATCCACGGGATCGGTAGGCGGAGTTTCAGGACGTGCGTAATCCAAGAACTCCGTGATGAGATTGTTCAAGCGATCAATTTCCCGCAAAACGATTTTCATTAGCTTGCGATCGTCTTCATTTGTCACGGTTTGCGTCAGCATTTCAATGCTGCCGCTGATACCCGCCAAAGGATTGCGAATCTCGTGTGCGATGCCCGCCGCAAGACCGCCGACCGCCGCCAACTTTTCGTTTTGGCGCGCACTGTACTCAAGCTGGCGAATCTTCGTTAAATCATCAAAAAGCGAAATCAAAAGATGGGACTGCAATTCGGGGCTGTAAATCTTCGAGACTGTCATACCCAGAATTTTGCTGTCACTTGCACCTGCCGCCGTGTACTTCACGTCCGCTTTCACAATGCCGTTGTCGGGCTTCAGCATTCCCGGAAAAAGCTGAAACCAATTTGTTTGCGTTAAGTCGTTAATATCCAGGATCGTGTGCGCCGCTGAGTTCGCCTTAACAACTTCACCGCTTTCCGTAAATGAAACCATTCCGCTTGGAATATTTTCGACAAGAACTTCGTTCAGCTCTTGTGCGGAACGCAGGCTTAAACCTGTCTTTGTCAGTTCGCTGCCGACGGTCTGAAGTTGTTCACTCAAGTAACCTGAAAGACCCGCGACAGAGAAAAAGGCGATATTATTCAACGCGAGAAGGAAAAAGAAATTCAGCGCTTTCATCTCTGGCGAAAAGACCGCCGCGACGGAAAAGAAAATACTGGTAAAAAGAGCCAGCGTCACAGCGCCTACGCCACGACAAGCGATACCTGCCAGCAGAATATTCACAAGGTGCAGAAACAAAAACAATGACTGACTGATACCTGAAAAATAAATCAAAAGAGAAATAAAAAGAGAATCTAAGACAAAACCAAAGAAAAGCCAGAACGGCTTTTCCAAAAGTTTTTCCCAGAATGTCACCCAAACAAGATGACAACCCAGAGCTACGGTGAGGACTCCGTAGAACGGTCCCAGTATCGACCAATTGATGAAACCTTCTTGGACGATGCTGGAAATAACACTGATCGCGAGAATCAAAACAAAAAGGTTGAGGCGAACGAACTCCACCAACAACCCTTGATTTTTATTGTTCTGCAAAGCAAAACTCAGTCGCATCTATTGCACAACCTCGGCCATATTGAAGATCGGAAGATACATCGCGATCACCAGAACGGCGATAATACCGCCCAATACAACCATCAAAAGAGGCTCAAGAAGTGACGTCATGGCTTTAACCGCCGTCTCAACTTCATCTTCATAGAAGTCCGCGATTTTACCCAACATGATGTCGAGCGTACCGGATTGTTCACCGATGGAAATCATTTGCACCACCATCTCGGGGAACGCCTTTTCTTTTCCAAGAGGAGCTGCGAAAGTACGACCGGCAATGACCGATTCTTTCGAACGCAAAAGACTTTGTTCGATCACGATATTACCCGCCGTTTTTGAAGAGATATCAATCGCCTCGATAAGACCCACACCCGAAGACAGAAGCGTCGACAAAGTTCGAGTCAAACGCGCAATCGCTGACTTCTGCACCACTTCGCCAAACACCGGAGCGCGCATAATAAATCTATCGAAGGAATCTTTACCGCTATCCGTATTAAGCCATTGCATGAAAGCAAAAGGGCCGACAATCAATGCCGCCAGGTAAATGTACCAGTTGTTAATCATCGAGTTACTGAGGGTCACCACCATCAGTGTCAAAGCTGGCGGTTCTTTTCCTGACGACGAGAAAAATTCCATGAACTTGGGAATAATGAATACAAGAATACCCGCGATAACGATCATCGCCACACAGATGATCACCATCGGATAGACAAGCGCCCCTTTTACTTGCGATTTAAGTTTTTCAGATTTCTCCATATAAGCGGCCAAACGCTGAAGAATGCCGTCCAAGATACCGGCTTCTTCTCCGGCCTGAATCATATTGACGTAAAGTTTATCAAACACATTCGGCACTTGCGCCATCGAGTCCGCCAAACGACGACCTTGTTCAATCGAAGTTCTGACTTGCGCCGAAGCTTCTTTCAATAGTCCGGGACGAAGACCTTCCGAAAGAATCTTCAAAGAATCCACCACCGGAATACCGGCATTGATCAAAGTTGCAAACTGACGCGTGAAAACCTGCAAGTCTTTCCCCTTCACACGCGGAGCAAACAAACTGGCACTTTTACCCGCCGCAGGACGAGACGTTCCGAATTGCACAACTCGAACTGGCAGCAACTGCTGGGCTCTAAGACGAATGATCGCTTCTTGCTGAGTCGCTGCTTCGATTTCGCCTTGAACCATCTGGCCCGTGGCGTTCTTTGCTTGATATTGGAACTTTGCCATCTTAGATACCTACCTTCTTCAGAAGTTGATCAAGATTGTCGGGATCTCTGGATGCTTCGAAGGCATTTTTCAGATCTACACGACGACGAATAAGGTGCTGCAATAAAGATTGATTGAGGGTCAAGATGCCCGAGTTTTCCGGCGAGTGAGTCAAAAGATGCTCAAGACCTTTCATGTCCTCTTCTTCGATCAAGGCGCGCACTTGCGGCTTCATCAAAAGAACTTCATGAGCGAAAACTTTTTCCCCGGAAAGTCCCGCCACAGGATATTGTCCCGAAGCCAGACTAAGAATTTCCGCCAAACGAGGCGCGCCGTGCTCTCCATATTTGTCACCTAAAACGGACAAACAACGGCGAAGAGCATTCGTTACCGAGGGAGCCTTCATAGAATAAACGACAAACGTTCCCTGCTCCGCCAACGCGAGCGCTTCAAGAAAACTTTCATCGTCGCCAAAACCTTCATAGACAACCATATCCACGCCCGCCAAAAGACTTTCTTTTTCTTCAGGCTTGGAGAATTGTCCGTTATGATACATGTAACAGGCTTTCGCTTCTTTCACTTGCGGAAACGCATGGCGAGAGAACACCACTCCAACGAAAGATTTTTCTTCCGAAAGTTTTTGCAGAATACGATGCAAAGCCCACACTTGTCCGGCTTCACCTGGACCGGAAAGCAGCACGAGCCCCTTCATGCGCGTACACGTTTCAAGAAGTGACGGCGGAATCGGAATTTCTTGTCTGCCACCGTCCAAATCCATATCCAAGACCGCTTTCATTGTCGTGTCTTGCTGAAAGAATGAAAAACCGATACGGACACTTTCAAAAGACGTCTCGCCTTGCACAACACCTGTTGTATCAAGCACTGCTTTTTGTTGAGTGCTAAGAAGACTTTGTTGAAGAAGATTCCACTCCGTCACCAAAGCGGGAGAACTGCGTAAACTCGCCCACCCTGCAGAGCCGCGAATGCGCGGTTCACTGCCGACGACAAATAAAAACTCTTCCGCCTTCTTGGCTTTTGCTTGCAAGAGAAGTTCCGTCAAACTCATTATGTGTCCTTCACTGATGCATTGAGTACTTCTTCGATTGTTGTCACGCCTCTTTTTAGTTTTAACAAAGCACTACGGCGCAGAGTTCGCATCCCTTGCTCGCGCGCAAGATAACGAAGCTGACCCGTGGAAGCACCTTTAAGAATCGCTTCCTTCATTTTTTCGTTCATGTGCATAAGTTCGAAGATCGCGGTACGACCTTTAATACCCGTGTTATTGCAGTTCGCGCAGCCTTTGCCGCGGAAAAGTTTGTAATCACCGACTTCCGCTTGCGGCACACCGAGGTTCAACAATGTTTGCGCGGGAACTTCGACAGGCGCTTTGCAGGATTCACACACTTTACCGACAAGACGTTGTGCGACGATCAAGTTGACCGTTGAAGTAATAATATACGGAGCCACACCCATCTCTGTCAGACGAATCACCGTCGACGGAGCATCGTTGGTATGCAGAGTACTTACGACCAAGTGACCTGTTGAGGCCGCTTTGAACGCGATCTCGGCCGTTTCCAAGTCACGAATCTCCCCCACCAGGACGATGTCAGGGTCTTGACGAAGAAAAGACTTCAGGGCATTCGCAAAAGTCAGATCAATGTCAGGATTCATTTGCACCTGATTGATACCTTCTAAGTTAAACTCCACCGGATCTTCCGCTGTGGAAATATTCACATCCGGCTGATTGAGATCGGCTAAGGCAGAGTAAATCGTATTCGTCTTACCGGAACCCGTTGGGCCCGTGATAAGCACCATGCCTTGAGGCAGATTGATATTGGATTTGAAAAGTTTCAGATCGTCTTCCTCAAAACCCAGCTTCGTCATATCCAGCTGAAGGTTCGATTTATCCAAAAGACGCAAAACAACTTTTTCACCCCACAATGTCGGCAGAACGCTCACACGGAAATCCATTTCTTTCCCTTTAGAGGTTCTTACTTTCAAACGGCCGTCTTGAGGACGGCGTTTTTCCGCAATGTCGAGCTTAGACATGATCTTGATACGCGAAGCGATCGCAGCACCCGTTCCCGCAGGAGGCGCCGTCGCTTCCACAAGATTACCGTCAATACGGAAACGCACGCGGTATCTTTTTTCGTAAGGTTCGAAGTGAATATCAGATACTTTTTTACGAATGGCGTCTGTCAAAATCGAGTTTACGAATTTAACAATCGGCGCATCATCCAGCGGACCATCCTGGTCAATGATCTCTGCCGTCGGACTTCCGATGGAAAACTCCTCGTCCAAATCCGCCGCGTTCATGGAGTTTAGTGACTTCGTGCTGATACTGCCGCCATAGTATTTTTCAATACCGGAAACAATCGCACTCTCTGTTCCAACAACAGCTTGAATGCGGCAGCGAGTGATAAAGCGCAAGTCTTCTTTAACAATGATATTACTAGGATCGGCAAACGCGACGACCAACGTGGTCCCCGCTTTTTGCAATGGGATCAAAGTATTTTTCTCACAGACATCTTTAGGAATAAGAGCGATAACGCTTTGATCGATTTCGAAAGTATTGACCTCAACACCGGGAACCGCAAAGTGCTTCTCAAGTGCGCGAAGGATTTGGTTTTCCTTAAGAAAACCCAATTGAATGATCGCACCTGTCAGTTTCTGGCCGGATTTTTTTTGTTCTTCAACAGCAACAGCCAGCTGATCAGGTTTGAGCAAACCTTGCTTAACTAAGATTTCACCAATTTTGAGCGAAGACATTGTGGCTCCCCTAGACTCTAAATGTATATTAGGGTGCCGTTTTTTGTAACTAGACCGAGGGAGAGTTTTCTTTCAAAAAGTGAATCCAGCTTTCGCGGATCTCCTCCAGAGACTGAAAGTCGTTCACCTGCAGACGCTTCATCCAGAGCTGCGTGATCGCCGTCGCGATCGAAACAGGATGCAAAACTTTAAGTTCCGCTTTCTCCGCCTCTTCGAGCAAAAGATTCTGCGCCGGCAAGAGATTCAAATCCAAAGCGTAACCGCTTCTTTTCATAAAATTGAAATACGAAAGATCCGTCAACAAAGACTTTTGTTTGGAAAGATCCACGGAGTTTACAATAAGCCCCGCGCTCACCGCCTGCATCGTCAGTTCTTCAGGGGGAAGAATCGTAAACCGAATCCCGATCTGCGAGTGCGAAAGGATTTCCTGTTGTCGCTGCAATCGCGCCGTTTCACCGACTAAAAAAATCTCGGAGCATCCCATTTGCGCAACAACAAAAGCAGCAGCGCGAGCCTCTTCATTATCGCCCACGATAAAAGCCGGCGCCCGAATATCCAAATCACGAGCTTCGCTGACAAGAACGGTGCGCATCGCTTCGTACAATAAAATTCGGGGATACCAGGTTCCGTCCTCTTTAAAAAACGAGTCCAGGCATTGAATCAAACGCACTTGCGTCGGCAAAACTTTGAGTTGCGGAAGAATCCGTTCAGAAAGAGCCGACGCGACTTTCACCGCCGAAGCCCCGTCCATAAGATCGAATGCAAATTCAGGATGAGTCTCGAGTGTCCAGTCCCAGCCCTTCTGCTTGGCGAGCCAGCGGAAGTACTGAATTAAAGGACCTTCCCCTTGCGCGCGAAACTCAACGATTTTGTGGGTGCTCATCAAAATACTTTCGGGCTTGCGCCATGTCTTTTTGAATTTGGTTCTTCAGCTCTTCGATTCCCGAAAATTTCGCTTCATCCCGCAAGAAGTGCAAAAGATAAACTTCGACCTCCACGCCGTACAGGTGCGCATCGAAATCAAACAGGTGCGACTCGATTTTGACAGGCCCCTTGCCGTTTTCCTGAAACGTCGGATTGACCCCGATATTCGTGATCGACGGATGCATGTGACCACCCACTTTCGTGAGCGTACAATACACTCCCAAACGCGGCATAAACTCAACATCAGGATGAATGTTTGCCGTCGGAACGCCGATTGTGCGGCCTCTTTGAAAACCTTTTTCCACGTGACCGCGCACGTAGTAAGTACGGCCCAAAAGCTCGTTGGCTTTTTCGACTTCGCCTTTTTTTAATTCTTCACGAATGCGCGTCGAAGAAACGACCGAACCCTGATACTGAAACGGCGGAATGATAATCAAACGAATGCCTTTTTCGGCGCAGTATTTTTCCAGGAAGGGAATATTGCCGGCACGATCCGCTCCGAAAGAAAAATCGTGGCCTACCACCAAAGTTTTCGGATGCAGATTTTTAACGATGTATTCGTCGAGGAATTTCTGCGGCGAAACTTGCGAAAACTCCTTCGAGAAGTTCTCGATAATGACGTACTCAATGCCCCGTTGTTCGAACTGCTCTTGCTGGTCTTGGAGGTCAAAAAGGCGATAGGTCGCTCTCTCTGGATGAAGAACTTTCACAGGGTGTGGATGAAAGGTATACACGACCGATGGAACGCCAAAGTACTGGGCCTCGCGAACCACGTTTTCGACTAGCTGTTGATGCCCTAAATGAACGCCGTCAAAGTTGCCTATAGTGACCACCGAGGCCGCGAGAGGAGAGTTTATTTCTTGGACGCCTTTTAAGATATGCATATTTTTCAATATACCCTTTTCTACGCTTCTCGGTAAGGCCTTTTAATAGTTGAAATTTTTAATAAATTTGCTATGTTGCGACGCGTGCAAAAGGCCTCATTTCAGCATCTCAAATTTCGCCTCGAAGTGCTACTTCGATTCTTTTCTCGACGCCGAGGATTCTGGCTGCGTGGCCTGCTATGCTGGGCTATTGGATGTCTGGCTCTTTCCAACGATGAAATCACGTCTTACGACCAGCGCTTTCAACTGCGTGGAGATCAAAAGACTTCTTCACAAATCGTTCTAATCACGATTCGCCAATCCGACTTCGAAAATCTTTATGATACACGCACCAACTTCATGGAAAACCTGAGTGAGGTGACGGATATCACGGACAGCTTCTTCTGGAATAAGCCGATCTGGTCGGAACTTTTGCTGCGAATTTTACGTCAAAACCCAAAATCCGTGGGTGTGACTTTGTACTTTGGCGACAACGTCGGAACTGTGCGCCTCTCCCCTGACGAACAAAAAATCTTTTTAGATCCCCGTGTCGTGTGGGCTTCAACGACAAACAGCTTAGAAAGAATCCTTACTCCCGTCTTCACCAATCGCGAGCATAACAACTTGGGTAACAACGAAGTTCGCCGTGACGAAGACGGAGTTGTTCGCCGTGTTTTCCCGCAAAGAGCTGAAATGCCGCATTTGGTGGAAAAGATCACCTCTAAAAAATTCCCGACGACACTGGCGGGACTGCCGATTAATTACCGCGGTTCGAGTCGTG
Source organism: Bdellovibrio sp. 22V (assembly GCF_030169785.1). Lineage (NCBI taxonomy): Bacteria > Pseudomonadati > Bdellovibrionota > Bdellovibrionia > Bdellovibrionales > Pseudobdellovibrionaceae > Bdellovibrio > Bdellovibrio bacteriopascens. Next base: position 3,357,077 of record NZ_CP125854.1, read on the forward strand.
TCTTTGCTCAATACTCTTTGAGCGAGATCATGTATGACGAAATTCCTGCCGATGCTTTCGCTGACAAAATCGTTTTGATCGGTGCGGAAACTTCTTCAGCGCCGATGTACATGACACCCATGGGAACTCTTTCGCGCACGGAGATCTTAGCGCACGTCACAGACACGGTTCTTGGCGACAAATGGATCCAGCGTCTTTCGTTCTGGTGGTACGCTTCGGGATTCTTTGTCTTGATGTTGTTGGCGGTCTTCTTGATCACAACCTACCCGCAGTCCGTCGCGTTGTTTTGTATTTTGTGGATCGGAACTTTACTGGCGGCTCTTTCCGCCTGGGTGTTTGATACGTTCTATTTCTGGTCGCCGGCATTTTCTCCCTTTGTTCTTTTAGGCGCCTCCTGGATTATCTTTATCGGCTATCAGGCGACTAAGATCGAAAAGAAAAACTTCCGTTTGCAACAAGAGCAGCAGTATTTGCAGGAACTTGAACAACTCAAGAACAACTTCGTCAGTTTGATTTCACACGATCTCAAAACGCCGATTGCAAAGATTCAAGCGATCGTCGATCGTTTGATGACTCAACATCACGAAGAAGAATTGGGACAAGATTTACGCTCGTTGCGCCTTTATAGCGACGAATTGCACAGATATATCCAGTCCATCCTCAAAGTTTTGCGTGTTGAATCGCGCGACTTTAAGATCAATACGGAAGTTGCGGACATCAATGAAGTCGTCGAACAAGCCCTGCAGTTGCTGCAGCCTCTGGCGCGCGAAAAAGGCATTCAGATTCATACTTCGCTGGAGCCGATGTTCTCTGTCGAATTTGATACGACCCTGATCAAAGAGGTCGTGATCAACTTAATTGAAAATGCGATCAAGTACACGCCTGCCGGCGGGCAAATCGAAGTGATCTCTCACGAGTCGGACGAATTCGTTCACGTGATGGTGAAAGACACCGGCGAAGGCATTAAGCCCGAAGACATGGAAAAAGTCTGGGGTAAATTCACGCGTGGAAGCGACCAGGATTTAAAAACTAAAGGAACGGGATTGGGACTTTATCTCGTTAAATATTTTATCGAACTTCATGGCGGCAAAGTGAAGATGGAAAGCACCGTAGGCCAAGGCACGACGGTTTCTTTCACTTTGCCGTTGGATACAGAAACGACTGAGGTGTTGGCATGATGAACAAACTCCATACTCTTATTGTAGACGACGAAGCTGAATTGCGCCGCTCGGTGATTTCGATTCTAAAATCGACGATGCCTGAAATTGAATTTACGATCGACGAAGCTTCCACAGGAAAAGAAGCGTTGGACAAAGTAAAACAGCAACAATGGGATCTTGTCTTGATGGACGTCAAAATGCCCGAGATGAACGGTCTTGAAGCTTTGACAGCGATTAAAGAACACGATCCGCGCACGTTCGTCGTTTTGATGACAGCGCATTCAAACTTGCATGATGCGGTTCTTGCAATCAAAGAAGGCGCTTACGACTATGTCGAAAAACCTGTTCAGCCGCAACTCTTGGCAGAGATCGTGCGTAAAAGTTTGGAAGCTCGCGACCTTGTTTCCAGTCTGGCCCTTTCTAATCCAGTTTTTGACGACGATATCGAAAGCGAGTTCGTAGGCGGCTCTTCGAAAATGAAAGAAGTCTTTAATCTGATTTACCGTCTGTGCAAAGTGGACACCACAGTGCTTGTACGCGGTGAAAACGGAACCGGCAAAGAACTTGTGGCGCGCGCAATCCATTTCAACTCCCCTCGCAAGTCCGGCAGCTTTGTTGCCATCAACTGCGGCGCCATTCCAGAAAGCTTGATGGAAAGTGAGCTTTTCGGTCACGAGAAAGGTGCTTTCACCGGCGCTGTCGAAAGAAAAATCGGTAAGTTCCAAATGGCGAACAACGGAACGTTGTTTTTGGATGAAATCGGCGAGTTGAAGCCTGACATGCAGGTAAAACTTCTGCGCGTCCTGCAAGAGCGTAAATTCACTCCTGTAGGCAGCACCCGCGAAGTCAAAACCACGACACGTATTATCGCAGCCACAAATCGCAATTTAGAAAAAATGATGGAAGAAGGAACTTTCCGTGAAGACCTTTTCTATCGTTTGAATGTCATGCCGATCTTCTTGCCGCCGTTGCGTGAACGCACGGATGATATTGAAGCTTTGGTGCAAAACTTCATTAAAAAATTCTCCAAGCAACACGGTCGCGTTATCAACGGTGTTACACCGGAAGCTTTGGATTTATTGAAGTCCTATCGCTGGCCTGGAAACATCCGTGAACTTGAAAACGTGATCGAACGCGCGTTCATTGTTGAAAACGACCATCAAATCACGGCTGATTCATTGCCAGAGTCGATTAAGCTTGCTCCGAAAGGTGATGGCGACAAAACGGCAAGCGTCGGTTACTCGGGGCCTTTGGATTTTGACGCTTTCAAAGAAGAGATGGAAAAAGAATTTATCGTCAGCGCCTTGAAAGCCAACAATGGCCGTATCAATCAGACTGTGGCGCAAGCGAATATTCCAAAGAACACTCTTTTGCGCAAGATTCGTAAATATGGAATTAACGTAAAAGATTTTACGAACGAAGAATAAATCCAGCTGTGCGGAGGACTTCCTCCGCCGAAATGCCTTTCATGCATTCGTGCGTTTTAATCGGACAGACCTTGTGGCCATGCTTTCCGCAAGGTCGGCACTTCAAGCCTTCCTTCTGCACGACAAAACTGTCTGCGGACCACGGACGATAACCAAATTCTAAAACAGTTGGACCGAAGACAGCAATCAACGGCGTTTCACAAACAGCGGCAAGATGTGTCGAAGCACTGTCATTCCCAATGACCAAAGCCGCTCGCGCGATCAGTTGCGCAGACTCGATGATTTTGGTTTTCCCTGCCAAAGATTCTGAACCTGGAATGGCGGCGGCGACTTTCTCTGCTAGCGCTTCTTCTCCGGGGCCGCCCATCACATAGACTTGAAAACCTTTTTTCTGCAGGGCTCTGCCCGTTTCAATAAAGCCTTCTTCCGTCCAGCGTTTCGTCGCCCACACACTGCCTGGGAATATCAAAACAGCTTTACCCTCTTCGAAGCCTCGCAAAGAGTATTTACTTTTTAACGATGTATAAATATCGCCAAGCTCCAAGACTTGGTGGCGCAAACTCATCGATGCCCATTTCGGAGGCGCTGAAAGCAGACCGTGCTCTTTGGGAGCGTAAGGTTTTTCGAAGCTGAGGTATTCGACAAGATCTTTTTCTAATTGCGGATCTTCCGATTTCAGTAAGCTCAATTGGCGTAAAGCATCCGGAAGTTGCAACTGTCTTTTGTTTCTTTTAGAGAAAACAAAAAAGTTCCAACCCTTGTCAAAACCGATTTTATGATTTGCTTTGATTTGCGTGCAAAAAAAAGCGGTTCGCAACGATTCATGCGGAGAAATCAGATTATCGACTTCAACAAAACGAAGATGTTCAACAATCTTCGCATAAGAGTCTTTATTGCCTTTTTCAATTTCAAAAACTTGATCAACCAATTTGGTCTTAAGGAAAAAGTCACCGAAGCCTTTGCGACAGACAAGAGCTAATTTATGTTGTGGCCATAGATCCCGAGTCTTCTTGAGAAGCGGGATTGAGAGAAGGAGGTCTCCCAAAAAGGCTGTTTGCACAACTAGATTCAAGGCCATGAATAATTTCCTCTAACGAGACCTGATCGTAGCACATAATGGTTTTTTCACAAGTCCTCTTCCAGCACGGGCTGCAAGGGCTTTTTGTGAGTATTTTTGTGCCTCGATCATAGAGATCAATCTCTTGCGCGCAGGTCGGACCGAACCATGCAATCACTTGTTTTTTCTGAGCGATGGCCATGTGCATTCCGAGACTGTCTCCGGTAATAACAACATCACACGCAGCGACACTCACAAGTCCGTCGCGCAATCCTGATTCGGTCGCTGATGAAATGACCGGTAATCCGTGGCCGATTTGTTGGTTTCTTTCCGTGTCTTCGGGGCCGCCGAGCAGGACAATCTCTGCCGTCGGAAAATCCTGAAGAATGCGTTCAATAAGTTCACGATGATACTTTACCGTGAGCTTCTTATAAGCAATCACATTGCTGCAGCCTGTATTCAGACCAATCAGAATACTTTTACCGCGCGCATTCAACCACTGCTGACGGCGTAATGCCATCTCGCCTTCTTCCGTCGCAGAAAGAGGCAACCAATAGTCGTCACGTTGAAACTCCCCGAGCTCCAACGCTTCGACCATCAACTGCGTTTCAGCTTTTTGATTCACAAAAAACTTTTTATGATTATCTAAACCCAGCTCCCACAGCTCTTGCGCCGCCGGAGTCGCCGGCACGATCGCCCCCGTGCGAGGATTTGCCGTAAAACCATACAACTGATCAATCACCGTTCTTTTTGCGATACCAATGGCCTTTAGGGATTTATCAATAACAAAGCCGACTTCAAACTCTAAAGCACCTAGCTGTAAAAGATCTTCTTCCTTGCTTGTTAGAACGCGATCAATTGCCGGATGATTTTTGAGAAGATGATGTGCCGGAGCATCCGTCACCCATGTGATCATGGAACTTGGATATTTTCTTTTAATGGCCTTTAAAAGACTTGTGCTGCGAACCACCGCTCCGAGCGCACCTAAGTGAACAATCAAAATTGAAATCTGAGGGATATCCATTTGCGAACATGAGGAATCGCAGTGTTCATTTTTCGCGCAAGGCTTGTATCCGTTAAAATGCCGACAATCTTTTATGGCCATAGTCTTATTCTAAGCCATTGTCTTAGGAAGACGGAGATCCGTTGTGCTTTTCCCGACCTTTGTCGGAAAAAGCGACCGCTATTTATTCCGATAAGTCAGCGAATGAAGATTGAAAAAGAGCAGGTCCAGCTTCAGGCGTTTCAACTCACTTCCTCCGGCGACGGAGGCGTCCTGACTCTATTGTCTTCCCGTAAAAACTTTCGCTTAAACAGTCTGCAGACTTCTTATCTAGATGTGCTTCGCAATTCGGGCAGCATCGAAGGTCTTATTCAGTTTTTTCTGGGGCAAGGATGGCTTGTCAGCTTTCGCGAGCTCTATCAGCTTTTGGATTTCCTCGTGAGCGAAGGAATTCTGCTAAATCCTTCTTTTCGCGAGTACTTTCTGAAGTTTGCTCCGCAGAATCTGCAATTTTCTAATTCCACTTTCGAAACAAAGATGCAAACGGGCTCTCTCAACCCGCAAGATTTGCCGTTCTTTCGCTCTTTGGAACCGGAGCTTGCGAAGTTTCTTTTAAAAGGGGCTGAAAAGTTTTCCGTGCCCGCGCAAATGCGGATCACGCAAACAGGAAAAATGGAGCGCGATCTTTTCATAATGATGAAAGGGCAAGCTGCGATTTACCGCGTGATGGATGAAAAGCACCGTCAGATGATTTCGCTTTTAAATAGCGGCGCGATTTTTGGTGAGCGTGGATTTCTTTTGAATCAACCTCGTTCAGCCGACGTGATCACAACCCTGCCGTCGGAAATTTTGCGTGTTCGTTACTTGCCGGAATTTGATCAACTGATCAAATCTGAAAAAGCACAAAGCTTGCAACATCGTTTCTGGGTTTTGCAGGCTTTGCAATCCTCCGCGTTTTTTAAAAATCTTCCCAGTGACAGTCTGGACAGTTTGATTTTCTCAGGCCGCATGGTGCAGGCGCCAGCGCACCAAGTCTTGTTTCAAGAGGGACAACACGGCAACACCTGTTACATCCTCATCCAGGGCAACGTTGTAATCAGCCAACGAGGAAAAAATATCAACGTCCTGGGCCAGGGCTCCGCTTTCGGAGAAATCTCACTCCTCATGAGCGGCGGCCAAAGAACCGCCACCGTCACCACACAACAAAACTCAGTCCTTCTCGAAATCCAACAAACCGATTTCTACCGAGTCCTCTCCCAAAACCTTATCCTAGCAAAAGAAATCGAATCCCTAGCAGCCCAACGCCTCCAAAACGACACCACCCGCCGCTAAAAGGTGCCTGCTTCTTTTTTCTGGCTACACCGGGCCAAAGCCCATCACCGGTTTACCTTGTCCGGTTCGCAGATCCGAATATCGAATTCACAGTGAGCTCTAAAAAAGAACAAGGCCGAATCGCACGATTCAGCCTTTGGAAATTTAGATTTTGATGCGCTATTGCCAGAAAAAAGAAGCAGGCACCTATTTTCCGGGTTTGATTGAGACTACTTCGGAGACGAGGGTGCCGATTTTGATTTTGGCTTCGATGCGCAGGACGTATTTGCGGTCATCGTCAGAGAGCCAGATGTAGTTGTCGCCGATGGGCTTGAGCTTTCCTTTAAGGACGATGTTCGGTTTGATGACGATGGCTTTCATAGGGCCGAGGTTCGTGTCGAGGACTTCGCGACGGATGGCTTTGCCGGAGAAAACGAGATTTTCGTTATCATTGCCGACACGGAATGAATATTCTTTCCCCGTTTCCCATTGGAAGTTTCGCATGTAGTAAATCGCGCTGTACACGTTTTGCGTGAACGGAAGGATATCCCACTGCTGTTTTTTCTCTTCCTCGCCGTTCTCTTTTGTGACTTTCTTTTCCCAGAAGGTCGCGGTGTTCTTTTCATTGTCGAAAAGCATTTTCGCTTCACGCAGCTGACCGGATTCCTTCACGTGCAATTGGAATACGCTCGGCACCAAGGTTTCAAAATCGACGAAAGTTTCCACGCGGTCTTCAACACTATAGAATGACGAGAATAACGAACTCGTTTTGATCTCGATTGCGAAAGTGTAGGACTTGCGATTGTTGACCATCGAGAATGGTTCGACCTTCATTTTCAATTCACCAGCGGAGACTTTGAAATAATGCACATCATGCACCACTTCTTCCCCGACGCGGAATGGATCTTTTAAAGGACGACGCCCGTCAAATCCTGCGTCGTCTTCAAGCTCCGGCTGGCGACGAGTCGCTTCGGAAGCTTTAGCTTCGACCGCTTTTTTATCTTTGCTCGGCGATTTTTTTGCTTCTTTTGCCGGAGCTTTTACGGGAGTCGTCTTTGCAACCGTTTCCGTTTTTTTTGCGGATTCTTTTTTTACTGACTTCGTCGACGTAGATGTTTTCGCTGGGATGGCAGGTGCTGGCGTGGGAGCCGGCACCGGAGTTGTTTCTGGAGCAGGAGTTGTTTGTCCGTCGGCAGCAGTTTCTTCAGGCGCTTCTGTCGGTTTTACGATCTGTACGGCAGATTCAAACTCTTCATTCTTTTTTAGCTGATCCGCCTTTTCGTACTTCAAAAGTGAAGACGAACAAGACATCAAAAAAAGAACTGAAAAAAGAGAAATTAAACGCGCTGCGAACGTCACTAAAAATCCTTCCATCTACGATGCACCCACATCCACTGCTCCGGGTGTTTACGAACAATTTCTTCCAACTTGTCGTTAAATGCCTGGGTCATGTTTAAAGTGGTCTGATCCTTATCATCAGTCACCATGGAGGAAGTGTCTATAGCTGGTTCAATAACAACATGCAGTTTTTTGTCATTTCCTTCATAGGTATAAATCGGCAGAACCGGCGACTTTGTCTTTTGCGCGAAAAGCGCTAGACCATAGGCCGTCCCCGTTCGTTTGCCAAAAAACGTGGTGGCAATGCCGAAAGGTTTTCCCATGTATTGATCCAGCACAAAAACCAGCGCCGCATTTTTCTTAAGAGCTTTTAAAATTTCAAAGGCGTTATTGGGACCGTGAGCGTCGATGTACTTCACGCCTTTTGCTCCCCGCACGGAGAACCAAAGGTCATCGAACCATTTTGTTTTAAAACGTTTTGTGATGATGAAGATCTCTTGCCCCTTCATCGAAATGGCATTGGAAGCTAAATCGCCGTTACCCAGATGCAGGCTTAGAAAGAACATGCCTTTGCCGCCGGCACGCGCTTTTTCGATATTATCCCAGCCCTCGAAAACAACATTCTTGTCGATCCACTCAGGCGTTACGGAGGGAATAAAAAAGAACTCTGCGAAATTATAACCCAGCTGATAGACTGACTCGCGACCCACTTGATGCTTTTTTTTCTCGTCCCATTCGGGAAAAGCGATATTGAGATTGTCCTGCACAATCTTTTTGCGAAAGCCAAAAACATCGTACCACAGAAATCCCACCCAAGCGCCGGACTTGCGCAGCCACGTCCTTGGAAACAGGGAGCTGAAAAAAACCATGAATTTAACGAAGAACTTGATGAATAATTTCACTCAAACGTCCCTTCTTCCCTAGCTCGGCCACCTGCAAAGAAGCGTTCCATAACTGAGAGGGGTCAGACATGAGATGGCGAAGTTTGACGGCGTCTTTTTCCGTCGTCACAAGATACTTCGCTTGAGATTTGCGGAACTCTTCCTCGATATTTTTCACATCTTGTTGCGAATACTGATGATGATCGCGGAAGTGCATACTTTTTTTAGAGACCGTTCCAATCTCTCTCATCATTTTTTCAAACACATCGGGACGAGCAATCGCGGACACCAGGAATAACTCCTGATCGCGCAACTCTGTGACACTCTTTAACTCGTCCGTTTTTGCATTGCGAAGATTCTTAATCTCGTACCCGAAATAAAGAATTTCTTTGTTCTTCGGTAAGCGCTCTTCCAGAGCCTTTAAATCGCTTTCAGGCGCAAGATTGCATTTCGTCAGAATAAGCACATCGGCCCGCTCAACACCGGCCCACGACTCACGCGCACGCCCCTCAGGAACGACGGCGTAGTTATCCAGATTCTCTGTCGCATCAAGAATGACGATATTCAGATCGCGAAAAAGTTTACGATGTTGAAAACCATCATCGACAAGCAGAAGATCGTATTTTTCCTTAGACACCGCATATTCAGCCGTTTGCCATTTGCTGGGACCGACATACACGGCTACATCAGGATTGGCTTGCGCCAACAAAACAGGCTCATCGCCGTAGTAACGGGCTGCGTGCGGATGATCGACATCGACACGTACCGGTGACTCGGCATCCGCTCTGTAAGAACGGCTGATCACTGCGACCTTTTTACCTTCTTGGACTAAAAACTTAAGACAGAAATCCGTGATCGGCGTTTTTCCAGTTCCACCCACTGTCAAATTTCCAATGCTCACCACGGGCGTCGTCGGTTTATAAACCGCGAACATACCACGATCATAGAGAGTGTTTTTCACTCCCACGATCTGATCATAGAGAAAAGAGAAAGGGCGAAGGTACAGCTTCATTAAACGAAAAACTCATCGAGGGCTTTCACCACTCGTTGAGTAGCTCCTTTGTCGCCAAGATATTGACGAAGCTGTCCAAGATCGGAAACGACTTGTGCTTTGTAAGCCGGATCCGTGATGTATTTTTCCAGCAAAGACGCCAGATGTTCCGGATTCACATCAGCTTGGAATCTTTCAGGCACAGCTTCTTTGTTCAAGATCAAATTCACCAAACCGAAATACTTTGTTCCGCGCACGACAAGTTTTGCGAAAATACCCGTGAGCCACTTCATGCGATACATGATGACCATCGGTTTTTTCAAAAGACCGACTTGCAACGTCGCCGTCCCTGAAGCCACCAACATCATGTCCACAAGATGGATCATACGGAAAGGCTCGTCTTTCATCAGGATGTAAGGAAGACGGAAGTCTTCGAGATAATCCTGCATTTGTTCTTTCGAGAATGTCGGAGCCGTCAAAATCAAAACTTTAAGATTAGGAAACTTTTTGGATAACAAACGAGCCGTATCCAATTGGATTTGGAAATGCTGTTTTAACTCTAAACGGCGACTTCCCGGCATCAGACCCAAAACGATTTCATCGTCACGAATGCCACATTGATTGCGATGAATCTTGAGATAGTCTTTATCGTCAATCAAACGCTCATCGAGTTCATCTAAAAGAGGATGCCCGACAAATTCGCAGGGAACTCCGTGCTCTTCGTAAAAAGCGACCTCGAATGGGAATAGCACGAAGACTTTTTTGCAGTATTTTTTGATCGTTTTTACGCGACCTTTACGCCACGCCCACACCTGCGGCGAAATATAATAAACAACCGGAATATCCATTGCATGAAGCTTTTTGGAAAGCATCAAATTGAACTCAGGGTAATCCATGACGATCGCTACTTTCGGACGGCGTTTTTCAGCTTCAGAAACGAGACTGTCAAACACACCTTTCAAATGACTGTACTGAGCGATGATTTCCGCTGCGCCAACGACAGCCATTTCTTCCGATTTTCCAAGACGTTCAAAGCCAAGGTTTTCCATGTCCTGACTGCCGACGCCAAAAGCGTGAATCTTACGATTCTGCTTTTTCCAGGTTTCAAGAATTCTTTGCGCGTAAGTAACACTGGAGGCTTCCGCAGCCACGATCAATACTTGATCCATTAGCCCTCGATCATTCTGCGCACGTCTTCGATGGCTTGCAAAGCGATCAAACCGTCAACGCCAGTGACGACAGGTTTTTTATTATTAAGAACAGCATCAATGAACGCGTCGGTTTCTTTTTGGAGAGCATCTTCCTTGTTCACAGTCCACTTCGTGACTTTCACCAGTTCGTCTCCGCCAGGTCCTACTTCCACTTTTTCAAGTTCGTGAGTTCCCGTTTGCGCAAAGAAAGTCGCGTCATCTTGAATCACACGGATAGATCTTTGCGTTGTCGGAGATACACGGCTGACATTGATAATGCCGTGAACGCCGTTTTTCATTTTGAAAGAAACTGAAGCCGTATCCAATTCTTTAGAAACCAGTTTGGAGCCGGAAGCGATCATGGATTCAATCTCACTGCCGCTGAGCCAGAAAAGAAGATCCATATCGTGAATCATCAAATCGTGCAGAACGCTGACATCCGCGCCGCGCGCTTTGTAAGGCGCCATACGCGTAAGTTCGATAGTACGAGGATTTTTAAGATGCTTTTTAAGTTCATTCACAGAAGGATTAAATCTTTCGATATGTCCTACTGCCAGCTTCACGCCGTGCTTTTCCGCCAAGGCCACAAGCTCTTCAGCCTGAGGGACCGTCGCCGTAATAGGTTTTTCCACGTTCACGTGAATACCGTTTTGCACGAACGTTTTTGCCAATTCATAATGGCTCAAGGTGCTTGCCGCAATCGTGACAAGGTCCACTTGACCGATCAAATCTGTCGGACGATGGAAGCTTTTAACTCCCAACTCCGCCGCGATTTTATCCGCTTGCGCAGGGAAATGATCACAAACCCCCACGAGTTCTACGTGAGGGTTGTTTTTGTACTTCTGCGCATGAAAATTACCAAGGTAGCCGACTCCGATGACGGCGCCACGTAACTTACTCATCGTCTTGCCATCCTTTTGGACTTCTATCAACAGCGATACCACGTTTTGAAGAGCGGATAAAGTCGATGAAGTATTCAATGTTAGGACTCAATGTGCATTCTTGTTTAATGCGCTCGATACCTTCTTCTACCGTGTGCGAACCCATGATGATGATACGGATTGCTTTGTGCACATTCGAAATTTCTGCGCGATCGAAACCTTTACGAGCCAAACCGATTTTATTGGTTGCACGGATCGTCGCGTAAGTTCCTTGAGCGCGGCAGAACGGAAGGACGTCTTTATTCACGATACTGCTGCCGGCGATGAACGCCATTTTGCCAACTTTAGTGAATTGGTTCAAAGCGGACATCCCACCGATGAAAACACCGTCAGCAATTTCACAGTGACCACCCAAGTGCGTGTTATTCGCCATGATCACGTTATTGCCCAGTTTGCAGTCATGCCCCACGTGAGTGTAGGCCATGAAATAGCAGTTATCGCCGATTTCTGTTTTTTTATCACCCTTGCTTGTCGCAAGGTTCACTGTCGTAAACTCACGGAAAGTATTGTTGTTTCCGATAATCAAACTTGTAGGTTCCCCTTTATAGGAAACGTCCTGAGGTGCACCACCAATAGCAGCACCCGGGCAAAAGTGATTGTTTGCGCCGATCTCGAGAATCCCATGACGAGATCCCAAAGTGACATGCCCTTCTACGTACGTGCCTTTGCCGATTTTAACTTTACCTTGGATCAAGCAGTAAGGACCGATTTCCACATCATCGGCGATTTCTACTTCTGGAGAGATAACACTGCTTGGATGAATTTTATAATTTGCCATGAACTTCTTTACCTATCAGTGCGCATGCGCACAAAACGAAAAAAGGGCCTACTTAGAGGCCCTTTTCATTCTAACTACTTTTCTTTTTCAAAGGCCGCGATCACTTCTTGAGTCAAATCAGCGTCCGGAGTTGCATAAAGCACCATTTGCGAATTTTCGATGACCATTGTGTAGCCTTTGTCTTTCGCAAGTTTAGCAATAACTTTTTTCATTTTATCCAAGATCGGAGCTGTCAATTCGCGCTCTTTCTTTTGGATTTCAACTTGGCTTTTGCCAACAACGTCACGGTACTTCAACATTTCTTCTTGGAACTCAGCTTGTTTTTTATTCAAAGCATCTTCGGAAAGAACAGACTTTTTCTTTTCCAAGTCTTCGCCCATTTTCTTCAAATCAGCTTCTTTCTTCTCAAGTTCTTTTTTCTTTTTGTTGAACTCGCCTTCCAATTCCGCTTTTGCTTTTTTACCAGCAGAAGTGGATTGAATAGCTTTTTGCATGTCTACGTAGCCAACCTTAGCTTCAGCATTTGCGAAAGAAGCTGCCAAGAGCAGGCTCATCGCGATCAACATTTTCTTCATTAAAAATCCTCCTTAAAGGTTCTAAATCTAAATTAAAATGATGGACCGATTGAGAATTCGAATACGGTCGCATCTTGATAAAGCGGATCGCGGTTCAGCGGGAAGCCCCATTCAAAGCGCAAGACCCCGATCGGCGAATACCAGCGAATACCAAAGCCCACGTCAGCGTAGAAATTCTCTTCTGAAAGAACGTCGTCAGCTGCACCGGCGTCGAAGAATCCAGCACCCATGATGCCAGCTTCTTTCACCAAAGGGAACTGTAATTCTGTCTGGTACATCGCTTGTTGAGTACCCCCGTAGAATCTCATCGAACGATCGCGTTTTTCTTGATCGCTCATTCCCGGGTTTTCTGTTGTTAATTTGTCATAGACCTTTTGAGAGAACTTCATTTTACCAACGCGATAAGAGCGATAACCGCGCAGAGAATAAGGTCCACCCAGAAGGTACAATTCACTGAACGGCACCTCTTGCCCCTCAAGAGCGTCAATGCGAGCGTAAGTGAGGTTATTTCTCCACACTACATCCCAGAAAATATTTTTGTAATAGCGGAAAGTCGCGCTGCCGCGTGTGTACTTTAAGTCACCACCTAGACCTGCGTACTCAAACGAACCGCTCGTATAGATACCTTTCGTCGGCATCTGACGGTCATTACGCGTGTCGTACTCAAGTGTCGCGGTCAAAGAACTTGTTACCCCTGAAGCTGACGCCAATGGGAACAAGTCTGGGTCCGTGATGAGCTCCCCTTTGGAGTCATACTTGTTCGACAACTCTGTATCATCGTATTTGTAGCGCAAGTAACCGCGTGTGTATTCCGCGATCGGATGACCGAAACGAATTGCTCCACCTTTGTGGTTTTCATCGTAGTCCGCACGGCCTGAGTTCGCACTTTGATAAATATCCGCACCGACAGACCAAAGAGTGTCACGGAAGTACGGCTCTGTGAACGACAAGCTGTAATAGCTTCCCGTATTACTCAAGTTCAAAGAGGCACCCAGGTTCTGACCTTTACCCAAGAAGTTCGCCTGATTCACTGAGCCCTGCAAAGTGAAACCTTGCGAAGTTCCGTAACCGGCACCCAACTGGATTTGTCCTGTGTTTCTTTCTTTGACCGCGATATCAACGTTCATGATCTCCGTGCGCTCAGGATCAATCGACGTTTTGAAATTCACTTCTTCGAAGTAACCCAAACGCTGGATGTTTTCCAACGACTGACGACGGCGCGTTTCGTTGTAAAGCTCCCCTTCATTGATCTTCAACTCACGACGGATAACTTTATCACGCGTCTTGGAGTTGCCGACCATGTTGATCTTACCAAAGTAAACTTTCGTGCCCTTGTCGAACTCGAAGATCAAATTCACTTTGCGTTCTTTGGCATTGAACGCCGTACGAGGAATGACGTTGGCGTAAGCGTAACCAAGATCGCCGTACTTCGCCGTCAATTCACTGATGTCTTTTTGCAAAACATCGTAAGCAAAAACGCCGTTGTCATCGATCTTGATTGTTTCAAAAAGTTCTTGGCGCGGGAAAAGAATATCGCCGGCGAAATCCACTTCGCCCACATCGTATTGTTCGCCCTCTTCGATGCGAATCGTGATGTAGATGTTTTTCTTATCCGGAGTCACAGTGACTTGCGGACGATCCACCTTCGCTTGCACGTAACCTTGGTTCCAGTAAAGGAAACGCAAGATCTGCACGTCACGCTCAAACATCTCTTGCTTGTACTGACCAGAACCGCTCAAGCCGGAAAAGAAACCACCCTCTTGCGTGAGCATTTTTGACTTCAGTTGCCCATCTGGAAGATGTTTGTTTCCTAAGAAAGTGATTTTCTTCACTTTCACTTTGTCATTTTCACGAACTTTGAAAACTAGACGAACCGTTTCGTCTTTTTTAAGAATCTGTACTTCCGCTTCGACTTTCGCGAGGAAGTAACCTTTGTCTTCATAAAGTTTTTGGATTTTCTCAACGGCCTCTTTCACCTTCGCCATGTTGAGGAGTTGATACGCTTTAATGCCGGCAGCATCCGCAATGTCTTCCGACTTTACTTCGCTATTACCTTCATACGCGATCTCGGTGATAGACGGCTTTTCTAAAACTTTGTAAGTGAGCGTGACATCTTTGCCGGAAACTTGACGGTCGACTTCGATATCGTTGAAGAAACCGAGCTTAAACAACGCTTCGACATCGTCACGAATGTGCGCGGCATTGTAGGTCTCTCCCACTTTGGAAGTGATCTTCGTAAGAATCGCGTCTTTTTCAATTTTGCGATTTCCAGCGACTTCGATATTTTTAATCGTAAGACCGGATGAGTTGGCAGCTGCTGCGACTTGCACAGGAGCTTTTGCTTTCGCGGTTTTCTTTTTCGCAGGCTGTGCCCAAACCGTTGAAGCTAAGGAAGTAATTAACAGTACACTGAGAAGCTTAATCAAAGTTTCAATTCCCCAACGGGCCAGGCCCGGTTTTTTAAAAACTATAACAGTTTTCAATACTTACAATTTGATTGGGGAATCGTAACTTAAGACCAAGGTCCTGTCAAAGAAGACGCGCTGCGCACGCCCTGTGGGAGAGGATTTTAACTTCTCTTAGCTTTGCCATTGACCGTCTTTCATTCGGTAAACTTTTGGAAATCTTGTCGCGAAAGTCAGGTCGTGCGTGACGATGACAAGAGCGAGTTTCATCTCCTCTTTCAGTCGGAAAAACAGTTCTTGAATCTTGCCGCTCGTATGCGAATCCAAGTTTCCTGTCGGCTCGTCCGCGAAAAGAATCTTTGGATGTCGCACCAAGGCACGCGCAATGGCCACACGCTGCAACTCACCGCCCGAAAGCTGATTTGGGTAGTGTTCAAAACGCTCTGCCAAGCCCATGAACTCGAGCAAGTGCAACGCCTTTTCGCGCGCCGCTTTCAGCGACTCACCCGCCACACGGCAGGGAATCATGACATTTTCGAGAGCGGAAAATTCACTGAGCAAGTGATGGAACTGAAATACAAATCCCATCTCGGAATTGCGAAAGCGCGAGAGCTCCTCGTCACTCATCTCAAGAAGATTTCGGCCTTCACAATAAAGTTCACCGCGATTAGGGCGGTCCAATGTTCCCATGATTTGCAAAAGCGTGCTCTTACCCGCGCCGGAAGAACCAAGAATCGCCAAAGCCTCGCCCTGCTTAATTTCTAAGCTGATACCACGAAGGATTTCGAGTTCGCCGGTGCCTTGCGAATAAGATTTATGAATATCAACGGCTCTTAGAAAAACATTGTCATCACTCATTACGCAACCCTTCCACAGGATTCAATCGACCACCTCGACGAGCCGGAGCCAGCGTCGCGATGAAACAAATTAACAACGTCGCCACACAGATCGCGACCGAGTCGATCAAACGGATGTTCAACTCAATGGAGTCTAAACGATAAACTTCGCCCGCAATCAATCCCAAACGGCTCTGTGCAAAAGCAAAAAGACCGCAGAGGATCGCGCCGAGAATAAAACCAAAGAAGATGCCAATGCCGCCCATGAAGAGACCTTGGAATGCGAAAATTTTAATAATATCTTTTTGCGAAAGACCGACCGTTTTGAGAATCGCGATGTCTTTGTAACGACGAACGACATTTACAAACAGGGTCGAGGATATGTTGAAGGCCGCCACCAAAGTAATGATTAAAACGACAAAGAAAATGCCGGGACGCTCGACACTGACCGCTTCGAAAAGATTTTCGTTTGACTCGCGCCAATCGCGCACCCAGTACGGAGATCCCAAAACTCCACTCAGATTGAACGCGGCATCGCGCGCGTGATCAACGTCTTGGAAACGCAAGAGTAGTCCCGAGTAACGATCCCCGATATCCGCGACTTTTTGCGCGGCCATCAAGTCCGTCAAAATGAATCGCTCATTCCATTCGTACTTGCCGAGATCCAAAACGCCTTGCAGTTGAAATTCGCCGACACGACGTTGAAATTTTGACGGATCAACTGTATCCGCAACGGGGACGACGACGCGAAAGCGATCTCCGACTTTGAGATTCATTTTTGTCGCGAGGCCTTTTCCAAGCATTGCCAAAGGCACTTCTCCGGGAGGTCCCCACTCGGCCGAACCACTGACGACACGATTTTTAAAATTAAGCACGTTGCCGACATGTTCCGTGTCGACTCCTTGAATCAGCACACCCGAGATTTTTCCCTGATGAGCTAAAACCGCTTCGATGAACACGAATCGCGTGCTGTCGACAAGTGTCGGTTCGGCTTTGCGAATTCTCTCGGTCAGTTCTTGCCAGTCATCAGGAAAGCGCGATCTTTTCACCACTTGCGCATGACCAGAAACATCGGCCATGGCATTTTTCAAAGTCGATTCAAACCCGCTCATCACAGCCATGGAAGCCACCAGAGCGGCGACTCCTAAAATCAGACCTAACATGGATAAAGGAGCCGAGCCCCCGAAAAGAGTCTTTCGGGACATCAAAAGCCGCCATGAAATCCACGCTAAAGATTTATTCACGAAGGTTTGCTTTCTGAAGTCACTTGCGACTTCAAATACGCCATGATGAAGCCGTCCAGATCCCCGTCCATCACATCATCAACCTGATTGGTTTCAAAATCAGTGCGATGATCTTTCACCATTTGATAAGGGTGCATAACATACGAACGAATTTGCGAGCCCCACTCATTGGCTTTTTTCGTGGCGTTGAGGGCGTCTCTTTCGGCATTGCGCTTTTCGATTTCCAATTCGTAAAGGCGCGCCTTCAACATCTTCATCGCCTTTTCACGGTTCTGAATTTGCGAACGCTCAATCTGGCACGAAACAACGATTCCCGTCGGGATATGATACATACGCACCGCAGAGTCGGTTTTATTGACGTGCTGACCGCCGGCACCGCTAGAGCGGAATGTTTCCACGCGAATGTCTTCGGGGCGCACTTCGATATTGATGTCGTCATCGACTTCAGCCCACGCAAAGACAGATGCAAACGAAGTGTGACGACGGGCATTCGAATCGAACGGAGAAATACGCACCAAACGATGAACTCCCGATTCCGCTTTCAAATATCCGTAAGCATAAGGGCCTTCGATCAAAAGCGTGCACGACTTGATACCGGCGCCTTCGCCCTCGGTCATCTCCACCACTTGCACTTTGTAACCGTGCTTGTCGGCATAACGCGTGTACATGCGCAGAAGCATCTCGGCCCAATCGCAAGACTCTGTTCCGCCCGCGCCGGAGTTGATCGAAAGATACGCACTGTTGGCATCCAACTCGCCGTTAAGAACGCGCTTGAGTTCCAAATCTTGACCGTATTTTTCCAACGCCGTGACTTCGTTTTTCACTTCAAGAAAGCTGTCCTCATCGTGCGCTTCCATCGCCATTTCAAGAAGAACTTTAGAGTCGCTCAAACGATTGGCGAAAGAATCGAACTCCCCCACGGCTCTTTCAAGCAGGGTTTTCTCTTTGTTGATCTTTTGCATTTCAGCAGGTTTTTCCCAGATAGCCGGGTTCTCGGCTTGGATGGAAAGCTCGTCAAGACGCTTCTTTTTTTTATCTAAGTCAAAGATACCCCCGAAGTTCCGTTGAGAAACTTTCGAGAGCCGCGATTCTACTTTTAATTTCGGATGATTCCGTAACGATAGACATAGGCCCCAGTGTAACGAGCACGCGGGGGCTGTCAAGAAAAAGGCCTCCGAGAGGCAGGGAGGGGATCGCTCTCGGAGGCACCAACTAGGGAGAACACAAATTTTCCCTCTTACAATTGCGGTGCCAGCAAGGCTTTCTCGACTGATTGCGAAATAAATCTATCTTGAGGACGAAGCTTTCGGAGCCCCTGGGAATTTGCTCAAACTTTGGACGATTTTAGATGCGCAAAATGTCGTTTCAGAGAAGTTTTCAAGAATGAAGTGCCTCTTCTGGAATATAAAAAGGCTTGAGGGAAATTCAGCTAGAGAGTTTTTTCAAAAGCTTTTCAAAGACCGCATCTTGAAGGTCGAACATTTCTTTGGCGTCCTTCTCATTGGTCTCATGATCGTAGCCTAAAAGATGCAAAACTCCGTGGAGCAACATGTAGCCAAGCTCTTGTTGATAAGAGAGCTTGTGCTCTTTGGCTTGGCGCTTAAGAACCTCGGGGCAAAGCACGAGTTCCCCCATCGACGTGGGCTCCATAGAATCAAAGCTGAGAACATCCGTAGCGTAGTCTTTACCGCGAAATTCGAAGTTCAGTTTTTGCGCGGGTTTTTTATCAAGAAAGACCAGCGTAAGTTCTTTCTTGGCATCCGTGGCCTTAAGAACTTTGCGCTTCTTGAACTCAGCGACAAGCTCTCCCATCCATTCCTGAATGAATTTGCGAGGCGCCGCATGTTTTGATTCGTTGATGATCACAAGTTGCATTAAGAGCCTTGAGTCTGAGAGTGCGTCACATCACCAAGACCGCCCCCCGCACTGCGTGGATAATCGATGCGCTGGTGATAGATTCCCAATAGAATTCGCACGAAAGCCGCTTCCACTTTGGAAATGTCTTTGAGAGTTAGATTACACTCATCCAACTGCCCGTCCGAAAACTTTCTTTGAATGATGTTTCTGACAATGTTTTGCAAACGCGCCGGCGTCGGCTCATCCAAAGAACGCGCGGCTGCTTCGATACTATCCGCGAGCATACAAAGAGCGGCTTCGCGGAATTGCGGTTTCGGACCTGGATAACGGAAATCCTGATCGCTGATTTCTGGATCTTCTTCTTTTTTTAAGTCCAAAGCTTTGTTGTAGAAGTAAGAGATCAACGTCGTCCCGTGATGCTGAATGATGCCGTCGATGATCGGCTTACCCAGTTTAAACGCCGTTCCCATCTCCACACCGTCTTTCACGTGCGCGACGAGCAAAGTCTTACTCATGAACGGAGAAATATGGTCGTGCGGATTATGTCCCGGCTTTTGATTTTCGATAAAATAATTCGCGTGCTCCATCTTGCCGATATCGTGATAGTAACACATCACTTTACCCAGCAAGGGATTCCCGCCGATTTCTTCCGCCGCCGCTTCCACCATCGAACCGACCATCATCGAGTGATGATACGTTCCCGGTGCTTTCACGATCATCTCTTTGAGAAGCGGATGATTGAGGTTGCTCAGCTCGAGAAGTTTGACGTCTGTCGTGTAATTGAAAATCGACTCGAGCAGCGGAATGAACATCATCGCGACAAGAGCACTAAAGATACCGCCAATGAATCCTGCGGGAATTGCGAGAAGGATTTCTGAAATGCCGCCTTCTTGATCAAATCTCGTCATCGTTAAGATGAACGCAATCATCAAGGCATTGACAGCGCCCGTGCGCACGCCCGCAAAATACACGTCGTTCCGAGTTTTACAGTTGTAAACTCCGCGTGCCGCCGCGATACCGCCCACAAGACTCACGAACATGAAAGCATAGTTGTAATCAACCATGATACCAAGACAGACCGAGAGGAACGCGGTGAAAAGCCACACGATCTCGCCGTAAGAGATGAGCAAACCTACAAGCATCGGACCCGCCGCCACCGGAGCCGCATAAAGGAAAATCGCCGGAGGCAGGATGTGTCCCAGCTTCGACGCAAAAGCCGCGTCCGTCACAAAGAGATAAATCTTTGTGAAGAAGATCACACCAAAGGCGATCAACATCATCACCGACACGTCTTTAAATTCGATTTTCACTTTATTGATTGTGAAACGTTTGAGGTACGAGAAGAACACCAAAATCGCCACAGACAACATCAAGGCCATGGACAGCGACATAATATCTTTGCGTTTATCCGCGCGGATATTTTCGATCTGCTTAATGACGGCCATTTGAAACGGCTGCACCACAGAACCTTGAGAAATAATCGTTTGATTTTTCTTAATCGTAATTGTCACTGGGATCACAGCATCGCGAGCGGCTTCCCGGCGGGAAGCTGTCTCTTGCTTATTCAAAGTGAGATTAGGCACCAACAGGGATCTTGCGAAATAAAGCAGATTTGCCTGGTCACTCTCTGAAAAACGATTCAAATCTTTTTTAGAATCGAATTCAAAATTCTCAGGCGCTTGCAGATCGACGATCTCTTCCCGGTTGATCTGGAATTCTTTCCCTAGATTGTTCTTGTGTACGACACGCCCTAGAACGCTCATTTGATTTGCCGGAATAAAACGGTCCGGCGCTTCAGCGATTTTCTTATCGTACCACATTTCGAGGTTACGGATCGCAATCGCCTCAATACGCGGGTTGAATTTAAGGTCAATCAGCCACTCAAACATGAAGTCTGAGACCATCACACCCAATTCTTTTTCAAATTGTTTCTTATGCTGAAAGAAATCCCGTACACGCGCGCGATAATCGGCCGGATTGGAAGGCCACTTTGTTTCGCGATAGTACGCACGCATCGTGCGGAAAGAGTGAATCAGATTAACGGAGACTCTTTCAAATACGTTCGTGTCGTAGTCGTAGACGACCGGAACGGAATACTCGGCCTTCAAGCGTTTTTCTTCCGTTGTCACCTCATCGGTCATTTCAAAACCGATCGGAGAAACAACGTCAAACTTCGCAACGTCACCGACATTAAAATTGTAGGGAATATCGAACTGATAAAAGATGGTGTAGCTTAGCAAAACGCAGTACAGGAAGATCAGCGCGGCACGACGAATGTAGAACTTCTCTTCCATGAATTGCACGATGCGGCCGAAGAAGGTTTTCTCCAGACCAATAGAATCCACCCAGTCGAGAAATTTTAGACTGTGATCTTCGTAATTGACTCGAGTCGCGGGACTCTCGCCTTTTTTTGAATTCTTAGCTCGTTGCATATTCTTAGCGTGTGACCCTCAAAAAAACGGCACTTAGTCCTACCCTAACCCGTTTTGTGAAAATTGTCGAAATCACTGTTTAATTGTGCTAGCAATGAAGAGATTCCATAAGAAAGTCGAGGCTCTTCATGGCACAAATTCCCTCTAACTTACGTCAAATTGAGTCCTTAGTCGAGATCGTATCGCGTCTGCGCGGGCCCGATGGTTGTCCTTGGGATAAGGAGCAAACTCATCAGTCTTTGACTCAGTACGCAATCGAAGAAGCCCATGAACTGGTGGAAGTTTTAGAGCATCCCTCGGAAGGCCCTGCTAAAGATCAAAAAATCAAAGAGGAACTGGGAGATGTTTTATTCCAAGTGGTTCTTCATTCGCAACTCGCATCTGAGCGTGGAGCTTTTACTCTGCAGGACGTGATCGCTGCGATTTCTGAGAAACTCTTGCGTCGTCACCCGCATGTATTCGCAGGCGCGCAGGTCGCAGACACCGATGAGGTCATTCGTAACTGGGAATCGATCAAGAAAGCGGAGAAAGCCATGGCTGTTTCTTTGGATGGCGGCGTTTCGGAATCTCCGTATGCTTTGAACGTGCCTCCGCTCCCCGCTTTGCAACGCGCTTACAAAATAGGCAAACGCACCGAGAAATTGCAATTCGACTGGGATGACGCCGAAGGCGTGATGTTGAAAGTGGAAGAAGAGTTTGAAGAGCTGCGTGAAGCTTTGGAAGAAGGCTCTGAAGCTGAGATTGAACATGAACTGGGTGATGTCTTGTTTTCATTGGCGCAACTAGGACGTCATTTGGAAATGGAACCCGAACAAGTTTTGCGTCGAGCGAATCAGCGTTTTGAAGGTCGCTTCACGAAGATGATCGAACTTGCGCAACTTGCGGGGAAAGATTGGGGTTCGTTGACTTTGCCTGAGAAGGAAGAGTTCTGGCAGAAGGCGAAAGAGTTGTTGAAGAAGAAGTAGCTTGAAAAAAAAGGAAAGAAAGAGGCTTCTTAAAAGCCTCTTTCTGGTTTTCATTTAACTATCCTAGTTATAGAAACAACAGACTAAATCTAGTTATAGAACAACAGAATAAAAGTCCCAGACAAAACTTAACGCAAATCCAGCCCAAATTATAAATTTAAAAATCGACGCTGTTTTTGGCACTGTATCTTTATATTCTCCCGTTGACCACGTAGCTATACCTACTGTCATCAAATTAAAAGCCTGCGCAGAAAACTCGGGAACTCCACTCAATTTCAAAGCCAAAGCAACTGGGATTATCCACAAAGGAAGACTTACATTTTTATTTAAAAGCGTTTTCATACTACATGCCTCTTCTTAATCCAGGGTTAACGACGATATCTCTTTTCTTCTGAATCTTATCTTGAATCTGTTCGTTTGAACGGATGTCAAAATCCCTGGGGACTCTAAATTTATCTTCAGTTTTGTTATCTTCCTTTTTATCGTCTTTGTTACACTCACGACTTGTCGAGCACGCTACTCCCCCCAGAGAGGCGCCAATAATTCCTCCTCCTATGGCTCCCACAGGTCCTCCCGCCAATCCACCCATCGTTGCACCACTAGCACCTGTCGAAATGATATCGCGGATACATTGGCCTACACAGGCATTATCTGAGTTTGCAACAACCTCCCATCTTTTTTTACCAGGACCAGTTTGCTCTTTTCTCTGAGACTCGGAATCTCCAGAAAGGAGGTTTGCGATTCTCTGTAGACGTGTTCTCTGTTTCTGATTATTTTCGTACTTCAAAAGTTCATTGGCCGGGCCTGCCACTCCTGCTGTCCATCCTAATTCGGAAGAACGTTCAAGAATATCTCGATAGACAAAAGAGGCTGCAAAGTTACCGTCTTTTTCCTGTATGTAAAGTGCCAGGTCCTCAACCGCCGCATACAGTTGGTTGGTAGAAATTTCCACTACTTCCTCTGCGCAGGACAGGCTCGCAACAAAGAAACATGCTAAGAATTGTAAAAAGAATTTCATAGTAACTCCTATTAAATGGTTATTGCTGGAGTCCTATCGCAAACTTCATGACAACAAAAAATCACCTCTAATGGAATATATTGGAGTTGGCGTTTAATGAATCCCAGATCCCGGATAATTGTCCGAAAACCAAGAAAACCATTTAACGCTTTATATTCGTTTGTGTTTTATAGAGGTACTTATTGTGGTTACTGCAAAGCACCCGAAGATTTCCAGGATGATCAGATCCTCCCGCCCAGATGGGACGGATATGGTCGATTTCCAACTGCCATTTGGAAGTGCACTTTCTTCCCGTCTTTTTATCAACAAATTGGCAGCATGAATTTTTGCTTAGCAATGTTTTACGCGTGGCCGCTGGAATAGGTTTACGTCGAAGATCGCCTTCCAGACCATTTCCTACCTGGCCACTATTGACTTGGTTTACCTCCCCGGTTTGGTTTTCATTACGGATTTGAATTTGATTAGCGCATTGTCTTTCATTAGAGTGTCGTTGTGGATTATTAGTCTTGCGATCTGCTATCTTCGTTTTCTGAACAATCACTTTATCGGCGAGATATTCAAAAACATCTGACCAACTTCCATTTGGCAGTGAATGCGACAAAAGCATTCGCATTTGTTCGAGCTTTTCCCATTGTGTTCTTGTGAAGCTCAGTTCAAGTCTTACTGACGCATCAGCCTGATGTTGCACTTTGCTGGCGGTCAGAACTTCCATGTTGAAAGCTTGCGCCACCAAAACTTGGGACTCTTCGAAGGACTTTCCCGCGAGGTGATTAAGTAACTCTCTTTTTTCATCGGTGTTTATTGAAATCTTCGCTTCCTTTTTGTTTTGACGAAGAGCTTTTTGGACAAGACTTACTAGAGATAAATTCAGTGCCCCCGTTTCCAACGCGGCACTCAGTTCAGGGATTTCTTTGGATAGACGAGCGGCATCGATACGGCGCTGAGCACTCCCTGCAGAGTAACCAAGATTCTTCGTCAGGTACTCAAACAAACTTGGATACGCCATTTTGAGGTAAAGCTTTCGGCGCTCCACTTCTTGAATATGTTCAAGAATCACGGACAAAAGTTCACGCTCTTGTTTAACTAAAGATTTTAAATTTTGTTCGAGCTCTTCGTTTGATAGGAATTGAATCTTCATGAGCGCCTCCGAGCTTTGGTATACCATCTATTTTAAAACCGGAATTTTTTGAACTTTTGAGCTGTGAAGATGTTTCTTGAATGCTCTCTATTTGATGCCCTCAAAATGCACTGAGAGCGTTTCGCTTAACAATTTTCAAAAAGATACACCCGGCCTCGTCTATGAGAAGAAGAGTTGATATAAGCGATCCCGGGAAGCCGAAAAACACGTCAACAAAAAACTTCATTACATTTTTTCGACGCGACACTTATCACACTCATCACGGTAACACGATCACCATGATTAGCAAGATCTGCCTTCACTGCCAAATGGAAGTAGAAACACGATAGTAATTTCGAAACGAAAATCCTTCGCAGCAATCATTCACTCAAAAAATTTTCACGGGCCCTTGTAGTGTCTCCACTGCTTAAGCCTTAGTTCGTTGCTGTTCTTCAACTCTTCGCTTCAACTTTCGCTCTATTCTTCTTTTATTTCGCGTTTTTATTTTGCATCTCTATTTCCCGCGTCTATCTTACCTTTCTATTCTCTATTCTCGATCCTCTCTCTATATTCTTCCTATACATTCTTCTTCTCCATTCTTCTTCTCGATCCTCCGTCTTCGCCCTAAATACGCTCCAACCAATGTGTTCATCCAGTGTATTTACCAACACGCCCGCCTCTGCTCTCCCCTCTCCTCCCCACTTCAAAAGAATCCGTACAAAAGTTCTGCACAAAGAAAGAACTTCCCAAAAGTACGCGCACTTAGCTCGCTATCAAACAAGGAATCTCCCGCAAACTGTCGACAACTTTGACGGAAGAAAAATTTTTAGAAAGTGATTGATTCTGCAAATTCCTGAAATTTCAAACACTTATCTTGTCTCAAAAAGAGATGACTTAAAAATTAAAAAACAAAATCAGGCAGTTATCGCAAATTTCAGTTTTTCGCCTTCTTGAACGAAACTGGTTCCATCACGAAGCATGGTGGGGCTCAGGAGGGCATAACCGTATGTTTAATCAAGTTGCACGCAAAGCAGTAATGATGGCTTCAGCTGTGGCAATGTTAGCTGGATGTAACAAGAGCACAGACTCTTTCTCTCTGTTGAAAGACGGTGCTGATTACAAACAGCAAGCGGTCTTCATCCCTAAGAAAATCGATATCCTTTGGGTGATCGATAACTCGGGCTCCATGAAAACATCTCAAGACAACCTTGCTTCGAATTTCCAAGCTTTTATTTCCCGTTTCAACCAATACAACTATGACTTCCACATGGCCGTGGTCACAACAGATGGATGGGAAAGACAATTCAACGCAAGTTCAGAGAAGGCTCGCATCAGGGACGGTGCGGTACTTCAAACGAACCCACGCGTTGAAACGCACTCAGGCGTGTTCGTCATGGATAAGGCGACACCAAACTTGAGCAGCGTGTTCGAAACAAACATCAAGCAAGGAACGCTTGGTAACGGTGACGAACGTGCTTTTGAAAGTTTCAAGCAAAGCTTGCTGGATCCTTTCAACTCCAACTTCCGTCGCGCTGATGCGTTCCTCGCGGTGATTATCGTGAGTGACGAAGAAGACTATTCGGGATCTTCAACAGCGTTTGAGGATGCGAGCAAAAACTATCCGGTGCAAAATTACGTCGACTTCTTGAATAGCTACACTGATTTCGCAACAAACGGCAAAAACTACTCTGTAAACGTGATCTCTGTTCCAGATGAGGCTTGTAAAACGCAGCTTTCTACGGATGGTTTTGCACGCAAGATCTCCGTTCGTTTGCCAGAGTTGGCAGACTTGACGGGCGGTGTGAAGGCTTCATTGTGTTCAAACTTCGGTTCGACTTTGGAACTCATCTCAGACTCTATCATCCAGTTGTCAGCCGTGTTTAAACTGAGCCGTGAACCGCAAGAAGATACAATCAAAGTCGTCGTTGACGGTGCGACAGTAGCAAATGACCCAGTCAATGGTTGGACTTACAACGCTTCGGACCTAACAATCACCTTCCACGGATCGTCCGTGCCTGGTGCAAACGCCAACATTCAAATCGACTACTATCCTAAGTCGATAAAACTCTAGAAGGATTTTGTATGGGTGGGGTACAAGCAGCAACAAGCACAAGTCAGTGGTATATACTTCGTGGGGAAATGAAATACGGTCCCTACGAGTATAGATCCCTGATCACGATGATCCAAAACAGTGAGCTCTTTGACTACAACTATGTGTGGGCTCCGCATTTGGAGAATTGGACATTGCTCGGTGATCTTCAGGAGTTTTCGAAAGACCGCCTTTGCCGTCTCATCGAAACTAAAGACCATATCGCAGGTTCATTCAAAGACAGAAAGTGCCCGCGCGTGGATCTTACGACTCCGGTGTATGCGCACAACGATCACAACTTTTTTGACGGCCACACGTTGAGTGTGAGTGAAAACGGAGCTCTCGTTCTTTTGAACGATCCCCTTCTTCTTCCCGGCCAAAAAATCTTATTACATTTTAGAACATCTGAGGTGAATCCTCAGTCTTTCAACGTTCTTTGCGAGATTATTCGTAAGAATTATTCGAAGCAAAGACTCAACGTAAAATCCGGTTTGCATTATGCTGTTCGTTTCCTCTCGGTGCAAGACCAGGGCATGGCTCAATTAACAAAATGGACACGCGGTGGCGTTTCCAAGGAGGAAACAAATGGCATTCTTAAAGTTCATGAATGATTCCGGCTTTGTCGGTTGGTGCATTCTACTCGTGGGCATCGGCTCCCTAGTCCTAGTTGCCGAACGTGCTCGCGCTCTTTATAAAGATTACGGCATGAACGTCGAAGAGTTCATGGGCAAAATCCAAAACCTCGTTTTGGCAAAAAAGCTCGATGAAGCGCTTTTGATGTGCGCGCAACTTGAGAAAAAACCATTAGCTAGCGCCTTCAAAACGATTCTTGAGAAAGCGGATCGTGACGATGATACGATCTTCCAAGCTCATGACATTGCTTTGAGTGAGAACGTGCCTCTTTATACAAAACGTCTGCACTATCTTTCGATGCTTGCCAACGTTGCAACTTTGCTTGGTCTTCTTGGTACAATCCACGGTCTTATCTTGTCGTTCCAAGCGGTAGCGACAGCGGACCCTGCTCAAAAGCAAGCCTTGCTCGCGCACGGTATCTCGGTTTCGATGTATACGACGGCGTTGGGTCTTGCAGTGGCGATTCCAGCAATGGTGTTCTTCTCTTTCTTGACGGCTCGTCAAAACCAATTGATCGAGCAGATGTCAGAGAAGTGCTCTAAATTAACAGAGCTTCTTACAAGTGCTCACATCCCGAACCTGACTCGCCAAAACGTGTTCCCAGATCACGTGACAGCGCCAACGGCTCCTCCTCCAGGTACAAAAGCTTCCTAACGGAAGCTTTTGGGTAGCGGTGGACCTTTATCAAGGATGGGATAATTTATGAGACGCATTCGTAAGATTAAAGTAGATCATAATAGTGAGTTCGAGTTGGACTTAGCTCCCCTGCTCGCCGTGATGGTGAAGCTGGTGCCGGTTCTTCTTGTATCATCTGCGTTTGTGCAAATGATGGTGATCGAATCCGAACTCCCTCAGGTTGTTAACGAAGCTATTCAACGTCAGGAACAAACTCCCACGCCTACGAATGTAGCAATGGAAGTTGATGCTGAAGGAATTCGCATCGTCATCACGGAAAAAGGCCAAGATAAAATCGAAACGATTCCGATGAAAAACGGCGCATTCGATCTTGAGTCATTACACCAAAAGTTGATCGCAGTTAAAAAAGCGCATCCTGAAGTTTTCAAAATTGAATTGAACCCCGACGGCAAAATCCCTTACGACCAGATCGTCAAAATTATGGATGAAGCCCGTCAGGCAAAAGACGTTAACGTCAAGTTTCCCGTTTTCGATACCAAGCAGGGTAAAAACGTGGAGACCAACTACATGTTTCCAGAAGTTGTCTTCGCCAACATGATGGAGGGCTAAGATATGTCACGCCGTCGTAGATTTGAGCCTAATCTTAAAAAGAACTCGACGTTCACCTTGAACATCACATCGATGACAGACATGTTCACCATCATGCTTGTGTTCTTGTTGCAAACGTATTCAACGTCCGACGTACAAATCATTCCTGAGAATGGCTTGCGTCTTCCGTCTTCTGCTTCCATGGTGAATCCTACAGAAGCAGTAAAGCTTTCTCTTTCGCAAGAGGGCTTGAAAATTGACGAGACAAAAATCGCGGATGTGAAGAACGCTGACTTTCTTCCCCAAGATCTAGAAGATAAAGATACAAACTTTATCAAACCGCTTTTCGCAGAATTAGATAAACTCGCGAAAAATTCTGCCGATAAAGCCCACATCAAGGAAGGCCGTATCCTTCTTCAAGCAGATAAGGAACTCCCTTACGCTACACTCCGCAAGGTTATGTATACGGCATCAATGGCAGGCTTTCCACAACTGAAACTTGTTACCATGGTTGGAGAATAAGTTTATGATGCGCACAGTGATTCTGCTTCTGGCATTTCATCTCTTTTCAATGTACTGCTTCGCGGCTGAACAAAAAGGACTTCTGCCTGAAGTTCGTTTGAAAAACGGCAACGAAGAAGAAAACGAAAGAAAAGCTTTCAGCAGCGAGATTATGATTACACGCTCTGAAAACAAGGCTATTGAGTCACTGCAGGTAATCATCAAAAAGAAAAAAGGCTCTCGAGAAGAGGCCGACCTTTGGTATCGTCTTGCCGAACTTTACATGCGCCGTTCGAAATCAGGCCGCTTCTTTGACTTACACCAAGATACGAAACTTATGAAACTTTCACCGTTCCCAGTACCCAATGAAAAAGGTTCTGAAGCGGTGAAACGCGCTATTAAGATTTATACAAAAATTGAGCTCGACTTCCCGAACTTCAAACAAATGGATGCCGTGCTCTTCAACAACGCTTTTGCAAACCAGCAAGTTGCCCAGTACAAACAGTCGGAACAGCTTTATCATAAACTTCTGTCTCGCTTCCCTAAGTCACCTTTGATTGCCGACGGTACTTTGGCGGTGGGTGAGCTGCTTTATGATCAAGGTAAGTTTGCTGAAGCTTTGGAGCATTTCCTTAAAGTGGAAAAATTCCCAAACAGCCGTGTTTATTCCTACGGTATGTATAAAGCCGCTTGGGCTTACTACAATCTTCGCGATAGTGAAAACGGAATTAAAAAACTTGTCGAGGTTGTAAAAACAAATCCGCCTCTGCAAGACGGTGAAGTGCCAACAAACCGCCACAACCTGCGTCGCGAAGCTTTGCGCGATTTGACGGTTTTTATCGGCGACTCCTACCCTGCTAACAAACTTTATTCTTTCTTTGAAGACATCACGACGGAAGATGAGCTGGGTCAGTCCATGGTTGACCTTGCAAAACTTTACGAATCACATAGCCGACACAAGGAAATGAATGTCTTTCTTGAAGAGTACATCGAAAAACGTCCTTCAGGTCCTGACGTTGTAAAGTCCCACTTGTTCCTTGTTGACGCCAACGAGAACATGAAGAAACGTGACAAAGTGATTGAGCACTTACAAATGGCTTCCGATCACTGTAAGAAAGACGCCACGTGGAGATCTTTGCAAAAGCCTGAAGATGCCAAAGTGGCTTGTGAAGAAGAGTTCCGTACCGCCAGTCTGGATATGGCCCGCAAGTGGTGGGAAATCTGGCTTAAGAACAAACAAAACGTTGCGTTCTCTGACTTAACGCAAAGACTTTTCAAATTGATTCTTGAAAATGACGACTCTGCAAAACCGGATCTTAAAACTCGTTTTGCTTACGGCGAGCTTCTTTTCCAATTGGAAAAATACGACGAAGCCAGCACGCAATATAAAATGGTCGGCGATAAAGCGACAGAAGAACCTCTGCGCCATGACGCCAACTATGCGGCTCTTTATTCCAAAGAGAAATCCATTGAAAAAGGCAAAGATCCTTTGAAAGAAGCTGAGCGCAAAGAATTGGCCGCCAATTATTTGACGAAGCATCCGACGGGCAAGTTCTCGACATTAGTGAAATTTAAACTGGGTCATATCGCTTACGAAGAAAGCAACTATGCGGAAGCAGAAAAAATTCTTCAACCATTGGCTCAGCTTAAAGGCGCAGATAACGCTGATATCAAGAAAAAGTCGGAAGACTTGATCTTGGATATGCTGAACATCCGTAAAGACTATGCGGGAATTAAAGCCTTCTCGAAACAAGTTATGACTTCTACAGGCGATGCAAGCCGTAGAAAGAACATGAACAAAATCATGGAAGAGGCGCATTTCACAGAGATTCAAGAGTTTGCTAAAGGCGGCGACAAAGATCAAGCATCGCAAAAACTTATCGCCTTCGCCAAAGAACATGAAGACTCAAAACTTTCTCAAGATGCTTTGTGGCAGGCCCTGAGCCTTCTGTATGCGGAAGGCAAAGTTTATGACGCCGCGGAACTATCGATGAAGTTCGTGCAAAAATATCCAGATGATAAGCGCAACCTTGACGCCTTGAAAGAGGCCGCTAAGGCTTATGCGGACGTCGGTCAAATTTCTAAATCCGCTGAGACTCTTTTGAAAATCGCGGATCTGGATAAAAAAGGCCGTAACACGCACCTTGAATTGGCAGCGGACATCTATCTTTTGGAAAAGAAAACAAAAGAGGCCCGTGCCGCTTACAATGGCATCTTGAGCGCGGCTGACAATAAAACATTGTCGCGAATCTATGGCAAACTTATGGATTCCTACAAAAACGAATCCCGCTCAAGCGAGCTTGAGAAGTTGCAAAATCAAATCTTGGCGAAAGGTATTGAGCCTTATACGACAGAGATTATGATTGACCGCGCGAAAGCGCTTTTGGATTCCGGCAAAACAACGGCCGCATTTGATTTGGCAATGAAAGCGAACGGCCGCGACGTTTCCGCGGAAATCCGTGCAGAAGCCCGTTTGATCCAGGCGCGCATTCTTGAAAAAGAACTTGTCGCACAAAGCGTAAAAGCCCGTGAAGAAAAATTCGCGATGGTTTTGGCAATGAAAACGGAAAAACTGGATAAAGCTCACACGGCTTACTTCACAACGTTGAAAATGAGCAAAGACCCTTATCAACAGTTGGAAGCTATGCGCGGTATTGACCGTTGTTACGGAAACTTTATCGAGAGCTTGGAAACAATGCCCCTCCCCGCTTCTTTGAGCGCGGAAGATCAAACAGCTTTGCGTGCCGAGATCGCCAAACTGACAACTCCGATTCAAGAGAAGAAGAACGAGAATGAGGCGAAACTTAAAGTCTTGGCGGCTTCCAAAGGTCAAGCGGCGACGACAGAGCGTGCGTTTGCTTCCATCCGCGTGGATCAAACGGTTCCGCCAATGGTGGCTTATCCTTCTGTAGAAAAGATGACAGCGTTCTTGCCTTCATCCGCAAATATGGACATCGGCAGCGTGTCTCGCTTTGAGACGCGAACTCCAAAAGCTTGTAACAGATCTGCGGTGATGAGCGGACAAGTCACAAAATCGAACGCTCCGGAAATTGCGGGAAATTGTTATTATTCTCGACAGTACGATACGGTGGAAAGATTGGGCCTTGAGCTTGCAAAACAGAAAGACGCGCGTGCCTTGGGTCTTTTCTATGCCAGCCTTGGTGCGGAAGCCAAAGGCTATTCGGCGAAAGCGTTGTGGATGATTGAATCCGCTTTGAAGAACCAGCCAGAAGCTTCTCCGTTCGTGTACCAAAAAGCGCGTCTCGTTTATAGAGACGAAGGCTTGAATTCCGCAATGCCGTTTTTCGAAAAAGTTTTAGACATGCAAATGCCTTCAACAGAAATGAAAACTTTCGCGGGAGTGAAGGCTTTCTCAGAGGGAGATTTTACGAAAGCAATTGAAAAATTGTCTTCTCTCTCTAAAGAACAGTTGTATACTTTGAATGTGGGAACTCTTGTGAGCGAGTCATATGCTCAGAAGGGTGAAGTCGAAAAGGCATTGAGCACGATCAAAGATCTGCTTACCATCAAGAAGGACAACGCCGACTTCCTCTTACAACAAGCACACTTGTTTGAGACCTACAAGCAAAGCCCAACGCTCGCGTTGGACTCTTATGAAAAAGCGTTTAAAGCCAGTCAGCAATTGGATATGCGTGATTGGTTAGGTAAGAAAATACAGTATTTGAAAACACAAAACAAAGTCGGTCAGCACGTTATCTCGGGAGACTTGTAGTATGGAGGGTACAAGTGAAAACTTTCATCACAGCGATGATCGCTTTCATTCTCTTGGGAGCCGCGACTGCCTTTGCCAAACAAAGAACAGTCCGTAAAGTCCAGGAAGTAAATTTCGGTGAGATGAACCTTAAGGGGACGATTCGCAACCCTGACGGCGCCTATCTTGTGCAAAAAAGAGGTATCAAGTTTATGCCTCTTTACGATGTGCAAAAAGATATGGATGGCCGCATCCGTGAATCCGCTCTCTACTTGAATAACTAATTTATTTATTAGTTTGACTGAGGTGTCATATGCTCACGTTGATTGTACGTCAGTCCTTGAAAAATGGGACTGCAAAAACCTGGAAGCTTCGTTCGAATAACACAACTCACACCTTCGGGTCTTCCCGTTTGGCGGATGTGATCTCTATCGCTCCCGGCACAAAAGGTATTCAAGGTCTTTTTGAGTACCGTGATGACCGCTGGTGGTATGTCAACATGGATCTCAATTCCAGCGCGAACGGCGGCATTTCTCCGGCGCTCTGCCTGGATTCGGAAAAATCCGTGGAGCTTGAAGACTGCGTTCTGCACTTCTCCCCTATCGAAAAGGAAACGGATCTTTATCTGCGCCTGGAAAAAGCCGGTAAAGAGCAACGGGATTCGCACAAGAAATTCCAGCTCTATATCGTAAAACAAGCCGGTAAAGTGGTAGAGACGAAAGTTCTGCCTTTGAATAAAAAATTTAAACCTTCCATGGCCGTGACACCGCTGACAATTGCGTGCACGCCTTCAGAAGAGTGGCAACGTCAAACTGTCGGCGATCTTGAAATCAGCCAACGTACGGTTTCAATTGAAAACGCCGCAGCTCTGGCCCGCTTAACGGCCAGCCAATTGGTCGATGAAGATTCTAAAAAAGGTCTTTTCATCGTTCTTGGCGCGGCTTTCTTCTTGGTGACCGTCGGTATTTTCGCACCGAAGAGTCAGGACCTTGAAGTCGCGGCGGCTCCACCGAAAGTGGCGCAAAAAATTATTGTTAAAACAGAACTCAAACCAAAACGTAAAAAAGCAGAATCACCAAAACCACAACAAGTGGTTGTGAAAGAAGCGGCTCCTGCGGCAGGTCCAAAAGTGGAAATGCCTACCAACGGCAGCCAAAGCAGGGTTTCAAAAATGATGAAGTCCTTGGCTGGTGGCCGTATCTCTCAATTGATCGGAAAAGTTTCCGCACAAGCAGCTAAAAGCGGCAACGTTGTTTTTGCTAACGGTGTAAAGGCCGGTAGCGGAGCTTCGGGTCGTGCTCTTGCAGCTGTAGGTGGTATGGAACGTTCCGGTCGTGACTGGGGCAGCGAAGGAACTGGTAAAGGTGTTGTCATCTCCACTGCGGGTAAAGGTGGCGGTAACAGCGCTGCAGGAATGGGTGGTCTTGCTGCCGGTGGAACTGGTAATGCCGGTGTTGGTTTGATTGAGGAAGAAGGCGAAATCACAGGCGGCTTGGACCGTGAAGTGATCGCGCAATATATCAAATCAAAATTGGGACAAATCCTTTATTGCTACGAACGTCAACTCAGCGCCAATCCCGATCTTTTCGGTAAAGTCGCTGTAAGATTCACCATCGGGCCCTCGGGCTCCGTTGAACAACAACTAATTGGGGACACAACACTTAAGAACGCAACCGTTGAGGGATGTATATTGAATAGGGTTGCTGCATGGAAGTTTCCTTCTCCACAAGGGGGAACTCGCGTGCTCGTGACGTATCCATTCTTATTCAAAAGTACAAACTAAGGCGGGGGTAATATCATGTTGAAGAAAACACTTTTAATGTTCATCTTGGCTGCATCGCAAGCTTTTGCACAGCAAGGAACTGAGACTAAGCCGGCAACAGAGCAAAGAGGCAGCGACAAGTTGGACATCAAAAAACTAGAGCAAAAATATTGGGCCGCTAAAGACGATGACTTTAGCGTCGTACAAAATCGTCGTTACACAAAAGCGGAAAGATTCTATCTGAACCTGGCTGGTGGTGTACCCATCAATGACCCGTTCGGAACAGGCACGATCACATCAGCACAACTCGGTTATTTCTTTAATGAACGCTGGGGTGTGGATATTAACTACACGAACGCGGACATGAAAGATAACGATAATACCAAACAGTTTATCGACGAGAACGGAACCGCACCGAACTACAACTTCTTTAAAAACTCGAAGATGTTGTCGGTTACGTACGTTCCCCTTTACGCAAAAATGAGCTTCGTTGACAAAGCCATCATCTATTTCGATATGGGCATCCAAATCGGTGTTGGTACAACGGACTACATCATTAAAAAAGAGGAAGGCGACGAGAATAAGAGCGCGATGAGCTACCAAATCGGTATCAATCAGCAAATTTTCTTCTCGGAGCATTTTGCGATCCGCGCGGACTTCATCAATAAATTTACGAATGAAGACCGCTTCAAGTACAGCGCTATTGCACCAGATCGTGATCTTGGATCCAAGATGGTGAACGACACGCAACTTCTATTGGGGATCACATACTGGCATTAATTTTCTCCATGGGTGGGGGATTTATGTATAAGCCTTTAAAAATACTATTAGCGATTCCACTTCTGTGCGGCACGGCTTTGGCTGAGCCCGCACTGACAGTGAAAAAATCAGGGCGACCAGCGGCGACAGGATTGAAAGTTAAATCCAGTTCTGTTCCAACCTTTGAGGTCTATCAGAAAAAAGTCGTCAAAGGTAAAGTCGAAGTCTTTAAAGTAAAAAACATTCCTTTGCTGGATCTCGGGGAAGAGAGAATTCTTGAAGCGCCAACGCTCAGTCCTCTTCGCCTCCCCGCTTCTCGTGACGTGAGTGTGGCAGAGGCAAAAAGACGTCCGTCTCCCTTGCCTTTGCAATTCAACGTGGCGCCTTACAACGTCACTGTGGAACCTGCAAAGTCCCTGACGAATGCGGAAGCTTTCAAAAAAATTCCAGACGTCAAAATCTTGAATCCGGTTCAAGAGCCTGTAACCCAAGATCCTTTGGTACAGTTGGCAAAACTGGATGACATGCAACCTAACGACTATAAACTCTTGCAGGCTTTGATTTTCCTGGAGATCCAAAAGAACTATGAACTTGCAATGGGCTTGTTCGCAGAACTTATGGAAGATCCAGAGCACAGAATCGAAGCGCTTTATCACTATGCGATGACGGCGAAAGGTCTGGGTCTAAATTCAGAATTCCGCCAATACATGATCCAAGTGGCGCAAGAAACAAAAAACAAAGAATGGCAGCAGAAAGCAACGGAAGCCCTTGTTCAAAACATCAATGTTTTGGAAGTGTCTGACATCGCCTTTGTCGATCCTCTTGTTATTAAGTACGAAATCGACGTTACAAAGAATGATGACTACCAATTGACACGTGCGAAGCACTATTCCGAAAAGGGCCAATTGGGACTTATGGAAGACGCTTTGGTTTATATCTCTGAAACGTCTCCCCGTTATCCGGAAGCTCTTTTGTTGAATGCGCTCTTCAACTACCGCCAAGGTAAAGTGGAAGATGCCGTTGTTCACTTAGACCGTTTGATGAAGGTCACAGAGGCGGATAAAACATCGCAAATCCGTTCTGTCGGTGCTTTGACATTGGCGCGCATGCAGTTCCAAAAGAGCGACTATAAAGAAGCCTTCCAATCTTATTTGAAGGTTGATAAGTCGAATCCTCTTTGGTTGCAAGCGATGGTGGAAAGCGCTTGGACACAGATCCTGGGCGAAGACTATGAAGGTGCGGCAGGGAACATGTTCTCTTTGCACACAGACTTCTTTAAAAACGCCTTTGCTCCGGAGTCTTACGTTGTTCGTACCGTCGGTTACTTGAACCTGTGCCAATACGGTGACGGTGTGCAAGTTCTCAACGAGATGAACAAGAAATACGCTCCTTGGAAAAAGAAGCTCGAAGACTACATGCGAACTCGTAAAGAGTCCGTAAATTATTACGACACCGTGAAAAACTGGTTGAAGAACTCAGACCTTAAAGAGGTCGACGGTCTTCCCCGCTCTTTCATCGTAGAGTTGGCTCGTCATCCGGCTTACATGAGCGTGCAAAAACAAATCAATAACTACGAGGACGAAATTCTTCGCTTCAACAAGATCGCTTTGACTTTGATTAAGAAAGAGCGTGAGTTGATCGCGAAACAAAATGAAGCCAATAAACTATTGGCGGAGGCAAAACGCGGCATTAAAGGCAACAGCCCTTCTGAATCCGCGGTGCAAAACGTGCAAAGTGCCGAGAAAAAACTTTTGAGTTACCGCATTCAATACCATATCGCCAAGAAAGCCCGCATCTCGATTAAGAATTTGCGCGCGCAAGGCTTGGCTCGTATTGAAAAAGAGAAAACTGTTCTTCGCGCCCAGGCTTCCCAAGCGTTGCAATCACGCTTTGGCGAAATGCTTGCTAGCTTGAACAAAGTTCTCGATCAGAATGAGGTTCTGCAATACGAACTTTACTCTGGCGCCGGCGAACACATCCGCTACCAAATGGCTGGCGGTGACGTAAATACGAAAGAACGCCCAGAACTGAAAGTTGAGAAAGAAAAAAGTCTGAACTGGAAATTCAAAGGTGAAATCTGGGAAGACGAAGTGGGCCACTACCGCTCTTCTCTTAAAAATGTCTGCGCACAACAAGATAATGTCGCAGGTTTGTCTGAACAATAGAAAGGATTTTCAAGATGAAACTCGCTAAAGCAATGACGACTTTGACTATCGGTGTTTTGATGAGCTTGCACACAACGGCTTTCGCACAAAATTCAGCGAAAGAAGGACTTGAGCGCATCAAATCGAATTTGAACAACTCCAAAGCCAATCTCACTGAGTATGAAAAGAATCTGAAGACGGTGGAAGGCAATATCGCGGAAGTGAACAAGGCGAAATCTCAAGTTGAAGGACAACAAAAACAAGTTCTGCAACAAGTGGAAGAAAACAACCAGGCCTTGGGACGCATCGGCGGTCAGGAAAAAGAAATCCAACACTTGATCAACGATGAAAGAAATAAAATGGCGCAAGAGACCCAAAAGATTCAAGAGCTTGAAGCCATGATCGCGAAGATCAAAGAAAACCAGAAGAAACGCGAAATGAATATCTCGGACTATCAATTGCAGATCAACCAATTGGCCGAAGAGAAAAAAATCTGGGGCTCCCGCGCCGCAAGCTTGAAAGAGCAAAACGACCAGGTGAACAAACAGCTGCGCACCCTTGCGAGCGAAGAGAACGAATGGAAAGCGAAACAACGCGGTTATCAAGGTGAAGTAAAACGCTGGAGTAAAGAAGTCGAAAGACAACAGAAAATCAGCGACAGCTACAACTCTTTAGCTGAAGTGAAATAAGAGTTTCTTCTAATTCCTCCATGCAGGGTCGTCCTATCCCGGGACGGCCCTTTTTTTTGAGTTTTTTTACATTCATATTAGTAAAAATAGACTCAAGTCCCGACCAATTAAACCGAAAATTTATTTCACAAAAATATTTAGTTTCCTAAATAAATAAACAAAAAATGCATGAGGAATGTATATGAATTCATCGTCTTTAAGTTCTTGGTTCAAAGGAATCAAAGGGAAGCTGCTCTTCGCGGCGGCTTTGCCCCTCGTTGGTTTCGGAACCGTTTGGTTGATTTCCCATTCGGGAATGAGCGGACTTGCTAAGGTCATTAGCAGCTCCAACAACGACGTCATCCCGAGTCTTCAGGGTCTCGGCCAGATCCGCACAGGACGTAATAAGTTTGGTTATCAGGCTTACGCAGCTTTAAACTTCCGCGGCAACGCCGAGAAAAAAGCAGAGCGCCTAAAAATTGCTCGTGAGGCTATCGATGAAATTAAAAAAGGCATCGAGTTCTACGAGTCCTTCCCGTTTACGCCCGAAGGTGAAAAACTCTGGGCTCCTATGGCGCGAATTAAAGAGCCTCTTTTCGCCTCTATGGAAAAAGTCGTAAAACTTCTTGAAGAAGGCAACTACGATGAGGCGCAAAACATTCTGGCGACCAACATTTGGGATTACGGCGTAATCATGAATGGCGCGACGACATCTTCATTGAACTATTACAATGAGCGCGTAAAAGCTGAAACCTTGGAAGCCAATGAGTCCGTGAAAACAGCGAATACCATGGTTTTGACGGTCACTCTTATTTCGTGTTTCTTGATTTCTGCAATTCTTTTATGGATTGCCTCACGTGTTTCCGCTTCCGTGGGTTCGATTGCAGAGAGACTCACTGGCGCCGGCAACCAAGTGGCTTCGGCGGTCGAACAATTGAACGAGGCTGGGAATTCATTGTCACAATCTTCAACGGAAGCGGCGGCTTCTTTGGAAGAAACTGTGGCGGCTTTGGAAGAGATGTCTTCGATGGTGCAAATGAATTCCGACAATGCCAAACAAGCGGCGGCTCTTTCGGCGTCTTCTCGTGACGCGGCTGAAACCGGCGAACGTGAAATTCAAACTTTGATTCAATCAATGACCGAAATCTCGAAATCTTCCAAGAAAATTGAAGAGATCATATCAGTCATCGACGATATCGCTTTCCAAACAAACTTGTTGGCTTTGAACGCTGCGGTTGAAGCCGCTCGTGCCGGAGAACAAGGTAAAGGTTTTGCGGTGGTTGCTGAGGCCGTTCGTGCCTTGGCGCAAAGAAGTGCCGCTGCAGCGAAAGATATTACGACTCTTATCAAGGACTCCGTTTCACAAATCGAGAACGGCAGTGAAATCGCTGATAAGAGCGGTACGGTTCTGAGCAATATCGTAAACTCCGTTAAAAAAGTCTCTGACTTGAATACCGAAATTGCGGCGGCAAGTTCGGAGCAAACGACAGGCATCCAGCAAATCAGCAAAGCGATGAATCAGTTGGATCAGGCCGCACAATCAAACGCCGCCTCTGCCGAGGAAATCGCGGCGACAAGTGGCGAGATCAACAACCTGGCGATGACATCACAAAACCTGACGGTGGAGTTGAATACGATCGTTCTTGGCGCCTCCGAATTGCCTGCGGGACAGGTGATGGAAAGCAAGACGAAGGTCGCGCACAAGCCTGCGGCAAAGCCGACGGTGAAAAATAAAGTCATCCCGTTTAAGACAAAACCGGCCACTGCGAAGAAAAAAGATTCGCAAGACGTGATTCCCTTCGATGAGGATGAGCGCGCTAAGGTCGGAACAACAGACGGTTTTTGATTAGAATTCGTTAACATATAAAAATTTATTTACAACCCCCTCGACCTTCGCGGGGGTTTTTCTTTTTTTAGTCCTCTTGATTCATATCCTTAAATCTAGACTCTATCGTCTGCGTAACATTCCGAAAAATTCTCTGTAAATTTTCAAACAAGATTAGGAGCGCATATGAATTTAGCAGGTTGGTTCAAAGGAATTAAAGGGAAACTTCTCTTCGCGGCATTCTTGCCGATGATAGGTTTCGGTATCATTTTCGTTGTGGCTTTGCGGGGTCTGGATCGAACAAATTTGATCTTGGAAGATGCGCATAGCCTTATTATTCCCAATCTTATGTATCTCGGCGAGATGCGCCAGTCGCGCAACAAGTTCGGTTATCAAACATGGAACGCTTTTGACGTCATCAATGATCCCGAAAATCTAACAAAGAAACTGAAGAGTGCAAGAGAAGGCATCGAAGAGTTTTCGACAAACTATACGAGCTATGTGAATGCCCGTTTCGCTCCAGGGGAAGCCGAAATCCACGATAAGGCGAAAGACACTGTTCCCCTTCTTATTAAAACAATGGAAGAGATTGTCAGACTTATCGAAACAAAAGACCCACAAAAAATTGCTGAAGCTAAGCATCTTCTTAACACAAAGTTTCTTGAACAAAATGCCGTCGTTCGTGACTTCAACCGCGCGGTAGACAAACTCTATTCCGATCATGCGAAACACGATGCTGTCGAGGCGAAAGAAACTCGTTCCTATGTTTTCAATATGCTCATTATGATCACTCTTGCATCAGCGTTTGCGATTTTCGGAGTTCTTCTTTGGGTCGCAGCACGCATCTCAAATTCAGTGAGCTCGATTGCGGGTCGTTTAACAGTCGCTGGCGGCCAAGTTGCTTCTGCGGTTGAACAATTGAACGAAGCCGGAAATTCTTTGTCGCAATCATCAACGGAAGCGGCAGCTTCACTTGAAGAAACGGTCGCGGCGCTGGAAGAGATGAGTTCCATGGTACAAATGAACTCTGACAACGCAAAACAAGCGGCCGCTCTTTCTGCTTCTTCGCGAGATTCCGCAGAACACGGTGAAAAAGAAATTCAAAGTCTGATTCAATCTATGACAGAGATTTCCCAGTCTTCTAAAAAGATTGAAGAGATCATCCACGTGATCGACGATATCGCTTTCCAAACAAACTTGCTGGCTTTGAATGCGGCGGTGGAAGCGGCTCGTGCCGGTGAGCAAGGTAAAGGTTTCGCGGTTGTTGCAGAAGCCGTTCGCTCTTTGGCACAAAGAAGTGCCGCTTCAGCGAAAGACATTTCAAGTCTTATCAAAGACTCGGTATCACAGATTGAAAGAGGCAGTGACATTGCCGATCAGAGCGGTGCTGTTCTTACAAACATTGTGACGTCGATCAAAAAGGTTTCTGACTTAAACAACGAGATCGCAGCCGCCAGCGCGGAACAAACAACAGGCATCCAGCAAATCAGCAAAGCAATGAATCAATTGGATCAAGCATCACAATCCAATGCAGCTTCTGCTGAAGAAATCGCAGCGACAAGTGGCGAGATCAACAATCTTGCAGCCACGAATCAGAATCTAACTGTGGAACTAAACACATTGATTCTTGGTGGGAACCCGCACGTGGAAGCGCCTTCTGCTTCCACAGCGACTGCGACTAAAAAGTTCGCGGCACCAAAAAAATCCAATGTTGTGCAATTCAAACAGTCCAAAGAAACGATGAAGGTGTCAAAAGCTTCGGACATGATCCCGTTTGATGAAGATTCTCGCTCTAAGGTCGGGACG
Source organism: Bdellovibrio sp. 22V (assembly GCF_030169785.1). Taxonomy (NCBI): domain Bacteria; kingdom Pseudomonadati; phylum Bdellovibrionota; class Bdellovibrionia; order Bdellovibrionales; family Pseudobdellovibrionaceae; genus Bdellovibrio; species Bdellovibrio bacteriopascens. Next base: position 3,398,726 of record NZ_CP125854.1, read on the forward strand.
ACGGACGGATTCTAGAAACTTGTTCGCAGCTAAGTATCGCAGCGAAAGCAAAATATACGAGCACAGCGATAAAAATCGTGACGAAGAGGGCTAGCACTTGCAGCCCTCTTCCTGTTAGAGCCATCAACAGCGAATAACTTTGCAGACTCACCGCCAAAGCGGCACACGCAACGAGAATTTTTCCAAGGGATTTTCCTACCCTCCCCCACTGAAACTGCAAGTTCCACACACGAAGGCCTGCCAACAAAATAACCGCATTTAAAAAAGCGCCGATCATTCCCGACAGAATCAAACCGTTTAATCCGGAGTGCGCCATTAAAAGCGGCGCCAAAAGAATATGCACACTCAGACACAAACCCGAGACCACGGCGGGAAACCACGTGTTCTTGATCGCATAGTAAAGCGGCATTAAAACGCGACTGCACGAAATCATCAGCAAGCTTAAGGCATAGATTTTAAGAACACCACTTGTCGCCGCGACGTCGGTGACTGTGAAGCGACCGCGCAAGAACAGGACTTCAATGATCGGCTCCGCTAGCACAAACAATCCGACCGCCGCCGGCAGAGCCAGGAACAGATTCATTAGAAAGCTCTCTTGCGCTGTTTGCTGAAACTGCACCTGATTTTTTTGCGCGACGTACTCACTGAGTGTCGGTAGCAACGCCGCTCCTAAACTGACGGAAATTAAAGAAAGCGGCAGCTCTAAAAGACGATCGGCCCAATAGATGTACGAGATGGAGCCCTCTGCCAAGGAACTCGCAAAATACAAATTCACCAAGGTTGAAAACTGCAAAAGCCCCATGCCGATCAACCCAGGCAGCATATTGCGCAGAACTTTTTTCGTGTCCTCGGTGAAGATGTTGTGCAAACGAAAGTGTGGCAAATAACCGCGGCTGCGCAGTGCGATCCAAAGCAGCAGAGCCTGCAAAGCGCCGCCGACAAGCACTCCCCACGCCAGTCCATCCCCGATTTGCGGAAACCACGACGGCGGCATAAATGTAAAAATCAACATCGCGACATTCAGAAGTGCCGGAGCTAAAGCCGGAAGCCCGAAACTCCCCAAAGAATTTAAAATCGCCATGAAGTACGCATATGAACAGACAAAGAAAATAAAGCCGAACATGATACGCGCCATGCGCACCGTGAGTTCCCACTTCGTAAGATCCAAGCTGTAATCAGAGGCTAAAAGAAGACGAAGGATGTCCTCCGTAAACACGATCCCCAGAAGAGTCAGCGTCCCCAGAAAGATCAGCAGCAAAGTATAAAGCGCATTCATGAGGTTTTGCGCGCGAGGACCGTGAAGGTCTTCGGCTCGGGCTTCCATAAAAACTGGAATAAAACTCACAGACAGGGAGCCTTCCCCGAAAAGACGGCGGAAGAGATTAGGAAGACGGAAAGCCGCGGTCCACGCATCGGTAATGCTTCTTTCAAAGAGAGCCCCCAGCGCCATGTCCCGCAAAAGCCCCAAGATGCGGCTCGTTAAGGTCCCAGAGGCCATAAAAAAAGCCCTTTTGAGGACCTTTTTGCGTTCTTCTTTTAATCCGCTTGCTTCCTGAGACACCCTATGTTAATCCCTTTGGTTCGTTTAAAAAGAAGATTACTGTGGAGGTTATCCCTTGGCAAATCATAAGTCTGCAGCAAAAAGAGCTCGTCAAGCTGTTCGCAAAACTGCTGTTAACAACGCTCGTAAGAGCACTGTAAAAACTGTTGAAAAAAACTTGGTTAAAGCAATCCAAGCTAAAGATGTAAAAGCTCTTCCTGAGTTGTTGAAGAAGTTCACTTCTGCAGTAATGAAAGCTACTAAATCTGGCGTTATCAAAAAAGAAACGGCTTCTCGCAAAATCAGCCGTCTTTCTACACGCGTTTCAGCTACTAAGTAGTCGGTTTAAATAAGTTCGGATTCAGTTCGCGCGGATACAAACGCGCGAATTTGTCTTTTGATAGCGAATTCGATCGAATTAAAGCTAAGACCATGGGTGACTCTGTCACCCTCTTTTTTTTGCGTTGAACGCACGATTCCCCGTAAGAAGACAAAGTCTCCACCGGGAACTTGAAAGCTCACGACAAGCTCATGCCCTTCCGTCAGAACATATTCTGTGGAAATGGACATACCGCCTTCCCCGATCTCACCCGATTCACACATAAAATAAGTGCCATCACAAAGGACACCGATTTTGCGTTTCATCGCGCGACGCGGATACTGACGACGGAAATAACCTTTATCTTCGTAAGCCTTGCTCATCAAAGAACTTATCGGAATTTTGCAGGGAAAACTGTATTAGTGCGCGAGCTGTGTGCCGCAGGTCTTAAGAACCATGTTCTCAAGCCAGATGTGACTGGACAATGGTGAAGACTTTAAGGCTTTGTCTGTCTCACAAAGAACCACCAGCGTTTGTTCCAGCTTCTTTGCGGTCCAGAGACGGGCCTGATCGATATAACTTTCCAGGAAGTACGGCGGGATCTGTGCATAGTGAGCGAGCTTCGCGCCATGCAAGCCTTCATCCATACCACGCTTGAGAGTCAGCAAAATACGCACGTGACGAGCTACGAGGGAAACAATACCGATCTCGTTCTGCCCTTGATCCAAAAGATGCACCAGATGCTCCAGCGCTTTGACACGGTCGTTTTCACCAATGGCTTTCGTGAAGTCGAAAACGTTTTCTTCTTTCGAGCGCGACACGGCTTGTGCCACGTCCGCCATCTCGATACGGCGATTGCCGCCGACGAAATCGCCGAGCTTTTTTAATTCCGCTTCGATTTCGGTCAGATGATGTCCCACAAGCTTATGCAACAAGTGAATGGCATCGTTGCTGATCGTCAGCCCCAAAGACTGCGCGATGTAGTTGATCCACGAAGGAATCTGATTTTCGTAAGGCTTTTTAAACTCCACACACTCGGCTTTATCCAAGAGCATGCGGATTTGTTTCTTACGTTTATCCACGCGCGAAGCGAGAATCACAAAAACAGAACTGTCGACAGGCGACTCAAAAAGAGTTTCCAACTCGGCCCATTCTTTGTCTGTGAGTTCTTGCGCCTCTTTAAGAATAATCAGACGACGAGCCGCCATCATCGGCAACGTCTCTACCGCATCGCGAACGACCGTGATATCGGCGTCACTTGCATAGAAAAGACTGTAGTTAAAATCCACAGCGCCTTCGGTCAAAACAGCGTATTTAAATCTTTCAACGGATTGGTTGAGCAAGTAAGGCTCTTCCCCGAAAAGGAAGTACAACGGCGCTAACTGACCTTTTTCAAGATCACGGTAGAATTTTTGCGCGTCGATGAGTGCCATTCTGCTGCTTAAACCTTGTTAGAAATTCTCTGTAATACGATCATGGGCCTCGATCATAATGTCGTTCGCCATGACGTCAATGTTCTGCCTTCGCGCAGAAAGATTGTAAAGAGGATTTACGGAGTTAATACCAGCTTGCGTCACTTGAGGTGCTGCATAAGTACGCTCACCACTGAATGAGCCACTCCATAGAACAGTTCCGTCAGCTTGACGAACCACGTTTACAGTTACGGTCAAAAGAATACGATATTCCGACGCAATCACTGTTCCATTAGGAAGATAAGGGGAGGAACCATCCCCCGCGACACGCTTTGCGCCCGGCAAATACGTCACAGAGTCGATCTGCCCGATCACTGCCACTTCAGAAAGAGAATTGTCCACGACACGCGCAATACGCGAGCGTTGAAACTCCTGAATCAGCGCGTTCGTGAATCCGACTTCAATCCCCGGCTCCAAAGTTTTATTTTTGAAAACAGGAACTGAGATTTGCTTGTAGCCGCCAGGAATGCTGCGATTTGCAACACCAAAGGTATAGGCACATCCCTGAAGAGTCAGTCCAGAGACGAAAACCAGCGAAATGAGAAGGCCTTTAAAGATTGCGTCCACAACCCCAGTTGAGTATAAAATTGTATAGATATCAAGGAAGAAAAATGACCTCGCACAATGATGATTACAGTTTGTTAGCGCCGGGCCCCGTGAACCTCCACCCTGAGGTGCGCAAAGCATTGGCACTGCCGATGATTCATCATCGCACTCCGGAATTCGATAAAATTTTTAAGCGTGTTTTGACCAACATCAAAAGTGTTTTTCAAACGCAAGAAGACGTTTTTCTTCTGACGGCGACAGGTTCAGGAGGAATGGAAGCTCTTCTCGTCAATATTTTGTCTCCGGGCGATAAAATTATTGCTATCGTTTCGGGCAAATTCGGTGAGCGCTGGGCCGAGATGGCGAAAGTTTACGGCGCCCAGGTGACGATCATCGACGTTCCTTGGGGCGAGACCGTCAAAGTTTCTGACGTCGAAGAACTTCTTAAGAAAAATCCTGACACGCGCGCGGTTCTTTGTCAGGCGTGCGAAACGTCTACGGCCGTGGCTCATCCTATCGAACAACTCGGTGCTTTGATTAAAAATTATCCAGAGACTTTATTTCTCGTTGATGCGATCACAGCTTTGGGCGCTTATCCTTTGCCGATGGATGCTTGGAACATTGACGGATTGGTTGCTGGTTCGCAAAAAGCCTTCATGCTTCCAACAGGCATGGCGTTTATTTCTTTTTCACAAAAAGCCTGGAAGATTATCGACAAGGCGACGTGCCCGCGTTTTTACTATGACATCCGTCGCGAGAAAAAAGCCAACTCGGGAGGAGAAACTTATTACTCTTCGAACGTGGCCTTGATTCGCGCATTGGATGTTGTTTTGAATATGATCGCAGCACAAGGTTTAGAACAACTGTTTCACGAGATCCACCGTCGCGCCGAGCTCACGCGCCGCTTTGGGCAAATGCTGGGCTTCACGTTATTTGCAAAATCTCCGAGTGATTCTGTGACCGCGCTGCGGGTGCCAGCGCACTTGGATGGCCAAAAAATCCGTCTGCATTTAGAGCAAGTTCACAACATCACGATCATGGGTGGGCAAGATCAACTCAAAGGCAAAGTGATTCGCGTGGGCCACATGGGGTACATCCGCGATGCCGAGATGCTGCGTTTGATTGACTGCTTAGGGTATACTCTGCGCCACTTCGATCCGGACTCGATCACTTTGGAACATATTTCGAATATCTCTATGGAAGCTAAAAACTGGTTGGAGCAAAATCCATGAAAAAGAAAATTTTAGTCACGGATCGTTTTGCTCAAGACAGCTATCTGTACTTGCAACAGCACAGCCATTTTGAAATCGTACGCGCGGATCATCCGCACCATCTGCCTTTGGAACATTTGGTGAGCGCCAATGCATTGCTCATTCGCAGCCGCACGAAAATCGACGAAGAGCTTTTGAAAAAAGCCCGTCAGTTACAGCTTATTATCACGTGCACAAGCGGCTTTGATCATATTGATCTCGAAGCGACCCAAAAATGGGGCGTGACTGTGATGCACACGCCGACAGCGAATATTGAATCTGCGGCGCAATTGACGTGGGGCCTGGTTTTAAGCTGCGTAAATAATATTTTTCAAGGCCACAAGATGGTGAAATCGGGCGAATGGAAACGCGATTTGATCACGGGTATTGAATTGAGCGGTCGCACTTATGGTTTGATCGGCCTTGGCCGTATTGGCTCGCGTGTCGCCGAAATCGCGCAGGCTTTCGGCATGAATGTCGTGGCTTTTGACCCCTATCAGGAAGACGAAGTTTTTGAACGCTTGCGCATTCCCCGCTTAAGTTACGAAGAGGTTCTAAAGACCGCTGATATTTTAAGCTTCCATGTGCCAAAAACTTTGGAAACAGAGCATATGCTCAACCGCTCGCATTTTGAATACATTCACCGCGGAATCATTCTTGTGAATACTTCTCGCGGTTCGATCATCAACGAGAACGATTTGTGCGAAGCCATTGAAAACGGTTGGCTGCGCTCGGTCGGTTTGGACGTTTTTGAAAAAGAACCTCTGGGAAGAAACTCCAAGCTTCTTACTTATCCGAATGTTGTTTTGACTCCCCATATTGGAGCAAATACGGAAGATGCGTTCTTTAAAGCGTCCCAGATCGCGGCTAATAAGCTTATGGCGTTCTTTGTCGATGGCTCCACTTCTGACACCCTCCCGCCAAGAGCGCCTTGGTATGGAGCGGCTCCATTTAAAGGCGAATAAATCTTGCCTCGCCTCCCCTCTTGAGAGACATTTTCGGGGGAGAGGTTCTTCATGGCTGGTATTGTTGTTGTCGGAGCCCAATGGGGCGATGAGGGTAAAGGTAAACTCATTGACGTGTTCTCTGAAAAAGCGGACATGGTTGTCAGATACCAAGGCGGCGCCAATGCCGGTCACACCTTGGTTGTTAACGGTCAAAAAACAATTCTTCATTTAGTTCCGAGCGGTATCTTGCGTCCTGATACGACGTGCGTGATTGCTCCGGGCGTGGTGATCGACGTTTTTGGCATTCGCGATGAAATCAAAAAATTGAAAGACTCTGGTCTTTTGCAAAATCCAAAACAATTGATGATCTCGGATACGGCGACAATCATTCTTCCGTATCACAAAGCTTTGGACGCCGCTCGCGAAGCTTCTTTGAGCGACGGTAAAATCGGCACAACAGGCAAAGGCATTGGCCCGGCTTACGAAGACCGCGCTTCCCGCCGCGCTGTTTTGTTCGGAGATATCTTTGACAAAAACACGTTGAGAGCAAAAATCGAACTCGCTTTGCGCGAGAAAAACTTCATGCTTGAAAACTACTACAAAACAAACGGTTTCAAGCTTGATGACATCATGGCGGATCTTGCAAAGGTCGCCGAAGAGTTGGCTCCGTACAGAACAAAAGATTCTTCACTGTTCATTAGTAAATCTTTGAAATCCGGAAAACGCGTTTTGTTTGAAGGCGCGCAAGGCACGATGTTGGACATCATGCACGGCACGTATCCATTCGTGACAAGCTCTTCAACATTGTCCGCTAATGCGTGTGCAAGTGCAGGTATTGGCCCGATGAACATTCAAAAAGTCATCGGCGTTTTCAAAGCCTACACGACACGTGTAGGAAGCGGCCCCTTCCCAACGGAATTGCACGACGAAATCGGCAAGAAGATCCAAGCAGACGGTCACGAATTCGGCTCGACAACAGGGCGTGCACGTCGCTGTGGTTGGTTGGACTTGGTCGCTTTGAAATACGCGATTCGCGTGAATGGCATCACGAACTTGGCAATGATGAAATTGGATGTTCTCACAGGTCACGATCGCATTGGTGTTTGTACAGCGTATAAGCTCAATGGCGAAATCATCACAGAACTTCCGACATCTCCGTATGAGTTGGAAAAAGTAGAACCTGTGATCGAGTGGATTCCTGGTTGGACTCAAGATTTGACGAAAGTAAAAACACTTTCTGATCTTCCACGCCCAACAACAAACTACATCGATTATCTTGGCTCACAACTGGGTACACCGATTGACGTAATTTCTGTCGGCCCGGGCCGCGAACAGACATTGTGGGTCAAACCTTTGTTCAATAATTAAGCACAGTTACGCTCTTTCTTCGAGGCTTTGCACACAGCTTAAGCAAAGCCTCGAAAACCTCAAAAAAATCTTCAAAATTTTTTAAAAAACTGCAAGAAATCGTATTGACTTTGTCCCCCTCTTACTACAAATTAGCACTTCCTAAACGGACAGTGGTTCGCTAGCTCAGCTGGTAGAGCACTTCACTTTTAATGAAGGGGTCGATGGTTCGAATCCATCGCGAGCCACCATTTTAGTCTGTTTTATGTTCCTGCACGTTCCCATCGTCTAGGGGCCTAGGACACCTCCCTTTCACGGAGGATACAGGGGTTCAAATCCCCTTGGGAACGCCAAATTTGTAACTAAAAATAAAAAACCCGAATCGAAAGATTCGGGTTTTTTATTTTTACTCACAGTCTGTGTTTCCCAAGGGGACTTGAACTTAAAAGGTCGGCGCAAAAAAAATAAATCTCAAAGCTCGCGGCACGCGGCGTGCGCCGACACAGGGGTTCCTCGCCCTAGCAGGATGCTAGCGCGAGGGTGCCGAAGGCAGGGCGAAGCCCCGAGGCACAGGAAGTGCCGAGCCCCAATCCCCGCGAATCCACGCCAAAGCGAGTTGCAAGCGAAGCGAGCAACAAGCCAGCCCCACCAACCTACTTCCTCCGCAAACAAAACCGGCAAACCTCGCCACCCCTTGCGATGCAACTCTCCAACTTCACACTCATCCCGCCCGAAGCCTGTTCGATAAAGCGAATATCAAAGCGACAAAGCTCCGGATGCTCTTTCGCGACCGAATGATAAACACAATTCGTCGCTTCAATCACAGCACCCTTGCGCAAATCACTTTGCTTCAAAGAAGCCCGATACCCCAATTCATTAAGCGCTTTGGCAATCTCCCCCATCAACTCTGCAGAAGCCCCCGATCCCTCAAAACGCGCTTTCATAGAAGCAGCCACTTTATCCGCAAGTCGCTCCATCATCTTCGCTGTTTTTTGTGAGCCCATTTCTTCAGACAAAAGCTCAAGAATAATATTAGAAAGCCAAGAATACTGCCGCGGAAAAGTTTCGTTGCCTTTTTCAGAGAGTAAATAATAACGACGAGGCCGGCCGACTCCGCCTTTGCGGTCCTCAAAAGTCAGCAAACCCAAAGCGTCGACTTTAATCAAGTGCTCTTTTGCGGCTGTCTTCGTGACGTGAAGAAACTCAGCGAGTTCATCCAAAGTCGCGCCCGAACGATGATCGAGAAGATACTCCAGGATCTTTTTCTGATTCTCATGCAGTCCTATCACGGGACACCTCCGCCCATTTAAACAATTTAAACAGTATTTACCATTTTAATACCTCGGGCGAGGATATGTAAAGAAACGAAATTCTCAACCAGGAGGACTTATGGAAACCACGATAAAATCGACGTCTCTACCAAAGAATCATATTGAAACATCATCTCGCCCCTTACTAACGGGAGTGATCACAGGACAAATCGCCGGCCTCATCATGGCTGTTGTTGTCATGTTAGTTTTCACGCTCTTTCTAGGAAAGAATCCCCTCTACCCTGTGCAAGTCATTGGCTCGATGCTTTTTGGTGAAGCGGCTCTACAGGGTTTTCATATCGGCGCTTTTTTTGCGGGACTTATTCTGCATCAGCTGGGCCCGTCTTTGCTTTGGGGTGTGGTGTATGGCGTTCTTGCTAAAAAGTTCTCTCCACAAACAACAGCATCGGCCCTTTATCTTGGCTTAGGTGTTGGCGTGATTTCCATGGTGGGACCTTATATTCTTATTCCCACACTGATGAATGCTCTTCATGGCGTTGACATCTGGAATCGCGAAGTTCCCATGTTTTGGGATTGGGCTGCTCATCTGGTTTTTGGCGCTTCTTTCGCGCTCTATCCCACAGTGGCGGGCTTTTTTAAAAAATCGTAGTTCGTAGGAGGGACTTAACAGAGGCACAAGAACGTGCCTCTGTTGACTTCCATGTGGCAGTGACTACTTCTCGTTACTTCCACCAAACATCGTATTTCCGTTCGCCGTTTTCTCCGGCACATCCTGAATCACGTCAAAGTGCTCGACGATCTTTCCGTTCTCAACACGAAAAATATCCACAATGGCTTTACCACGATCTTTTTCGTTCTGTTTAGAATGAAGATGCAAAGCCACGAGATCTCCATCGGCCAATGCACGGTGAATCACCACATGCGATTTTGGATTTTTCTTAAAGTAGTCTTCGAAGTACTCGTAAAAAGCCGCCGCTCCATTGGGAACGTACGGGTTGTGCTGAATGTATTTTTTCCCGATGTATTTCTTCGCCGCCTCACGAGGTTTGTGCTGATTAAATGCCATCTCGTAGAAATCGCGCACGAGAACTTTGTTCTCTTCCGGAGTCGCCTTCGTCGTAAAAGACAACAGACAGATCACCGCCACAAGAGCAAATTGAGTTTTCATATAAATCCTCCATTCCTTGAGGATAGACGACAAAAGCAGCCGCGAACAACACGTCAAATGCCAAAATGGAGCTTCAGCGAAAAGTATTGGTAAAAGTAAAAACCCGGATCTAGGCTCCGGTTTAATTTATTTCACGCTTCCGGAAATTCCGTTGAACATAATCCCGACCGAGAAGTACGAGCCGGAAAGATCTAATGTGTCAATGGAGGCGCTGGCGGAGCCCGAGCGGTCAAAGCCGTCGACTTTGTTATTTTCGATGCCGCCTTCGACGACGAAGTAGAATTTTTTGTAACCAATAGATAAGGATCCACCCACCGCTGTGTAGGGAGAAGCGGCCCAGCCTTCACCGGCGGATTTTGTAAACTCGCCGTCTTGGCTTGCCGTTCTAACTTTCAATTTCGTGTTTGTTCCGCCGACCCCAGCAAAACCGTCGAAACGCACAACATCGTTTCTGTACAAAGGAACGCGCGCCAAAAGCAACAAGGCATCCTGATCGACTTTTGCGCTGTAGTCAGTTGCAGAACTTGCGGGATTTTCTTCGACGTCGCCTAAAATCTTCGTATAGCGAACACCGACATCCAGGTATTTCATCGCAGGGTACGTGATCTCAACACCATAACGGGAAACGCTGTCGATCTTTTTAAGACCTTGCGCCTCAATCACTTCATTGACGTTTTTAGGGTCGACTTTGGAATTCCCGGCGAACAAGCGAGCCTGAACAGGAAACTCTTTTGCGTGAGAAACGTTAAAAGAAAAAAGCACAGACACCAGAGCCGTCAACCCCACACTACCCTTGAACATGCAACCATCCTTGAAGATGATTTCAGGTTATGATCAGTGACATTAGCCCTCAAGTCCAATTCAGGTTCCGCGACCTTTAGCTTGAACACCGGAAGAAAATATCATCAAATGAAAGAATGCAAAAACTAACGACATTCCTCATGTTTGAAGGCCGCGCAGAAGAAGCTATTCGTTTCTATATTTCTCTCTTCAAAAACTCTGAGATCAAAGATCTTAAGAAATACGGCAAAGAAGGTCCGGGAAAAGAGGGTTCGGTTCTGCATGCAACGTTCTCTCTGAACGGCCAGGAATTTATGGCGATCGATAGTTACGTGAAACATGCGTTTACGTTTACACCGTCTGTATCCATTTACGTCCAATGCGAATCGGAAGAAGAACTCACCACACTCGCGAATAAACTTGGCGAAAACGGACAGGTTCTGATGCCTCTTGATAACTACGGCTTTAGTCAAAAGTTCACATGGGTGAACGACCGGTTTGGAGTTTCATGGCAGTTGAATCTTGCCTAAGCATAGTGCAATTTAAATCTGCGCGTCGCGATTGTTATTGTAAGCGCGCTCCAGTTCACGAATATCAATCTTCTTCATCTTAAAAAGCGCCGAGAGCATTCTTTCCGTACGCTCGGGCTCGGCATCGCTGATCATCGTCGCCATTTGTGCAGGCACGATCTGCCAGGACAAACCGTATTTATCACGAAGCCAGCCGCACTCTTCAATGGCGCCGCCGTCGGCAGAAAGTTTTTCCCAAAGCGTGTCGATCTCTTTTTGATTTTCGCAATTCACCATCAGAGAGATCGCATGTGAGAATTGAAAAACAGGGCCGCCATTGATCGCTACAAAATCCTGCCCCTCCAATTGAAAGTCGATGGTCATCACCGAACCCTCAGGCATTCCGGAAGCTTTCGCTCCTGATACGCCATAACGAGCGACTTTTTTTATGCGTGAGTTGCGAAATACAGAAAGGTAAAAACGGACCGCGTCTTCGGCGTTATTATCAAACCATAGATTGGGAACGATCTTCTGCATAAGGCTCTCCTGTTGAGTCCAGAATAAAGCACAAACGAGTTTCAGAAGAATATGTACTTCGCCATCCTCCCCCCGGGAATTTCCAAATTCGGACCGGTAATTATTAAGGCCTATAGAGTGTGTGTTGCAAAAATGCGTACACATTCTGCGAAATACCGACGTAGCTATGTAACCTTAACTACATTTTCACCTCTTGAACTCCGATAAATATTCAAGAGATTAAGGAGCTCATTTTGGTACGTCTTGTTTTAGTGCTATTGCTGTCATATTGCATGGGCGCGTGCACCTTATCTGCAGAACTTTTGCAGCAAGCCAGCCAGTTTAAAGACGTTCCAGACGCGTCCTCTCCGGATTCATCCACTGTCGACGTCCCTGCCATCGTGACACGGGAGAAAGGCCATCTCGTGGCTCTTCCGCGCACGAGAGTTTATCTTACCGAGAGTGTCCCGGGTCTGACATTCGCGGCAAAAACCCTGGCCATGTCTAAGTTGGGCACGAGTGAAACGTCTTTGCAAAAACTTACGCAGTACAGTCGTGGCCGCCTTCGCGGCCGAGGACGCGCACATGCTCCGCACTAAAACGCGCCGTCGGGCGCGTTTTACCGCGGGCACAACCTCGCCCCTTTTCTTAATTAAATTTTCTTTGGTGATAATATTTTTGGATATTTTTGTTTCTAGATTGTTTTTTGTTTATTTGGCATTCTTTGGTTAGGAGAGGTTATGTTTTTTAAGGATCTTGGTGATGGGTTTTCTGTTCGTGAGGTTTCTGCGGCGGAGTTGAGGGCTTGTTTGGCGCAAAATTTTGATTCTGTTTTTTCTAATAGGTTGGAAGTGGAGTCTGTGGCGGCTGAGAATGTGTCCAAGATGGAGAAGTTGGCTGAGCGGCGTAAAGCAGATCAGCGATTTACTTTGCGCATGGGTGTTTTCCATCAAGATCAAATGGTCGGATGGCATTTTGGTCACGCGACGGACGCTGAGACATACTATATGCAGAATTCTGCGGTATTACCTGAATACCGAGGCAAAGGACTTTATGGGGAGCTTCTTCACTGTGTGCTCGAAAAAGTAAAAATGGAGGAGTTTCAGGTCGTCACCAGCATTCATCATCCTAACAACCCTGCGGTTTTGATTCCGAAGTTAAAAGCAGGGTTCATAATAGCGGGGATGCATTTCCATGAGCGCTTTCGCTCCCTCGTCGAGCTTCGATATATTTACGATCAGGAGCGCCGTAAGAGGTTTCATCGCAGCCTAGGTTTGGAGTTTTAGGCAAAAATCGCGTTGCCACATTGCGCTATAAATGTCGAGGTCCAAGTAGGTCTGAAAAGGGTGAAAATTTGTCGAAAACCTGATAGATATTGGGGACCTATGACAAATGCAAACAACACCCGTACACCTTATAATCCCGTAAAACCTGATGTCCAACTTGCGAAGCAAGAAGAGACGATTTTGGATTTTTGGGATCAAGAGAAAATTTTTGCTCAGACTTTGGAAACTCAGGGCAAAAAGACATACAACTTCTATGACGGGCCTCCGTTTGCGACGGGTCTTCCTCACTATGGGCACTTGCTTGCCGGTGTTTTGAAAGACGTTGTTCCTCGTTATTGGACGATGAAAGGCTACTCGGTGCCTCGTCGTTTTGGTTGGGACTGTCACGGTCTTCCTGTTGAGTACGAAATCAACAAGACTCACAAAATCGAAAGCCGTAAAGACGTTTTCAAAATGGGTGTCGCGAATTACAACGACGCTTGCCGCTCTATCGTTAAACGATACTCAACAGAATGGAAAACGACAGTTCGTAGAGTCGGTCGCTGGGTTGACATGGAAAAACCTTACTTCACGATGGACGTTGAGTTCATGCAAAGTGTGTGGTGGGTGTTCCAACAGCTTTTCCAAAAAGGTTTGATCTACGAAGGCTACAAAGTTGTTCCTTACTCTGTTGGTATCTCGACATCACTTTCAAACTTTGAGGCGAATCAGAACTACAAAATGGTTCAAGATCCCGCAATCACAGTGATGTTCAAGTTGATCAATCAACAAGACACTTCGGTGCTTGCTTGGACGACGACCCCTTGGACTCTTCCTTCCAACTTGGCGTTGGCAGTGGGAGTTGATATCGACTACGTCAAAGTTCAAGAAAAAGCGACGGGCCGTAAATTGATTCTGGCGCAAGCCTTGCTTCCGTCTGTGTTTAAAAAACCGGATGAGGAAGTAGAAGTTCTGAAAATGATGAAAGGGCAAGAGCTTGTCGGTCTGACTTACGAGCCGCTTTTCCCTTACTTCGGTGATCGCGCGGATAAAGGGGCGTTCCGTATTATTACTTCCGATCACGTAACGACGGACAGTGGTACGGGTGTGGTTCACATGGCGCCTGCATTCGGTGAAGAGGACTACTATGCGTGCGCGAAAGCAGGTATCCCGCTTGTTAATCCTGTCGATGACGACGGTATGTTCACAAGTGAAGTTCCGGACTACGCTGGTAAGCGCGTGAAAGACGCGGATAAAGATATCATCTCGGATTTGAAAAAACGCGGAAATCTTTTCAAACAAGATACGATCCAACATAGTTACCCATTCTGTTATCGCTCAGACACTCCGCTGATCTATCGGGCGGTTTCGTCTTGGTTTGTTGCGGTTGAGAAAATCAAAGAGAACTTGGTTGCGAATAATAAAAATACGACATGGGTTCCGGATCATCTTCGTGATGGTCGTTTCGGTAACTGGCTTGAAGGCGCTCGTGACTGGGCGATCTCTCGTAACCGTTTCTGGGGAACTCCACTTCCGATCTGGAGAAACGCTGAAGGTGAAGTGATCTGTGTTGGCTCGCGTGAAGAGCTTGAAAAACTCTCTGGCCAAAAAGTCGAAGATCTTCACATCGAGTTTGTGGATAAAATCACAATTCCTTCGCCGACAGGTAAATCTCCATTGAAACGCGTTGATGGCGTTTTGGACTGCTGGTTTGAATCAGGTTCCATGCCTTACGCGCAGTGGGGCTTCCCGAATGCGAATGTAGAAGAGTTTAAGAAAGCTTTCCCTGCGGATTTTATCGCGGAAGGTTTGGATCAAACGCGCGGTTGGTTCTATACGTTGTCGATCATCGGCACAGCTTTGTTCAATCAAGCGCCTTTCAAAAACGTCGTCGTGAACGGTCTTGTGCTTGCTGAAGACGGCCGCAAGATGTCTAAGAGTTTGAAGAACTACCCAGATCCGATGGAAGTTTTGAATCAGCATGGTGCGGATGCTTTGCGTTTGTACCTGATCGACTCTCCGGTTGTGAAAGCGCAAGAGTTGAAGTTCTCTGAAAAAGGCGTTTACGATATCGTTCGTAAAATCTTGCTCAGATGGTGGAACTCTTATTCGTTCTTTGCCAACTACGCGAACATCGACGGCTTCGTTCCAAAAGGGGATGCAAAAAAATCTCCGAACATCTTGGATCAGTGGGTTCTTTCTCGTTTGAACGGTTTGATCGCAAACACGCACAAAGAGATGGACGCTTATCGCTTGTACAACGTTGTTCCGCATCTTCTTCAGTTCATCGAAGATTTGACGAATACGTACATCCGTTTCAATCGTTCGTTGTTCTGGCAAGACGGCATGCCTGAAACGAAACGCTATGCTTATGAAACTTTGCACGAAGTTCTTGTGACGTTGGCGCGTTTGATGGCTCCATTTGCACCGTTCATGTCTGAAGTGACTTATAAAAACTTGGCGCAAGTCCTTCCGAATAAGAAAGACTCTGTTCACTTGGAAAGCTTCCCGAAAGAAGATCTTTCTATGCTTCGTCCTGAATTGGAAGAGGCCGTGAAAGCAATGGATACTCTTGTGACCTTGGGACGTAATCACCGCGAGAAGATCGCCGTGAAAGCGAAGATCCCACTTAATGAAATCAAAATCATCCACAGAAATCCGGAACTTTTGAAAACGCTTAAGATGTTTGAACCGTTCTTCATCGACGAATTGAACTTCCGTAAAGTGACGTACGATTCTCACGAAGATCAATACGTGCAAGTGACCGCGAAAGCGAACTTCCCAGTTTTGGGTAAACGTCTTGGTTCTAAGATGAAAGCCGTTGGCGGAGCGATTCAGAAATTGGATTTAGCTTCTATCTTAAAACTTGAAAACGGTGAGACGATTCAGGTTGAAGGCGAAGACATCCAGTTGTCTGACGTTGAAATCCGTCGTGCTCCGAAAGGTGACAACGCGAATTTGTCCGTTCACCAAATCGTGTCTATCGAAGTCGATCCGACGGTGACTCCAGAGCAAGAACGTGAAGGTCTGGCTCGCGAGATCATGCGTAAAATCCAAGTGGCTCGTAAATCCGCAGACTTCAAGCTTGATGACAAAATCACTCTAGAAATCGCTTGTACGACGGCTTTGCGTGAGGCTTTGGAAGCTCATAAAGACATGATCGTGACAGAAACTTTGACGAAGAATTTGAATGTGATGGATGTGGCGGCTGATCCAAAAGGCACGCATACAGAAGCTTCAGATATCGATGGCGAAGTGATTAAAGTCGGTGTGACCGCTCTTCCTCGCGCGTGAAAAAGCTCGGGGAAGAATTCTCATTCTCTGCCATAGGCGTTGTCAGGACTCCGTTCAAAGACAAGTTCGGAGTTCCGCGGCAGCCGGGTCTTGCGGCACAGGCCAAAGGGGTGATTAAACTCAACCCCGATCCCGATCTCATCACGGCTCTTAAAAGTCTCGAAGAATTCAGTCATTTGTGGATTGTGTTCGTGTTTCATGAACATGGCGGAAGAAACTGGAAGCCGAGCATTCGTCCACCGCGCTTAGGTGGCAATCGCAAAGTCGGTGTTCTGGCTTCTCGCTCTCCACATCGTCCTAATCCGATTGGTATCTCTGCTGTTTCAATAGAAAGTATTGATCTCGAAGCGGCCGGTGGTCCCGAGATCTCTGTTGGCGGAGTGGATCTTATCGATGGAACTCCGGTCTTGGATATTAAACCCTACATTCCTTATGCAGATGCAATTCCCGAGGCAAAAGCGGGATGGGCGTCTGAACCGATTCCTCGCTTTGAAGTGAAGTTTTCTGACGCAGCGGAAGCGGAAATCAAAAAGCGCGATCCGCAAGGAGATAAAAATCTGCGGGCTTTGATCATCAACATCCTTGAATTGGACCCTCGCCCGGCCTTTCAAAAACGTCAAGCTCCTGTGACAGATGAAAAAACGTGGGGAAGTCGCTATGGGTTTGACGTCATCGGTAACGACGTAAAATACGAAATCCGCGAAGGCTATTTCTTCGTTTACGATTTAGGTTATCAGAAATAACCGAATGGTTTTATCCAAAATAGAGATGCGGATCTTCGAAACAGCGCTCAAAGATTTTTTGTAAAGCTGCCGCGTGAACGCCATCCATAAAACGGTGGTCGAAGGTCACGCCGATCCTGGCAACGGGACGGGCTTCCACAGTTCCCTCAGATGTGACCCAAGGACGTTGTTTGATTTGTCCTACGGTCAACAAGATAGGAACTTTCGTATACGTCACAAGGGGAGCCCACGCGGTATCCCCGCCCATGCCGCCAATGTTTGTGATCATGATAGAGCCGAAGGCGTCGCGTGGCATTCCAGCCCACGTCAGATTGATTCCCAAGTCATAGTTTAGAAAAGAAGCGATATTAAGAACCGTGCGAATGAAAAACCACGGCACCCATTTCAGGGCGTCTACGGACTTCGTAAGTTCACTTTCAATTCCATCTTTGATAGAGCGGGAATTTTCGGTAAGAGCTTGCGCGATTTGCACGGCGCTGAGATTTTCTGCCTGGCGGACCACCACACCAGTAAGGTTGGCTTTACCGACAGGATCGTTAGGATTACCAGGAACATTCACTTGATAAAAAAGGTCGACATGTTCGCGCAGATAAATGCGATTAAAGCGGATCATGCCGTTGATTTCGGGCCGCTCTTTCATCGCAATCGCGGCGGCTTTTCCCACAAGATGCGAAACCGTGATCTTCACACCTGTAGAGGCTTCTTTTTCTTTGATATAGGCCAAAGCTTTGCTCATGTCGATTTCGAGCAATCCATAAACTGAGGGATCTCCGGCAGTACGCCACGAGCCCATCGCGATTTTACGAAACGCGGATCCACCTTTTGAAAGTCGCAGTTTTGGCTTCATAAAAAAAGACTAACAGCTTGTTCGTCATGAAGCAAACCGCCGCGGATTTATTCCTTTGGCAGTGTT
Source organism: Bdellovibrio sp. 22V (assembly GCF_030169785.1). Taxonomy (NCBI): domain Bacteria; kingdom Pseudomonadati; phylum Bdellovibrionota; class Bdellovibrionia; order Bdellovibrionales; family Pseudobdellovibrionaceae; genus Bdellovibrio; species Bdellovibrio bacteriopascens. The sequence goes on from NZ_CP125854.1 coordinate 3,416,606, forward strand.
GCGATAAACTTCTTTCCTGTTTCGGAAAGATGGGTAAAGCGAATGCCATAACGGATGTAAACGTTCTCCGCTCCGGGAAGCTTTACTTTTCGAACAGAGACGACTACGCCTTTGGCGTCGAATTTATTATCTGTGATGCTGTCGCTGAATTTGATCATCAGGGTTTCATTCAGGTCGCATTTTGCCGTTCGAACGATGAGACCCATTCCGGTTCGTGAAACATCCGGGCAGAAAACTTGAAAACCACTGCCTTTACTGGAAAGAGCGATAAAAACTTTACCACAATTAAAACGTGGAGACTTGCGGCGCATCTTTACGTCAGGAAGCTTTTCACCAGAAATCTGCTTATAGTTTTCCAAAGATTTCGGAGAGAACTCTTCCCAGTCGATCAGTTTCTGCCAAGGTCCCTGCGGGCTCTTCGAGATCAAACTCGTCTCGGACAGCTTATGCTCGTGAACTAACGCTAAAATTTCCAAATACTTCAAAGGGTGGTCGCCGCGATTTTTTTCGTACCAATAAACGGGTGTAAGGATGGGAAAATTTTCTGGAGTGATAAACGCAGGTACTTGCGTGTCTTCGTTGACGTCGCTGATCAAACCGACCGCGACGTGATCGCCGTAATCGTTTTCGGAAGAGTCGCCGTCCCCGTCACTTTCTAAGTCAGAAAAGTCTGGATGTTGTGCGAGCATCATCCATTCACCGGTTTGATTATTAAGGATCATATCGAAAAGACTGATTTTTCCTGAGCGAACGCCATCGATGACGTTTTTCTCCGTCAGAGGTCCTAGTTTTTGTTTTCCTGTCGTTAAGTAATACCCAGATGTCATATAAGTCTCCGTCAACAAGTACGTTTCAAAGGTTGGAGATTCCACATGCTTTTTCGGTAATTTCGGGATGCTTCTTAATGGAATGCCGTGGATCGTTTCACTCTGAGACGAAAACACCCAGCTTCGAAGCGCGCAGATATGAATCCACTCTGATTCGATCAATTCACTATAGTTTGTTCACGCGTCTTCTGTCGGGAAAGGGGAAAAATTTGCCGACGCCAAAGTCCGATTTTTTTCGCAAGCTTAATGAACTTCACTGGTTACGAAATTCCTCTTGTAGGTTTGTCAAAGCACAATCCTTTAGGAGGAATAATGAAGTTAAAAATCGGAAACTCATTTTTCTCACGTTCCAGGACAATTCTAGTTGCTGCTGCCTTTTTATCACTTGCGGCTTGTGGCGACGACCTACGACTTCCCGATGATCCAACAAATGAACAAGTGGCGGAAAGCCCTTCGACGTCTCCTGATAAACCCGCGACGGAGACGCCCAGTGTAGAGGATGCTGAGAAAGCAGCTATTCTCAGTAAATATGACTACGTCGATCCGAACCATATCGTTCCGACGAAATCTCTGACCGATGCGATTCTTTACTATCATCACAACAAAGCAAAAATTGATAATCCCAATTATCTTTCAATTATCAACTTTGCGCAGAGTTCAAAAGAAAAGCGTTTCTATATCATTGATATGAAATCAGGAAGCGTTTGGGCGATTCACACGTCGCACGGAAAAGGTTCGGACTCTAATCATGATGGTTATGCGGAAAAGTTTAGTAACGTTTCTGGTTCGAACGCGAGTTCGCTGGGATATTACTTAACAGCGGAAACCTACAATGGAAGCAACGGCTACTCATTGCGCTTGGACGGCTTGTCTTCGACGAATTCACGGGCGAGATCTCGCGCGATCGTTATTCACGGTGCGAGCTATGTTCAAGAGTCGAACGTGATTCAAGGCCGAAGCTGGGGATGCCCAGCAGTTGCAACGGATATTCGCACGAAAGTTATCAACATGCTTAAAGGCGGAAGTTTGATCTACGCCGTTGTGGATAAAGGCGGTACAGGGCCTATTACTGTGCCAGCGCCGACGCCAAGCCCGACACCGACAAATCCTCCGACCTCGGGAGCGTATCAGATGTATTCATTAGCTTGGGAAACATCGAGCAAACCTGAAAGAAAAAATTGGTCGCAGTATTTGATGAAACTCGTTCTTGAAGATTGGAATTCGCTACTGAAGGGAACCAGCGACATCACAAGTTTCTGTCCGACATACTACTCTTTGAATAACAACGAGAGAGCCAACGTGTGGGCGCAGCTTTTTGTAGGTATGGCGAGATATGAAAGCAACTACAACCCAACGTCGCGCATGCATGAAACGACCATGGGAACAGACTATGTGACGAAGAAACCGGTTTATTCCGAAGGTCTTTTGCAGCTTTCTTATCAAGACATCGGCGGCTACAGCTTTTGTAAGTTCGATTGGAGCAAAGATAAATATTTAAGCTCTACGGATCCGAAGAAAACGATCTTGGATCCATATATCAACTTGCATTGTGGCGTCGGTATCATGGCAAAACAAATTGCCAGAAAGGGAGCGATCAAAGTGGGAAGTGGCGCGTACTGGGCCGTTCTTAAAACTTCAAGCAGCTCCAATAAGATTTCTTCGATCACTTCGATGGTGAAGTCTTTGCCGATTTGTAAATAATCGTGTTTGCCCCCTCAGAAACTTAGATGACTTTCTGTTTAATGCCATCTAGCCTAAGTTCATGAGGGGATTCTTTTTATTATTATTTCTAACATCTTACGCCAGTCTTGTTTGGTCCCCTCTGGCTTATTCGCAGACGACAAAGAAATCTCCCGAATCCTTGGAAGAAGAAGACGAAGACTACGTTTCTTCCAGCGAAATTTATTTGGAAGAAACAAGAAAGACCGTCTCTGCGCGTGTTTTTCGTTTGGCTGACAAAATCGACTCCCTTTTTGGTGACAGACGTTACGACGATAGAAGAAACAAAAGTACTTTACGTGTCGGGGAAAGATTCTTTTATAAAGATGGCACGACCGGAGCCGAAAACCCTGAAGTAACACTCAACCTGTACTTGCCTAATTTGCAAAAGATTATGGATCGTTTCAAATCTTCCATCGCGGAAACGATTGAATCCGGAGATGCGCAAAGTATAGAACCCGGCGCTTACAATAGGGAAAGTCCTTGGGACTTGAATACGGAAAGTGGACTTGTTGTCGCGAATCCTTTGAACTATTACGGCCGTCTTCGTCTAAGACGTGATTTTCTGATCGAAAAAACCAACAACTCTTTTTACGTGCAAGTTGGCTGGTCAAAGTCCAATGAATGGGAACAGCAAATGGCTATAACGACGGACTACGCGATCAACCGCGACTTGCTTTTCCGTTTTTTGAATCAAGAAGACTGGTCAATGACCAACGAAACTTTAGGGACAACACACGGGCCCTCTTTGCTTCAACAAATTTCGGAAGTCAGCGCGATCTCGTATGATCTTCGCTATATTACGGCGATCGAGAACGACGCGATTTATTCAAAGCGGGCTTTTCTGGGTGCCACTTACCGCCGTCAGTTAGATATGAAGTGGATTTTTATCGAAATAAATCCCGAGTTGGCTTGGGAGCGTGAAACGAATTTTAAACCTTTGTATAATTTCTTTTTCAAGGTTGAATTCTTTTTTGGCCATATCTAAGGAAGCCTTTGCGAGATTCCTTTTTTCTTTAACAGGCTATTCCAGGAGCCGTCTTTCACGACAGAGTCGATGATTCTATTGACCTCCGCCACTGAGATGGGACTGCCTTTTTGTTTAACCAGAACCCCAAGACGATAAATTTGATCGAAATCTTTTGAAACTAAGAGTCGTTCTTTTACGTCGGGATTTTCCTGAAGATAAAGATCCAGATACTCTTTGGAAACAATTGCCAGCTCTGCGCGTTTATTCAGTACGGACAAAATGTTGCCATCATGCGTGCTCGTCAGTTCAATGTTGAAATTTTTAAGAGCTTTAGGTGCTGTCGACAGGCCGACAAACTCATAATGGTATCCCTGAATGCCTTTGATTGTTTTTCCCTCTAAAGACTTGAAGTAGCTCTGATCTTTACCCTTTTCCTTAAGAGTGATGAAAACCTCGCCGCCCTCGTGGAAAATCTTGGACGACTCGATAAGTTCGCGGCTCCAGCCCCAAGTGGAACTTTCGAAAGGAATGATCTGGAATCTTCCGTCTTTCATGTCGCTATAACGTCGAGTTGGAGAAGTCAGAACAAACGTAAAAGCATACTTCGTCTGTTTTTGATTTAAGAGTTCGATAAAGTCTAAAGTCAGGCCTTGGACATGGCCGTTTTTTCTCATAATATAGGGAGGAAATTCATAGCCGCCGACAAGCACCGGGATGGGTTTTGCAAGTGCGGACAGACTGATAAAGAAAAAAACAATAGCGAACTTCACATTCATCACGTTAGCACTCTCTTAAAGAGGGTCAATGCAATTAACTGAAGTGGGAACATTTATGAAAATTAGAGCCAGCCATATTCTTGTCCAACATCAGTACGAGGCCGAAGATATTCTGCGTGCATTAAAGGATGGGAAAAGTTTCGAGGAACTAGCTCGTCAATTTTCAAAATGCCCCTCTTCCAAGGCGGGTGGAGATCTGGGAGTTTTCTCAGAGGGACGCATGGATGAAACTTTCGAAGAGGCTGCGTTTGCCTTGAAAGTTGGAGAGATTACAAGCAAACCCGTTCGAACAAAGTTTGGCTATCACCTTATCAAAAGAACGGTCTAGGCTGGATTTGAACAAGAAATTTTGTTCTCCGTAGATTTTCCGGTCAAGATTTGAAAAACTGTTTTCAAATTTCCGGAGGGTGAATGAGTTTACGTCTATTAGTTGCTGGCGTTGTGGCGATGACGGGTATTTCTGCGTTCGCAGAAGAAGCTGTGAAGGATAATTCTTTTCTTATTGAAGAAGCTTATAATCAAGAACCCGGCGTGGTTCAGTTTATTCAAGCTTATCAGTATCTCGATCCTGCACACGAATGGAACTATAGCTTTACCAGCGAAATTCCCATCAAAGACGAAATGAATCAGTTCTCTTTCGTTATCCCAGTAATGAAACAAAACGGAGCAGCCGGCGAAGACGATCAAACGCAAATCGGCGATATTCTTTTGAACTACAGATATCAACTGATGAACACAGACCTAGTCGCGATCGCACCCAGACTTTCGGTTATTGTTCCTACAGGCGACTACAAAAAAGGATTCGGCAACGGTGTTGCTGGTTTGCAGTTCAATCAAGCCGTTTCGTTGACGTTGAATGATAAATGGACGAATCACTGGAACGCTGGATTTACATTCACGCCAGACGCGAAAAACGCGGACGGCGATACGGCGACTCTTTTCGGTTATAACTTTGGTACGAGTGTCGTTTATAACGTGACTCCAAAGACAAATCTTCTTTGTGAATTTGCGTTCAACAGCAATGAAACCGTCGTGGCTCAAGATACAAAAGCGGCAGAGTCTACTTATTACGTTGTTCCAGGTATCCGCACTGCGTTTCAAGCGGGTCAAGAAACAGAAATCGTTCCGGGCATCGCAGCTTTATTGGGTTTAGGGCCGTCGGCCGAGAGCCATGAACGTGGTGTTCTCTTGTATCTTTCTATTGAATCAAAACTTTGGTAGTTGGTGCCTATGGGTTTGACGCTTAAAAAACAGTTGTGGTTTTTGTGCGGCGGTTTTCTTTTAGTGCTGGGGGGAGTTTCGGTTCTCTCCTACGTCAACTCGACCCGGTTGATGGGGCAGTTTGACAATGTTGCCGACGTTCAGCTTCCTGCCGTTCGTAATATGACTTTAGCGGATATGATGCACGATGGACTGCGCTCAGTGGTTCTGGCTTCTCTTCTTGCTTCTGAAAGCAATAATGCGGAGGAGCTGGCTGAAATTAAAAAAGAGACGGCACAGAAATCAGAAGATTTCAGAAAGTATCTGACGAATCTCGAAAATCTGCCAATGAACGAAGAGACAAAGAAGGCCATCGCGGATACTAAACCGCAAATGGCGGCCTACATTGCCCTTACGGAAAAGATTGTGGATATCTCTGCAAGTCAAGGCTACAGAGTGGCCTTAGAGGAGCTTCCTCGTTTTAATGAAAGCTTCAAAATCCTTGAAGGGAAAATGGAAACATTAGGAGAGTTGATTGAGGCCGACGCCAATACGGCTCACGAATCCGGGGGGATGTTCCGTACAATCAATCTTGTGATATCTCTTGTCGGTGGACTTTTCTGTTTGATCGGTGGAGCATGGCTCACGACGACTTTGGTTTCTCGGATGTCGGGTTTCGCCCAAAAAATTGACGGTACCGGAAACTCCTTGGAAGAAACCAGCTCTCATCTAAATAAAGCCAGCCAGGACTTGGCGAATGGCGCAACTCAGTCAGCGGCTTCACTTGAAGAGACCGTGGCATCTCTCGAAGAACTTTCCAGTATGGTGAAGTTGAATTCTGAAAACGCAAAATCCGCATCGATGTTGTCGCAACAAAGCTTTCTCGCTTCGAAAGAGGGCGCAAAATCTTTGGATAAACTCATTCAGTCGATGGATGCGTTAAAGAATTCTGCAGCGAAGATTGAAGAAATCAGTCAGGTGATCGACGACATTGCATTTCAAACAAATCTTCTCGCCTTAAATGCCTCAGTGGAAGCGGCCCGTGCCGGAGAGATGGGAAAAGGATTTGCGGTGGTTGCGGATGCTGTCCGCAGTCTTGCGCAAAGAAGTGCGGATTCGGCGAAAGACATCTCTAAGATGATCCAAGAAAGCGTTATGCGTATTCATGAAGGCAGCGAAGCGGCCCATCAAAGCGGCGACCTTATGAATAAGTTTTTGGTTTCCGCCGAAAAAGTACTCGACATCAACAATCAGATTGCGGGTGCAAGCCACGAGCAAGCGCGTGGAATCACGCTGATCAGTGAGGCGATGAATAAGCTGGATCAGTCGTCGCAAAAAAATGCGCAAGTTGCACAAGAAGTGGCGCAAACAAGCGATACCATGTCGCGCCTTTCAAATGGAATGCAAAACCTTGTTACTGAACTCCAGGTCTTGGTCGGTCGTCAGGCTTGACGACCTTTCCAATACTCAATGGCTTGTTCAAGCAGTTGCATATTATAGCGAAGTCTTTGTTGCTCTTTTTGGAGGAGCGAATGATCTTCTTCCGGATTTTCCCCGACATTGCGTTGTTCAACACGCATTTGCTCTTGGGCTTTTTCACGCAAAGACAGCCAAAGATTACTTGCTACCGCACGATCGAACTTTTCCTGCGGTTGCATATCATCCGCAAGTTGTCGGCCCGAGTTATCAACCAATCCTCGTGATTTAAATTGAATCTTTTCAGAAAAACGAAGACGAGCAATGGCATCAATTTTTTTGATGTATTTCATGGCCTCTTCTAATTTTCCGACATTATCGATGGATGTTGAAAGAATGGACTCCTTCAAAAGGACGTCGCGGATAAACATCGTTCGCAACATCAAAAAGGCGTAGGCTGTGTCTTCAAAACGACGACCACCGTCCTTATAGTTGCTAACGACATAATGCTGGATAATTTCCTGAACGGTGTCCTGGGGGGTGAAACCAGCAATCACTTGCAGAGCCGTCAACTTTGCCAGCTTATATGTATTGATCTTTTGGATCTGCTTTTTTGTATAAGCGACCTCATTACCATCATCGTCGACATCCTTTGCGGGCATCGCTTCATCGACTTCTTTAAGCCACAGGTACGTGAGCTCAATAAGTTCTTCTGACGTTGCGGCTTCAGCAAACTTTTTTCCAAAGGGCATAAGCTTAAAAGGGACCGGCGCCAACGTATCATGGTTTTCTTCTTTTAAAAGATTTTCCATAGGAATAAGAAGGGACTGGTCATGCACGCCTTTATTTGTGGTCTGCATTTCATCCATCATCTTTTTCATATTGGCGTTCATTTGATCCATTTTTCCGGGAACTTGTTTCGTTCCATCAATGGCTTCTTTAACGTCACAGCCTGAAAGCGAGAGCATCAGAACTCCCGCTATAGTGAATTTCATCATTGATTTCATTAATAACTCCGGATTAGCGTAGCAAATCGTTCTTTAAGGCGGCGACGCCGTCGTCAGCCGGTGTGCCCAACCAAATAGCGAAAATATCGTGAGCTAAGCCACGATCGCCTTTGATTTTTGTTTGTTTCCCAGCCGTGTCTTCGTAAATAAGAGTTTCTGATCCGTCAGAATGTTTCTGAACAAGAACCGTCAATGATCCGCCGGAAGCAGCATCACCGCCATTTTTTACAGCGTCTAAGAAAGTTTTAATTGTCGTATTTTTTAAGTCCACTTTATTTACACTAAGAGCGTCACGGAAAGATGTTTGCACCTTATCAGCTTCGACGGTTCTTAGAAATGTCATTTGGATGGCCGTGATGCTGCTGTCCTCGAGGGACTTTAAGGCTTCTTTGTCTTTTTTAATAAAGCGTTCTGGACTGCTCACCAGAACTTGCGCCACGTAAACATTGACCTTGGAGAATAACACTTTCTTCCAACGTAATCCTCCGCCGACAGTTCCAAGAGCGGATTTTTCGCTGCCAAGAGTGACCTCCGCTGACTTTGAAATATTCACGCCTTCGATAGAGCGTGCTCCTTTTTCCAACTTCAACAATGAAGCTTCGGCATGAAGAGTCAGGGCCAAAAGAGGTGCGACGACAAATGCAAATTTCATAGGGTTCTCCTTTTTGTAAAGAAGCTTTGATAGGAGATCTGTGGCCGCAAGTCCCTTTAAGAATAGGTAATTTAGATTTCGGTCTTGTCATTCGTTCGCGAACGGCGGTCACGATAAAGTTTTAGGCTCAGGAAAAGTGTCTTTAAGAACGGAGTGATCGTGAAACCCGCAATTTTTACATGGATGCTTCTAGGGTTGATGTCTTTGTCTATTCCGACGAAGGCGCAATCGACACAGTGGCCGAGCGCTGATGAATCGGGTACAGAGTCGGCCTCTGTCGTAAACTCTGATTCTGAGGAAAGTATCCTTCCGATTATTCCTGACAAAGAACTCAAGACAAAAACTATCAGATTACTTCTCAATGAGGCCATGAACTTAAGGCACGAAAAAGAAGACGTGCTTGAGTTCAAGGTGCAGCTTCCGGTGGGAACTCAGATAGAAATTCCCGAGAACTACGAAATTAGAAATGCGGATTTTCGAAACTCCAGCGGCGGAGTAGAAAGATCTAGCACTGGGTTTATCTATAACGTCAAAGTGGTGTCCGTCACAGAACAATATAAATCAGAGTTTCCCGAAAGCAAAATCGCAGAAATCAATCAGACCGAGGGCGGTCTTTATATCTTTGCTTCTATCGTAGAAAGCATCCAAGGCACGAAAGGCAACTTCGCGCACATTCTTGCGGAGCAACCTTCGCCCGGCTTTCTTAAGTTTTACTCTTCAACGGGACGGCCTAAGTTTTCATACAAAAAATCTTTGAAGAAACGATTCGGAGCTCATCTTAATAAAGAAATCAATCCCGAATCATTGCCGGAAGCCGAGCGGGAAAAGTGGCAGAGAATTTATAACGAGCTCAAAAAAGCCGTTGATAGAACGCGACCGACACCGAAGTCTTATTTAATGATGGACAGGGAGAACGCAAAAAAATGGTCGATTCATTTTGAGCGAAGAGGAATCATCGCCACTCGTGGAGCGTGGACCATTGCGACGCGGGCGACGGCCGTTCGTCATGGCTTTGCCAGTGTTCCTTGCGCTGAGTTTCAGTCGGAACTTTTACGTCAGGCTTACCAACGCGCGGGCTATCGAGTGACGGATGATTTCAACAAGGCAAAAGGAAATAAGCTGATCTGGTACAACACGGCCTCTGTTGCGAATTTTTCGCGGGCATTGTATTTGGCGGGATGGGTGCCGTGGAATTCCGCGCTGTTCAAGCCGCCACTTGGTGCGTTCATGATGAATGCATCGGGATTGTCGCCGGGCCATACTTATATTTCTGCGGGGGATGACGGTATGCTTATTGTCGACAATGGTTCTCCGCAAGGTCGTGACTTACGAAAGTCGACGGAAAGAACCATTTCGATCATGTATCAAACAGGGGTTTTCTTTTTACCGCCGGGAATTACGCCGAGCGCTTGGTAAGGGTCAGAACATTTCCCAGCAAGCACAGGACCACGCCAATCAGGATATAAGGTGTCCACTGGAAATTTTCAAAGAAACTAGAAAGCACAAGAGCAATGACCGGAGAGATAACGCTGGTATAAGCGGCTTTCTCGGCGCCAATTTTTCCCGCTAAAGACAAATAAGCTCCAAAAGCAATAACCGAACCAAAGAGAGCCAAGTAAAACAAAGCTCCCAAGAAACGCGCGTTCAGTGGAATGGCAAGACTATCTCCATGAATCAAGGCGACCAGTAAAGTAAAGAGACTTCCATAGAGCATTCCAAACGTATTTGTCACGACGACAGGAATTCTTAGCTGATAACTTTTTTGCGCGACCATATTGCCAGAAGAAGCGGACAGAGTGGCCAGGAACCCGACAAGCAATCCCAGAATTGTTTTCGAATTCGGATCAAAGTGCAGAATCTCGTTGAGGAAAATAAAGACAATACCCAAGCCGCCTAACAGCGAGCCCGCGATCACATTTTTGGTGATGGGCTTTTTGAAGAACAATCGCATGCCGAACATATTGTAGTAAACCAGCACTGTGAAACTTAAGGCGACTAAGCCTGACGAAATCATCGTCTCGGCAATATAGGTCAGCATGTAATTTACCGAGAACATGAAAATGCCCTGTGCAGCGAACAGCACGTGCTCGCGTCTTCCATAGCGCAGATCTTGTTTTTTCCAAAAGCAGAACAAAAACAGAAGCGTTGCCGAAAGAAGAAAACGCCAGAAAACAGATGTAATTGGTGAAGCCGCATCGATTTGAAAGGTGATTACGAGCCAGGTCGAGCCCCAGATCAAAGTGCATATAGAGTACAGAATGAGGTTTTCAAACTTCGACGGCATGGAGATTTTGTAACAGAATGTCCAGTTCGCGTCACTGCAATAGTGTCACTGTACAATATGAGTAATACTTGCGCGCCATCAGAGCATAATAAATGTGAAAGCGATTTCAGGAAGGAGGTATCCCATGTTAAGAGCCGCGATTATATTCTTCGTAATAGCAATTGTTGCTTTTATCTTTGGAGCTTCAGGTATCGCCGGAATGTCCATGGAAATTGGAAGAATCCTGCTCATGGTATTCCTAGCTCTAGCGATCATAAGCTTTCTTATTAATCTCATGGGGCGACCGAGACATCGTTGACGACGCTCGCATAAACAAAAAAGCCCCGGAGAACCGGGGCTTTTTGCTTAATCTTCATCATCTTCGTAATCGTCGTCTTCATCCTCGTCGTCGTCATCATCATCATCTTCGTCTTCTTCGTCCTCATCGTAGTCTTCATCAGCTTCGATGCGGATCAACCAACCCTCTTCGTACGGGTCTTCCATGATGATGGATGGTTCGTCGACAACTTGACTGTTCACTTCAATCACGGTTCCAGAAACAGGCGAGTAAATATCCAATGGACCGTCATCTGTTTCCAAAGTACCAATAACGACGTCAGCATCCACTTTTTCCTGTTCAGCAGGAAGTTCAACAGAGCTGATCTCTTCGAAATCTTCAAGACCATCTTCGTTGATGCCAATAGTGATCACGCCATCTTCTTGGCGGATCCATAAATAACCCATGAAATTTCTAACGTCGTCTGATGCCATCTGTATATTCCTAGTTGATGCCGGAGGCAGTTTTAACAATCGTAATATAAATGGAACTCATATGGAACAGGTCTTTGTTGTACAGGTCGAACTTCTTTGTCGATTTTGTACTGGACCCAAGTCTCAATGAGGTCTTCAGTAAATACGTCGCCTTTTTTCAGGAATCCGCAGTTCTCTTTCAAGTGATTCAAGCTTTCTTCCAAAGTGCCTGGAACAGAAGGAATCGCGGCTGCCTCTTGCGGAGGTAGACCGTAGATGTCTTTATCCAATGGATCGCCCGGGTGAATTTTATTGATGATTCCATCAAGTCCCGCCATCAAGATCGCTGCTTCCGCCAAGTAAATGTTCGCTCCAGGATCTGGCGTGCGGAATTCAATACGTTTTGCTTTTGGATTGGGCCCGGAGTTTGGAATTCTCATCGCTGCTGAACGGTTCTTAAAGCTGTAAGCCAATTTTGTCGGAGCTTCGAAACCAGGAACCAAACGTTTATAAGAATTTGTCGTCGGATTGATGATACCACAAAGCGCCGGTGCATGTTTCAAAACGCCACCGATATAGTAAAGGGCCATTTCAGAAAGACCCGCATACTTGTTGCCGGCGAAAAGATTTTTTCCGTCTTTCCACAATGACATATGGATGTGCATTCCGGAACCGTTGTCGCCAAAAAGAGGCTTCGGCATAAACGTCGCTGTTTTGCCATAACGTTTCGCCACGTTCTTTACGATGTATTTGAACCACATCATTTTATCGCCCATGTTCAAAGCTGTATCGAAGCGGAAGTTGATCTCGCCTTGACCTGCAGTTGCAACTTCATGGTGATGACGTTCTACTTGCATGCCGCATCTTTCAAGCTCAAGACAAATTTCAGAGCGAAGATCTTGTTGGGAATCCGTCGGAAGCGCCGGGAAATATCCTTCTTTGCCACGGATTTTATAGCCTAAATTTTTTCCGCCTTCATCGCGACCTGTATTCCAAACTGCTTCATCGCTGTCTACCATGTAGAAAGCCGAATTGCTTGTTTGTTCGTAGCGAACATCATCAAAGATAAAGAACTCCGCTTCGGGTCCGAAGTAAGCTGTGTCGGCAATCCCTGTTGACTGCATGTAAGCAATCGCCTTTTTCACCACTTGGCGTGGATCGCGATTGTAAGGTTGTAGCGTTTCTGGCAGGCAGACATCACAGATGATAGACAAAGTTGGAACCTGCATGAAAGGATCCATCATTGCTGACGCAGGATCCGGCATGATCACCATGTCAGACTCTTCGATCCCTCTCCATCCGCGAATGGAGCTTCCGTCGAAACCGAATCCATTCTCAAATGCATCTTCAGTTAGTTGATGCAAGGGAACTGTTAAGTGTTGCCAAGTTCCGATCATGTCACAGAACTTGAGGTCTACCATCTTCGCGCCTTTTTCATTGGCGAACTTAAGAACGTCTTTTCCTGTCATTTTGGCCTCCGGGGCGTAAAAAATTTAAAGTGCTTCTTCGTTCTTCTCACCGGTGCGGATGCGAAGTGCTGACTCAACAGGTATTACGAAAATCTTTCCGTCACCAATTTTTCCTGTGTGAGCTGTTTTACGAATAGCTTCAACCGCACTCTCTATAAGAGCGTCAGGCAAAACTACTTCGATTTTTATCTTTGGGAGAAAGTCGACGACGTATTCGGCGCCTTTGTAAACTTCAGTGCGACCTTTTTGTCTGCCGAACCCGCGAACTTCAGAGACGGTGATCCCTTCAACGCCGACCTCGGAAAGAGCGTCGACAACATCATCGAGCTTGAAGGGTTTTATAATCGCCTCAATTTTTTTCATTAAACTTCTTTGTGCTGAAGGAAGTCCTAAAACAACTTTTTGAAGATGTTAGCAAAGGAATCGAAGAAAGCAAAAACTGTTAAAGTCATTTAATTTTTTTAATTATCGAATAACGCAAAACAGTAAGTGTCACCTCTATGAAAAAAATGAAAGACCGCCAGAAACTGGCTTGCGGAGGTATGTGGTTTTTGGTACACACGGGACCTCTTTTTGGAAAAGCCACTATTGTTGTCGTGCTCGGGGGGGATAATGACTACAACACGTTTTTTCTTCTACGGTTCTTTGTGCGAGGGGATGGTTCACTTCGCAAAAATCCAAAATTTCGTGGAATCTTCAGTATTTGCGAGAGTTAAGGCGACAGCCTATCGTCTCAAGGTAGGTTTCCCAGCGATCGTCAAGGGCGGCTCGGACTTGGTTCCGGGGCAGATCGTCGAACTCAAAGGCTCGGAGATTCTTTTGAGTCTTCTTGATGAGTTTTTTGGCTTCAACCGCCACGATCAGGATAAGAGCCTTTACTCTAGAGAAGAGATCGAAGTTTATCCGGAAGGCTCTTCGCAACCAGTGAAAGCTTGGATTTACTTTTTGAATCCATTAAAACTGCCGGTGAGTGCCACAGTGATTCCTGGCGGAGACTGGCAAAGATCGATGGCGGAGCAACCGACATTGACTTCCAAGTTGACGGACAGACAAATCACTTACATTCAAAAGTTGGGACGTTCTACTGGCCGAGAGATTGTTCCTATTGATCTCACTTTGTATCGTGAGTTGATGAACTTAGAGTTGATCGTCGATAAAGGTCGCCGTTTGGCTCTCTCTAAACTCGGCCAAGAGGTTTATAAGCATCTTGCCTGATTCACAGAAATTATTCCGAATTGTATTGATCGAGCCCGAAATTCCACAAAATACGGGGAATATCGGGCGCACATGTGTGGCCACGAACTGTGAGCTGCACATCGTGGGAAAAATGGGTTTCGAAATCAACGACACCAACCTCAAACGCGCGGGCCTCGATTACTGGCCTCACCTTACCTGGCATCGTCACGAAACTTTCGCCGATTGGTGGAAACTCGTCGAAGACCCATCGCGAATCTGGCTTTTCACGACGAAAACCAAACGCACCTACTTTGACCCTGAATACAAACATGGCGACTGGTTCGTCTTTGGTAAAGAAACCAAAGGACTCGATCCAGATCTTCTTTTACAACATCCGAATCAAACGGTCACCATTCCCATGATCGGCGAAGGCGCTAGAAGCCTCAACCTAGCCACTAGTGTTGCCATCGCCGCCTACGAAGGCGTTCGACAGCTCAACTATTCAAAGTAATTCCATAACTCCCTGGCGCGAACGCAATCCGAGAGCGAGAGCTCCTGGCTTCCCCTCGCTGCGGATGGCACGCCCTCCAGGCTCAGTTGCCGCCGCACTGACGTGCGGTTCGCGACATCGTGTCGCCGGCAAAGGCCCTCCTTCGGAGGTGAATCCAGGAGCTCTCGCTCTCGGATTGCTCGGCCTGTGATTTATTAAAATATTTTAAAACTCTGAGCTTTTTCCGCAGGCGCATGGAGGAAAAAGGGAAGGGAAATTTCGTTTCAAAAATCTTTGGAGGAGTTTTTCGAATTAATTTTTTCTGATCTTTGTAGTGTCTTGAATGTTGTTTCATCGAGATTCTGGCTTGCTACTTTTATACTTTGCAGTCCGTAGAGAGGCCTTCAGCGGGGCCCGGACGGCCCGAACCGCCGAAGGCGGCGCTGACTGAGCCTGGACGGCGTGCCTCACGTAGCGACAGCAAAGTATAAAATGGAAATGCAGAATCCCTCGATCGAAGTCACGGCTTAGGTCGAGCACAACGATAAGCTTACAATTTTATTAATATAATCCGTCCAATGACGCAGTCTGGAATTGCCCCCTTGCCTTGCCGCTTATCATTGTTTGGGTCTATTCTCTAAGACTATGGTTACACAAATTCTCACAAAAATATTCGGAACGAAGCACGACCGTGAAATGAAAAAGATCCAACCT
This sequence comes from Bdellovibrio sp. 22V, assembly GCF_030169785.1. Classification (NCBI taxonomy): domain Bacteria; kingdom Pseudomonadati; phylum Bdellovibrionota; class Bdellovibrionia; order Bdellovibrionales; family Pseudobdellovibrionaceae; genus Bdellovibrio; species Bdellovibrio bacteriopascens. The sequence continues at coordinate 3,432,035 of NZ_CP125854.1, forward strand.
ATCGTGGATCGAATCAATGCTCTTGAGCCAAAGATGGCGGCACTCACGGATGAACAACTTAAAGCCAAGACACCTGAGTTTCAGGAGCGTTTGAAAAAAGGCGAAACAGTTGATGACATCTTGCCAGAGGCCTTTGCGGTTTGTCGTGAAGCTTCGAAGCGCGTTTTGGGAATGCGCCACTACGACGTGCAAATGATCGGTGGTATTATTCTTAATCGCGGCAACGTTGCCGAGATGAGAACGGGTGAAGGTAAAACTCTTGTGGCGACATTGCCGGTTTACCTCAATGCTTTGACTGGAAAAGGTGTTCACGTTGTCACTGTGAATGACTACCTCGTAAAACGTGATGCCGAGTGGATGGGTCGCTTGTACGGTTGGTTGGGTCTTACGACAGGCGTGATTGTGCATGGCTTGAATGACCAGCAACGTAAGCAAATGTACGCTTGCGATATCACTTACTGTACAAACAATGAAATCGGTTTCGACTATCTTCGCGACAACATGAAGTTCGATCTTGCTGACTACGTTCAGCGCGGTCACCATTTTGCGATTGTGGATGAGTGTGACTCGATCTTGATCGACGAAGCTCGTACGCCGCTAATTATCTCAGGTCCTGCGGAAGCTTCCACAGATAAATACTATGCCGTGAACGCTATCATTCCTCACTTGAAGCGCGACGTGCATTTCACGATGGAAGAAAAAACGAAGACAGCGTCTTTGACAGATGAAGGAAACGCGAAGGTGGAAGAACTAATGGGTCTTTCGAACCTTTACGATCCGCAAAACATCGAAATTCTTCATCACGTATATCAAGGCTTGAAAGCGCACTACCTCTACCGTCGCGACGTTGAATACATGATCAAAGACGGTGAAATCGTGATCGTGGATGAATTCACGGGACGTTTGATGCCGGGTCGTCGCTGGAGTGACGGTCTTCACCAAGCGATCGAAGCAAAAGAAAATGTGGAAGTGAAGTCCGAGAACCAAACTTTGGCGACAATCACTTTCCAAAACTACTTCCGCATGTACGATAAACTTTCGGGCATGACGGGTACAGCGGACACAGAAGCTGTCGAGTTTAAAAAAATCTACAAACTTGATGTGAACGTGATCCCGACAAATAAACCGATTCAACGTAAAGACCAAGAAGACGTTGTTTATAAGTCTGAGAAAGCAAAATACAAAGCGATCACAGCAGATATCAAAGAGCGTATCGCGAAAGGCCAACCGATTCTTGTCGGTACAGAGTCCATCGAGAAGTCCGAGTCTTTGAGTTCTTATCTTCGTAAAGAAGGTGTGAAGCACGAAGTCCTCAATGCAAAACACCATGAGCGCGAAGCGGAAATCGTTGCGCAAGCGGGCCGTAAAGGTGCTGTGACTATCGCAACGAATATGGCCGGTCGTGGTACTGACATCATGCTTGGCGGTAACGCCGAGATGTTGGCGAAAGCGGCTGTAGGTAATGACGATTCTCCAGAGTACCAAGAGATGCTAGCGAAGCTAAAACCACAAGTTGAGGCTGAGCGCGCGGAAGTCAGATCTTTGGGCGGTCTTTATATCGTCGGTACCGAAAGACACGAATCTCGTCGTATTGATAATCAGCTTCGTGGTCGTGCCGGCCGTCAAGGGGATCCGGGTGAGTCTCGCTTCTATCTTTCTTTGGAAGATAAATTGATGAGAATCTTCAACGGTGAGCGTATCCAAAAGATCATGGAAATGCTTAATATTCCTGAAGACGAACCAATCACAGCGAAAATGGTAACGAATGCAATCGAAGGCGCGCAACGCAAAGTGGAAGGCCACAACTTCGATATTCGTAAAAACTTGATGGAGTACGACTCCGTCATGAACCAACAAAGAAATGCGATCTACGGAATGCGTAGAAAAGTTCTTGAAGGTCAAGAGATCGAAAGAACGACTTTGGATTGGTTGGGTGACGTTGTTTCCAATCTTCTTGATACTTACGTTCCAGAGAACGGCAAAAAAGAAGAGTGGAGCCTTGACGGTTTGAACAACTCTTTGGCGCAAACTTTCGGCTTCAAAGTTGATTTCGAAAAAATGCCGATCAATTCCGACACTGTGACTGAAGCAGTTAAAAACGGTGTGAAAGAAGTTTTCGAACGTCAAAAAACGTCCATGGGTCCTTTCTTTGAACAGGTTCAGAAAATGATTCTTCTTCAAAGCATCGACCATCACTGGAAGAACCACTTGTACGTGATCGATAAGTTGAAAGAGGGTATCGGTTTGCGCGGTTACGCCCAAAAAGATCCTTTGATCGAGTATAAAAAAGAAGCTTTCAAAGCTTTTGAAACTTTGAACAACACGATCAAAAACGATGCGATTGAAAAAGTCATGCGCGTTCAACTTGTAGCTCAGCAGTCTGAAGAACAAGTTTTGGAAAGCCTGCGCCCTGAAGAAGCCGATTTAGATGAATTGGATTATTCTTCTTCGACAGAAGCTGACATCGGTCACTCGTTGCCTGACGTTGGTGTGTCTGAAGAGCCGAAGCGCAAAATGACCTTCCAAAGCGGACCTCGTGAAGACCGTCCGATGAATCGCGAAGAGCGTCGTCGTACTGAAAAGCAAGGTAAAGGAAAAAGATAATTGATCCCTTGTCCGAGTTGCCAACAGCCGGTAGAGATTCTTGATAAACACATGGGGACGCTGTTCACGTGTCCCCATTGCAATGCGGTTTATTTTATCGACTGGAATGGGCAACCGGAGCTCGCTCAACATGAAGTTGAAGAAGAGCAACCGATTGAAAATCCCCAAGACATTCAAGCTGGAACTGATTTCGAAGGTGGTGCCTCTTTTGAGGGAGGAGTTGCTTTCGAACCACCTCAACAAGACTTCAACACTTTCGGCGGGGCTCCTGATTATTCCGCACCTGTTGAACAGGAAGGATATGTCGGAGATATTCCGCAGCAAGTTCCTGAAGAGATGGCACCGCAAGAAGATCCTTATTTAGCGCCAGCTGAAGAGATTCCACCTGGTTCTGTCATCGAAACTCCTGGTGAAATGAGTGCTGAAGCAGGTATGGAAGCTTATTCAACAGAAGAAGCTCCTTACGATTTCAGTCAGACTTTGGATCGCGTGCAAGAGCCGACTCCCGCACCGGCAAGCACTCCGGATACTCCTGATTTTTCTGACGTCACTGATTTTGCGAATGCCAATACATCGGCAGGGCCTCTGACATATTCCGTGATCATTGATGGCATCGAATCAAGTCATCTTTTATTGCAGTTGCGTGAAGCTATGACAGACTCACGTTTTGGCTGGGATGTCGCTGAATTGCTTTCTCACGTCGGCGGAGGACGACTCGTATTAAAGGGTCTGACTCCGGCTAAAGCCTCAGTCCTAATCAACCGAATTAAGTATCTGCCTTTTAAAATTTCTTGGAGGCAAGATGTGCTCTCAAGTTCTTAAGTTATCGTTAATCTTTTTGACATACGGCTCAGTGGCTTTTGCCAGTGGTGGGGAAAGTGCTCCGGCCAAAGAAGAGCCCAAAGAAATCAAGACGAGTGAAGAATCTTACGCCGTCGTGCAAGCTCGCGTCGCCGCCTTGGAGGCGAAAATTCGTTCTGGTGAAACCGAAATCGCCAAACTGATCACCGCAAAACAAAGTGCCAAAGATGCGGCCCAAGTGAATGAAGTCATCAGGCAGATGATCACGATTCACAAAGATCTTGAGCACAACATCAAAGAATACGACCAACAAAGAGCTCTTTTGAAATATCGTTATCCAGAAAAGGGCCTTGCAGAAAAGCGCGAGTACGAAAGAATTGAACTGAAATCCATCGAAGAAATGGAAAGCCAGGTAAGTCTTAGCGCCTCTTTAAATAAAACCCTGCGCAAGGTGCGAACTCAATACGAAGCGCCTGAAGTGTCTGCAGAAGCCGCGAAAGACGCGCAAACAGAGCTGAAAAAGAAGCAGGATAAAAAGCAGCCGTCTCTGATTGATCCTGTCATTTTGCAAAAATAGTCTTTAAAAGTAACTGTTATTGAATAACCAATTTTTGATAAACAGTTTGTTGTTAATGCCGCGTATCAATAAAAACTTGTTAAAGTTTACAATTTTTCCAGTAAAAACATACGCTTTCCCTTTTTAAACAAAAGGGTCCCTTTTAAAAAAATATTCGGCGCTTGCGTTTTGGTAGGTTCGGAAATTACCGTCTTGTAAACAAGAAAAATTTAGTTTGCGAGGTCCTAATGGTTCGATTTTTTGCAACGCTGATTATTCTCATAGTCGCAAGTCTTACAACGCATGCGGAAGATTTAATAACGTTAAGCTCTGATAAAGCTGGCTATGTTCTTGGAGAAAGAGCATTTTTAAAAGTGAAAATTAACTCTCAGCCGCTCAATCCAGACAACGAATATTACTTTCAGTCGACTTTTCAGGATGAAGGGCAAAAAATAGTTATGCTATCTGATACTGAAGCATTCGCAGTATCAAATCCTCTTGATGATTTCTCTTCGAAGATTTGGGAAGTCAGTCTTTATATTCAGAATAAAAAGAGGGCTGAGGAGTATAACGCAACTATCGCGTTCTTCAGACAAAAGAATCTCGAAATCGATGAAAAATTAAATAAGGAAACGTCGCAATCCAATCGAGACATTCTCACACAGCAAAAAATTCGAAACGAACAGATTATTGTTAATAGCCAAGCTAAGCTGCAAGCAGGGAGAACATTTCTTCAGACAAAAACTTTGATTCTTACTCTAGATACGCTGTCGCCAATTTTAAAAAAATCATTTGTGGATCCAACAATCGAAATTACTCCTGATGATCCTTCAAAGGTTTATGATTTAGGTGAAGTTGCTAAGTTCAATGTCGCTATTTCCAATGCCACAACTGACACGGAACTAATTGTTAAAGGAGAAGTTCCAACTCATCAGGGAAGAATTCCAATTATACTTACTAAATCGACAGCAGCAAACGGAAGTATTGACTTTACGACTGCAACTTTGAATACAGGCGATGAAGGACGACGAAAGTTTATCGCGAATGTTAGCTATAGATCTCGTAGTGAGGCCGCATACTATCGCAATATTGTTATTCAATCTGAAACAAGAAAAGGCGAATACATTATACTTAAAAGTAAAACTCAAGACGAAAGAAAAAAGGCGTACTATGATATGTTAATTGCCGAGCTGGATAGGGCGATCGTATATAATAACGAAAAGTTACATGCGCTTTTGGTGAAAATTAACGACAACTCAGAGTTGGCATTTCGTGTCCGCGATCCAAATTTGATTATAGGCTTTGTTCTTGATGTTCCGACTGCGGATTTACAAGAGGGTAGCTCTACTGCGAAATTGAAAATTAAGCTCAATTACGAACCTGACGGGAATATCTTCGTAGATATTACTCCAAATCAAACACCTCGTATAGATATAGCGTGGCCTTCCTCATTAATGTTTACTCCAGAGAATTGGAACGAGTATCAGGAGGTCCCTATTGAGGCAATTGCTGATGATTATTTTGAGGGAACTCATTCCGGTGAAGTCACTATTTCATCAAGTGGGCCGGACTATGATGGACTCACCGCTGGTCCGTTCTCCTTCAATATTCTAGATAAACAATATTCTTATGTGGGCTTGTCGCTGAATTCGACGTCTGCCTGTGCAATTAAAGGCAAAAGACTGGTTTGTTGGGGCGATGGTTTTGACTACGTCTTAGGAAATGGCTCTCAAAATACATTGTCAGTGCCCACAGTCGTGACGAACTATAATGAAATAACAAAAATCGGAAGCGGTTATCATCACCGGTGTTTTATTAATGATGGGGCTGCTTATTGTTGGGGACAAAACGGTAAAGGGCAAATTGGTGTTGGAGGATATGCTTCGCATGTGACAACGCCGACTCTTGTTCCTGGTTTGGACTCTGGTGTGACTGATATTGCCGGAGGTTCATATCATACGTGCGCGATTAAGTGGGGCACAGTTTACTGTTGGGGTGATAATTCCACTTATCAAATGGGAAAAGGTGGCTCGGCGACCTACGATACGCCTCAGAGCGTCTCTTTGCCTATTACTCCAGTTATGTTGTCGATCGGTGCTAATAATACCTGCGCAGTCTCGGCCGCGGGGACAGCCTATTGCTGGGGAGAGGGCGTGAGTGGAAGTATGGGAATGGGCAACACGGCCACGTGGATAAATCCAACCCTATCAACTCATATCACAGGCGTGATTTCGATTACATCAAGTCCTTTAATGAATGTTCGGTGTTTTAATAACGGAACTAGAATGAAGTGTGTTGGTAGTAATGGATGGCGACAGATTGGTAATTCAGCCGCCACTGCAAATATTTACACTGTACCCCAAGAAGTTGAAATACCTAGCGCTCCTTCGAGCATGGCATCTTCAGGATTTGCTCATGTCTGTGGGGTCTTCAACGGATCTGCCTACTGTTGGGGGAGCGTCGGTTTGAATATGGGTCTGCTAGGAAATGGTACTGCCGGTGGAAGTGCTACTCCGCAACTTGTCTCTAACGTTGTTCCTCCTGTTAGTGAAATCTCTGCCAGCACTTATCAGACCTGTTTGACCGATCAAGTTGGTACCAAATGTTGGGGAAGCTCGACTGTGCTCGGTGACGGCTCCGGTCAATCTTCAAATATCCCAGTCCAAATATTAGAACCGACACTTTAATTATTTAGAAAAACGGAGTTTTTTACCATGAAAAATTTTTTTAGCCTTCTGTTTATATCTCTAATGGTTTTTGGATTACAAGTGCGTGCTGATGGAACTCATTCTTTTGAAAAGATAATGAGCACGCTTATAGATTTTGAATTAATGCCCACACAGCCCGGGCCATCTGATCATGTCACTATATATATTAGACCGAATACTACGTTTCAAACTCCGGGTATGACCGATATTATACTACAGGCAAAACTTGACGGTAATGATTTCTCATTGGTACGCCCTTTGAACGACGTTTGGATTTTTGCTTCGTTGCCATTTGAGGTGGCTGGGAATCATATTCTCGAAGTGAGTTATTACTTGGAAGATAAGCCTCAAGCAGATGCTCTAAGAGCGGCCATAGGGGTTTTAGATACGGAAATTAGTAAACTTCAGACTGATCTTCTTCTGGAAGAAGATGATGACATGAAAGTTGTTATACAGACGGCAATTGACGACAAAACTGCAGAGAGAATCGCTGCAGTCACAACTCTAGAAAATCTTAAAACTTTTGTCGGATCGGAAACTTTCACCTTTTCCGTGGCATCGAATTAATGGAGGAATAGTGAAAAAAATTAGCATTATTCTGGTATCCTATTTGTTGGTCTTCTTTAATCATGCAGCGTTCGGAGCGCCTCAGATTCTGACTTTAGAATCTGATAACAGTTCTTATGGAATAGGACAAAGGGCGCTCTTAAGAGCTAAAATTAATGTAAAACCCAATAAGCCAAATCAAGAGGTCATATTAGTATCAACTTTGGATGGAAATCCCTTGGAGGTGTTAAGTTTTTCATCTCGATATGGATACAGCCTTACCGCGCAATTATCGACGGTGGGTATGTCTAACTGGACAGTTCGGGCATATGTGCAAGATAAAAACAAAGCTTTAGAATATGAAAAAATCATTCTTTATTATCAAAAAGAGAATATCGATATCGAAGACGCTCTCGCTAAAGAAACAGATCATGAAATCAGGAATTATCTCACAACGACAAAAATAAGAAATCTTGCAATTATCAACAACACTAAAGCGAGAATTTCAGAAAATAGAATCTTTCTGGGACAAGAGACTCTATCTTTTGTAGTAAGTTTTGTTGTTGGCCAAGCATTAGGGTTAAACCCATATGCACGAATTGAATCTGACCGCGAATCGCAAATCTATAATGTGGGTGAACGAGCAAACTTCTTTGCAGAACTGCTCACAGATATTACAAGTGCAGAGGGCTATCACGAAATTTATATGGATGGGAAGATCGAAAGCAGCGGAAGCATGCCTGAGCTTGTAGTTAAAATGAAGCGTATATCCGAAAAGACATTTTCATTTCAGAGTCCTATCTTTACCAGTGCTGACTTGGGAACCAGAAGATTTGTGGTCACGGTGAAAACGCGACCTAAAAAACAAGCGGACTCAATCCGTGAAGCAATTCGATCTGTAAGAGATTTGAAATTACAGTATCAGAGTGCTCAAAATCAATCGTTTGATCCAATGGATAAAATCTACTACCAAAATAGAATCAATATGCTTCAAGTATATGAAACGAACTTGCCTAGTCATCTCAATGAAATTTTGACTACATTTATTTCAAATTTGGGCCTCCGTTTTGATGTTCAATAAGAACGGGAGAAACAATGTTACTGAAAAATAAGTTTTCAATTGGCACACGCTCCATGATCCTTTTCGCTGCTATAATTGCATTGTCTGGTGGATTTGCTTTTGCCAAGAAGGGGTTTTTTTCTTTTCTAGATAAATATGTTGCTATTTCCCTCGATCGTTCCGACGGCGCATATTTAGTTGATGAAAATGCAATTATTAAAGTGGAAGCAAAAAAGAAACCAGTTAATTCTAATCTTAAACTTGTTGTTGAAGCTTATAAAATTATCGGTTCGGATAAAGTAAGTCTTAAGCCAAGTGTAGATCAAGGTATTTATCTTGCTCAGTTTTCCTCTAAGGTAGATGGTGCTGAAGCTATAACGGTGGAAGTTTTCATTGAGAATGAAAAGTTGCGAAATGACCTCTCTAAAAGAATTGCGGAGACAGAAAAATTAATTGCTGATTTGAATGGAGCTATCGCAGTAAATCCTACGCCTGACAAAATTAAGAGGCGCGATGATTTAGAAGCTATTCTTCCCTTACTGCGTGATCAGTATAATGATACTAGAAAACTAGTACAAACTGAAGTTGTAAACTACGTAACGATTCCTAATGATACTGAGCTCTCAATTTTTACTCCTATTGCCGATGCAAAAATTGTGAGTGGATCCATTGAAGTAAAGGGCATATTTACCACGACGGTGCCTGGAGTAAAGTTATATGTCGATTCCCAGGAAGTTCTCGGTGCAAAGTCCGGTCAGGAATTCTTACATACGTTCAACGAAGAGGGTATAGGAAAATTGCAGACGCGTATCGAGGTAAAAAGGGGAAATTTTCTATTAAAACGGGTCGCAGTTCCGTATTTAGTTATTCCTGACGGAGGAAAAAATTTAGATGTTGGTTCTTCTGGTGGAACTGTTGAGATGACTGATCCGTCAAGTCCAATTGTTGGAGCAAAGGTTGTATTGCCACCAAATGCAATGCCCGAAAATAACGAGATCATTATTGCTGAGTCTCCTCATGGGATGATGGTACCCGCCGGCAATGTTGTTATCAGCAAGGATTATATTTTTTATCCTTATTTTATGCACTTTAATGAAGATGTGACGGTGACCATTCCAATTGATGCTTCAAAAATTCCAGCAGGAAGATCTTACGCTGAAGCTAAGGTGCTGGCCCGAATTAACGGTGCATGGGTGGAGCTACCTGTAGACAGTTCTACTTCGGGATTTGTAACGTTTAAAACGAGAGATTTCGAATACGACTCTCTTCAAATAGTTATCCCGATGCCTTTGAAGTCAGGGGAATTGCGTATCATTAGTAATGTCGCAGGCGCGACGATTTATGTGGACGGGCTGAGTGAAGGATTTCAAACCCCTTGGACTCTATCTGGAATGACAAACGAACAGCATGATATTAAAATATATGCTCCCGGTTATAATGAGTTTTTTCAAAAAATTGATTATAACGGTCCATCGACCTTAAATGTCCAATTGACGCCGTTAAGAAAAGTCGGAATTCCAAAAATCGAAACCGCAACAGTGTCTGACGGTATGACCGTTTCCAATTCCTTAATACAGATTCCAGGTAATATTAGTTTAAATGGAGTACCTTCAAATGATGGATTTTTAGTTGTTTCAATGAATGGAAGTGATTCGCTTCAGACAGTTTTGCCAAATGGAGCATTTGCGGCTGTAGTTCCACTATTTGAAGGAGAAAACATTGTAGAACTAAGGTATACCGTCAATGGAATAACTTCTATTAAAGGTCCTTTTCGTATTATTCGTAACGCTCAAAGTACCTTCGATCACTTGGCTCAGTATCCGTTTGCATATGAAGTAGATTTAAAAAGCAAAGAGACTAGAATAGCAAAACTTGGTCTGTTAGAAAGTTTTAAAGTTCCTAAATCGGATATATTATTCTCCGAGAATACGAGAAATCAAGAAATTCGCGTCGTAATGTCATGGACTAAATCAGACACTGATGTTGACATGCATATTTATGATCCTTTTGGGGGCCATGCTTGGTATGGAGATTTGGGAGGAGTAGCTGGAGGTGTTCTTGACCATGATGATACTGACGGCTTTGGACCAGAGACTTTTGTTTTACCCAAACCTCGCCCCGGAGTTTATCGAGTGCGAGCACAGTACTACTCGGATCATGGGAATGGTTCCACGACCGTTCAGTTCAGAATCTATTTAGGTGGGAAACTACTTGCAACTTTATCAAGAGGAATGTCATCCGGTGGATCTTGGGATGCTTATGAAATCGAAATCACAGATGAAATTGCAATTAAGGACGTAATTTCTATATCTGGTAGATCGACAGAAGCGAGGAGGGTTGAATGTAACAATCGGACGGATGGTATCTGTATTAATGGCAAATTTACTACTCACGCTGGCGAAAATATTCTTTTACCCAAAGTAGAAGTTGATGATTCTGTTCCCGATGCCGATATTTCGTTTGTAGTTTCTGAATTGAGTTACGGCACCTCAATTCCTGTCTCTTCGAGAGGGAGAAATGCGAGAGTTAGTCTTCCTATGAGACAGGAGGCTGGATTCGCTAGTATTGGTAAGCCTCTTCTATATAAGATTGTAGCTAAGACTTCATCGTCAGAGTCTCCGCCCTTCTACGTAGTCCAAGACACTAGATCTCAGATTCGACAGGAGTATATTGATTTGAGAGAAAAAACAAAAGGTGCCCCGGAAGATGAGCGTTTTGAGGTTGCAGTGCCAACGTACAGTGAAATTAACGATGGAACAAATTTCCCGGGTCCAAACTTTTATACATATTCTGATTTTTTAAAAAATACTATATTTGGGAATTATGGATTAGTTTTAAATTCACGACAGTATGCTAATGAAGTAAACCTTGCTTTTAGAAATAAGTATAACCCAGCTGGCCGGATTATACTGACATCTGGCTGGAGAAATCCTAGGAAAAACTATTCGACTCCAAGACGAGCATTAAACAGTGGGCATCAAACCGGAAACTCTATCGATCTCGTTCCTCCAAAGTCAGATTTGCCGAAGGTTTACGGGCGACATCTGGGAGTAATAAATCTTATGAAAGATTTATGTGATGTCTCATTTGCTGGAATTCGCGATAATGTACTAGTAATGGTGCATGGTGGAGATCATGTGCATATTCAGAGAAACTCCGGAAAGAAGGTTTCTTTATGCTATAGGCACAAGATATAAAATTGGAGCTTTTGATGACGAAAGTACTTATTTGTTTATTTTGTCTATGTTTATCGATGCCTTCTGCTGCAAAAAATAACGAAGTCCGCAAAGAGAACGTGAAAGATGATTTTGATGTTCAGTATGTTTCAAGGGCTAAGGCTGCTACTCCGTCTGATGAATACGAAGAGATGGGGTGTTCATGTGCGGTAAAAAAAGAAGGAAAGAGAATTATTACGACAAATCTCACGCTTGAACATGGCGATGCGTATGTACAGATCAATAATAAAAGATATCGTCTCAAGTTTATAAGTAGTAAGGAAGCCGGAAAGAACAGATTCATTTCCAAATATTCAAACGGAAAGTACGATTTAAATCTGACTTGTAACACTAAAAAAGTAACGTATCCCCCGCCGTGCGAAGAAAGTGGCTGCACCGGAATTGACTACTTTTGTGATGCAGAATTTTCAAATGGAAAACAGAAAAGCACTTTTTCAGGTTTAAAGGGAGAGTGTGGTTGCTAATATGTTTACAACCAGGGTATCAACTAGTTGACCCCGCAGTCATAAGAAAGTAATATATTCGTATTACCCAAGAAATAGGAGGGCTGATGATTGTAAAATTCTTTAATCCAAACCATGGCTCTCTTGGTCGTTCTTAATTTCTATTTTTGAATTAATAATTTAAATCCACGAGAGCTCCGCTTTTATTTTTTAAATTTAAAAAATTTGGAGTTATTGCGTGAATTTATATTCAAAGCTCATCCCTTTGGGGTGGGACGCATTTTTTGAACAACAATTAGAATCATCCACTGAGCATTGGCAACTGGGCCGAGTTATCGGGCAAGAGCGAGATTTGTACCGCGTGGCTTTCGCGGAAGATGACGTCGTGTGGGCGCAGCTTTCGGGTCGCTTTCGTCACGACAATGAGCTTTCGGCCGGAGCATTTCCGGCCGTGGGTGATTGGGTGGCGTGTAAGAACGAAGAAAATCAAGACAGAGCCTTGATTCAAAAAGTTCTTGAACGTCGTTCGTGCTTTTATCGGAAAGACCCTCAAGAAGGTGTGCAAGTCGTTGCCGCGAACATGGATGTTGTATTTATCGTGACCTCCATGAATCGCGATATGAACTTGAAACGCTTGGATCGCTATTTGAGCATGGCCTGGGACAGCGGCGCTTCACCGGTTTTGGTTCTAAGCAAAATGGATCTTGCTGAAGATCCTGCCGCTTTTATTCAAGAGCTGGAAGAAACTTATATCGGCGTCCCGATTCATGGAGTGAGCGTTCTTGAGCCCGACACTTGTGAAGTGCTTAAGAACTATTTGCGTCCAGGAAAAACGGTCGTGCTTATGGGATCCTCCGGAGTCGGGAAATCCACTTTGACGAATTTCTTTTTAGGAGAAAATACGATCAAAACACAAAACGCGCGAGAAGACGACGATCGCGGGCGGCACACAACGACCTCTCGATTCTTATATCAGTTGCGTGAAGGTGCTTTGCTTATGGATACGCCGGGAATGAGGCAGCTTGCTCTCGTCGACCAAGAAGAGGGTTTGCACGATCTCTTTGAAGACATCATTGCGATCGGTTCGACTTGCCGGTTCCGCGATTGCGCTCATCAGGGTGAACCTGGATGTTCTATTCGGGCCGCCCTGGAAGATGGTTCCTTGCCGGAAGACAGATGGGAAAGTTATCTGAAACTTCAAAAGGAAGTCGCCTACCAGGAAGCTCGAGGAGATCGCCAAAAGCAGGCGGAGGATCGAAAAAAATGGAAAAAGATTTCTAAGGATCTTCGTGTGCGAATCAAACAGAAAGGCCGGGGGGAGATTTAACCCCGGCTCCTTTGAGTAAGGCCAACGATCATTACTTTTATTGTGCCAAAATGAGACAAAAGAAAGTGGCAGCCTTTAACGGATCCGAGTAAACTGGTACCTTAGAAGAATGGGGGAACTATGCTCCGATATTTGGCTATTCCTGTCGTTATAATCAGTCTTTTGACGACAGCATGTCAGACATCCATGTTGAAGCAGTTTTCTAAGATCGAACCAGGAATGGAAAAGGACGACGTTCTACGATTGATGGGTTCTCCCAAGCAAACGCAACGCTTTCACGGTAAAGATCGTTGGTCTTACGTTTTCTACGACAATCGCATAAAATTCGAAAAAGAAGTGCAATTCTTTGAGGGCAACGCGATCTACGTGGGTGATAAGTGGCAGCCGGAAAAAGATAAGACCGCAGCCGCTATCGACGGCATCAACGATCAAAAGAACCAACAGATCGACGAGCAAATTGCCAAGGACGTTGAGGCACATCGCCGTTCTTATGAGGCTTATGAAAAAGAAGCCAAGGGCGAAGACAAAGTTCGTTATGTTCCCGATTTCGAAGCTATTCGCTAGCTTTTAGAATGAGGGGCTGTCCTAGAACGGAAATCACTTCATAGCCGTTGATGGATAAAGTGTTCTCGGGATTTTTTCCGTAGAATTTAACTCCGATCCAAGTCCACTCTGTAGGCCAAAATTCCACGACATTTCTAAAAAAAACTTTGCCTTGTTCGCGGCTTCCGGGAACGGAAGCGGTGAATTCAAATTGCTGCAAAGGACTTTTTAGAATCGTTGCAAATGGAATGGCAGCGGCTTCCAGGTGGTGTTGGTCTTCACTGATAAGGCATGGCGTACGGACGACCATTTGCGGAATCTCTCCCGAAAAAGCGACACCTTCTGCCGCGAAGATCAAGTCGACTGTCGGATATTCTTCGCAAACAAAAACTTTCGCACCGTCGGCGTTTTTTAAAAGAAATGAACCTAAGACAACGCCGGGTCCTTCAGAGGTCTCTATCGGATGGGCGTCTTTGAGCACCTGATATTTAAAGGCCTTTTTAAATTCTTCCGGAGAGGCTTCAGAAAGATCGTGTTCCACTGTCATTTCGGATGAATTCGAGGAACCGTCGGAGGCGACCTTCCGTAATGGAGACAGTTTTTTCTCCAAAGTCATCAATGCAAACGGCAAAGCCGCGAGCAGAAGAATCAGACTCATCATGCGCGAAGTTTTTTGAAGCGGAGTTTTCTTTTTCATCTTAGTACTCGCATTTAATTGTTTCGCGGTCGGCAGCCGTTAATACGTCTCGTTTCAAAGCCCCATTGAGAACAGCCCACATCACGCTGGGAACGGTACTTCGGTGTTTTAATCCTAAAACGTGTCCCAACTCGTGAATCAGCAGACTTTCAAGGTGGACGTCTTTATAGGATTGATATTCGTCGATAAAAAAATTGAAGTATTTATTGTCGATGGCAACGTCAGCTTCATAAAGCTCGTTCGCGCGCCAATAAAGATTCGTGAGCCCTTGCATGTTCTTCTGCGCTTCAGGCCATTCCTGTAACCAGTGAACTGTGTTCACAGAGTCTCGCTTTGTTTCGTCCGTCAAAGTCTTTTCAGAGCGTACGAAGTTAAAGAGCGTCATGCCAGCAGCATCATTCCAGTGCGAGGCCGCTTTGCGAAGAACCTCTTCGTATTCAGTAGGAAAGCTTTTGTGGAGTTCGAGAGTCACAGGAATATTCTTTTTCCATGACACTCTTTGCCCGTAGGCGTTTTGCACAAATCCACAATCTGTTTCAGCGGCACTTGCGAGATTGTCGGCGTCACCGGGCCCCAATGTAATGCCGTTTTGGCATGCGCATAAAGCCAACAATGTAATGAACAGAAAGCATTTGTACATGTCTCTCAGTTTACACGAGATTTTTTAGCATATCTTTGGGAACTTTTCGGACCTCGACAAAGGTAAAGGTCCTTTTAGAAGTAAGAATCCGCCCAATCAATCAAAGTACTATTGATCCAGGAAATTTTTTCTTGGGCCGTGATCCTGCGTCCCTGTTTTAGGAAGTTTAAAACCTCACTGCGCAATTCGTTGGCGGTCGCCTCGTGTAAAATCAGCACGCCGCTTTCAGTGTCATGAATGAAACTGCGGCGATTTAAATTGACGCTGCTTACGAAACTAAGTTTGCGATCAATCACCAAGAGTTTTGCATGCAGGATCGACTTTTCGTCGGACCATTCGTAGATTTCGACGTTGGCAAGGTGGCGATTCACCCCTTGCTTATTCACGTCCTCCGCGATTTGCGGAGTACCGTCACCAGCCAGACGTATTCTTGTCATCACTTTCACCTTCACGCCTCTTTGCACGGCGCGATCCAAAGCCGCACTAATAGCGACAGAGGGACGGAAGTAAGGAGTCGTGATAAGAAGCTCTGACTGAGCGGAGTCGATCATCTCGATATAAAATTTTTCAAGTTGATAACCGTCAAAATAGGGCAAGGACATGATATGCCGAACCAACGGATAAAGCTTGGGCAGGTTCGATAAGCGAGAAACCTGATTACTTGAGGCCTGCTGCGGAATATTGATATTTGTTGAGCGGAAGCGTTGAGTTTCAGGATCTCTCATCCAGAACGATAACATTTGCGCTAAAACGGATTTTACAAAAGGAGCGCCGCGAATTTCGACTTCGAAATCGTTGTAATAGATGTACGCTTCTTCGCCTTCACCGTAGTTCTTTAAATACTTGTAGGCTTTATAAAAAGGCGTGTCAGAGAAAATATAAGAGTCGCGGATGTTTCTGCCACCTGTAATTAGAAAGTTATCTGAAGGTTTTTTAGAAGAATGCCCAATGATAAGTTTGGTGTGATTCACGCGGTGAAATTTATCGAGCCAGCCGCCATCTTCTTTCTCAGAGAGACGGTATTTGTAGTATTGAACCTTCACGTTCGGCATACCAATTTGCAGCCACTCCAAAATACGTTTGTCTTTTTTTGTCATGGTGACTTCTGGGACAAGAATACGGATCTGCGTTCCACGAGAAGCGTGATAACGAAGAGCCCGAGCTAAGACCATTCCATGGAAGTCGGCGGAGAAATTTAAAGATGAGACCCAAATAATATCGAACTGCGGAGCTTTATCGAAACTCAGTTTCGCCATCGGGTTCTTATTGTCAAAGTCCTTACGAGCCAAAGGTGATCCCGTCAGCGACATGATCTTGCGATTCATCGACACATACGGGTCGCGCAGGTTCACCCATTTGTCGAACGTTTGTGTGCAGGTCACGAAATTATAATCTTGCTGCCAAAAGAAGCTGGTTGGGTTGTTGCCGAAATCACCGGAAGGTCTTGCGCAGACATCGATCTGGTTTGTCAGCTTCAACCACTCTGTTGAAAGATCGCTCAGCTCTTTCAAAGCAAAGCCATGTGTCCACGTTTTATCTTTTTCCGGATCAAAGAAGTAAAACTGGCAGTTGCGCACGAAAGGAGAAAAACGCACGCTCACTTTTTGTCCGTTCACTTGGTTGTAATACCAATTGAAGTCAAAAGAGCGTCCTTTCTTTTCATTTGAGAAAAAGAGAAATGGATCGTCATAAATAAACTCGGCATCGCATGTAAGGCGAGCCTTCAAATACTCTTGTCCTTTGTTGCTGTCGTCGCGAAAATGCGGCGGATTTTTAGGTGGCAGCATATTTCGAAAGCGCAGGGAATAGCTTTTATAAAAACGATGTTCCAGCGGAAAAGGATTTACTCCAACGCCAAGTCTAAAATCGTCCCAGTTATGCACTTCAATAATCTCTTCTTTTTCAAAGAGCACAGGACGAAATGTTGCTTCAAACCAGGGGCCTAAGCCGGACCACTCGCGCAGATGCAGCTTGTTGCTCATAGTTTCAATGTGTTGATTTCTCTCTTGGACCAACTGACTCAAAGCCGCGCGAGCTTGCGGATCGCGCAGAGCTTTTTCCCCGAAAGCTGGGATGTGACTTGCTCCCTGTGTCGTCGAGCTTTGAGTTTGGAATAATTCCTGACTTTTGCGCCAGTCGTTATTCCAAAACCGTGACAACTCTAGATCAATCTCCTGAATGCGGTTGATTCTTTGATCGTCATACATTTCGGAACTGGGACTGCGCTGTACGTTGGTACAAGAAATAAGAAGAGAGCATAGAATGAAGACACAGAAACCGAACACGTTCATAGTCTTCAAATCGGGTTATGTAGTGAAAAAGTTTAGGAATTCATGCGAGCTTTCTCAAATTGAGGCAATCAAATTTTGAGCAAAGCTCGCCGAGGATTTCATAGCGAGCAATGATTCGCCATGAAAGTCTGAAAGAATACTAGTTGTAGAAGTCTGCGATCTCGTCGTCGTTACGGATGTAAGTTTTGAAATCTGCGGATACAAAGCTTGTTTCCTGGATCACGCCTTCAGCACAACCAGAAAGGCTTGCGTCACTTTCTCCGTCAAAATCACATTCGCCAATGTACCAAGCCTTTTCAGTGTAATGGATTTTGTAGCCGATAAGATCATTGGAATAAAAGATACCAATAACTTCAGTCAGCTCTGTATTGCCATCAGAGATATAGTCGCCCTCAAGAATAGTGTCTACCCAAATGGAGGCTTGCTCGACAGCGATCTTTTGCAAGATTTTTAAATCGCGTTGCGAAAGCAAAAGGTGTTGTTTCTTGCCGTCAGTGAAAAGAACGGCTTCACGGAAAGGTTTCGAACATTCATCAGCGCAGTTGGCTTTGTAGTTGTCCATCATTTCCATAAACTTGCGCGCGCCAACGAAGTACTCATCAGCTTGAGCTTGCAAAGAAATAGCCATCGTCATGAAAATAGCGCCTAGTATAGCTTTCATCGAAACCTCCGAATTGGAGGCAACATATAGCTCTCGAAGCGGCGAATGTATAATCCAAAATCTTAATGATATTATGCGCCCAAAGCCTAGAGCGGGGCTTCCGTGAGTTTTCGCTTTAAAACTTTCCCACTGTCCCCTTTGGGGAGGGCTTGTAGGAACACGAAATGCTTTGGAATTTTGAATTTTGCCAGGTTTTGCACGCAGTGATTGTGCAGATCATCAATGCTTAGGCTGCTATCCTTTGCAACGACAAAGGCTTTGCCGACTTCGCCCCATTTTTCATCGGGAACGCCAATGACAGCGGCCTCTAGAACGGATGGATGGGAGCGCAGGATTTGTTCGATCTCTGGAGGATAGACGTTTTCGCCTCCAGAAATGAACATGTCCTTTTTACGGCCGACGACGTAATAGTAACCTTCAGAGTCGCGACGGACGAGGTCACCGGTGTAGAGCCAACCATCTTGGATCGTTTCGTGAGTGGCCTTTTCATTTTGCCAATAGCCGTGCATGCACATCGGGCCTTTTAAAACGAGTTCGCCGATTTCGTCAGCGGCAAGTTCTTTGCCGTCGTTATCGACGACTTTGGCTTCAATATAAAAATTAGGAAATCCGATGGAGCCAATTTTGCGAAGAGCGTCCTCTTCATTCAAAGAAAAAACATTGGGACCGAATTCAGTCAGACCGTAACCTTGACGAACAGGCACGCCTTTTTTATCCCACACCTTGATCAGCTCAATCGGCATAGGTTCCCCGCCGACGATGGCATAGCGAATTTTAGACAGATCCGTTTTTTCAAAAAGCGGTGAACGCACCATCATGTCCATTGTCGTTGGTACGCCAAAAAGCAATGTCGCCTTTTCTTGTTCGCTCAACGAAAGAATTTGATCTGCGTCGAATTTCTTAAGGAAAACGACTTTAGCGCCACGGTGTATGAACGGTGTCGTTAAAACATTCCACCCGCCCGTGTGAAAGAATGGCAAAAAGATCACAGTGCAATCTGTCTGCGAGATGTTCAGGCGAAACGTCGTATTGATCGAGTTCCAAAAAATCATTTTGTAAGTAAGAATCGCGCCTTTAGGAGATCCCGTAGTTCCCGAGGTGTACAGAATCATCGCGGGATCTTCTTCCGTCGATGTAAATGGAACTTCTATTTCTGTTTTATTCACTTCTAAAGCGCGAGCAAAATCAGAGAGTAATAAAGCCGTCAGTGATTTTACATTGGGAAGATTTTCAATAATTTCGCGATAGGCTTCTTGAAACAAAATCAGCTTTGGAGCCGCATCCGTGACAATGTGATTCACTTCTCGTTGCGTAAGACGAAAATTAATAGGAACAAGAATCGCACCCAGGCGTTGTAGAGCAAAGAACAAGAAAACATACTCAAGCTCATTGGTCGCTAAAGCGGCAACACGGTCGCCTTTTCTGATTCCGAATTCCTTTTGCAGGAAGGAAGCTCCACGATTGGCCAAAGCGAAAAACTGCGCGTAAGAAAACTCACGGCCCGTTTCGCCATCTTTGATCGCGATATTTTTTGGGGAATATAAATTCCAGCGCTTCAGCCAATCCAGTTCCATAAAACCTCAGAGACTACGTATCGTAGCCCCACTCCAATGCAAGAGCTGCCATGCTCATACCACCGCCTGATCCCAACATAAAGACCAAGTCACCTTTTTTCATTTTCTTTTGGCGGGCGGCATCGGCGATGGCCATGCCAATAGAGGCAGAGCCCGTATAACCGAAGCGATCCATAACGTAATGAGCACGGTCGCGAGGCAAATCTAATTTATCCAGAGTCTCATAAATGCTTTGCACGTTGAATTGCGTGATAAAGAAGTGCTGGATGTCGGAAGCCTTCTTGTGGAGGCGATCCAAAAGCACGTTAGTCAAGCGCGGCCAGTGGATTCCGTTTGTCTCTGGCGGAATGCGTTTTGGGAAAGCTAAAAGCTGACCTTTGTTTTCAATCACTTGATGAGTGATCGGCTGAGCAGTGCCTCCCGCGTAAATGCCCATGTAGTCATGATATTGGCCATCCGTATACATTTGGCTGTCCAAGAATCCCTGAGTGTCTTTGGCAGGTTGAATGACGACAGCGCCGGCTCCGTCGGCAAAAAGAGAAGCGATTTTGTAATCGTCGAAATTCAAATACTTACTCATGCCGTAAGCGCCCACGACAAGAATGTTTTTATATTTATTATCAGTGCCGATGTACTTCGTCGCGATATCGCAACCAACGACGAAACCAGCGCAAGCGGTGTTGATGTCGTAAGTTCCTGCATTCGTCGCGCCCATGCGATAAGCGACAACGGAAGCCGTTGATGGAGAAAGATAGTCTGGCGTGTCCGTTGAGACGATGATGAGATCCAAATCTTTCGCCGTAATACCGGCGTTTTTCATCGCTTCTTCGGCGGCGGGAATAATAAGATCGGACGTACGCTGATCGGCGTTCATCCAGCGGCGCTCTTTAATATTTCTTTGTTCGCTTAAGAAAGTTCCGATGTCTTTTTTGTAAAGTTCATCGAAGTATTGATTCGAAATCACGCGCTCTGGCGCGTACATTCCTGTTCCTGCAATTGTCGCTTTTCTCATAGTCCATCCTTTGCGAATGAACCCATCTACAAAGTATTTTTCGGCGTTTGGCAAGAAAAGAAAAATAGAGCTTTGGCTCTATTCACAGAGCGAAAAAATGCGATTTTCTTTGACGGCACTAGGAGAGTTCGGGGTAAGCCTTGTGTATGAAAAATATTAATTTCGATTTCAAAAATAAAAATGCTGTCGTTACTGGTGGTGCTGCCGGTATCGGTTTTCAAATCACGCAAAGTTTTCTTGAAGCGGGCGGAAACGTAGCGATTTGGGATTACTCTGAACAAGCTTTGCAAAATGCAAAAACGGAATTGGCAAAGTATGGTTCGCAAGTGCACATTGCACAGATTGATGTGACAAATCGTGACTCCGTTGCGAAAGCGGCAGCCTCATTGCCTTGGGCTGTGGATATCCTTGTGAATAACGCGGGAATCACGCGTGATAAATCTTTCGCGAAAATGAATCCCGAAGATTGGGATGCAGTTATTTCGACAAACCTCACTGGTTTGTTCAACGTGACGAAAACTCTTTTAGAAAAATTTAATGCGAACTCGAACCACAAACGCATTATTAATATTTCGTCTGTGGTGGGGCTTTACGGTAACTTCGGGCAAACGAACTACGCGGCAGCTAAAGCCGGTGTGATCGGGATGACGAAAACATGGGGTAAAGAATTGGGCCGCAAGGGTTTCACATCCAACGCCATTGCTCCTGGTTTTATTATGACGGCAATGACGAAAGCGATGCCTAAAGAAGTTCTTGAAGGGATGGCGGCTAAAGTTCCCGTAACTCGTCTTGGGGAAACGGAAGATATTGCAAACGCCGTTTTGTTCTTGGCAAGCGAGCAGGCTAGTTATATTAACGGCACCGTTCTTAGCGTCGATGGCGGGATCGTATTATAGGCCCTTTTGCATCTGAACCTTTTTGAGCGATTTATTTTTTAAGAAAAAACGGGGGATTTTATGAAATCAGTTTTGTTAGCGGTTTTTGTAGCGGTCTCTGCTTTGTTTGTTTCGATAGAGTCTTTGGCCCAAGCCGAAGCGTTTAAAGGGTTCGTTGCAGTTTCTGCACAGCGAGAGCTTTTTGTAGATTATGTTCCGGCAGAAAAAGGACAACCCACAGTTGTTCTTGTGAATGGCCTTACTTACAGCACTCGCCAGTGGAATAATTTTGTCGATGCTTTGACAAATAAAGGTGTGGGCGTTCTTCGTTACGATCCATTTGGACAAGGACAAACGCTTTTAAAGTATGCGCCGATTGTGGCTCCGATTCCTTATAAGGATCAGGTGCAGGATCTTAAGGCGCTTTTGGAAAAAATGAAATTAAAAGGTCCATTTAATATTGTTGGACTGTCTTATGGTGGCGGTATTGCCGCAGGCTTTACCGCTGCTTATCCAAACCTTGTGAAGAACCTTGTTATGATGGCGCCTTTCACGCGTCCCCTGGATGGACAGGACACATGGATCAAATCACAAATCTGGGCCACTCGTCAGATTTTTCCGTTTAACAAAATGACGGACGATGAATTGTACGATTACTATCTTCACCAAATTATCTATGCGACATACCCGCAAGCAGAGCCCGTCGTTTTGGAGAACCCTTTCAAACTCGAAGCGACTTTCCGTTTGGTGCAAGGTATTCGCAAATTCCGTCCAGTTGATGTGACTGCGGCGATTCCCGCAAAATCATTGCACTTGATGATTGCTCGTCAAGATCAGTACATCAATACAAGCGTTCTTGATGAATACTGGGATGCAGTTCCTGCGGATTCTCGTGCGAGCCGTCTTTATATCAATGGTTCTGAGCACAAGATGGTTGAGGCTGTCCCTAATTTCACGGCGGCGTGGGTTTATGAAATCGTCAGCGGAAATAAAAAACTTTTCGCAGGCCGTGATTTCGAAGGTTACCCTTTCCGCGGTGAAGTTCGCACTGGAGACGAAAGCATTCAAGTGGGTCGCGAATGATCAACGTCGAGATCAAAGAAGGCCTTGCTCCCGAAAACATTTTCTTCATTCATGGAAATCTAGCGTCCAACCGCTGGTGGTATCCATCGGAAGAGATTTGGAAAAATTCGGCGAAGAATAAAAATTATTCCGGCGCTTTGATCTATGCCGAGTTTCGCGGTTGCGGAAAAAGTGTTTTGCCCAAAGATGCCGGCGAAGTCGATCTGCACCTCTTTGCTGAAGACTTTATCGCTGTGATTAAAAAGTTAAACCGCGGGCCGGTACATCTGGTAGGTCACTCCACCGGGGGTTTAATTGCAGCCCTCATGTTGGCCAAAGAACCAGATCTATTTAAGAAAGCGGTGTTGCTGGATCCGGTCGGTGCGACGGGAGTGACGTTTGATCGCTCCATGATTTCTGCTTTTGAGCAGATGAAAACAGACCGTCAGCTAACGGCGGCTGTGATCGGTTCCACGATTCATAATAATAACTCTGAATCGGAGTTCTTTCAGAACGTCATCGTTGAAGATGCTTTTTATGGAGTGAAATCAGTAGGGCATTGGGTGCTTGAAGCCCTTGATGGGCTTGATGTTCGCGATGAATTGAAGAAAGTTTCCCATGAAGTTTTGGTGTTGCATGGAGAACACGATCTGCTTCTTTCACGCACTGAGTCCGAAGCTTTGGCGGGGCTTTTTTCGCGAGGAAAATTTCAGATTATTCCCGATCAGGGGCATTGCCCGAATGTTGAGTCGCCAGAAAAGTTTGTGAACATCACTCGGAGTTTCCTTTTCTAGACTTCCGCAACAATTTTGCGCCGCAGTAAAGTATCTCCGCGGGCCCGGCTTAAATGGTTGCCGTGCCTACGGTTTTCCGGTACTTATCGAACATACATTACAATATTGTGACAAAACTACTTTGCGTCTCCTTGGGAGTGTCGGCCTATGTCTGAAGTTAGAGATGAGTATAATCGTTCTGGTTTGCTTGCGTTTGCTTTTTCAATGGCATTCGTTTTTGCATTCTTCTTCTACCTCGTTGTAGTGAATAAGGGCGTTGATCTCGCTGAAAACGTTATTGATCCAAATGCTCCTGCAGCAGAAGGCGCAGCTCCCGTATTTGATATCGCTCAAGTGAAAGAGCCATGGGTTTCTACTCCTGAAATGGTTGCTTACGGTAAAAAGTTCTTCGCTACAAACTGCGCGATGTGCCACGGTAACGAAGGTAAAGGTGACGGCGCTGCTGGTGCGGCTTTGAATCCGAAACCACGCAACTTGGTTGAAGGTAAATGGACTCAAGGTGAAGGCTTGATCAATCACTTCAAAGTTTTGCAAAACGGTATCAAGGGTACGTCTATGGCGGCTTACTCTCATTTCAAGCCAGCGGACCGTTGGGCTGTTCTTCATTTTATTGAATCGATCACTGAAAATAAATCTAAAGACGATCCTGCTAAAGTTGCTGAGTTTGCAAAAACAGCACAATAATTAGGGATTTATAAATGCTAACAAGAACGCTTGTTTTGAAAACAAAAACAATGGGAACGGCTCTCTCTTTTGCCGTTCTCGTTTCGTTTTCAGCCAACGTTCAAGCTTATGACGGCAAGCCAGCACCGATGGTGGCGAGCGAACAACCCAAAGAACTCGAAGGCATTGGTATCGACGAGAAATTGGGTGGCAAAGTTGATTTCACTCTTAAAGTTAAAGACGACAACGGACAGGAAGTGACGTTGGGTTCTTTCTTCGACGGAAAGCACCCGGTTATTATTTCGCCCGTTTATTTTTCTTGTCCGGGCCTTTGCAACTTCCATCTCAATGGTCTTACAGATGCATTGAAGTTGATGGAAAAAGACTGGACTGTGGGAAAGAAATATAAAGTTCTTTCCGTGAGTTTTGATTCGAAAGAGACTCCCGATCTGGCGGCGAAGAAAAAAGAGACTTACATGAAGCTCTATGAACGCCCGGGTGCTGAAACTGGTTGGCACTTTCTCACGGCGGATGAGTCCGCTGTTCAGGCGATCACGCAGTCTCTTGGTTTTAAGTTTAAGTGGGACGAAGCTTCTAAAGAGTGGGCGCACGCCTCTGCGGCAGTGATCATCACTCCTGACGGCACGATCTCACGTTATTTGCCTGGGATTATGTTTAATCCGCAGGATATCAAGCTGGCTTTGAATGAAGCGACCGAAGGTAAAATCGGAAACTTCGTCGACAACTTGGTTTTGTATTGTTTTAAGTATGACCCACATCAGAGCAAGTACACTTTGGCTGCTTTCAATCTTATGAAAGTAGGCGGAGCGGTGATGGTTCTGGTGATGGTTTTATGGTTATTGCCGGTTTACATTCGTTCACGCAGATCGAATAAGTCGGCGGGGAGATAAAGGTACATGATGTGGTTTAATATTGCGAAGGCCCAATCCTTCATGCCATCGCAGGGAACCGAGATTGCAAAGCAGGTGGACAATCTGTACGGTTTCTTGTTGATTACAAGTTTTATTGCCTGCGTGCTTGTCATCGGCGGGATGCTTTACTTTGCTTGGAAGTACAAGCGTAAATCTCCAAACGATAAAACGGCTTATATCTCTCACAACACGTTCTTGGAGTTCTTGTGGTCATTCATTCCACTTGTGATCTTCCTTGGTGTGTTTGCCTGGGGTTGGTTCATTTACCATGACATGAGAACAATGCCTAAGAACGCTCTTGAGATTAACGTTCTTGGTAAGCAATGGGCTTGGGAAATCGAATACAAAAACGGTTACAAGACTGTGAATGAAGTTGTTGTTCCTATTAATGAGGACGTAAAACTTCTTCTTTCTTCCAGCGACGTGATCCACTCTTTCTACGTACCTTCCTTCCGTATCAAACAAGACGCGGTTCCAGGCCGTTATACAGCTTTGTGGTTCCGTGCCGAGAAGTTGGGTGAATTCCACATCTTCTGTACAGAGTACTGCGGAACTTCTCACTCTGGCATGATCGGTAAGTTGAAGGTTGTTTCTCGTGAAGACTTCGACAAATACCTAGAGCAAGGACAAGAAGAAAGAAATCTTCCATTGGCGAAAAAGGGTGAAAAACTTTTCGCGGTGAAAGCTTGTGCTTCTTGCCACTCTGTAGACTCTCCGGCGGTTAAAGTAGGTCCTTCTCTCTTTAAGTTGTTCGGTAAAGAAGAAGTTATGGATGATGGAGCAAAAATTCTCGCTGATGAAAACTATCTTCGCGAATCCATCCTCGAGCCAAATAAACATGTCGTTAAAAATTTCCCTAAAGGCGTAATGCCAACTTTCCAAGGGCAATTGAACGAAAATGAACTTAATGCGCTCATCGAGTACATTAAGGAAATGAAATAAGGAGACTCGCTATGGCAGCAACACACGCTCACGGCGACAACTACATTAATCACGAAAAAGGCCTCTGGTCTTGGTTAACGACTGTAGACCACAAACGTATCGGTCTTATGTACATGATCACGGTTATGTTCTTCTTCCTCGTTGGGGGTATCATGGCCCTCTTGCTACGTTTGGAGCTTTTTGCGCCAAATGCGGCGGCGAACGTTGGCGGAGTTCTTAAAAACGGAGACGTTTACAACCAAGTTCTTACTTATCACGGCGCGATCATGGTTTTCATGGTTATCGTTCCTGGTATTCCGGCGATCTTGGGTAACTTCTTCTTGCCTCTTCATATCGGGGCGAAAGACGTGGCTTTCCCGAAGATCAACTTGGCAAGCTGGTACTGCTTTATGGCAGGTGCGGCTCTCGCGATTTTGACTTTCTTCTTTAAGAAAATCGACACAGGTTGGACGTTCTATACTCCTTACTCAATCAAAACCGGCACTGCGACAGTGATGATGGTTTTGGGTGCGTTCATTATGGGTATGTCCTCTGTATTGACAGGTTTGAACTTCATCGTGACTGTTCACAAATTGAGAGCTCCTGGCATGACAATGCACAGAATGCCTTTGTTTGTATGGGCACTTTACTCAACAGCGATCTTGCAATTGTTGGCGACACCAGTTCTTGGTATCACTTTGTTGCTTCTTGCGGCTGAGAAATTGTTCGGGGTTGGTATCTTCGATCCGGCTCTTGGCGGTGACCCGGTATTGTTCCAACACTTCTTCTGGTTCTACTCGCATCCAGCGGTTTACATCATGATCATCCCAGCGATGGGTGTTGTGTCTGAATTGATCACAACGTTCTCTCGCAAAGTGATCTTCGGTTATACGGCGATTGCATACTCTTCTTTGGGTATCGCGGCGGTGTCCTTCTTCGTTTGGGGTCACCACATGTTCGTATCTGGTCAGTCTGAAACAGCAGGTATCTTGTTCTCGTTCATCACGATGCTTGTCGGTGTTCCAACGGCGATCAAGATGTTCAACTGGGTAGCAACTATGTACAAAGGTTCTATCTCTTTTGATTCTCCAATGCTTTTCGCTTTGGGCTTCTTGTTCTTGTTCGCTATCGGTGGTGTGACAGGAATCATGCTTGCGACTCTTCCAATCGACGTTCACTTCCACGATACTTACTTCGTGGTGGCGCACTTCCACTACGTGATGGTGGGTGGTACTTTGATGGCGTTGATGGGTGGTTTCTACTACTGGTTCCCAAAAATGTTCGGAAAGATGTTCAACGAAAACGTAGCTCGCTTGTCTTTCGTATTCATCTTCATCGGCTTCAACGTGACATTCTTCCCTCAATTCATCTTGGGTGCGATGGGCATGCCACGTCGTTATTTCGATTACATTCCGGCTTATGAGCAATTGAACAAGATCTCCACTGTAGGCTCTTGGTTGATCCTCACTGGTTTCTTGTTGGGCCTTTGGGCGATTGTTCAAGGTTTAAGAAAAGGCGAAAAAGCGCCAATGAATCCTTGGAATTCAAAAACTTTGGAGTGGCAGACTCCGTCTCCTCCTCCACATGACAACTTCAACGTAGAACCAATCGTAACTGCGGGGCCTTATGAGTACAGATAATTCACACGGCGCAATTCGTTCTGCTCACGTGTCTCATCACTTTAAGAATGCGACACAAGAGTATGATAGCGGTAAGCAAGGTATTTGGTTGTTCATGGTCACTGAGATCCTCATGTTCGGAGCGATCTTGGTGGGCTACGCGATCTTCCATCATCTTTATCCTGAGATGTTTGAAGAAGGCGCGAAGTCTCTTGATTGGAGAATGGGTTTCATCAATACGCTGGTGTTGATCTTCTCTTCTTTCACAATGGCGATTTCGATCTCTTTCGTGCAAAGAAATGAAACGAAGAAAGCGGCCATGGCGTTGGCGACAACGGTTCTTTGCGGCGCGATCTTTATGGTGATCAAGTACTTCGAATACAGCCACAAATTCCACTTGGGTCTTTATCCAGGTCGTTTCTTGGATGTTGCGAAGGTAGGTGCTGAGCACGCGAACCTTGGTATGTACTTCGGTTTCTATTACGCGATGACGGGTCTTCACGGTATCCACGTTTTGGTGGGTATGGGCTTGATCACTTGGTTGTTGATCAGAACGATCCGTGGCGATTTCCATGCTCAATACTGGTTGCCAGTTGAGGGTGTTGGTATCTTCTGGCACATCGTCGACTTGATCTGGATCTTCTTGTTCCCTCTTCTCTATTTGGTGGGGTAATAAAATGGCGAGCAATAATTCTCAAAACGATTTGAATACACTTCATCCGCACATCACACCTATGTCCACTTATCTTAAAGTGGCGGGTGCTTTGTTCGGTTTGACTTTCTTGACAGTAATCGCGCATCAGTTCCATGTACAAATGGGAGCTTTTGCTGGACCGGTTGCTTTCTTGATCGCTGCGATTAAAGCGGCGTTCGTTATTTTGTACTTCATGCACTTGAAGGACGACACAAACATGAACCGTGTTATTTTCGGTACAGGTTTCTTCTTCCTTCTTGTTCTTTTCATCTTCAGCGTTGCGGATATTGCAACTCGCGTGACTGAAGTTAGCCCTTTATAAGATCGTGTTAAAAACATACGCGGATCTTACTAAGTTTGGCATAGTCGTGTTTTCGGTCCTCACGGGCTTAGCCGGCTATGCCACTGGTTTCCAGATCGAACAGGCTTTCGACTGGAAGATCTTCCTTGAAACTCTTCTCGGTATTTACTTTCTTAGCTCCGGCTCTTTGGCTTTGAATCAAGTTCAAGAGTGGAAGCTCGATCAAAAAATGCCTCGTACATCCAAGCGTCCGATTGCTGCTGGTAAAATTAAACCGGCTGCCGCAGGAATTTTGGCTGTGAGTTTCATTGTCGTAGGTTTGCAGCTTCTTTTCACTTTGCAACCTGTGGCGGGTTGGGTTGGTTTGGTTTGTATTTTCCTCTACAACGTGGCGTACACGATGTACTGGAAACGTCGTTGGGTTTTCGCGGCGGTACCCGGCGCGATTCCGGGGGCGCTGCCCGTAACGATTGGTTATGCGGTTGCGAATCCTGATATCTTCAACTCGGAATCTTTGTATTTATTTTTGATTATGTTCTTGTGGCAAATGCCGCATTTCTGGGTTTTGGCGATTCGTTTTAAAGAAGACTACGCCAAAGGAGGCATTCCGACTTTGCCCGTGGCTTTGGGCATGGAACGCACACTCTTCCAAATCGGCCTGTACACTTTCGTTTACGTCGGTGTTGCATTAGCCGCGCCGATGTTCGTGCATGCGAGCTGGTTGTTCGTGCTTCTCACGTTCCCATTCTGTTTCAAACTTCTTCAAGAGTTCTATCGTTACTACAAATCCAACGGCACTGAACGTTGGTTTGCCTTCTTCATGTGGCTCAACGTTTCGATGCTGGTTTTCCTAGTGATTCCAGTTATCGACAAATGGAACTTCTTATTTATTCATTCGAACTAGATCGAATGAATAAGGCCCATCTTAAATTTTGGTGTAGAAAATGAACCAAAGCTTGCTAAAGGCGAGGAAGCGCTCTGGCGAGAGCGCTATTTACCTTTGAATTCTTCCGGGGTGTCGATTTGTTTGAATGGGTGAGCTTTTTGGAAGCTTTCCAGTTTTTGGCAGTTCTCAAAGATCTTTGTTAAGGTTGGATACTTCGATGTGTCGACTTTGAATCTTTGGCAAGTCACCATTTGCGGAATCAAAAACAGATCGGCCATCGTGATCGTGTCGCCGAAAGAATACTTGCCTGAAAACTCCTGCAAAGTCGTTTCAAGTGTTTCAAGTCCTTGGGGCAGCCAGTGTTGCGCCCACTCTTCTTTTTGTTCTTGAGTGTAGCCGTGCTTTGTTTCCAAGTATTTCAGGGTTTTTAGATTGCACATGGGGTGCATGAAGGAGTTGATGACTTCACAGACCTGGCGAATGCGCGCTTTCAGGTAAGCATCTTTGGGTAGAAGAGCGGGTTCAGGAGCAACCTCATCAAGATACTCCATGATCGCAAAAGATTCTGGGATCGCTTTTCCATTGTGAATCAATGTGGGAACACCGCCCAGAGGATTGATCTTTAAATATTCAGGAGAGCGCTGTTCGCTTTTTAATAAGTTAATGGGCTTGTACTCGAAAGCCAGGCCTTTCACATGCATTGCAAGGCGTACGCGGTAAGAGGTGGAACTTCGAAAATAGTTGTAAAGTACTATTGAGGACATATACTGACTCCTATTGACAGTGATTTCATTCTTGTTTTTTTCGTCAGTCAAAGGACTTTTCGATGCCGAATAGATTTATCTTTTCGCTGCGTTTTTCCACAAAAGTTTTTTTAAAACTCGGAATTTTAGCTTTGGCCATGATTGTGTTCATGAGCCTTTTCCGCCTTAACCTGTATTTTCTATCTGTTTTTCATGCCACACCCGATGCGGATGTTGTTGAAATAGCGCACTCATTTTTGGCG
Organism: Bdellovibrio sp. 22V; assembly: GCF_030169785.1. NCBI lineage: Bacteria > Pseudomonadati > Bdellovibrionota > Bdellovibrionia > Bdellovibrionales > Pseudobdellovibrionaceae > Bdellovibrio > Bdellovibrio bacteriopascens. Next base: position 3,462,487 of record NZ_CP125854.1, read on the forward strand.
GGTTTCCGCTTTGATCTTTTGATCTTCGGATTCCTTTTTATTCCGCTTTACTTTGTTTTAATGATTCAGGCGTTCACAGAGAGTTGGCCAAAAACTCTTTTTGTTTTTTACAAAGGCTACTTCATTGTTGTGTGGTTCTTGATTTGTGTTTTGAACTTTGTCGACTTCTTTCATTTCTCACGTTACGGCGTGCGTATGCGTTTTCAAGACTATATTGGGTGGAATTTGGATACACTGGTGGAGCAGGCGAAACTCTTGCAGCCAAACCAGGTATGGATCTTCAGCATCATCACAGTTCTTCTTTTCAGCCTCGGGTATACACTAACAAAGAGCCTGAAGTTTGGAGAATGGAAGGATGAATACTCGCCGCAAAAAGGGTCGAAGTTGGAAGTTGCTCTGCGCGTTCTGCTTCCTCTGATCGTGATTATTTTGGCCGCTCGCGGAACCGTGGAGCCGCATCATTTGGCTTTGGAGCACAGCGAAGTGTCGAATACGAAGGCTATAAACGAAATGGCCTTAAATGCTGTGTGGTGTTTTGATAAATAGAACGACTTGTGGGACTATTTTGACGGCCTTTTTTGGCTCGGGAGGAATTTCATGAAAAAACTAGCTCTAGCACTTATCGCTTCTGTGGGAATGATGTCTTCAGTCGCGTTGGCAGATATTGATTACGGTCTCGAAGTAGGTATTCGTTCTCAGTCCGGAGACGTTGACGGAGCTGGATTCTCTACCTCTTCTCAAATGGGATTTCAATTCGGTGCAACGGCCCATTTTCCTATCAGTGGTCCATGGCACGTAAGAACAGGCATGCTTTATACACAAAGACCTCTTGTGGTTGAGACGGATGCCACTGGTGACGAAAATAAAATCACAATGAACTATCTCGATATCCCTGTTGCATTGATGTACAAGTTCGAAGAATACGCAGGTGTGTTTGCCGGAATTTCTTTGGGTATGAATCTTGATAAATCTTGCGATGCCACAGGCTGCTCTGTGAGGGATGTAAAATCTCCGCTGACTCCGCTTCTTATCGGTGCTGCATTTAAGTTTGCTCCGAATTTGGGTGTGTCTTTGTATTATGAAAATGCAAGCGGTGATGCTGCGGAAGGTTTGAAAGACTACCGTGCTGTCGGCGCTAACTTGATGATCACTTTTGACTAAGGATTTTTCGTGAAACTGGGTTCTTTAAAATCTGCTCAATCTCTTGATGGTGAACTATGTGTTGTCAGCCGCGATTTAAAAACGGCGGTGAAGGCAACACATATCGCTCCCAGCTTGCGTGAAGCTCTTGAGAAATGGTCAGAGAAAGAAGCTTCGCTGCAAAAGATTTACAGCGATCTGAACGAGGGAAAGGCAGCCAATGCTTTTCCTGTTCAAGAAGAGAATTTCCATTCAGCATTGCCACGCACGTGGTTGTTTGCCGACGGCTCTGCTTTTATTTATCATATCAAACTTGTGCGTATGGCGCGTAAAGCTCCGCTTCCAGAGACACTGGAAACTGTTCCTTTGATGTATCAAGGAGAGTGTGGTCAGTTCTTGGCTCCGACGGAAGATATTCCGCAAAGAGATTTCGCTCACGGGACCGACTTTGAAGGTGAAGTGGGTGTTGTTACCGATTTCGTTCCGATGGGTGTGACACCTGAACAAGCTTTGAAACATATCAAACTTTTTGTGATGATTAACGACGTTTCTTTGCGCGGGCTTATTCCTGAAGAGCTGGCGCAAGGTTTTGGTTTCTTCCAAAGTAAGCCGGCTTCAGCCTTGGGACCTTTCACGGTGACAGCCGATGAGTTCGGCGACGCATGGAAAGAGGGCCGAGTTCATTTGCCATTGCACGTGAAGTACAATGGTCAGTTCTTTGGAAAAGCAAATGCAGGAGCTATGCACTTTCACTTCGGTCAGCTTATCGCGCACGCAGCGAAAACACGCAACCTAGCGGCAGGCTCTGTGATCGGCAGTGGAACTGTTTCAAACGATAACCACGAAAATGGTTCAAGCTGTTTAGCAGAAAAAAGAATGATCGAGCAAATTGAAACGGGTTCGATCAAGACGCCATTTATGAAATCAGGCGACACCGTTGAGATGCAGATGTTGGATCAAAAAGGGCAAAGTATTTTTGGTCGAATCTTTCAAAAGGTGAAGGCTGTTTAGCCTTCACCCCTTTTCTTCTTTAGAGAGCTTGGATCACTCCGCAAGCAATACGAGCGCCGGCATTTCCCGCTGGCTGAGATTTTAAATCATCTTTATCTTTGTGAATGATTACAGCTTTACCGATGATGCTGTCAGCACCGGGCTTCATCGTCATTCCTTGAACAACGAGAGCTGTGTTAGCTTTGCCTTTGTTGTCGGCCATAAGATTGCCAAAATCGCCCACGTGGCGCTTGTCTGAGGTCAAAGAACCATGGTTGCTTGCATGGGGATTGAAGTGCCCGCCTGCAGAGGTAAAGTCACTCGCAGAGCAATCTCCTGTTTCATGAATGTGAAAGCCGTGAGGTCCTGGTTTAAGGCCTTCAACCATTGTCTCGACCTTCATTCGGCCGTCTTCTTCAGTAAAATGAATAATACCTTTTACTTTTGCAGCGGATGCAGATTTTAACACGGCTTGCGCGCGAGTCGGCGCTTGTGCTGTTGTTGCAGTAGGTTCTGATGTACCGCCTGCCGTCTTGTTCTCTGTGCCACGCTGAAATTGAGCACAAGCTGAAAGTGAAAGAACGGCGAAACCGGCGATGATTTTATTCTTCATGCATATCTCCTTGATGAGTATCGACATGAAAAATATCTTACTCCTCTCAGAGATGATGTCATTACCGATTCGCAAGATAAGTCAGAATACCGACTAAAATAATTGTTAGCAGATAAAAATAAATGACGACACGGCCCAATCTGATTTTTGAAGCCAGGAGGGCTCTCGTAGCTAAAGTTGTCATAAGAACCTCCTACATTGTTAATTATCCCACAAAGGTAAAAGGCCTCTCCAATAGATATTATCTAATGAACCCATAGATAAAAGCTTTGGGTCGTTATGCATTGACAGCTCAACGAAGGGCCTAGGAAGCTTAAAAGATGCAAGGAGTATTCGATGTTTGGCTTCCTCTGGTCCGCTCTTGTCGCTGTGTCATTTGCTCAGGAAAAAATTCAAGTTACGAACGTTACACCACAAGGATATGTGTCTTCTGTCGAACAGGTTCGCGTTGAATTTTCTCATCCGATGGTGAAGTTCGGCGACATTAAACTCGATTCTCCTGTAAAAAGTGATTGTTTCAAAAATGGCCAAGGGAGATGGATAGATACTCGCAACTGGGTTTACGACTTCAATGAACCTTTGCGCGGCGGGTATGCATGTTCTCTGTCAGCACTGGGACAAAAATTTCAGTTTAATACGGGCGGTCCCCACGTTCTAAGTACATTTCCTCCGACATATAAAGCTATTGATCCGCAACAATATTTCGTATTGATGCTGGATGCTCCGGTTAAAAAAGAGTCTATAGAGAAAGGCGCGTATTTTGTAGTAGAGGGATTGGGAGACCGTCTACCTGCCCAGCTTGTTGATGGATCTGAAGCCGCGAAGATAAAAGCGGCTGCAGAATCTGAATACAAATACGACAAGGAAAGTTTCAAAGGTGATTTCGTTGTCGTGAAGTCGACTCGGGCTTTTCCTCCAGGCGGACGTTTAAGCCTTGTTTGGTCAAAACAAATTCAGTCTGTTTCAGGAAGCTCGTCTCCCGAAGACGTCAATTTCGAGTTTAAAGTTGAGGAACCTTTTAAGGCGGAGTTCTCCTGTGATCGCGAGGCCCCGGGTAAGCCTTGTGTGCCGATCTTAGGAATGCGTTTGACTTTCACGGCCCCGGTTAAAATCAGTGAAGCGAAAAAAATCTATCTTGAAGGTCCGGATAAGAAAAAGATATTTGCAAATCTCACGGAAGAAGCCACGCAAGAGACAGCGAACTACCTTGAGTTTAAAGGTCCTTTTGCAAAGAATACTTCCTACAAGCTTGTGATCCCGACTGATTTGAAAGATGAAGAGAATCGATCTCTCGCGAATAAGGCGCAGTTTCCTTTGACGGTGAAAACAGGTGAAGATCCGTCCCTTCTAAAATTCACAGGAACTTTCGGAGTCATTGAGGCGGGGCCGGAAGCCGCCTTGGCCGTGACGTTGCGAAGAGTGGAAAAAAGTCTTCAGACAAGATTTTCGGGCTGGACAGGGCAATGGACGGCTGCGGACTTTAAAAAAATTGTGAGTGCTCTCAATCAGATTCAGAAAGATCCAACAAGTGAAGAGCGTCTTGCTTTATGGAAGAATACACCTTTTGAGAAAATTCAGGTGCAAAAACCTTTAAAGGCTTCGGATACGGAAGTTGTTGGTATTCCTCTTAAGAAGACGGGATTCTACGCCGTCGAGATGGAAAGTTCCCTCCTGGGACAAAGTCTTTTGAATAAGAAGGCGCCATTTTATGTAAGAACCGCGGCTCTAGTGACGAAGATGGCGGTTCACATTAAACACAACGGAAATGAAGCTTGGGTTTGGGTTACAGAACTTAAAAATTCGCAAGCCGTCTCTGGCGCCAACGTCAAAATTTATGACCTGAACGGAGATTTTGTTGCTCAGGCCACGACAGATAGTAAGGGTCTTGCTTACATTCAATTTAAAAATCCGGTTTCGAAATGGCCTCGCAACGAAAACAGTTTTTATTATGACGGATTTTACGCTGTCGCGGAAAAGGCCGGAGATTTTAGTTTCACCCACACATCCTGGGACAGTGGAATTGAATCTTGGCGTTATCAGCTGGGTGGCTATGATGAGGGCTCGCCTTTAATCGGTCATGCGGTTGTCGATAGAACCTTACTAAGACCGGGCGAAACACTTTCAGCAAAAATCGTTCTTCGTAAAACCGCCGCTCGAGGGCTTGAGATGCCTTCAGCTAGTGAGTGGCCGACAACTCTGATTGTGAATCACGATTCAGGCCTGCAATCGTTTAAACTTCCTTTGAAATGGGATCAGAAAAAAGGGTTTGCTCTTGTGCAATGGCATATTCCTGTCGGTGCGAAACTGGGCCGTTGGAGTCTGACAATAGAGAAGAAGAATCCCGCGCTTTCTCTGAATGTGGGTGAGGTTTCCGTCGAAAGTTTCCGTGTTCCGTTAATTCAAGTGAGAATGGATGCGACGAAGCCCGTGTTTGTTCAGGAGAAGAATGTTGGAATTCAAATCTCGGGAGTTTACTTTGCAGGCGGTCCAGCTTCTGAACTTCCAATGAAAATGAGTTGGAGTGTCGAACCCGATTTCTTTTTAGCCCAGGACGAGGATCTGCGTGATTTTTCGTTTGCGAATGGCGTTGTTAAAGAGGGGCTGTTTAGATCGGGAGAAGATGAAACCGCCCGACACATTCCTCAAAGCGGCGCTGAGAATATTAAATTAAGCAATCAAGGCCAAGCGGTCGTGGAAATCAAAGGATTAAAATATGGGTCAGGACCCCAGCGCTTGCGCACGGACGTAGAGTATAAAGATCCTAATGGCGAAATTCAAAATGCCGTTCGATCTTTTTCTCTGTGGCCAGCGAATGTCGTGCTGGGAATTAAATCCAAGTCATGGTGGGCGACAGCGGATCTCGTCGAATTCGAAGTCGTCGCTTTGGATTTAATGCAAAGACCTTTGGTTAAACAAAAGGTGCAAGTCGATCTTTATACAAGTCGCTATTACACACATAGAAAACGTCTTGTTGGTGGATTTTACGCTTACGAAGACTTTCAAGAATATCGCAAGATCGGGGAGCTGTGTAAGGGGGAAACCAATGACAAAGGTTTATTCAGCTGTGCGGGAAAATCGAAAGTGTCGGGCTCCGTTATTGCCGTTGTCACAACAAAAGATAAGGACGGTCGCGAGAGTGCTGCGAACGTAACTCAGTGGATCTTGCGCACGGGTGAAACGCAGTGGTTTGGCTCTGACGATCACGATCGTGCCGACTTAGTACCTTTCAAGAAATCTTATGAGCCCGGTGAAACTGCCGAGTTTCAACTACGCACGCCGTTCCCACAGGCCAAAGTTCTTGTGACGGTAGAACGAGAAGGCGTTCTTTCTACAGAGATCGTTGACGTTAAAGGAGACCGCCCTATCATCCGTGTTCCTATCAAGAAAGAATATGCCCCGAATGTTGTGGTTTCCGCATTCGCAATTCGCGGTCGACTGAATGATCCTAAACCGACGGCGTTGGTGGATTTAGGAAAGCCCGCCTTCAAACTTGGTATGACAAATATCAAGGTAGGCCGCAAAGAGAATACTTTGAAAGTGTCTGTTCAAACCGACAGGAAAAAGTATAAAGCGCGTGAAAAAGCGACCGTGACTGTTAAAGTTCAAGATGCGCAAGGAAAGCCAGCGGCTCAAAGTGATGTGGCTTTAATCGCCGTCGACGAAGGACTGTTAGAGCTTCGAGATAATAGTTCATGGAATCTTTTAGATGCAATGATGAAGCCGCGCGCCCACCTTGTGCAAATGGCGACAGCGCAAACTCTTGTCGTGGGTAAACGCCATTTCGGTTTGAAAGCCGTGCCTATCGGCGGTGATGGTGGTGGTGCTCTTCGCCGTGAATTATTCGATACGCTTCTTTATTGGAACCCGTCCGTCAAACTCAACGCTCAAGGAGAAGCCAAAGTCGAAATAAAACTAAATGACTCTACGACGAGCTTCCGTATTGTGGCTGTAGCTATTCAAGGTAAAGACCAATTTGGCACGGGATGGACGTCGATTCAAAGTTCCCAAGATATTATGATCCTCCCGGGACTTGCAGGAGTTGCAAGAACCGGCGATGAATTCTTAGCAGGATTTACCATCCGGAATGCCTCTGAACAGACTCAGAGCTTGGACGTTTCTTTGCAAGTTCACCCTCTGACGGAAAAGTTTTCGTCGCAAAAAATGACTTTGAAACCGCAAGAAACAAAAGAGGTTTTCTGGAAGATCAAAGTTCCTGAATCCGTGAAAACCCTTGACTACGTGCTGACCGCGAAAAATGCGCAGGGGAAAGCGGTTGATGAAATCAAAAAATCTCAAGCAGTTCTGCCTTTGCGTTCTGCAACGATTTATCAAAGTCAGTGGGGAGCATGGCCGGAGTTTAATAAACTTTCTTTGCAGCAGCCAGCGGGCGCGGAACGAGGTCAAAGTTCTATCCTCGTCGAAGTGCAAGAAGGTTTAGGTGGAAGCCTTCTCGGTTTAAAGGATTTCTGGGAAAACTATTCATACACTTGCTTAGAACAGCAAGTTTCACGGGCCGTTTCTTTGAATGATAAAAAGTTGTGGAAAAAGATCGAAGAAAAACTCGATGTCTATGTCGGAAGCGACGGGCTTTTGCAGTTTTTCCCGGCCAATACGCAAAAAGGAAATCTCAATCTCACGGCCTATATTCTAAATATTGCGCATGAGGCAGGTTTTGCATTCAGTGAAGAGAATGAAAGCAGGCTTTTAGACACGTTAACCGCTTATGCCGAAGGGCGTTTGAAAGAAGATGTCGAGTTCTCTCGAGCTGATGAGGTTCTAAAAAAAGTGACAGTTTTTGAAACGCTTTCTCGGTATCGCCGTTTTAACGTGGACTGGCTTTCGACGGTAGAGTTTCAAGGAAATCAATGGCCGCTTTACACTCTTGTTGAGTGGTATCAAATTCATCAGTGGGAAAAAAGCATTCCCGAGCGCGAAAAGAAATTGGCGGATATCGAAAAGATTTTACGCAATCGGTTTTATTTCTCCGCGAAAAAGTTGCAGCTTCGCGAAGAAGATCGTGAGGCAATGCCATGGTTGATGCGAGATTCAGAGGGCGCACTTTTACGTTTGATCTTGGCTTCAATGAACTCACCAAGTTGGAAAACAGATGTACCTCGTCTTTATCAAGGAGCCCTTGACCGTCAGAAGAACGGCGCTTGGATGCTAACTTCAGACAATGCCTGGGGCCGCCTCGCAATGAGAAAAATCAACGAAGCCTATAGCAGCGGGAAAGTTCAAGGAACATTCAGCGCTCAACTGGATAATGAAAAAGGTTCTTACACTTGGAGCAAAGGGCCTTCGGGAAGTTTCGAGCTTCCTTGGAAGGAGGAAAAAGCCAATTTAGTTTTGCAACAAGAAGGTTCTGGCAAACCATGGATCACAGTTTCTGCGAAGGCCGCGATTCCCGTGACTCAACCGGTGTTTGCGGGCTTTACAGTAACAAAAACGGTTTCTCCCGTAACACAAAAGAAAAAAGGTGTTTGGAGTGTCGGCGACATCGCGAAAGTGACTTTGCGAGTCCAGGCTAAAGCCCCTCAATCTTGGGTTGTCGTCGAAGATCCCATTCCGGTGGGTGCTCGCGTGACGGAAAGTTCTTGGGCGACTGCGATTGAGCGTAAAGAAGAAATGGTTCGCTTCTATTACTCTTGGTTTGATGCTTCGTCGGAAGTGATTGAATACACGATTCGCTTTAACCAAGCGGGAACGTATCGCATGCCAAAAACTCATGTGGAAGCGATGTACAGTCCGGATCTTTATGCGGATTTACCAGAAGGCGTTTGGAAGGTTGAAGAGTGAGAAAGAAGCGTCTGATCTACGGCTTGTTAGGTTTTAGCTTGTGCTGTGCAAGTGCAGCGGTTCTTCTTTGGCCGCCGCCAGAAACTCCGTCGTATGATCAAGTTAGAAATACGTATAAAAGCTCCGAACTTTATGTTTTGGATCGCAACGGTAAACTGCTCCATCAACAGCGCCATAATCAAAACGGACGCTCTTTTGCTTGGGTTGGTTTACAAGACGTTTCGCCGGCGCTGCAGAAGGCGGTACTTAAATCTGAAGACGCTCGCTTTTTTGAACATAGTGGGGTGGATGCCGGAGCGTTAGGAGCTTCTCTTTATCAGCGATTGTTTAAAAACTCTCCGCGTGGCGGCAGTACAATCAGCATGCAGCTGACAAAACTTCTCGCCAAGAATCGCAATGTCTATGAAGGATATCTTGGCAAAGCTCGGCAGATAGCTCATGCACTTCTTCTGGAAAGAAGCTGGAGCAAAAAGCAAATCCTTGAAGCCTATATCAACTTAATTCCTTTTCGTGGAGAGTTTAAAGGCATCAGCAGTATCTCGTGGGCGCTGTTTGATAAAATGCCTTCGGGACTTACGAAGACTGAGTCGACCTTGTTAGCCGTTCTTATTCGCGCACCCAATGCGAAAAGTGCGGAGTGGTCTAAACGTGCCTGTCGGCAAGAACCGGAACTTTGTACGCTTTTTGCCAAAGATGTCGAGATTCTTTCTTTGCGAGGTTTTACGCCCACTCATCAGGAGGCTCTGCATTTGGCGCAAAGGCTGTCGCGAACTCATAGCAGCGGCTTTCTTGCGTCGACCGTCGATAAAGATTTGCAGTTATTTATACAGCAAACGGTGCGCGCACAAATTCGTAAGATCGCCGAACAGAATGTGCGAGATGCCGCCGTTCTGGTTGTCGAAAATAAAACGGGAGAAGTGTGGGCTTATGTAGGCGGTTCTGGAGAAAATCCAGAAGCGTTCTATGTCGATGGCATTCAGGCTCTTCGCCAGGCCGGATCCACGCTGAAACCCTTTTTGTACGCCACAGCTTTTGAAAATAATATTTTGCATGCAAACTCGTGGATCGAAGACTCAGCGGTCGATATTGTTTTTGACAGAGGAGTTTACAAACCCTTGAATCATGATCGGCAGTTTTATGGATGGGTGCCTGTAAAAACCGCGTTGGGATCTTCTTTAAATGTTCCCGCCGTGAAAGTTTTTAAACTTCTTAATGATGATTCTTTTTGGACGAAATTATCCAATCTCCATTTCCGCAAGCTTCAGGAGCCGGAACACTATGGGCCCGCTTTGGCTTTGGGTGTCGCCGATGTGACATTAGAAGATTTAACGAATGCTTATCGGACACTCGCGAATAACGGTTTCTATTCTGAAATTTCGTTTGAGAAAAAACCGGCAAAAGTGGAGCTGGGACGGGCGGTGTTCACTTCGCCAGCGGTGCAAGAAGTACGAAAGATTTTATCAGAGAATCAAAACAGAGCTTTGGGCTTTGGTTTGGAATCTTCATTGGCTCTGGCGGGAACAGCGGTAAAGACCGGAACGAGTAAAGATATGCGTGATAATTGGTGTATCGGATTCAATGATCGTTTCACTGTGGGTGTTTGGGTCGGAAATTTTTCTGGTGAGCCGATGTGGAATGTTATGGGAATCTCGGGAGCAGCACCTATATGGCGAAATGTCATGATGTGGCTTCAGGAAAAATACCCTAGCGAAGTCAAGTCGTCGCTGGCTCAAGCTGAATCACCGCCAATAGAGAATCCACAGAAGTATCCACAGGCGCGAATTCTTTATCCGCAAGATGGAATGATTTTGGCGCTCGACCCTGCGATTCCGGCGGTAAATCAAAAAATGCCTTTGATTGCGGAATCTCTTTCAGGAAGAAAAACTTTTTGGAAAATAAATGGCGGAAAATTGATCTCGGCTTCGTCATCCTACCTGTGGACTCCGGCGACCGGGAAACACACCTTTGAGCTCTACGAAAATTCAGAACTCAAAGGTCGTGTGCAGGTGCTAGTAAAATAACTTAGATATCGTAGTGAAATACAACGGGCATCTGTAAATCAGGATGCAGGCTGAGTTTTACGGGACAGTTTAAAGCGATAGTCTCAAGTTTTTTGCGGTAGTCATGCGGCACGCTTTGCGGCAGATGAAGTGCCACTGTGAGTTTCACAATACGACGTGGATTCACGCCCATTTCTTTTTCCACGTTCACACGAGAACCTTTTAGCTCAATGCCATCTTTATCGGCAGCAATCGCCATAACCGTCAGCATACAGCTTCCAGTCGCTGCACCGACAAGATCCGTCGGAGAGAACGCTTCGCCTTTACCGTTATTATCTTTTGGAGCATCCGTACTGATGTGGGCGTTTGATGGACCGTGCGTGATTTCGCAGTGTTTTTCGCCTTGATATAAGGCCGTCATTTTTACCATGTTAGAACTCCTCAAAGCTCCAACATGGACTCAAAATTCAGAACCGTCAATCCTAGGAGGACATTTCCTCGATGATTTTACGGAGGCGCATTTCCGACGATTTAGACATATCAGCGTAGATTTTTCTTAGGTGAGTCGAACGAACGGGATCGTTTTTAGAAGCCTTCATTTCTCGACCAAACTTAAGTGCGGCACAAACGCTTTCGATCACCAGTTTTCGTTTGGAGTCCTTGGTAATGAAATCAAAAGCGCCCAGAGAAAGAGCTTCTAGCGCGCGAGAGTGATCGCCATGCGCCGTTAACACAACAAAAGGAGTCATCTGTCCCAAAGAGCGAACGTAAGCTAAAAACTTAAGACCGTTCATTTGTGGCATTTCGATATCAGACAGAATGGTATCGAACTCTTGGGCTTTTACGTATTGCAGAGCTGCCGCACCGTTTTCGGCTTCCACGATTTCATCGACAAATTCTTTTAAGAAATGTTTGAGAAGCTCACGAATATCAGAGTCGTCTTCTACGATTAACAGACGGCTTTTTTCTTCTGAAGGCATTCTTCACTCCTATAAAGAATAACGATTAATAACACTCATCAAAGTTTCTTTTTTAAACGGTTTGGCGATATGGTCGTCACAACCCGCTTTCAAAGACTTCTGCCGATCTTCCGAAAGAGCATGGGCCGTTAAAGCAATGATTGGAATGTGATCTTTGTGAGCATCATGTTCCCACTTGCGGATCGCATCCGTCGCGGCATACCCATCCATTTCCGGCATTTGCACGTCCATAAAGACGATATCAAACTTGTCTGACTTTATCTTATCAATAGCTTCAAGTCCATTCTGAGCTTCAATAATTTCGTAAGGTCCGTTTTTGAGATAATGCGTAAAAAGCGTGCGGTTGTCTTCCGTATCGTCGGCGATCAGGATGCGGATCTTTTTATGAGGGTCGCGTTGTTTCGGTTTTGCGAAATCCAACTCCGACCCCTGCAGAGCCAATGGCTTGTGCGTAACAGGGTTGTAGATTTGCTCTCTATAAGGAATGGTAAAGAAGAAAGTCGTGCCAATGCCTTCGCGGCTTTTGAACCAGATTTGTCCGCCCATAAGTTCCACTAAGCTTTTGGAAATGGCGAGGCCGAGCCCTGTGCCGCCGTAGCGACGAGTGATGGAGCTATCGGCTTGCGAAAACTTTTGGAAAATCAAATGCTGCTTCGAAGTGGGAATTCCCGCTCCGGAATCCGTGACGCTGATCATAAGAGTGTCTTTTTTCGACGGATTTTTGCCGATCAAGACGCGAACAAACCCACCGTTCGTGAACTTAATCGAGTTTCCAATGAGATTTATCAGAACCTGCCGTAACTTATTTGGGTCCCCCATAAGATAAGGAGAAATACCCGGGCTTATTTCAATTGAAAACTCCAATCCTTTTTCCAAGGATCTTGGCTTCATGATATCTGTGACGTCATCCATCAAAGACTTGAGATCGAAAGGAATATTTTCGATCGAAACTTCCCCGGCCTCGATTTTGGAAAGATCAAGAATATCGTTGATAAGAGCCATCAAAACTTCACCCGCTTTACAGAAGATATTCACGTAATATTCCTGATCTTTATCGAGTTTTGTTTCTTTTAATAAATCCGCCATACCCATGATCGCATTCATGGGGGTGCGAATTTCATGGCTCATGCGCGCTAAAAATTCGGACTTAGCTTGTGAAGACTTCAAAGCTTCATTCTTCGCTGCAATTAATGACTGCTCCGTTCGTCGTAGTTCTGTGATGTCTTGGTTTGTGCCATACATGAATAACGGATTGCCATAATCGTCGTATTCCGTTCGAGCCTGGCAGCGCACCCAAATGACTTCGTTGGGCTCTCTCTTTCGCATGCGCAAGTCGATATTGAAAGGTTTGATATTTTTGTGAGCATCTTGCAGAGCTTGATCAAAAATCGGTAAGTCTTCAGGCAAAATCATCGAGCGGAAAAGTTCAAAGTTAGGAACTGTTTTTTCAGGATCCAATCCGAAAATATGGAACTCTTCTTCGGACCAATGCACTTTTCCGTTTCGGAGGTCCCAGCGGAAAGAGCCCGTTCTGGAAATAGATTGAGATTCTTTAAGAATCTCTTCATTCAGTTTGAGTTCCTTTTCAATTTCTTTCTTCCAGCGAATATCGCGGCCCACAAAGACTAATATGGGTTGATGGTCGATAGGAGTCGGGATTTGCGCCCACGAAAGTTCAAGAGGAATTCTTTCCCCAGAAACTTTTTTAAGAACGCCTTCGATGGAAATTGCGGTTTGCTTTTCATCCATACGCACGGGGGCGCGAAGGACCTTTGCGAAGTCGGCCTCGATCCACATTTGTAAATCTGTGCTTTTTAATGCTGAGCTGGCGATTCCCACCATTTCTGCAGCAGCCGGATTAAGGCCGCGAATTTGCAGGTGAGTTTTTCCTTCAGAATTGACATGCGCTTCAACGATAAAAAATGCTTCGTGCAAAGAGTGAATCGCGTTCTCTAAGAAATCTTTGGAGACTTTCAACTTAAGGTATTCGACGGCGATATCGTTGTACTTTTCATAGAGTTCATTAAGTTCGTCTTTGGTGTCTTCGACGGGAAGCCTTGTCGAGAAATCAAATTCGCGAAGTCTTTGCATGCCCAGAGACAATGCCGTCGTCTGCGCCCGAAAGCGGCGATAAAGATAGAATGCGGCGCCTAATGCGAGCGTCGTCAAAAGAACTGCTCCGAAAAGGACATAAGGAATCGACGTAAAAAGAGGACCATAGACCTCTTGAGTGTTCATCTTGGCGATAAGAATCCACTCGGTATTTCCGATAAGCGTGAATCTGCCGACCGATTTAAGAGTTTTTACTCCCAGATAATCATTGTCAGTTTCTTCTAAAGAGGGTGCCGACAAATATTTTTTAAGATCTCGTGGTAACAGTGTCAGGTTTAAAGCCGTGCCGCGATTTTTTAAAATCAATGGCAGACTTCCCTGCTGTGGGGAATGACGGCGAAAAACTTCTGTGAACTTTTCTGGGTCTTCCAAATAAAGACGCGCGTTGTTTCGCATGATTCCTTGAGTCCCAAAGGCGACCACTTCACCGGTGTTTTTTAAACCAAGACCGGCCCAATTTTTTCCATTGCTTAAAATGTTCTCCACTCTTTCAAGGGGAATTTCGAAAAGCAATGTTCCAACATAACGGTTTCGGGCAAAAAGGGGAGTCGCCAGGTAGGCCACGGGAATACTCCAAAAATGCGTCAATGGAGCAAAGTCGAAAAACTGCACCGATCCACTGGAGGCTGTTGTGGACCAGCGAAACGCTTGCGCAAGCCGAGAATTAGCGAAAGCCCCCGAGACAAGATTAGAGCCAAAATCCAATCCCTTTTTTGTGGAATAAGCGACGTTCCCCTGCGGATCGACAAGAAGAATATCATTCAACTTCAGTCTTTCGAGCGAAGGACGTAAAAGACGGTGAATTTCAGTGTGGCTTTTAAAGTAGCGTAAGTTTCCGGGAACTTTACTAAGCTGCGTGATATCTTGAGGACTTTTATTCTGCAAGTGGGCGCTTTGTAAAAACTGAGCTTGCAGGAATATGGACAGAGGCGACATCTGCGCTATGGTACGAGAGATTTCACCAGGACTTGTTTCATTGTAAGTTTGCGATATTAACGAGCGCCAGGCGCTTTCATTTCCGTGAGTGCGCAACCACTCTCGAATTTCCGCGTACTCTGCGGGGTATTTGCCAAGAAAGGCCGTGAGGCTTGGAAGTTCTGAAGTAACGACGAGGGTGTCGTTGAGGTATTGAAAATCTCTGGTGAGTTCGTGCGCTTTAGCTTTGCGCACTTGAATGAGTGTATCGCTGGCACTTTGTTTGAGAGTGGAAGCGGTAATTCTATAACCGATCGAACCTGCAATAATGACAGAGCTTAAAACGAGGACCGCGGTAAAAAGAAAAAACCTTTTCCGATGGGTCATAACTCCTACATGGAGACGTAATGAATCTCAACATTGAGAAAATGAATTCTCATTTTTTTGACAAGGTCTTTCAGTGGTCCACTTTCATTGTTCTTTGCAGATTTTTCCATTTGCGCAGCAAGTTCGCTAAGCTCAGCGAATCCATATCCCGCCGCCGCCCCTTTGATCTTATGTGCAAGAGCTGCGACCGCAGGGAGGTCGTTTTGCTCCACAAGTTGATCCAAAGACTCGATGTCCTTCTTTCTGTTCTCGACAAATTGAGGAATCAGATCTTGTAGATCGGCATCGATTTCTACCTTCACTTTTGACATTTCCATGTCCTCCTTATGCTTGAAAACCTGAGGGCTTTTCAAACCAATTTATCTGAGTTCAGTGTTTATTGCATACATTTAATAACGAGAGTAAATTCATAGAGATAAATTCCAGGAGAAGGTCTTGTGGTGAAGAAAATACTCATCCTTTTTGCCTCACTATCATTGCTAAGTTGTACTGATTCGAAAGAGTTGGGCAGCAAGGAAAATCCTGTTCGTTTTGCACTGGTGCCTGGGCAAGATTCTGCGGTTCTTATCGAGAATGGAAAGCTTCTGGAAAAATGGATTTTGCAGCAGACAGGCGTACACACAAAGATGCAAGTGCCTGTGAGTTTTATCGCCGTCGTTGAGGCGTTGGGCTCAAAGCGTGTCGACGTTGCTATCATCAATACCTTCGGCTATATGCTCGCTCACGAAAAGTACGGAGTGCGTGCGAAACTTATTGGTGTGAATCATGGGCGCTCTGAGTATTGGGGTCAAATTATTACTCGCGATGAGAAGATCAAAAGTCTCAAGGATCTTGCCGGTAAAAAATTTGCTTATGTCGATCCAGCGTCAACCTCAGGGTACATTCTCCCTGCAAAACTTTTGAAGGATGAAGGTATCAAACTTGGTGAGGTTATCTTTGCAGGCAAGCATGACAGTGTTGTGACCATGGTGTATCAGGGCCGAGTCGACGCAGGGGCTACTTATCACACCCCCGAAGAGAACGGCATTCCTCAAGACGCACGCCGTTTAGTAAAAAATCAGTTTCCTGACGTTTTTGAGAAGGTAAAGATTCTAAAAATGACGGGGTCTATTCCTAGTGATCCGGTCGTTTTTCGCAAAGACTTGCCGCAGGATCTGGAGCAGAAACTGATTTCAGCTTTGAAAAGCTTCGCGACAACTCCCGAAGGAGCCGTCGCCTTAAAGAATCTGTATCATTTGACGGGTTTTAAAGACTGCAGCGACCAGGATTACGATAAAGCGCGTAAAATTCTTATCGAAATGGGTCAAAACGTCCATCTTGAAAAATAAGCCGTTTTGCTGTCTAATAGCGGTATGAGCCGTGCAACTTCGCATCTTATTCTAAGATTCTGTTGCAGCAGAAAATTTCTGCTGAAGGCCTAGTCTTTTCTTTTTTCGATCCCTTTCAAATTTCTAGATAATTTTACAACTCACTTCTCTTAAGGAGGATGATATGACCACAGAACAACCTCGTATTCTTGTTACCGACCAGGATTTTCACCGACTCACGGCACTCGTTTCCCAGGTCGAGGGTCGTTGGGCTGAAGCATTGGAAGAAGAACTCGGTCGCGCCAACGTAATTTCGCAGAAAGAAATTCCCACGAATGTAGTGACAATGAATTCGCGTGTAAAATTTTTGGATGAGTCCACAGGCCAGGAAAGTGAAATGACACTGGTGTATCCACAAGATGCAAAACTTGAGGAAGGACGTATTTCTATTCTGGCTCCTGTAGGAATTGCCCTTCTTGGATTAAGCTCAGGACAGTCTATCGACTGGAAACTTCCTAACGGCAGTATTAAAAAACTGAAAGTGCAAGATGTTGTGTTCCAGCCGGAAGCTGAAGGCCGCTTCGATCTTTAGTTTCGAAGTTCGATGCAGATAAGTTTTTTCTTCTCTGCATCTTTCGTGTATGTCGCGCTGAACTCTTTTGCGCCTTGTGTGTAACTGAGTTGCGCGTCGACACGAAGCTGTGGCGCGTACCATAGTTGCACGTAAGTTTGATTGTCCATCAGCGGAATTTGATAAACTTTTGTCGGCGTACTTTCAACGACCATAAAATTCTGAATCAGATCAACTTTTCCCAGCTCCATATTCTCTGCAGCGCTGAAATATTTTTTCATTCGCAACGATGAGAATCCGTGAGGATCACTTTCAAATCGACAGGTGTACACAGAGCTTTCGTCAGCGCCAGCGGTGCACGTGAGCAAAACTAAGATGAAAAGTGGTCTTAAAAGTCGCATAAGGTCTTATCGAAAAAGGACACCTTGTACTTAACGATTTTCTCCTGGCCTATGGACCAGTTCCGCAGGAGCGGGCGCTCTGCCTCATCGCATTTTGACTCTGCACCCACCTGGTTCAATGATTAGGGGAGGAGGCTCAGCATGAAAGCCATCGAAATAGAAAAACCCGGCGGTCCCGAAGTTCTTCACTTGCGAGAAAGACCTGTTCCCACTCCAAAAGCGGGAGAAGTGTTGATCGAAGTGCATGCTGCGGGAATCAATCGACCAGACTGCGCGCAACGGCAGGGAACTTATCCTCCTCCGCCAGGAGCTTCCGACATTTTAGGTCTTGAGGTGGCGGGAAAAATTGCCGCCTGTGGCGATGGCGTTAAGCGCTGGAAAAAAGGCGATCACGTGTGCGCCCTTCTTGCTGGGGGCGGATATGCCGAGATGGTGACAGCTCCTGAAGGACAATGCTTGCCTATTCCCAATGGGTTGGATTTTATTTCTGCGGCTTCTTTACCCGAAACGTTTTTCACCGTCTGGACGAATCTTTTTGAAAGCGGTCGTCTTCAGATGGGTGAAACATTATTGGTGCACGGCGGTTCCGGCGGGATTGGTACGACAGCCATTCAAATGGCGCACGTGCGTGGAGTTGAAGTTTATACGACAGTCGGAAAAAAAGAAGCGGTGGAGGCCTGTAAAAAACTGGGCGCCGCGCGAGTCATTTTATATAACGAAGAAGACTTTGTCGCCGCCGTCAAGGAAGCGACAAATGATCGCGGCGTCGATGTGATTTTAGATATGGTGGGCGGAGATTATTTTGCTCGCAACCTTGAAGCTTTGGCTCCACAAGGGCGTCTTGTACAAATCGCTACTATCAAAGGCACCAAGGTAGAGTTGGACTTGCGTAAGATGATGTTCAAAAGACTGACTCTGACCGGATCAACTTTGCGGGCGAGATCTGTTGAGGAAAAAAGCCGTATTGCCCACGCACTGGAAAAGAATATCTGGCCTCTGTTGAATAAAGGACAGCTTAGTCCTGTTATTTATCGTACTTTTCCGCTGGAAAAAGCACGCGAAGCCCACGAACTTATGGAATCCAGCGCGCATACTGGAAAGATTGTACTCATCGTTAAATCTTAGAATCGTCAAAAACCCCATAAGGTGTCGCCGCAAAAAGCAGCGTGCAATTTTGTAACTGCGCCGCTGCAGTTGTAAGTTCCTCGCGTTCCGATTCCTGTACGGCTTCATTCAGAGCGGCCTGAATTTTATCCACGCATTTTTGCAGAGATTCCTTGGAAAGTTTCATTCCGACAAGCCGGTGAGTCGAGTCGTCTCCAGCCAGGGCTCTTTGCAGAGTCAGTTCGGACCACTCGCGATTGAGCATCTTTGCCAACTTCGTTTTGTCGGACCATTTGAATTTGCCGCTGTGGCGGGCGCGATAAGATCCGCGATATGCGACGACGAGATCGAGAGTAACAAGTTTTTCCATCATCTTTTTCACGTCGGCTTTTGACAACCGCTGCAATTTTTCGATTTCCACTAATGAGTGCTTCTCGACGGCAAAACGCCAGTACACAGCTAAGAGAGTTCTATTCTTTATCAAGGCCTCTTGCTGACGTTCTGTAAACTCCACTTCGGAAATTTGCGCCTTTTCAGAAAAAGCAAAAAGCTGCCCCGGAAGAATTTGCAGAACTTCGCAGATCTGCAAAATGCGACGAAAAGAAATATCTTTTGCGTTTAGCATCTTTTTGATTCCTGACTCGGTCATGTTTAAGTCTTCAGCGAGCTCGGCGTAGCTGACGTTGCGAGCTTTGAGGGCTTTTTTAATCGCAGATAGATAAAGGGCATGTTCCATGCTCGTCTCCTTGGCATTTCCCAAAGTACCTTAATAGGGAACCTTGTTGAAATAATAACATATCCTGGTTCTTAAAAAGTAGACTTAAATCATGGAAACAAATAAGCACCAGAAACGCAGATTAGAACTTACAAGTCGCTTTTCAAGAACACTTTTTGTGATTTCGTCGGGAAGCGAAAACAGAAGATCGCCTTCGATCTCGCATCGCTTTAAGGTCTCTTCAGACTTTTTTTATCTTACAGGTTTGGACCTGGCCGAAGCTCTGCTCGTCGTTGTAGGAGGCCAATCCTATTTACTGACGAAAGCTTTTGGCAATGTAAACTCTGTTTGGGACGACAACGATTCTCTTGCAAATTCAAAAGAACTTTTAAACGGATTGCAGATCGCGGCTGTGGAAAAGTTAGAGGAAATCCTGCGCAGTCATCTTAATGATTTTGATCGTATTGCGACGGCATTAGGTCGCTCGCAGATCGTGGACGATGTTCTTTTGGGATTTGCGGCTTATGGTAAAGCTCGCGCCAGAAAAACCTCGATACCTTTGGCGATTTGTGATTCGAGGTCTCTAGTAGGAAATCTTCGTCTTAAGAAAGACGCTGATGAAATATCTTTTATGCGCGAGGCGGCCGTACGTTCTTCGCGAGTGCATGAACGACTGATGCGACAAAGCTTTGTTGGTAAATCCGAGCGCGAGATTTCTAACTGGATCGAGGCGCAATTTCTGCTCGAAGGAATGCAGTGGACGGCCTATGAAACGATCGTCGGCGCCGGGGAGCGCAGTACCTTGTTGCACGCTCGGGCTACAGATCGCATCATCCAGAACGACGACATTATCGTGATTGATGCCGGAGGCGAATGGAAAAATTATTGTGCTGACATCACAAGAGCTTTGCCAGCGGGAAAACGTTTTACCGCCGAACAAAGAAGAATCTACGAGACGGTCTTAACGGCGCAAAAAAATGTATTAAGGGAAATTCGCCCTGGCCAAACTTTGCAGGATTTGCATCAGCTCACTAAAGAAAGTCTTATCGAAGGATTGGCCATCGCTGGTTATAGTCGCGAGACGCTTAATGAGGATGTTTCACGATTAATGCCTCATTCCACTTCGCATTGGATTGGACTAGACGTTCACGATCCTGCGCCTTACGTCGGTGATACGGGCGAGGCATTGCGACTTGAGGAAGGCATGACGTTCACAGTGGAACCTGGGATTTACGACAAAGGCATTGGTGTGAGAATTGAAGACGACGTTCTTGTCACAGCAAACGGAGTTGAAATCCTCACTTCTGTGGCAAAAGAAATTCACGAGATAGAAGCTTTACGAGCTGATATCTAAGTGCATTTTCAGCCACATCGAGAGATAATCACGACCGAGGTGTTTATGCTTTCTGGTGTGGCTCTTTTATCCGGTATCATCGCTGCTTTAGTTTTTGGCAATCCCTGGATGGAGCAAACTCGTAAGTGGACCTCGACGCTATTAAGTATTGCCGTCGTTGGTTTGGGTGCGGGAATGGATCTTCATGTTGTGGGTAAAGTGGGTTTGCACGGTTTTGGGTATACTCTTACCGGAATTGCCTTTGCCCTTATTGTCGGTATGCTTCTTGGTAAGTTTTTGCGAACGGGGAAAGACACATCTCTTTTGCTGGCTGTGGGCACGGCGATTTGTGGTGGCAGTGCCATTGCAGCCGTCGCGCCGGTGATGCGTGCGAAGACGCACGAAGTTTCAGTGGCGTTAGGTACTGTTTTTCTTTTAAACGCCTTGGCGCTGTTTGTGTTTCCTGCCGTCGGTCACGCCTTACATCTTACGGAATCTCAATTTGGTCTTTGGAGTGCCTTAGCGATTCACGATACCAGTTCCGTTGTCGGAGCGACCATGCAGTATGGTTCTGAGGCTCTGCGTATCGGCACGACTGTGAAACTGGCTCGGGCTCTGTGGATTGTCCCGGTCGCGTTCGTCATCGGTTATTTGTATTCCCGCAACAACGGAAGTGAGAGCCAGAAAGTTCAAGGGAAAAAGCCTTGGTTCATCCTCGGATTCATTATCGTAGCGGCTATCGTCACGTGGTTTCCTTCTTTAAGAGTGTGGGGAGACATGGTGGAAAAAGGCGCTAGATACCTTATGATTTTAACACTCTTTTTGATTGGCAGTTCGTTGAGTAAGGAAACTTTGCGAAGCGTGGGCGTAAAACCTTTGTTACAAGGAGCACTCTTGTGGTTCCTCGTGGCCGGAGGCACGCTGTCTGCGATTGTCGCGGGTTGGATATACTAGGAGTACGGTATGCAAATTTTTAATTTTCTTGTTTCAGGATTTGTTTTTTTTAGCGCCCTCGCCACGCACGCGGCTCTGGATGTTTACGGCCCAGGCGGCCCGGCTCCGGCGATGATCGCGTGTGGTTCGGCGTTTGAAAAAGAACATAAAATAAAAGTGAATATTCACGCTGGTCCTCTGGAAAAGTGGATTGAAAAAGCAGGTACCGCAGATCTTTTCTATTCAGGTTCGGAAAACATGATGGATGGATTTGCAGAGAAACTTTCAGTCCTCGATGTAAAAACAATTCAAACTCACTACCTTCGCCCTTCGGCGATCTTGGTAAGACCGAAGAATCCAAAGAACATTCAAGGCGTGAAAGATCTTCTGAACCAGCCTTTGCGTATCATGGTTGTTAATGGCGCGGGTCAAGTCGGCATGTGGGAAGATATTGTGGGCCGTCTTAAAAGCGCCGAGGCCCTAAATCAATTCCGTTCGCGAATCGTTTATGCAGAGAAAAATACAGGAGATGCAGAAAAGAAATGGAAGGCGGATCCGAGCATTGATGCATGGCTGGTGTTTAACATCTGGGGAACGCGCAATCCGCAGAATGCTGTTATTGTTGCGACGGAACCTGAACTAACAATTTACCGCTCTATGGGAACGGCCGTATCAAAAAACACAAAACAGCAGGCGAAGGTTCAACAGTTTATCGAGTTTATTAAATCTCCTGTTTGTCGAAAGCTGTTCGAAAAAGAGGGTTGGTTTTAAAAACCTTGGCTTCTTACAAATTCCGCGGGATTAAATTGCGCCTGCCAGAGAGCGGTTTAAACTAGAGGGGATTGGAGGCTGCTGTGGATATTCAAAACGATAGTACGCACAGACGGTTTAAAACTCTTGTGGATGGCGGCGAAGCTCACATTCTTTATCATCGTGGACCGCAAAACTCTTACGATCTTTTTGCGACGGAAGTTCCTCCAGAATCGCGAGGGAAAAATATTGCGGATCAACTTGTGCGTGAGGCTATTAAAGTTGCAAAGTCAGAAAACGTGCAGATTATCGCAACCTGTCCCTACGTGAAGCACTGGTTTGATAAACATCCGGAAGAAAAAGAAATTCTACAAAGAAATGAAATAAGAGGCCTAGAACGCTAGGCCTTTTTTTATTAGTGTGCGACCAGACTGCCGTCGCTATCAGGAGCTTCAACTTTATTTGGAATGCGTCTGCTTCCCAAAACAAGAATCAGAAGGGCTAACGAAGCGGAACCCGCGAATACAACCGTGATCGGAAAGAGCTGTTGCGCTTTCATGACTCCCACGGTGATCGAGACAAGGGCGCCAATTCCCATTTGCAAAGAACCCATGAGGGCCGAAGCACTGCCCGCGTTTCTTTCAAACGGGGCCATCGCGAGCGCTGACGCGTTCGGATTTGCAAGACCCGCAAAACCCAAGAACACAAAAAGTAAAGCAATCGTACTGATGATTCCCCACCAGTTATTATACGCGCCGAGGGCGAAAACAAATCCGGTGAAAGTTAATCCTGCGAGAGAAAAAAGCAGGATTTTTTCGTTGCCGAAACGTTTCAAGAGCAAGATGTTGAGCTGACTTGCTCCGATAAATCCTGCCGCCAAGAAACCAAAGATCCAACCGTAAACTTGTTCGCTGACTTTAAAGACTTCCATAAAAATTGTTGGAGAGCCCGCCAGATAGACGAAAAGTCCTGAGAACGCCATCGAGCCTGCAAACGTATAAGTGTAAAATTGCGGCTCTAAGAAAATGGAGAAATAATTTTTCACAATCGCCACCGGCTGTAGCGGATGTGATGGATCTGCTTCACGACCTTGTGGTAAATAAAAGATCGCAAGCAGAAGAATAAGAAGACCGATAATAAACAGAGCGATGAAAATAGACGGCCAACCATAAGTGGAAGAAAGAATGCCGCCCGCCGTAGGTGCCAAAAGTGGCGACACACCTAAAATCAAAACCAACAAGGAGAATACCTTCGCACTTTCTTTTGGAGTAAAGAAGTCGCGAACCATGGCAATAGCGGCAACATTGGCGGCACAGCCTCCCAACGCCTGAATCAGGCGGAAGGCAATGAGATTATCTATCGAGTGCGAGAACAAACATCCTACCGTCGCGAGCAAATAAAGTCCGAGCCCGAAATACAACGGTTTCTTGCGCCCGAAACGATCCAGAAGCGGACCGTAAAAAAGTTGGCCGATCGCTAAGCCCACAAAGTAGCTTGAAAGGGACAGCGATACTTGGGCGATATTGGTGTGAAGATCTTCCGCCATTTTTGGAAATGCCGGCAAATACATGTCGATAGAAAACGGACTGAGAGCTGTCAATGCACCTAAAATAAGAATGAGAAACGAATGTTTGGGAGAAGATTTTTCCAAGAGAGCTTCCTTATGCACGAGCGTGCGAAGAGATTAATGTAACTTTTAAGCGCACATTAAAAAAGAGTCAACCTATTAATAATAAACATAACTATTGTATATTCTGTCTAAGAATCATTCAGTTAATTCTTAAATGACTATCAAAACTTAGACAGTATTTTCCACAGTAAAGGTCCAGAAAAACCTGCCGATCCGGTAGGTATGAAAAACGCAATACTCAAACTCAGTATCCTTATTGGCTGTATTATGACCTTCCACACAAACGTTGCTTGCTCTATGGGGCAACGCCTACCGGCGAGTGAAGATAATTCTTCATCGACGACTCCAAGCACGCCAACGACTCCGGAAGAGCCCAGCGTGCCGAGTAACCCTCCTCCATCTTCAGGTGGCGCGCGCGAAGTAGTTCCACTATGGGAGAGCAAACATTCACAAGGAAAACTTTGGACCGCACACGTCGATAAAACATTAGATACGCTAGGCGAAGATCTTCTCGATGTGATCCCGGCGGATCGTACGACGTTCTGTCCCCGTTACTCGAGCTTGACATATGCTCAGCGCAAAGAATTTTGGACTTACATGCTTTCGGCGATGGTTCGCTTTGAAAGTAATTTCAAACCCGAAACATCTTATACTGAATCCTTCAGCGACAGCAGCGGTCGTCGCGTCGTAAGTCGTGGTTTGCTGCAAATCTCTATTGAGAGCGGCAACGCTTACGGGTGTGGATTCAAGTCGACGAAGGATTTGCACGATCCTTATCAAAACTTAAGCTGCGGTATTCGTATCCTCAATCGCTGGGTGGGAAGAGACGCGCGCATTGCGGGTAAAGTCGGCACATCTTGGCGTGGCGGCGCTCGATACTGGTCGGTTCTTCGCGCCGGAAACAAGACGTCGTATCAGTCGATTGTGAGCTGGAGTAAAAATCTTTCTTTCTGTAAGTAATTGATTAACAAAAAGAAATTACAAACAAAAGGCTGCCTTTCGGGGCGGCCTTTTTTATTTTACCCGGGTAATATTGACATCGCTATTTTACCCGGGTAATATTAAGTGAAATCAAGGAGGCGCAAGATGGTTTTTCAACTCGATAGAGAGTATACAGCCTTTGC
Organism: Bdellovibrio sp. 22V; assembly: GCF_030169785.1. Classification (NCBI taxonomy): domain Bacteria; kingdom Pseudomonadati; phylum Bdellovibrionota; class Bdellovibrionia; order Bdellovibrionales; family Pseudobdellovibrionaceae; genus Bdellovibrio; species Bdellovibrio bacteriopascens. The sequence continues at coordinate 3,487,288 of NZ_CP125854.1, forward strand.
AGACGCTCAGAAAATTGCAAGCGGTGATCTTCGTGATGTCGTCGTAAAAGTGAAAGAGTTTTTAAAAGACGAATCTAAAGCTACAGTTTTAATTTTTGACGATGTTACCAGCCAGCAAGTCGAAGTCGATTTGCGTGGCACGGCAGCGACGATTGTGAAAAGAATTGAAGAAAGCTCGCTTCCATCCGACGAAAAAATCGGCGGGCGCGGGCGACCTAAGCTCGGCGTGGTTCCGCGTGAAGTAACGCTTCTGCCTCAGCACTGGGAATGGTTGGCAAGTCAGCCTGGAGGCGCTTCCGTAACTCTTAGAAAGCTTGTCGAGGAAGCCAAGAAAAAGAATGCCGCCAAAGATCAGCTGCGTATGGCACAAGATGCGACTTACAAGTTTATGAATGTGATGGCGGGAAACCTGCCTTCCTACGAAGAGGCATTGCGGGCGTTATATGCGAAGGACCACGATAAGTTTTCCAAGCTCATAGCGAAATGGCCCAAGGACATTAAACATCATGTGCAAAAAATTTCAGAAGCTGCGTTTTAGTCTTCTGAATTTAAACGCAGTTCTTGAAAACGAATGCGCATTTTTTGAAAGTTCGTTTTTCCTCCTGCACTCGTAATATCCGGGTGCAGGGGTTTTGCTTCAACGACAGCTTTGCTTCCGCCAGGCAGATAAGCGCGCAAGCCCGAGCGATCAGAGTTTAATGACATAGATTGACGGCTGTCTTGTGAACTCTCTGCTACCGGTGGCGGCTGCACATTTGTCGGCGTCGTTAGTATTCCATGATTCGTCGAGCTTTGCGCAGGTGCAGGCTCTGTCTCCACTCCTGCGGGCGGAGTTTGCGAAGGAGTTGTAGCTGTTCCTCCGCCTGAAACCGCGGCTCCGTCTGTTTGCTCGTCACAGTCTTTTCCTTCCTTAACTGATTTTGCTAAGGAAAGGATGGAGGCGCCGGAAGAAAGCAAAAGAAGACCATAAGTGTGCTGACACATTTTTTCTTTCGAGTGCAGGGATCTTTTGTCTGAAAGACTCGCTTCTTTTTTTACTTCACCATAGGCCGCTTTCTTTAACGACTCGAGATTTCCGATAAGGCCGGGACAAACGGCTCCGGCGGCGGGATTGGTGGGCACGCAAGTGGCTCCGGTTGCAACAAGACCTTCTAGGATCTTTTTCATACCGCTCGCTGCAGCCGTGCAGCTCATATTACATTTTTTTCTTAAGACACCGCAAGCAGCCGTATATGCTGTTAATCCAGCTTGCGCGACACTCATCGCTTTGGAAAAAGCCTTACATGAGTCGTTGGCGGCGTTGATTCCTGCTAAAGCAAGATTGATTCCTTGCGCGGCCGTCTGCAGATGTGGACTTGTTTCTTCACGACAAAAATTAGAGGCGCGCACTTGGTCGGCGATGCAGGTTTCTCTGTTCGTTCGATAAAGCTCCAAACCTGCTTTGATAACAGTGAGTTCGGGGATCGTCATTTTTGCACCGGCGGCTGCGGCGTTTGCAGGAAGTGCAGACATCTTTGTTACTATGGCCGTGAGATTTGCTTCGACTTCTTCCAGGCCCGTGGGATTTGCTTCTGCAGGAGTGTAGGGTTCAATGGCAGCCGCGGCTGTTCCCGCAGCCGACTCTGCCATTGTGTTCAATGAGAAAAGCAATGCTAGAGCAAAAGTATAGATCGGCTTTGTCATTGCGAATTCCCCCTAGTAATTCTATCGGACTTCTATTTTCCGAAGATAAGACAAAGCCTGTGCTTTCAGAGGGATTTCTACATATCCTTGGTAATTCGGCGAAAAAACGTCTTCTCACAAAGAGACATTCACATTCTTCCGAATCCGCTTAGAAGGACTTTCCGTCGACAGCGGTGACTTTGATTTTATCGAGGTCAATGCCATCAAGACAGCGAACGTTGATCGCGCGCATTTCTGTTCCGTCGGGAAGAGCTCCTTTGCCAAAAGCGCCGATGCCGCATACTTTACAGAATAAGTGATGAATCATCTTTTTTCCGAATTGATAATCGGTCAAAGAATCTTCGCCAAAAAGAAGTCTGAAATCTTTCGCCGGAGCGAATGCCAACCAATGGCCTTTTTTAGAGCAAATCGAGCAATTGCACGAAATAACATTATCTAAACTGACTTCAACTTCAAAGCGCACAGCTTGGCAGTGGCATCCACCTGTGTATTTCATAAATATTTTCTCCTAATGCTTTAGAAGAATAGCGTAGCGGTGACAGAAGCTTCTCGCAACAAATAGTAATTGTAGAGAGCGCCCATCATAAAATTTTTGCTTAAAGAATACTGAACTCCGCCAAAATATTCTTCTTTAATTTCCTGGATCTCAAGAGTTTCGGTTTCATAGTTGTAAGCGGGAGCCGGAGACTCTTCAGTTCTTTTGGCCGCCGTCAAAATAAATTTTCCCATTGTCAGGCTTGCCGTATAAAGCCGCACAGTCGCCAAGTAAGTTTTATCTTCATCTTCAAGTCGCAAATGAGAATAGTTCAGAATCAAAGACGTTAGATAAAGTCCCACATTGTAAGTTTGGACGTTATATTTGGTTATCGTCTTTAGATCCCCTGTGTATGTAAGTTGTGTTTCATCTTTGTATGCCGAGAAGCCCGCGGCGATTGGACCTAATACGCCACTGATGCCTCCCCCGGGATTTACCGCACCGGTGAGTTTATTGTACTTCGCCATCGCTCCCAACTTAAGATTGTAACGTCGAAGGCCTGTGCCATTTTTTTCGGCCAATTCAAAAGCCGTTGCTAAGGTGAACTTCTGATTCGGATATTTCTTTTGCTCTTTTTTTCTTTCTAACAGATCTTCGGAAAGTTCAAAGCCGGGAGCGCCAAAAAAAGTTTCTTCACTATTGGAGGGAGAAAGAGACGCGCCCATGCGACCATTCCCTCTGACCAGGGAAAGATCCGGCTCGACGCTGTGATAGATCGCTTCAAGTCCAAATCCTTTGTCGGTTGGAACCGCCGAAGGATTGATCTTCACTTGCGTTCCCGGAGACGGACTGGCCGAGGGATCTCTGCGAAAGTGACTGCATTCATTGATAAGATAGCAATCAGTGACGGCCGCAGCGTTCACAGAAAAGAAGTTTGCTCCGACGACAACAGCTGAAATAAAAATGAAAAATTTGATTTTCGAGGAAGAAGTCACTTGTTCAAGATTACCGATTAATTCTCGGCATGCCTATGACCACACTTCTCCCTCTTTGAATCAGGGCCTTGGTAGAGTCTATCTGTATCCCGTCGGATCTGCGGGAAGTCCCTTTTCCTGAATCTCCGTGAGATAACGCCAACAATCGGGTCGCGAACCATCAATATCGGTGAAGCCGTAGATCTGCGCGATGTGTCCGCTTGATACCGACTGGCCGTTCCAACGAGACTTGTTGGGATCGCCGGCAATAGCAGCCACAGCTCTTCCGACAAAGCGCGTGGATTCTGAGATGATAAAATGCGGTTCGATCTTAGTGCCTTCTTTCCAGTTTTCTTCCGTCACTTTGTACGCTTCAAGCATCATTTCCGAGCGCATCCAACCCGGAGTGATTGAAAGCGCGGTTCCTCCATATTTTTCCAGATCTTTTGCGTGAGCCCAAGCCATGCGGTTTACCGAAGTCTTTGCAAGATCATAAAATGGATTCAGCCGATAGTGAGTTGAATTGTACTCCATCGTTCCATCCGTGACTTCCACAAGAAGGCCGCCTTTGTTTTCAATTAAAAGTGGAAGCGCATAGTGGGCAGTAATAAGATGTGTATCAATAGCAAGTCTAAGTAAACGCAGGCCTTTATCGAGAGTGTGCTCCCAAACCGTTTTGTTCCACTCAAAAAGAGTTTCGCCACCCCAGATGTCGTTAACGAGAATATCAAGGCGTCCTTGTTCGTGGCGAATGCGATCCACGAGCGCCTTTACTTCGTCAGGAACAAGATGATCGACTTTAATAGCGATCGCTTTCCCGCCGGCGTTGGTAATTAGCTCCGCGGTTTCTTCAATTGTTTCCGGTCTGTTGTATTCGGACTTACTTTGACGTGTTGTTCGACCTGTCACATAGACGGTGGCGCCCGCGGCTCCTAATTCCAAAGCGATTCCGCGTCCGGCTCCACGGGTCGCTCCTGCGACGAGTGCGATTTTGCCTTTAAGAGATAATGCCATGAATACCCCCACCGAAACATCTGAGCATGGCGATTTTTTTATGTCATTTTATTTCTGCATTGATAGGATGTCGAGTTGCGGAGTCTTTAAATGAAAATTGAAAAACAAAACGATAGACAACATAAATTATTAAAATCCCAAAGAACGGGAGAAGAGTTTTCGCTTTCTTCAGTCATCTCTGAGTCTTTGCAGTCGAATGATTTGTTTTTGTCACATGAAATTATTCGTCCGGGAGCTCGCTCTTCAGGTGCGCATTTTCATAAAGAAACCGACGAGATTATTTATATTCTTAAAGGTTCTTTGCTTGCCGTTGAAGGCGAAGACAAAATCCAAGTCAGTGAAGGAGATTGCCTTCTTTTCGAAAGAAATTCGGGCCGGCCTCATTATCTAATCAATGAAAGCGAACAAGAAGCGCAAGCACTTCTTGTTCGAAAGAAAATTGATGTGATTGACGTTGTTTACGGCGTGAATTCTTAGTTCAGGCCGGATTTTGTAAGACCTAACATCGCATCCAAAGCTCCGGGAGTCGTGCGGAAAGCAACATTAAGCCGATTCCATGTATTTATAATGCCAATCGCGAATGTCAGTTCTGAAAGTTCTTTCTGGGAAAAATGTTTGCTAACACTTTCGAAGATTTCATCAGAGATTCCACGATCTGTAAGTTTCGTGACAGCCTCTGTCCATTCAAGAGCCGCCCGTTCCTGCTCCGTGAACAAGGGAGAGTCTCTCCACACGGAAATATGATAAACGCGCAGTTCTCTTTCGCCGCGAAGTTTGGCTTTTTTAACATCCAAATCCAAGCAGAACGCGCAGCCATTTATTTGCGAGGCGCGGTGATGGGCTAAAGCAAGGATTGTTGGACTGAGCGAGAGTTTATCCAGAGACATGCTCATTTCGGTCAATTTTCTTGTAAGTTCGGGGGCCATTTCTGCGTAATTTAATCTTTGGCTCATAAAAAGCTCCTTTTGCGCTTAAGACGAATAAAGAGATTGGATTGTGACAAAAAAAATATTTTCGTGAATTGTCACAAACGGACGATTAAGATCGTCTTTAAGGTATGGGAACTCAAAATAGTTATATTCAAGAATGGGAACGTCTCTTTGCGGAACATAGATCTTATTTGATCTCGTTTGCTTTTAGAATGACGGGGAGCTTATCTGAGGCAGAGGACATCGTACAGGATGTTTTCATTGAGTGCGCGGAAGTGAACCCTACCTCTATACAGAATCCTAAGTCGTGGCTGACAAAGGTATGCTCCAACAGAGCGCTGGATCATTTGAAGCTCGCTTATAAGAAGCGTGAGACTTATCCGGGCACTTGGCTTCCCGATGCCGTTCCTGACAGCTTTCAAATCTGGGGCAATCTGGCGAACAATGATTCTCCGGATAAAAATATTCTTCTGTCCCAGAGTTTGACGACGTCGTTTTTACTTTTAATTGAAAAACTCACTCCTGAAGAGCGCGTTGTATATCTTTTAAATGAGGTTTTTGAATATCCTTTTAAAGATATCGCGGAAGTTCTTAAAAAATCCGAAGAAGCCTGTCGCAAGATCGCTGAAAGAGCGCGCAAGGCCGTTCTTTCGGGAAGATCTAAATTTGTGCCACAACCAGTGGGTGCCGAAAAAGTGATCGCACAGTTTTTTGATCTAGCAAAACAGGGAAATAGCGCCGGTTTGATGGACCTTCTTGCCGAAGGCTCTGAGTTCTGGTCTGACGGCGGAGGAAAAGTTGCCGCAGTAAGAGATGTCGTTACAGATACGGCGCGCATTGCCGAATTCTTCAAAGGAGTTTGGACTTCTAAGTTCTTTAAAGGCGATGACTATAAGGTGGAGTATCAGATGGTGAACCTCTTGCCGGGCGTGGTTATTTCCAGAAAATCTGAAGACGGCTGGGTCTTTGAAACAATTATGTCTTTTGAAATTCAAGATGGAAAGATCGTCCGCATTTACTCGCAGAGAAATCCCGACAAACTGAATGTTTTAACAAAGATTCAGTAGTTGATTCCTAATATCGCGAGAGGGCCATTGTTTTTTGCTTGTTTAGGTTTATGATAAGTCTGACTGGAGACTTAAAAATGACCACTGCAAAATTCATGGCTTCGCTCTTTTTAGTTATTGCCTCTCTTGTGTTTTCTTTAAACGCCTGGGGAGCCAGTTTTGACAAAGACGAAGGGATTTCCAAAGAAAAACTCGTCGAATCCATTCAAAAGAATACGAGCTTGAGTGCGGAACAAATCGAAACGCTTGTTCAAACTCTGCAACAGCAATTTAACGTCAGACCTGACCAGAAAATTCCTATCCAAGGTTATCTTTACTCGGACGGAATGAATGGCGCATTGTTGTTTGACCACGACACCTGGTATTTCGATGCGGCCTTGCGTATGCCGGGTTCGAACGAAGTCGTGCGCATTCCCGAACTGTTCCTTTGTGATTTTCATAATGGCGGATTTAAGTTCGAGATCGCATATAAATGGATGTTTACCTTTATTCCGAATGGTGTGAGCGTCGACGAATTGCATGGCGGCATCTACGGCAGAGGAGTAGGTTTAGTAGCGGATGCCCTCTTGGGTCTTGAAGGTTCTTGGCTTCCGGCAAAGAACAGAGCTCACGATATTTTTCACGTCGCAATCAAAGTGGGTTTTGGTGGCGGACTTATTTTCCCGAAAATGGAATTCAAACTCCGTCAAATCAATAACGGTGCAAAGACCGCATCAATCTTAAAATAAAAATTTCGAGGTAAGTATGTCTAAAAAACTTGTCATCTATTTGCCTGAAGGTTTCGCAGATTGGGAAGGCTCCTTTCTTATGCCGGAACTCGTGCAGAATAAGAAATCTTTTGTGACTGTTTCAGAAACTGGAAATGACGTTCTGTCTATCGGCCGCCTCAAGGTGAAACCAGAGGCGGCTCTTTCTTCTATTTCGATAGATGAAATTGAAGGGCTCGTCCTTATTGGCAGTGACACTTGGTCAGATTCTTCGCAGAACCAGAAGGTTTTGAAATTAGCAGGAGATCTTTTAAAAAAAGGGACTCTGGTTGCGGCGATTTGCGGCGCTACGGTCGCAATGGCCAGAGAAGGTCTGTTGAATGAAAGAAATCACACAAGCAACTTCTTACCTTTGTTGAAACAATTGGTTCCTGCTTATCGTGGTGAAAAAAATTATAAGAACGACCTTGCTGTGACGGATGGAAATCTTATCACCGCTTCCGGCGTGGGCGCGCTTGAATTTACAATGCACCTCATGCGGGCGTTGAATATTTATACGGAAGAAAAACGCCAGCAGTGGTTTGCTCTCTATAAAAATGGAGTTCATCCACCGATGGAATTTTGGTCTTAATCTTTCAGTAGAATTGTTAAAATATTTTCTGTCGGCCGACCGATCACCGCTCGGCCATTACCTTGCAGAATGGGTCTTTCCATCAAGCGCGGATACTTTTCTAAGTGAGCAATAACTTCACCGACGGAATTCACATCAAAAGGCGTTTGAATATAGTCATCTTCTTTAGTGCGAACCAAAGAAGAAACCGGCGTGGTGAGCTGATTGGCAAGCTCTTGCAACTCTGCCCTTGAAAGAGGTGTCTTTAAATATTCCACAACCTTAAAATCAACGCCTTTTTCTTTTAAAAGAGCGAAGGCTTCACGACTCTTACTGCAATTCGGGTTGTGATAAAACGTCCAAGCAGACATAACACCTCTTTTATCTTGCTTCACCGGCGTGATTATAAACGATTCTTCCATTATTTCGAACAGGTAATTGAGCTGCTTACCGGCGCATTTTTGGTTTCAGTGTTTAAAGTTTAGCCAGTTGTCATTCGTCAAGCCGCTTTGAAAGGCCTTTGAGGGTGGCTCGTTTTTCGCTAAGTAGGCGAGTGATTTGCCAACTCTATTGAAAGGTTTTTTATGAAGAAGACGTTAGCGGCTCTTTTTTCTTTGATGATGCTCGGTAATATTGCGCAAGCAGCTCCTTATTATACGGGTGTGGGGTGTAACGAAGACGGAACTCGATGTACTTTCGGTAAGCCATCGGGACGTGTTTTGAACTGGAGTAAAAAAGGCACGGTTCAAGAGTTGGGTGAGCGCTGTGAAAAGTTCATCAACAATATCGAAAGCCGTAAAAATGAAATTGCAAAAAGCCAGAAAGTAGATTTGAAATACAAAAACTTCACTTATAGCTGGTCCAGCGAGATCGAAGCGAATGGACAAGCAAAAATTATTTGCCGTGTCGAGCTTCACTCCGAGATTCCAACTGTAAAGTTTGACTCGAAAATCGTAAAAAAATTCTTCTGGGTATGTGAAAACAAAGACAGCGCTGGCATCTGTGCTCATTACTTTAACGAGTGTGAAGCAGCACGCGATGAAGCGTTACGCAGCAGCGACGTTCTTGATGCAACAATCTATACAGGTGCCTCTTTGTTGCAAGGTCAGCTTTGCGAAATCGTGACTGTAAAGTTTAAATAGTTTCTAAATTATTTCTCTCTCTTCTCTCTTAAAGCTCGGTATTACCACCGGGCTTTTTTGTTTTTAACGCTAGGAACATGGCGCACTTTCTTTTGGTACTGCCCTGTAAATTGAGTCCTAGCGTTAAAATTTTCAAAAAATCCGGTGTTTCGGTCATTTTTTAATGGTGGTTTAAACACTCTAATGCCTCTATCTGACGATTTAAATTGGTTCAAGTGATACGCGCAAAAGAGGAGGGGGGCTTCGGCGCCTACAGAAGGACGTTGGCGATTTTTTAAGAATATAATTTAAGGATATCTGGAGCAACACGACGACTTTTTGTGCAGACGAAATCCACGGATCTTAAAGCGACTTTATTGCCTTTTTTTATGAACGATTTCGCTTATAGTGCAATCAGAACCCGAGTCAAAAAGGAGGAAGAGTGGAATACGTCGTAGTATCGGAGGACAATTTGCCGGCGCTCCTCGAAGAGCAAAGAACGGAACTTTCCGGCTTTGACTTCCAAGAAATTAACTTAACGGAAGCCAATCTGAAATCTGCAGTTTTTGTGGATTGTAAATTCACGAAATGCAATCTTGCGAATGTCTCTCTTTTAAATGTAGTCCTTCGTGGAGTTCTTTTCGAAAACAGCAACTTGATGGGTGTTAATTGGGCCGACGTGCGAAAAAATGGGGACTATCATTTTTCAGGATGTAAACTGGACTATGGCTGTTTTCAGTCGATGGACTTGCGCGGAATGAAATTTGAAAACTGCTCTGTCAGAGAAGCAGACTTTTCCGGAGCTAATCTTTCTAAAGCGAACTTTGGTGGAAGTCTCCTTTCTGGAACTTCATTTGCCAACGCAAACCTGGAAAAGGCGGACTTCAGAGGTGCTAAGAGTTATTTTATAGATCCCAAGTTCGTGAAGCTAAAAGAAGCCAAATTTTCCTTCCCAGAAGCGCTCGTCTTGATTCAGGCTTTAGGAGTTGAAGTAGAGATGTAATGTGAGGTAACCGCTGGATAAATCACCTCTTGAGGCGATTGGATGTAAGCTCCCTCTGTCAGTCGCGCAACCTCTACACGGTTCGGCCCCATGAGATGAAATACGTTTTCCCCGTGTGCTAAAAGATAGTCGGCTATAATTCGGCGGTGACATCGCCACCATACGGCCTCGGAGCACATAATAGCACAACGTTTTTTTCGGCCCAATTTAATCAGGGTTTCCATTCCAAGAAGAAATTCCTTTGAAAGAGCATAGTCCGCATAGTTGTGAAAGCTTCGGTTTTCCCAAAAACCGTTTAGATCGGTAGGGACGCTTTTAGGTTTGCTGCGCAGACCACCTAATTCCGCAATTTGATGGTAGTCGATTTTATAAGGTGCCAAGTTCTTGGGAAGAACGTCTTTGTTGTATTGAGGATTTGTGCGCGATCTTGGAACTCTACGAACATCGACGACGATTTCTACGCCTCCCGCTTTGAGAAGCTCCACAAATTCCTCAATAGTCCGAGTCGAGTGGCCCACCGTAAAAAACGGCAGGCTCAGTGCTTTCGCTTGTCACGGGCCTTTCGTAAAGCGCGGCCTTTGTGAGCGGCAATGTGATCTGTCTTGTCGCTTTTGATTTCGTATTGCGGGTCTTCTTTGGTGGCGTGGTGTTTATAACCTTTGTATTTAAAATCTTTTGAATGGACGTCAATGATTTTACCGCTGACACGGCCCGCTTCGGAATTCCATGTGACATGGTCACCCACTTTGAATTTAGACATTTCTGCCTCCGGCTCAAGATTAAACGGATGCGTTTATCGTCTCCTATTATATAGCTTTTAGAGGAGCTTTTGATTCCGACCGGCAAGAAATGTCGAAGAACAATTAAGCAGGAGTATTCTTTAAGATGAACTCAGAGCGAAGGTGGACTCCCTTTTCGTCAAGGTTTAGCAATGAATCCCCAGTTAAAGAGCGCACATTCTCATTGAGACTTCGGACTAACATTCGGAGCCGGTCAAAGGTGCTCGATCCGTCTGAAAAGCCGTAAAGCTTGTTGCATAACTCTTCCGAGGTCCATGAAGAACGTGAGCAAAAGATCTCGAGCATGTGAACTTGTTTCGGACTGCGCTTCAGATCCAAGCTTCGTGATTTGAAGTGAAGAGTCTTTTCCAAAATATTGAGGAACAGATGTCCTTCTTGGGCTCGAGGCAAGCGACGTTGCCAAAACTTTTGTGATGCCGAAGGAATACTTTCGAGAAGCAGAGTGAATTGCATTCTGCAAAAAGCAGCTACGTCCTTGTCAGAAGACCGAGAGCCATGACTGAGAATGCGCAAAACATCCAGTGGTGAGCGGGAAGCTTTGAGATGGTAAAGGTCCGGCAAGGGCAAAGGTTTGTCTTGAAGCGTATTTTCGTAAATAATAGAGATCTCTTTTTCAAAAAAGAATTGAGGCGGTGGCACGAGCTCAGAAGGGATATGAATCTCTTTGCTTGCAGAGGAATTGATCATCAAAAGAACATCAAGGAAATCATAGTAAGAAAGACTCTTTTCCTGCTGGTCAAAGTCTGGGTTCAATAAGATCTGCTTTAAGCGGATTTCTGCGCCTTTGTGACCAAGAAGATATAGATCTGCAAGAAGAAGTGCATGCTCTTGCTCAAACTTGGAAAATCGCGATGTCTTTTCCGCCTTGGAATAAAAAATTTCGCTATAAAGACTGGCCACTTTTTCATGGCCACCCAGTGTGGCGTAGCACCGCAAAAGGTGGGCTTTCGTGCTGAGTTCTCTTTCGGAACTCCAATCCGTTTTTAAAAGATCCGAATACAACTGAATGGAAAGCGCAAGGTCACCTTGTTCTTCAAGTAGCTTAGCAAGATTGCTGGTCGCCCAAAAGCGAGATTCATCAGAGAGTTTTGGTAGTACGGCAAAATACTCGTTCTTAAAGTGTTCTAAGGCTTTTAGATACTGAGGCCCTGAATCCAAGTAATAAAGGTAGACGGTGATGTCTCCTGTTAAACGAATATTAGGCCCAAAATCGGTTTTCGTTTTACGCGCACATTCTAAAGCCTTTTTGTAATCTCCTTCGTAAAAATAAATCTGAGATTGAAAGTGTCCTAAAGTTCTTTTCTCTGCGATTGTTTGAGGCGCAACAGAGGAAAGCAGCTCCTTGGCGTCAGAGTAATGCCCGTTCTCTGTAAGAGATTTGAATTTCAGAGCCCAATCATTTTCCATTTTGGACTCCCTTAAGCTTATTCTGAATTTCTTCAACACTCTCAAGCTTGATATTTTTTGATCCCTTCAGCTCACGATAAAAATCCCACTTTGTTCTTAAGTCTTTCTGAAGATCCAGCTGAGTTTTTGGCTCCCACTTTTCCATGGAAGCTTTGCTTCCGGGTTTAATCGGCGGGCGAGGGCCATGATTTAAAGTGATGCCGTCAGAGCCATATTCTGGAATCAGCGAAAACTCACAAAGTGAAGTATTTATTTGCTCCGATTGAATTCTTGTCTTTAAGAAAAGCTCTAGATCCTTTTGTGTTCTTTCAATGATTTTTTCACGGGACGTAAGAGGACGGGGACCTTTGTCTTTCGTGCTGAAGTCCCTCGAGGCCGTCCATCTGTAGTTCAAGTAAGCATCGTCTTTCATTAAGATTTCGGAGATATAGTCTACGACCAGAACGCCGCAACTTTTCTGGTCTCGTACTTGTTCAAGCCGAGCAAACCAATTGTGCTCCAAGAGTATTCGCGATTCTTGAGAGAGCTCAGAGAAAAAAAGCATTTCTTGGCGATAGCTTCGCAGAACACTAAGCGCCTCACTGAGAAAAGGATTGTTCCAGGCTGGCCATAACGTGAGCAAGTCGACATTGAGTTGATCCACGGCTATTCTATGGTCTTTTAAAATGCCAATGACGTTCGTGGGATTCTTGCGGTCAAAGTATATCGTCATTTCATGCAGAAGAAGAGCCGCTAGCAAATCTTCCGAATAGACGAGCTTTACTGGCAGGCGAACAATAGTTTGATTTCCCAAATAGGTATAGCTTGATATGTCTTCGTTATAAGAAACGATTTTAAGAAAATGTTGGCGTGGTTGAGCGTGGACTCTTTGAGACATCATTCTGCGATGATGTTCGCGGTACTGCTTTTCCTCAAGCGATAAGGACTCATCCTGTTTCTGTGGCACTATTCTTTTCGCATTTTCGCAAAGCTGACGGGCTTTTTGTGCAGTTAATCCTTTGAGTTCAAAATGTTTATGAAAGTAGCTTTCTCTGCAATCTTCGAATGACGCCAGAATGCTCTGACCGGCTTCCGATTGGAAAATTTGAAGATAGGCCCTTTCAAGCACCTGATAGAGCTGCGGGTCGGCGGCATATTCTAAATCTGGCATATCTCTTCGTGGGATAGCATACGGATTTGCACGGGCTTCGACCGAAGACAATGCCGAAAGAAATAAAATAGTAAGCATTAAAATACGCACTGACACCTCGTATGTTATCTAAGCAACTCACATACCTGAAACCGAGGAAGGGAGTCTTACTTTGAGACTCCCTAAAGTTTTATAGAGGGCTTTAATAAGGGCATATGGGCGAGAGCAAAAATTTGTTTACAGTCGCCTATACATTGATCGGCGGGATAATACTATTTTCCCCAGCGAAGAGACTGTTCACATTGACGGATTCCATCGCAACCGTTGAGGAACTCTTCACTTGTTTGCGCAGACCCATAAAGGTCTATCTCCGACTTTAAGATGTTCATTTTGCGTGTCTTGCCATTGAGTTCGAAAGCGACAACTAATGTTTCTTGAGTCGGATTGATTTCAAGAATTTTTACTCTGAAAGGGATCACCGAAGTCTGGACTTGTGTGTTTGTATCAGCTAACAAACCCTCCACTAAATCCGCCTCCGACAGACTGAGAGCTCCGTCACCAAATTTAGATCCAAGAAGAAATCGGTAAGCTTCAGCTTTGGCCGCTTTCTGGCGAATGGCTGCTTCGACAGCGTTCGTTGCTTGTGGCAAAGCTCTCCAGATCATTTGTTGTTGTCTGAAGCTTTTAGAAAGAGCCTGTTGTTGTTCCACAGAGGCATCTTTATAAAGCTCTGAGTTGAGTGTGGCTTCGTAATTAATATCCGTTACTTGCAAAACGACGTTGGGATTGAAAATGATTTGTCCTACATGATAGCCGTATTTTTCTCTCGGCTGAACTCTAATGGGACCAACGCTCGTCGCGGTCATTGTGCCGTTGGTTTCTCGTAAAAGGACCATATCTCTGTTGCGATCAACCTTTACAACTTTTTGCTTCCAAGGATATGCGATATCGCCGACACAAACTTTTTCGTTATAGTCATTCATAAGGCAATCAGCTTTTGCCAAAGCGGGGCCAGCAAGTACAAGTAGTACAGAAGCTAAAATAGTTTTCATAAAAAATCTCCTTGTTTGATGAACCCATTTTTGCAAAATCAACGAAGCTTTCACATGAAGTTCTCCGAATTTCAAGGGGTGCCCTTTTTGACACCTTTTATGATTTCGTAAAAAAGTTCGACATACAGAAATCACGCCAGCCTTTTTATTCTTATTGAAGGGGAGCAATAACTGTACCTGTGGAGTTGTTTATTGGGCGTATTGAATAACGATCGTATCACGACCTGCTGAGTTGCCTCTGCTATGGAAGGTGCAGGAGCTAAAACTTTGCGAGAAATACTGGGTGGCAACGGTGTAAGTAACGCCCGCAGTGACATAGAACGTATCAACCATAGGAGGGTAAACGGCTTCTCCATTTTGATAACGATGCACCCCTGTAATAAAGGCGTGATTGCCTTGGTTGCCTGTGACTCCATTGACTGTGAAGCGAAAGCCGAGGTTGCCGGCCGCGCAAGAGAAAATATAAGGGGCTATTTTATAATATGTCATTAAAACCAATCCTGTCGTCGGAGCTGTCCAAGTGCGGGTCGACATTGTTACATAGCTCGGAGCCGACGATGTCGTAATCGTCGTAACATCATCAAAGTTAATGACCTTAGGAAGTGCGCTTGCCGTCGCTGCTGTCGTTTGCACAGAGCCATCAGGAAATTTGAAACCGCCTGTCGTTGATTCAACTTGTCCAGCCACGGTCAAAGCAGAACTTGGTGCGAGAGTCAGAATTCCTACTTTACCATCCGCGGTTACCGTCATTCGAGGATTGCCGTTCGTGACGAAATTCACTGAGAAATTGTCGGTGGTTCCAAAAACGGCATTGGCAGAAAAACTATTTCCTCCGTTGGCGAACATCCCTAAAGACGAAACATTCGTACAACCCATGACACCTAATGGATCAAAGCTGATAAGCTGGCCGACTCCACAATTAAAAGTTGTTACCGCCGAGCCGCTCGCATCACTCGCCAGCAGACGATTTGGAGTCAGAGAAGTGACGCCGGTACCTCCTTTGGTAACAGGCACCGTTGGGAGTTGTGATGTAGAGATAGAAGAGGAACTGTCGAGCTTGTTGTTAAAAACGGTCCAGTCCGATGAAGTAAGTAAACCCGTTGACGAGCTGCTCGCGGCAGACGACGTCGCACAAATCAGAGCGACGCCATTCCAAGAAAGGTACTGATTGCTTGCACAAGTAGGCAAGCCGGCTTTCAGTAAAAAATCAGAAGCGACATTGGTTCCCAGTTTCTGCGCGGAAAGTGCGTAACCAGAGAACGGCACCGAGCGGATAAGATTATCTGGAGAGATAGTTCGCCAGCCACTGCCATCATGGAATTGCACACGCAAAACACGATTGTCCGTGTTAAGCGGAGTAAATGTGCTGGTGCCGTTGGCGCAGTTGTAACCAAGACAGGCGCCGCAAGTGTAATTCGTTGAGTTGTTGAAGGCATCAAGGACAGTGAAACTTCCACTCAAGGGAAAATTGACAAGACCCAATCCGATCGGAACATCAAAGACACCATTTGAGTTTGTCATATTAATGCCGGTGACTTGTTCTTGATAAATCACGCATTGGCCTGAGGGATCCGTAACTTGAAAAATGAAGCTGACGTTGGAATGCTCTAGAGGAGTTCCATCAGATCGAAGGATACGCCCTTGGTAGGTGAGTGTCGTTGGCGCTCCGTTCGCCTCTGTCCCAAAATAAGACAGAGCTATGAATACAAGAAACGCTCCGAAATTCATGAACTACTTCTCGGATTTTTCGCTAAATTCTTAAATTGGGTTGATTCACTTTGCGACAGGCGGATGCAGAGAACTTGAGAAACGCCGATAATATTGCAATGAAATGGCATTTATACCTTCTCATTACGGGGACTCTCATCTTTGGCCATGGTTGTGGTGGCGGGAGTTCGTCATCAAGTGGCGGTGAGGCGGCGCAGATCTCTTTCGTCCGCTCTGTCTTTTCTGATGCGGTTACAGATTTTTCGATCCAGGTTTTTTATGAAACCGGAGCCGAGCCCTATGTCGGCAATATTGGACTGACCGCGAATCAAACCTGGGACATCACCAAGTCGAGTTACTCGGCACTGTTCAGTACACATACGGGACGTACGATCACTGTACCGACAACGTTAGCGCAAATGACATCGATAGGAACGCAGAACCAAAGTTCTTGGAGTTCAAGTCAGCTTATTAGTCTTGGGTCTACTTACGCGCCATCATCGAGCGCGACACAAAGCAAAGTTGCTGTGATTTTTGTTAAGGGTCTTTATGATGGCAACGCCAATATTCTTGGCGTGCATTTCACCGGGTATCCTTTTGTCTTTGTCTTCAAGGATGTTGTGACTTCGGTGGGTGGAGATCCCGTGAGTCAGCGCTATGTTGAGCAAGGCACTGTCGTTCATGAAGTGGGACATGCGATTGGTTTGGTGAACCTCGGCTTGCCTATGGCGACAGATCATGAGGACCAGAGTCACGTGCATCACACGACGGATTCAGATTGTGTGATGTATTGGGCGGTCGCTTCGAAATCCAATGTTCTAACTTCCATTGCGGATTTTATTACGGGCAATCAGTTGAACTTGTTTGGTAGCAAAGCGCTCAGTGATGGGCGGGGGTATCATCCTTAGTTTTTTTTGGAAATGGCGGACACAAATAGAGGATTATCGAACCAGTTGTGCTGCGTATCAGATGAACTGAGGCTCTCGCCACTCTGAGCATCGCCACGATTCGCGCTTTTGAATTGGGTTTCTATTCTAGGTTCTTCCAGTACTGTCGCAGTGCTTTGGATTCATTTAAAATCAACTTAAGCGTGATGACAAAAGCCTCTAGACCGTTCTCATAAGCTGACTCAATCGATGTGGAATGTTTTCCCGATATGAGTTCACGAGCCCAAAGCTTGATTTCATTTATCTGGGAGTTCGCGCGTTCCAAGTAATTGAGAATTTTCACCAGTGATTTTTGTTCTTCGCCACCGAGTAAGCTAATAAGTGATGGCGTTGCCGATAAATACGGAAGCTTCAGTGTCTGTAAGTTATGCACATTGCCCTTATTTTTAATCTTCAACATTTTGCGATGTGCCGCAAACTGATCTGCATTAAAACAAAGTATTTCATCTAAATTTTTGATGTACTTCTCTCTGTTGACGGGAATTTCAAATTCCGACAACAGTTCACGACAAAAAACTAAGTCTTCACGGCTAATCTTATAGCTTCCCATTTGGATTTGAATAAACGTTGCAGCAAAAGTAATGCAACTTTCATTGAGTTCAACCTGAGTGGCTTCCCTATAGCGATCCTCTTCACCGCTTCTTTTGAAATATTCAATTGCAATACCACTAATTATTCCAAGAACCCAACCAATTGATACACTTCCTATAGAGCTTTCACTACCCATCGCGCCTTCTCCCGAGAACATTTTTTCTAGGCACTACGAAACTACCACCGAATTTTACAAAAAAATTTCGTGCTGACCTAGCCACATCATCAACGCAAAAATTACTTTCTTTGGCGACCCTTTTCCAATTGCTCCGCAGCAGAATCCAACACATCAGCCACGAGATCCGTCAAGGTCATTCCGGATTCTTTTGCTAGCTTATCGTAGTAAGACAGCAAATCCTCAGGAAGTCTGAACGAACAGTTCTTCTTTGTTTTCGTAAAAAATCTCTTACGGGGTGGTTTATATTTTACTTTCATCGCTTCTCCAATGACTCAATTTGAGCATGTATTATATTGTAATACAATGTCATTGTGCGCCGTGGTATAACTAAGTAATGGAAAAGAAAAAGGTAATTCTATACGCAAGAGTATCCTTAATAGATCTTAATCTTCAAAATCAACTGCTTCCTTTGCGTAGACAGTGTGAACTTCGGGACTATCAGATTGTGGGAGAGTTTGCGGATCATGGTTCCGGAAAGATCGCGGATAGACCACAGCTGAGAAAAGCCTTAGCTGCCATGAAATCTCTGAATGCCGACGTGTTAATGGTCGCAGCGCTGGATCGCTTAGGTAGATCTTTAAGTCACATCATTAAGTTGGTAGACAATTTGCGCAAGGACGGCAAAGGCATTTTCATCGTTCGCGAAAATTTGGATTTATCTGGAAAGAATCCCCAGAGTGAACTTCTTTTGCATATCTTTAGCGCTTTGGCGGAGTTTGAGGCATCACTAATTTCAGAGAGGACCAAGGTCGCTCTTGCCGTCGCAAAGTTGCAAGGCAAGACGTTGGGAAGACCGTCAAAAGTAAATCCTGAAATTGAGAAACAAGTCCTGGAGCTATTTAGCAAAGGCACACCAATTCGTGAAATTTCAAGACGCGTAACTACGGTCAGCAGGTCTACTGTACAAGCCATCATTAAGCGAAATAAGCGATCCTGCAAGATAAGAGAAACGTAACTATGGACATTAACGAGAATCATGTCCGTAATTAGAGAATTGTTTGGACCTTCGCGGACATCATACCGATTAATCTATGTATGAAAAGAAAGAGAATCAGCACAGGAAATATCTTTGCCGCAAACCTAAAGAAGGTTCTGAAAGAACGTGGATTATCTGCCCGTGCTGGAGCTGAGATAGCAGGGGTTCCGAGTAGCACGTTCAACATGTGGACTTCCGGGAGTGTTCCTGAAAATCACGAAGCTGTTTACCGTTTTGCCAAGGGTGTAGGTGTAAGCTTTCAGTGGTTGTTAATAGGAAAGGAAGAGCCCCCACCCACGATTAGCATTACTGACTTGTACGATGTAAGTGCAGAACCGGATCTTTCGGGAATTTTTCTGATCGAAGCGAAGAGGTTAAAACCGAAAGCAAAAAAGTAATTTGTTCAGGAGGATTTATGGGTAAGAAAGAAATTAAAGATAGTCTTGGCCGTGTTCTCTACTTTTTGGATGAAAAATCTGACCGCGTAAACGTATTAAACAAGCTGGGAATCATTGTTGGATATATTAAAGGTGGAAACACCTACAATATTCATGGTTCTTTAGTCGCGAAGGGCGAAGCCCCTGGGGAATTGCTTTAGACTTCTCCCCTTTCTTTCTCTTAAAAATGGAGGTTCCAATGAGGTCCGTTACTAACGTCGGCATGGCATCTTTTGTTCTTTCAGTGGTCTTAATCAGTGGTTGTTCTTCTCCACCAAAGAGAAGTGTTTGGAGTGATAAAAACATGCGTGTTTTTATAGACCCGGACTCAGTCAGTTCGCAGGATTACGTTGAAATCTCAAATGAATTAGTTAAATCCGGAAGATTCATGGTGATTGATCGAGCACAAGGCTTCCGCGCCGTTCAACGTGAACAAGAGCGTCTTCATCGTGTTCAAGCTGATAGATTTGAAAACAAAGAAAAATACGCAATATGGGGAAAAATGTTTGGGGTTGGTGCTATCGTCGTGGGCCATAGTCAGTGCTATCGGAGAAAACCTTGGATCAGTTTTTCTTCTGCACCCTATCTGAATAGTTGCAGTCAATACTTGAGCCTTATCGACTCTAACACCGGTGAGGTGATCCTTTCCGTGGACGGGAAAGATGAGCAGCCTGCACCGGGAAACAATTGGGGTTCAGAAAGTTTCACACCACCACAGAATTGGGCAAATATTGTAGACAAGTTTGTTAATTCTTACCCTGAAAACTACAAGCCCGCATATTATTCCGAAAGCATGATGAAATATCGAGATCAGGCTGAGCAAGAGGCCCTTAAGCAAAAGGAATTTTTGCTACAGAAAAATCAAAACCGAACTCCGGCAAATAATCTTCAAGAATCACAGCAGCGCGATCTAATGTTCATGAACGAAGCAGTTCAACAACAGAATGCTAATGGTCTATAAGAGGTGTATAATGAGTAACTTCAAATCTAAGACCGTTGAGAAAAAGGAAACAAATCTTTTAGACATTATTACAGCTGGGGCAACTGTGAAGGCTGCCCTAGATGTTAACGATATTAAGTCAGAGATGTCAGAATTAAAAAAAATTGAGCAAGAACGCTCTTGGGCTGAAGATAGAGAAAGACGTGAAGCTCGGAGACATCGCGAAAAAATGCAGGAAGCACAACATCAGCACCAGCAAATGGTTAAAGAAGAGATGGAGCGACGAGCCCGATATGAACAGAAGGAAAGGCAAAAAAACCAAAAAGAAAGAGCGGTAATAGAGATTGAAGAAATCCAGAGTCTTGGGCTTGGAATTCGACATCATCACTATGATGAAGTGAAAGATATCACAATACGAGAAAACATTTCTAGGCAGCTTGCCGCTAAAGCTTTCCGCGAGAATGTGATTCAACTTGGGTACGGGCTGCTGCTGCCAGAGGATTTTTGCCCAGCTGAACAAACGTTTGAACGCATTTGTGAACGGTATCCAGAGTTCCCTGACGATAAAGATTTTCTCTTGGAATATTTTGAAGAGTGTTTCATCAGAGGACTTTCTATTTCCGAATCCTATAGTGAATATACCAGTAAGAAACACGCTGAGCTCCAGCGACAAAAGGTCCTGCAAGAACGAATGGAGCTTGATGAGAATATGATTGCAGAACGTGCTCAGCTTTTTCCAAAGGTTCTAAATGATATTGATGAGAAACTTCAGCACTTTCAAAAAATAGAATCGGATCTATCAAACTTCATCAAGAACCGAGAAAGTAGTCTTTTAAAGAGGTCCGATAACATCCTAATGGCTGCTTTTCTAGTTCCTCTGCTTTCGGTTGGTTTTCTATTTTTAAACGAGGGGTGGAAGGCTGCGATAGTTTATGGTCTTGTATGTGCCGCACTGTCAGTTTGGTTTTGGTATAGCCTACTTATTAAAAGTAAATTAGTGGCAGGTTACTTTTATGAAAAGGCTTGGTTTAAAGATGTAAACAGTAAGTTAATTTTTAAGAATCTTAATGAACCACACTGGGGAGCAAAAGATTTAAAGATGATTGCCCCTGCTGGGTATTACTCCAGTACCGAAGCTTACGATAGTGATCTAAAAAAAATGTTGACGGCGCTACGGTCAGCTACTGACAGCGGATTTGTTTTTGCAATTAAATATCTTCTTCCCCAGTCTCCTTACGATGAAAAGTCCCCACATCATGTAATAATTAATAACGCGCATCTCTTTTCTAAAGAACGTGCTTTGTACTTACTGAGTATGAGTAATGGCCCGCATGCATCTCTAACTTGTGCGCAAGAGTTTGGGATAGAAGCAGGATTTTTACATCTTCTAAAAAGGGATCACCCCCGTATTACAGAGGTTTTCGGTAGTCCCGAGGATGCTGATGAAGAGGATGATGTGTTTTATCGGTTAAAAGAGATCTATGACCAAGTTACAGAAGAATATTCAGTTGTTTTGGCGGATGAACTCTTTTGGATCTATGGACACCATACTTACACTAAGGACATGGAAGAAAAACCTCAAAAGTAAAAGTCATGGTTTTTAAATACTGAATTAATTTCTAGCCTAGGCTTCACCACAGTACCGCAACACAGTTCTCCCAGGGCTAACAAACGTCCGTTTTCAAGCCAAAGGAGGTTTGATGTCCGGCGCTAACGAAGTAAGTAAGGAAAGAGCTTTAGGAATGCTCCTAGGTCTCCATTGCGGTGATAGTCTTGGTTCAACAAAGGAACATCAGGAGCGAGATTGTAATTTTGCCCACAAAGAAATCATTGGTGGCGGAAGCTCCATTCCATGGAGAATAGGTCAGCCTACCGATGATACCGAACTAGCACTTATCATTTTAAAAAGCCTCCAAAGTCCAACCTTCCTAGACCTAGCAACAGCCCGAGGTTTAATGATTGATTGGTATCTTAGTGATCCATTTGATATTGGAGACACTGTTCGCGCTGCGATTAAGCGAATGTTAGATGGGGATGAGTTTGGTGGTTTAAGTTCC
The DNA here is from genome assembly GCF_030169785.1 of Bdellovibrio sp. 22V. Taxonomy (NCBI): domain Bacteria; kingdom Pseudomonadati; phylum Bdellovibrionota; class Bdellovibrionia; order Bdellovibrionales; family Pseudobdellovibrionaceae; genus Bdellovibrio; species Bdellovibrio bacteriopascens. Next base: position 3,509,092 of record NZ_CP125854.1, read on the forward strand.
TCGGATTCTCAAGGAAATGGATCACTTATTAGAGTAGCACCCCTTGCATTGATGAGAACTACGCATAAGGAACTTATTGAAACTTGTTTTAAACAAAATCTTCTAACTCACGGAGATGAGATTACTAAACAGGTTGATGTCGCACTTGTAGAAACCCTGAACCTCGCGATGTCCAAAGACTGTTCACATCAAGAACTCCTACGAACACTCATGATTTCACTCCATCGTGGCGGAATAAACACCAAGAAAATTTACGAAGATGCAATAGGGAGCTGGAAGGATCTGCCTAATACTGGTTGGGTAATTCACACAATTACTGTGCTCGCTTGGTGTATCGTAAACTGTAAAACCTTTGAGGAAGCATTAATAAAAGCAGTAAATCTGGGTGGAGATGCGGATAGCAATGGTGCAGTAGTTGGCGCCGTATTTGGAGCACGCTATGGTCTTCGGTCAATACCTTACCGCTGGCTAGGACCATTGGAACTGAAAGATGTTATCACACTTGAAATTAATAGACTGTTTGAGAGCTAGTTTGTCGAAATAATCTTAAAGAGAAGAGCGAAGGAGTACGCGATGCAAACAATTGTTCGTAACTACCTAAATACGATTGAAGTATTGTGTCTTCTACACATGGAGTATCTTAGGTCTGGACCTATTGCGATAGAGATCCATTGCGAAAACCCAAAAGAATCTTGGATCTTGCAAAGACTAGAAGACTCTTCAGTTATTTCGGTGGTGGTGCACCTTGCAACAATTGTACAATCCTTCGTTAGTTCTCCACAGATTTTCAAGGACCTTTTTATCACGGAAAAGCAGACTGATGATAATATTTTCCCAAGAATTATAGAGAAGTACTATCTTGGGCAGGTTAGTGGTTTAGGTGTGCAGGGTTGTGCACACGCAGCAGCTTGGGCCATTCCCTACCCTGAGCGTCCGACTCTTGCAGAGATTGATAAGGTTACTCTTGGTCTTAAGCAACTCTGGTATAACAACTGTCCTGACATAGAGAAGGTTGAACCAGACAAAAACTTTATCGCACGAACACAAGATGGAATCAGGGAATCACTTAGCGCAAAAACGCTGGTAGGTCGAACACTTCTTCTGTCTGATGAAGATTTAAAACTAGTAGTAGGCAAAAGTCCCTTTAACGTGATTTCCCTTTTTTTAGCAAACTTAAACCGAGATGATGAAGTTGAATTTGCTCTCTTTCAAAGAGTCTGGATGTTGCTTCCTGAACCGAATCAGATTGATGTCGCACTAGATAGACAAAAAGTTTCTGGTTCTCGAGGTGACGCTTTAAAATCTTGGGAGAATGTCATGTTAGACCATGGGTTAATACGAAGAACCTCTAAGCGTAAGGTAGGCTAACTGAGACTCCTGTGCATAAGACCCATAACACAGATCAAGGAAACTGGTGATGAAAATGTCTTCTAAAAAACGTTTTGAAAACAGAAATCAAGTTCTGACAACAGAATGGTCTTGCCAAGCGAGTAAGGAGCAATACGCAAAAGGTTTTTCTGATTGGTCTAAAGAAGAAAGGGAGAAATATGCAGACAGAGACTGCGTAAGCTGCAAATACTTTCTTCCATTCAACACAAACTGGGGGCTTTGCAACAATCCCAAAAGTAGTATTTATCTTCAAACAATTTTTGAGCACTTCAAGTGCGTGATGTTTCAACGTCATGAATAGTATCTAAAAAATCGATGGATTTATTTTTTTGAATTTGTTTCAACTGATCATCTTTTTAAAGAAGGATTTAATGATGAAAACCATAATTCGGAAAGATCAACACGGTTGCACTTATGGTTTTAAAGTTTCAGATGACGATGATTATATTTACGAGGACCACGTTGTGTGCCAAGCTCACTTCTGGCTTCCTCAGGGTCGTATTAATCCAATAGCGATGGAGCCCTCGCCACCCTTTCTCCCCAGAGTTCTGAACGGGAAAATACTTGATTTTTTTAAAGAGCCAATCCCTTTTGCTGTACCGGCTATCTTAGAGATCGGGGACCGAGGATTTGTTTTTGCGGAGGTTGTGGATATTGATGGGAAAAGATCGTTTTGCATAGACGGAAAACTTATTATTCCAACGGATTGGGGTAAACGGCAGTTCTTTCTTCACCTTTTAAATTTGTTGGAATCAGGACACGCTTTAGATCAAGGCAGGAATTTTGGTCTTTATTTTGAAGATAAGGAAGATTCCGAAGACTTAGTCCTTAAATGTAAGACCTACGGTACCTATGAAACCATAGGTAATTTCCCAAAAGACTACTTGGTGCCAATACCTGCTTTTCTAGAAATGTGTTTTTCGGGTCCTTTATACGACTTCGGCTGAAGACCTTAATCTAATACGTAACTTTAATGAGTGGCGCCACAGAAGACGCTAGCCAAAGGATAGAAAGGTTTTTGTGAAATTTAATACTAATCCACGACTAATCGTACTCGATGGCTACACAGTTCAATTAGAAAGAGATTTGGGGAAAGCCATTGCTTCCGATTTTAGTGATTATGTGATTGCAAAGATGACTTTGAGTAGACATGACCTCATTGCTGCGAACTTAGTTGATCAGCATAGTGGAAAGAATTTATTTATTTTAAGTAGTGATCAAGGTGCTAGCTGGAAGACATTCTATGAAACTCAAAGAGGTACAATTTTCTTGTATGCTGCTGATGATTATATCTTCATATTCAAGAGTAATGAAGACGGTTGGCTGGTAACTACTTACCATAGCAGACATCGTCACTTCGGTGAAATTTCTATCAATTTGCCACGCTTTGTGTTTCCGATATCATTTTCCTTTAAAAAGGACAGTTTGTTCGTCAATTTCTCAAGTGCGAACAAAGCTGCCTTGTCGTTCTTGGTAAAAATCAAAAGTGATGTGATAAGTGTAATCGACCACACTCGTCATTTTTCCCGTTTTGTGGAGGGAGGTCGGTCACTAATTGTATCGTCAGTAAGCCATTTGGATCGCGAAGTTTATGATTGGAATTTAAAGAAATCTCTTTATCGCTATCGAGTTGAAAAAGATTCTTCTTCTAATGTTTGCCAATCACTTCTTTGTAGGGATAGTAAACTCTTGATTTTGCAACTTCAGTATTCTCGAGAGAAGAACACTGTACTCAAAACTCAACTGATTGATCTTTTCGAGCAGAGTTTGCTATCCGAAAACAGTAATGATCTTCAAGACCAAAAATTTAAAGGCCTGGTAAAGAGCTGGTACGACGAGGATCAAGGTAGGATTTTTTTTATACTTGATCAAGCTTTGTCACACGATCATGCGGAAATGTACAATTCCACTGGATTTTCGCAACTAAATATAGTGAGTTTTGATCCAAATAATCTCCATAACAGTTTCAGAACCGATGCCACGTTCGGCTTGGATTGCACCCGTCTCTGGTGGCCGGAGGTTGCAGTAGAGGGCAAATCATTAAGTCTCCTTGTTTGATCTTCAACTGGTCAACCTTGTAGTTCGTTAATGAAAGTTCCACTTTGTAACCCGCTTCTTGTTTTCATTTGAGGATATGATTGAAGGCATAATCTTATGAAAAGAGAAAATCATAGATTTTCAAAAGTTTTAATCGGATTAATGCGCGGAGGAGCTTCATGCTTACGTGCGTGACTACTAAGATGGGAGTTTGTTGTGAGATTAAACAAGAGGTCCTTAATCAAGAAAAAAATTAGAAGGAATCGGAAAAAGATTTTCGTTAAGTTTGTTCCTGTTGATTATCTTGCAAATCTTCTGTGCCCCAACGGCGTCGAGGATGATCAAGTTCACTTAAAAATTCATTAGAGGCATTTGTGTCCAAGAACATCGTAATACTTACTGGCTCAGGAGTTTCGGCAGAGTCCGGGATACGGACTTTTAGGGATCAAAACGGACTTTGGGAAGACTACAAAATTGAAGACGTGGCGTCTCCTAAAGGTTTCGCGAAAGATCCAGAGCTTGTTCATAGATTTTATAACTTACGCAGACGGCAGCTTAAAGATCCAAGCGTGCAACCCAACGCTGCCCACATTGCTTTGGCAAGGTTAGAAAGAGAATGGCCAGGACCATTTCAGATTATCACACAGAACGTAGATGATTTACACGAGCGTGCGGGGTCAAAAAAAGTCCTTCACATGCATGGTCAGCTTGATCGCGTTATTTGCAAATCCTGCAATGAAAGAATGTACTGGATAAACGATCTTAGCTCAAAGGACGCGTGTAAATTTTGTGGACGTTGTGGATTTCTGAGACCAGATGTAATTTGGTTTGGTGAAACTCCGTACTTTCTCGAATTGATTCAACAGCTCGTGAGAGATGCAGATGCCTTTGTCTCAGTTGGCACGAGTGGAATTGTATACCCAGCAGCGGGATTGGTGAAATTGGCACACGATGCCTTCAAGATTGAAGTTAACACCCAGAAGACGAATGTATCAAAGTCCTTTGACAAACGTTACGTCGGACCAGCTACTCAGGAGGTCCCCAACATGGTGGAGTACCTTTTAAGAAATTTGGGCGCAAGATGCTGAAAGCAACGTGCCAGAAGTTTCTAAATTTCGTTAATTGTGTCGATACAATAAATTTTGACCTTTCTGTTGGTAACAGATTCTAAAATCGGATGAAAGGACTGAGGTGCAAATACAAAGGAGATTTCTTCCAACTTAAAATGAAGATCTTCAGGCACTCGCCACTCCCGCTCGTGTTGATAATCGTAACGTGGTGGCGCGATCAAATTTACATAAGGAATGATTTGAACTGGCAACGAGTTTCGTACTTGTTGAATAAAAGCTTCGTGAATATGAATAACGGGTGATGCGTTAGCGTACTTAATAAGGTTAAATTTCGAGAAAGCTATTCCAAATTCAGAATATTCTTTGGAATGTTCACGAAGAGCTGTAAGTCTACCCTCCGTAAAACAAACCGCTTTCGAAGCGGCTGTTCTTTCTCTGTCTGCTGTATAGGAGCTAAAGTAACCGGTTGGAGCCGCGACTAACTTTCGATCCGTTAGAATTTTTATTAGTTGGTTGCAACAATCGCGATCAGACATCGTTTCTCGTTTACGAACGAAGTGACTTAAATAGAATGAACTGTCTTGTCTACGACGGCCCTCGAGAGGAGTTAGCACTGACACTTGATAAAACCAAGCAGCAGGCTGAGCCTCTTCCGCACTCAGGACGGTGTCCTGCGCCACCATAGAATCGTAATCTTCTGGTTCAACGAATCTTTCTTCCTGACCATTAAAACATGACCAACAGATATCTCCAAAAATTTCTACGAACTCGCGACCGCCATTCACGAAATGACTCATTTTGTGTTTGAGACCGCAGCCATCACAAGTATGAAAATCACTAGTCTCTTCTTCGCAACCCCAACCGCATTCTTGGCAGTGTTCCAGGCATTCTTGATGAGCCAATTGATCACACGAGTCACCTCGTGCGTTTGTACCACTACATTTAATGAATACTTCTTCTTCAATCTCCTCATCAGTGACAAAGTCGCTACAAACGGGACATCGCCGTGGATTTTTTTTTGAAGGTACGTCGTTGGCCCAATCTACATAAGTGCAGTTTCCGCATGATGTTGCAGTCAACTCTGGATCATATTTGTGAGCATGTAATTCTACTTCAAAGTCACATCCAGGACAGCTTATGTAGCCACCAGTAGGTTCCAACTCACCAGTAGATATCATATGTTCAATCGTTCGACTCATACAGTCTCTCATATCTAAGTAAACGTTTACAACTAACTCAAAAAACTTAGAGAAAGAGTAGTTGTCTCGTAAATTTGACTAAAAATTTATTACACACTCTGCACAAACATTTTCGTCATAACCAGGCGGTCCATAATGTTTTTCATTGCTTGTATAATAGGTATCACAAAGACAGCAGCGCCATAAATTTTGAACAGTGAAACACTTCAAACAGAGTCCCAGCTCATCACCTACTTCCGCGCTCAAGTCGGCAATTTCAGATGAATTACAAGACCCGTCGTTACTCACGTGTCGACAAACATTATCTTGCCCAAGTGATACGGCAACGAAATTGATTCTGCAATCTATGCATGTTGCAAAACCTTGATGCGAGATAACGTTTGGAGTTTCGCACAGAAGGCACTCGCGGTAAATTATCGAACCTTGAACCGTATCTTTGTCGCAAACCAGACAATGAAGCAGGTCAGACCTCCTGCTTAAGAACGCAAAGTTGTTAAAACATGTAGGGCATGTTTTCGGTTCGCTATAGAATTTATCTGGATCCTGAAGCATTCTTGATGGTTCTGTTGATGCATCGAAAATTTTTTGACGAAGTTCGATACTAAAATTTGTACTGTAACGTTCAGGATCGATAGCCTTCGCTAATTTGATGATTACCTTGTGGAAGAAAGGAGCAAGAATAAGAGAAACGTAACCTTTGGTAATTGGACCAGCGCCGTGTTCGTACTTGTTACGCTCTTCTCGCATTTTATCGATGATTCCCCGATTATTTTTAAGAAACTCAAAGTTCGGATTTCCTTTTTCAAGCACGTATAACAATTCAGGTAATTCACCAGCTGATTTTGTTGGGAGCGCATCGAAACTATTTTTTTCCCCCCAGCTCTCAGTAATCTTTTTTGTATCCTTAAGCAAAAGAAGGTTACTGTGCCTTGCTATCTGAGACTTTAAAAGAAGTTCGAAGCAATTGAAAAACTGAGCTATCGCCGCATCTCTAAAAGGTTCGAGATGCGGCGAAGTAAGAATTTCGAAAGCGAGCTTTGCTGAACTGATTCCCTTTTCGTAGTACGCCGTACTCAAATCTAAATTCCTCATGATCTCCCCCAGCAAACAAGACTAAGTTTTTTCCATCAAACGAAGAAGAGCATTAAATAAACAAAACGCGATGCGCCATAATCCGTCTTTTTAGTTGCACTCAGAAACGCAATTTCGTTTCATGTAAGCAGGACTTAGCTAACGATAGCTAACACAAGCTAAAGGACAGACTAAGACGAAAAAAAGGATGCAACAATGGACAACGTTTTACCGCTAGAGACTTTTGCAAACTGCATAAAGAACTTGAGGATTGGAGCAAAGAAAACAATGGGACAAGTAGCACGTGAACTGGGCATCACGGTCGTTTACTACAGTGAGGTTGAGTCCGGGAAGAAACCACCGTTTCCAGTCGGCAAAGTTAGTTTAGCAAAACTTGCTGAAACACTTGGTGTAGAGGAAGAACTACTCAGAGTAACCGCCGATGCTGACCGAGAGAAAAGAAATTTTGCAAAGATGTTCGACTGTGAACCTCAATACATTGATGTGGCGGTCGCATTTGGACGAAGACTTTCAAACAAACAACTTAACGAACAGCAAATGCGAAAGATTCGCGACATTTTGAATGAGGGGTAACATGGACTATTCAGAAATTTCAGTGCCAGTAGTTCGCGGGCTTTCAACGAAGGAGATTGAGCAACACGCACTGGAGTTCTTAATGCTTACAGCACCGGAGTGTCTAGACACTCCGATGCCAGTACCTGTTCTTGAGATCTTCGAGAACATGCTGGACCGATTTGGCTACACACCTGCCATCGGCAAAAATGTTAAAGGTTTAGGTGGCGTAACAGATGTGACCAACAGAGAAATCGAGCTCCCGTTAGCTTCTTATAACCGCCTTGAGAAAGGTGATCCGCAGGGGCGCTTTACGGCAGCTCATGAGTTTGGTCACATGATCCTGCATGGACAAAGCAATGCGGTTGGGGGTAAGTATCCTTCCCGCGAAAACGTGACGTTTGCGAGGCGTTCACAGTTACGGGCTTTTGAGGATCCCGAGTGGCAGGCAAACACATTTGCGGCGGCTGTGCTAATGCCGTATCCAATGATGAAACAGCTCTTTAAAACAGGAAAGATGGATGTTCAAACAGTAATTGAAGCATTCAAAGTTTCAAAAACCGCGGCGGAAATCCGCGTGAAGAAGTTAACTGAAGATTTTAGAAAATAAAAAAGGCAGCTTTGCGAGAGCTGCCGATTTTTTGTCGGGATCAGGGATCGACCCAGACTAGAGTTACCTCTTTTTGTTCTGCCAGTTCGTGTAAGGCAAAGCAAGAAGTTCTTTTCTGGTCGAGCCCCTCTCCCGTCAGGGAAGGAGGTATTTTTCATGAAGACATGTCCAAAGTGTAACCAATCGGTTGATCGTGACTGTCCGTTGGGTATGAAACGCATTTTTGCGCCAAGTATTACCAAGAACGGCAAGACGATTTACCCAGCGAATAAAAGTTGCTTTGTGTTCTGTGTACCACACCACAAAGCTTAATTGCTTCAGGCGGAGCACGAACACCGCCTGAAACATACAAAGTTAAAACACATTTATAGATCAGAAAGGTTAACTAAAATGGCAAACAACAACAAACACGTAGTAAAGTCGGGAAATGGCTGGGCCGTGAAAACCGCGGGCTATACTGTAACAATTCAACGAACGCAGAAGGCAGCAATCACTACGGCCACGAATATGGCGAGATGTGATCGTAGCGAGGTCGTAATTCACGGACGAGATGGAAAGATCCGAGAAAAGAACAGCTACGGGCATGATCCTCGTAAGACTAAAGGTTAATGATCGTGCTATACCCTGCACGGCTCACATTCTGCGTTGCGCAGGGTAAATTTTATGTAAATTCATCCCAATCTAGTGCATATGAAATGACGGATGAATCACCATGCATAATAGTACTTTATTTGAAACGATTATCGAAAGTGTGACTCGTAACGAGAACCTTGAAGTGCATACCAAGGTTTATCTGGAACGTGCTTTGACTTACTTTCGAAATCAGTGTCTTTGCGATGCAGACCGAAAAGATTCTAAAGAGAAAATTCTTGAAGCATGGTTAGAATTTGAGCGCACTACCAAAGGTGCGAAAGCGTTAGCGTCATTTCGTAATGACGTACATTTTTGGGCAAGAGTAGAATCTTCAATTGGGGTTAAACGACCCAACCCTATGGCTACACCAGCATCTATACGGAGAATTAAAGTTGAAGACTTTTTTCGCGATATAAGCAAAGACGTTTCTACCATGGATCATTCAACCACCAAGCTTGTTCTGATGTTCGCGCTCTGGCTTCTTGAGAGCGAGGCGACTAAAGCTGCATCTTTTAGAAATCGACCTCGTTGTGAAAGGGCCTACAGAACCATTTACCCAGTGCTAAAGCGGCACGGCCTTTTGCAAAAATATCAAAACGACAAAAACCTAAAGCGGGATCTACAATACTTTTTGAATGGTCAGTTAATCTAATCCGAATATCGTCCACCGTTAAGTTTGTATTCGCGGGTAACGAGTGATGTTTCTTGCTAGATCCAATGGCTTGGAGGAACAATGACGCTGGAGCAGATTTTGATTTGTATGTTTCACGCCTTGGAAAGTGGCGATCTTAAAACTTACACCTTACTGAGACCCAGAGCGCTCGAATTGGTAGCTGCGCATGAAATCAGGGAGCTAGAAAAAAATCACCTTCCGTTGCAGTAAAAGGTAATTATGATATTTCAGAGATCTTTTGGGAATTCGTGATACAACTCAAGGCTTGTCTTTTACCGTGAGTGAAAAAATTTGTTGGTTTATTAGTTGGGACTATAGCGCTGTCGTAACTTCACGTTAAGCGCTATAGCCCAATTGAACATGTCGATGGCTTTAAAATCATTTTAGGTTTTTTTAGCCATGCTTATAACCTTTCTATTCATCTTCTCCATAGTTTGTTGGATTGTTCTTTAAAATTGCTCGATATGCTGGAGCAAGTTCATATTGGAATTTTTTAATTCTTCCTTTGATTAGGATTCCAGCCTTAACAAGTTTGTTCGCGGCAATGTAAGCGCCCTTATCCTTTTGGGAGTCAAACCTAGTCTTGCCGCCAGCCGCGATAAGCATTTCTACGATTTTTTTCGCCTGTCTGGGGATCACTTTAGCAATGGCATCGAACACGTTTACATAAGTCAGTCGGTTCTCTCTGGTATCTGTAGCGCCGTAAGAATTTCCAATCTTATTGGCAATTTCATTATACTTCAAAAGCAGCTCAGTGGCGGAACCAGGTTGATTCTTCAAATCCCAATAATTTGCGGATTCTGAATCAAATCTAATTTCAACTCTGATTGCGTCAGTTTGTTTTCTGTAGATACTCAAGCGGGACACCCCTGCCGCAGGAGTATATGCTCCGCGCATTTGCTTCGTAACATCACCATAAGTCACAGTTGGATTTTCATTTTTGATTTTATCCACTAGAACCTTTAATGCACCTTCTGCGTTTCTAAATACTTGGTGATGGCTTGCAAACTCAAGGTGAGTGAACTTTAAGGCAATAGAAGTGCGAAGCCCAAGTTTCGCCAAAAGATCTTCTAGAATGTTGTTATATCGGTCCACCAGAAGAGCAATCTGGCTAATTTGATAATTAAGAGTTGCAGGTGAATACAGATTAAAGTCAAAGTATGAATTGTATTTTTGATCTAAAGTGTGTGGAGGCATCTCCATAAAATCCGGTTCAAAATGGGCCCTAGAATCGATGATTGCATTTTTTTCGATAATAAAAGAGATTCTGAAAACACTGCCGAAGTTTTCACAAAACGCATAGACTCGTCCATTAGTTGAGTCTCTCTTAGGTACTGACGGTTTTCTCCACTTCAAGGCAATCCCGTATTGATTCCATAGGAAATCTTTAACTTCCACATAACGGAACTTTGGAATCTTTGGGCTAGTGCCTATCCAAATCTTATAAGCATCAATAACTGTTGTTGAGTTATTCCAAAAGTTGGAAGAAATGGTGTTTTTCATAATTACTGATCCTCCGTTTCTGTAGAAATGGTTGAGCACAGCTTTACCTCGTGTGCCAGATGCGATCCCAAAATAAAGAAAATGAAATCATTCACTTGGTCGTATTTGAGTAACTCAATAGCTTCACTTTGTGATAACGCTTGAACATCATCGCCATTTTTGAAAAAGTATCTCTTCATTTCGTTTTCCTGCGCCTCCGGTTGAGCCTCTTTCTGATGAAGACAAAACAATGTCTCTTGTCGAAAGGTATTCTCTTCGGTGTGCAACTGAGGTTGTCCATTTTGGACGGGCAGAACTTTGATACTTTGAGATTCTGGCTCAAATTCGTTTTGTTTACGATCTCCCAAATACTTTAGTACAGTGCTAGGACTTAAACCAAATTTTCTGGCTAATTCACGAGCAGAGTGGTCGCCGTTAAGGAACTCCTTTTTGTATAAAAGAAGGGCTTGAACTTTCTCTGAGGTGCTTAGTGGAAGACCGAGCCTCAGATTCATGTTAATTGCTGTTTCAAAACATTCTGCAGAAGTCTTCGCGGAAGAAACCGTATATGGAATAGAGTTGCGCCCCAGTTCTTTGTAAGCCTCAAGTCTGTGACGTCCATCTAATAATTCATTCTTATCATTTAGAAGGATTGGGCCTAAGTCTACTCCTTCAATTAAGAGTTCCTTTAAGTACTCTTTATGCTTCTGGTTCACATCTCTGATAATGAATCCAGGATTCAGTTTAACATTCTCTGTATTCAAGTTTGAAATTTTTATCATAACCATAGTGTCTCCTTTTCAATTGGCTTATAAGTAACCTTTAAAAAATACGAAGGAGGGAAGTTTGAATAAAAATTTAAAGAAATTTGAAGTCTTTCGGTCTTCACCGCTTACTTATGGAAGCCATCTTCGTTGTGCATTGGACAGCATTGTGTTTTCCGAAAGAGATGATTTGGTTGAAAAAGAGTATGTTCGGAAGATTGGAAAGCTAGTAACAAAAGGTGAGCTAACTTTTCGGAAAATGTTGGGAGCCTTTATTCAAGCAAAAACCCAGCGAATCAAGAGATCAGCGAAAGTCCACTGGGACTTTATCAACTCTGAAGATATAAACTCATTTGAGAGTTTGGCTAAACTAATTGCTTGCGGCAATTCCTTTGGTGATCAGGCTCCCCGTGCTAGCAGACTCCTAAGTTCATTTCTTCATATAGGAGGAAACTTCTGCGTTGTTACTAGTAGCGGCACTCGACTACTTTCACGATCAGAAATAACAGTTGTACTTGCAAGATTTATTGAGATGTTGGAATTCAGTAACCTAAGAATGTCTAAATTCTTTAATAGCTCTTCCGAGGAGTATGGCAATCGAGGATCCACCTCCGACCGCATCCGCAAGAATATTTCCGCTACACTTCTTGTTGATGACACAGCTTTAGATTTTATTAAGGATTTGCAGATTAATGATGCCACAAACGTTATTCCGCTAGAGGCGTATCGTCTTCGCCATGACTGGCTGCATGGGGATGCGCCCCCGGGACCACTCATACAACTCGAAGCGGTACGTCTTAGCTCAGCAAAAAAAAATTCAACGAAACTGGAGGAAGAATTCAGTACTCTGAGAAGAAAGTTCCTTCGATCTGGAAGAAGAGAAGAAAACTGCTGCGAGTATGTTTGGAAGGAAGCTTGTGTCACATACCTTAACATTGCTATGCAAAATTTTGGGGGTGCGCCACAGTACTTTTCATATTGGAAAGCACATCGTGACTCCATTCTTTTTTTTCATCTCATTGAATTAAGGTCCTTCCGCGAATACCTCCTAAAGAAACAAGGCATGCCTCTTAGCTTGTACTTGCGGTCCAAGATATTCTGGAAAAATATTTGATTCTTAAAGACTTCCGGCCTTCGTAAATTTTTGAATCTATAAAAATTGAATGTATAACGAAGAACGCAACGTGGCCGAAGAAGACAAGAATCAAACTGAAGTAACATGTTTCGATTCAGATAAGGATTTTTTGATAAGGGTGGTTTCACTCCTGATAAAATGGAGTAAAGAGTCATACTTGTATTCAGATAATTGTATTGAATGTAAAGATAAGAGTCTGAAGAAATGACAAAATCGAAAGTTTATAAAATTAAAAGACTTGGTGACTTTGATACAACTGTCCCCTTCACTTTAATGGAATACCGCGATGGGGCAGAGGCTGTGGGCTTTGTCAGGGTGAGCAGTTCTGGTCAAAAGGATAACAACTCTGAGCTCGTACAAATTGAATCCATCCAAAGTTATTGCAGGTCCCAAAGGCTTAAGCTTGTCGCGATATTTTGTATTGTTGAGTCAGCTAAGTCATCAGAAGAGAGAAAGATCTTTGCTAAAATCGGTTCTTGGTGTGAGAGAAATAAGCTCACTCGACGAATTTTTTACAAACCCGATCGTGAATCAAGAAACTTAACAGACATAGAGGCAATGCTTCGAGACGTGAAAAGCGGTAAATATGAAGTCCACTACTCCCTAGATGGTAAAGTGCTGACGCCTGACATTTCACCCAATGAACTCTTTATGCGTAAGATCATGGGAACAGTTGATTCTCATTATTCAGTTGAGCTTTCACACAAAGTATCAACTGCGTGTATGTCGAAAGCAAAGACCGGTTGGTTCCCTGGGAGCCGCCCTCCTTTAGGATATAGAAATCAGAGGGCGGTTAGTTCAGAAGGATATGAAAAACGTAGAGGCTCAATAATTGTGCCAGACACAAATACGCAAAGATTAAAAATCGTTCAAACTGAATTTGAACTCCGATCTCAAGGATATTCCTTTGAAGAAATTCGTGATCGTGTAATTTCTCTTGGCCTCATCGAGCCAAAAAAAATAAAAGAATATCGCGCAGCTACGATAGCTAGAAGAATATCTAATCCTTTTTATGGTGGATACTTCTCTTGGAATGGAAAGTTATTTAAAGGCAAACATAAACTCATAATTGATCCAGAAGTTTATGCTAAAGCTATATCATGTGGCCACACATCTAACCGGGCCTTGAAGACTCAGAGTTTGTTTGGCGGAGGGTGGCTAAAGTGTACATGTGGAAGTTCTATCACTTTTGAACGGAAGAAGAAAAATTACAGAAATCCCCCAAAAACTGTATTCCACAACCTCTATAGATGCAGCAATGGAAAGGGAGTGCACAAAAGCCTTAAAGGACGGTACATTTCCGAAGCTCGACTCCTGGAAGAATTTGCGAAGATAGTCAGGTCAATAAGTATATCTGATGGCTTAGCAACTGAGATAGCTAATGAGTTGAATGCCTCTACTTCAAAGCTACGATTACAGCAAAAGAAAAAAATCAGAGACCAGCAACTCATACTCGATGCGATTGAACGGCAGGAGGATGTCGCTTACGAACACTTTACGCAGGGATTAATTTCAGAAAATCTTTTTAAAAGAAAACTTGAACGGCTCAAAGATCAGCGTAGAGAAATCAGCGCTACAGAAAACGTCAGTGGCGAGCAGGAGACAACTAGTATTACTGCTAAAAAGATTATCGAACTTGCCAACAATGCAGAATCCTTGTGGAAATTGAGGTCACCTTCCGAGAAGAAAGAGTTCTTAGAGTTAATACTATCGAACTACTGGTTGGATGGCGTAACCTTATGTTTTGATTTAAAAAAGCCATTCAAAATACTTGGTGAAATGGCCTCTGATGACAAATGGCGGACAGAAAGAGATTCGAACTCTTGATACGCTTTTGACGTATACTCGCGTTCCAGGCGAGCGCCTTCAACCACTCGGCCATCTGTCCGTTTTGGAAGATCGATCTTTACCCACTTCAATGGTTGAATTTAAGTGGCTGAACCCTTCGGTACAGGTCGTAAAGAGAAGCCAAGATAGCATAGCGCATCGCAACAATGCAAGGGGCGCGGGATATTTTCCCGGCCTTGAGAAGGGTTATTCCCCAAAGTACTCATACAAGTCGCTCTGTTGGGCCTTTGCAGTTTGCGCTGGCAACTGGGCCTTTTTGAGGCGGTTATCAAGAAGGCCCCAATAGATCAGCTGATAAATTAGAAAGATAAAGATGCCGCCGGAGAGACCCAAGAAAAGGGCGCGACCGTCTTCCCAGACACCCATCGCGAAAAAAAGGATCAAGGGATGCATCATAAACAGAACCGCGTGCAGCCACATCTCTTCGGCTTTGCAGTATTTTCGGTGAACCCATTCGTCTTTGGTGACGAGGATGCACGACAGGGCGGCAATGACGTAATAAATCTTCTCGGTCGTTGGTGTGCGTTCGACGAAAGCTAAAAACAAAAGACAGCCAATCATTGAAAGGGTGTCAATCGGATGGCTGATTCTTTCCCACTTGGGCAGTCCTCTTTTTCTGTGAAAGAAAAACTCATCGAATAAAATTGCGGCTCCTTGAATTGCTGAAACGATAATAAACGCCGTCATCTAAATTTTCTCCATCAAACTTCCACACACTGTAAGGCCTGGTCCGAAGGCATAACTGACAATCGGAGTTCCAGGAAGAACACTGTCGTCATTTAGGATTTGCTCCCACAAATGCGGCAGAGTCGCCGAAGACATGTTGCCTCTTTTTTTCAGAATGTTACGGCTGCCTTGGACTTGCGAGTCCTGCAATTTCAAATGTTCAGCAACACGATCAATGATTTTGGGACCACCGGGGTGAACGGCAAAGACACCGTTGGCGATAATATGAGAAGCATCAAAGCCGCGAGCATTCAGCCATCTGTGCGTGAAGTCGCGAATTTTTGCTCCCACCATCGTCGGAACGTCCTTGGAAAGAGTCATTTTCATGCCCCAATCAGAAACCATCCACTCCATCGCCGATGTAGTATCAGGAATGAGTTCTTCATAAAGAGACAAAACCTTAAATCCTTTTTGGGGTTTTTCCGTTGCCATCGAATACGCAATACATCCGTCGGCAAAAAGACTTTGGATCACCATTTGTTCTAGCGACGGATCTTGAGGATTCAGATGCAGACTGCAAAGTTCCGTGTGCACAAGATCGACGTTTTTCTTTTTTCCCAGAATGCCTTCATTCGCCAAAAAACCTGAAGCCATGCGAAGAGCGGGAAATGCTCCATAACATCCCATGTGGTACGAGTGAGTCACCGTGACCGGTTTGGGTGCATTGACAGCGACCATTTGGGCGGCGCTGGGAGAAATATATCCAGTACAACTGACATGAATGATGTCGTCGGGGTAAGGCCGGGACTTGTAAATGTCATTGAAAACGTCACGGACGATTTTGTGAAAGTACTCATGGCGCCTGTGCATGCTGACACCGCGAGGGCTTTCTTTCACGGGATAAATAATTTGTTTATCCCACTCCATCGACTGTGAATCAGGAAGGAAAAAGCCCCGCGTTTGGATCTGCGTTTCAGGGCAACCGACGCGGTTAAGAAGTTTTGAATATTCTTCTTCCGAGTAGGTTTGCTCTCGCTGAGCGAGCTTATAGGCAGCGGCAAGCCACTTCATTCCTTCGGTTTGATTTTTGGTATACGGCGGATTGATTGATAAAAAGTTTTGTAAGTACATGCACTAAGGCTAGAGACGGCCCTAGTGCTTGAAAAGATCCAGTGTTACGAAACAGGAGGCGACTGTTTCACCTGTGACCGCCATTCTTTATCGACGATCAAACGCGCACCTCTTTTAAATGTAAAGTAAGCGTAGGCCCATTGCCAAATCACGAAGACTTTATTTTTAAAACCAATCAAATAATAGACGTGAATAAATAACCATAATAACCAGGCAAAAAATCCGCTGAATTTAAGATTGCGAATTTGTGCGATTGCTTTTCGTCGGCCGATTGTCGCCATTTGGCCTTTATCGAGATAACGGAAACTCGTGCGCGGTTTCGCATTCATGTCTTGTAAAATTTCACGAGCGGCATGTTCCCCTTGTTGCATAGCTACCGAAGCAAGACCCGGCAAGGGCGTTCCCTGTTCGGTTAAATAACAAGCTTGATCGCCGAGCACAAAAACTTCGGGATGACCTGCGATGCTCAGATCTTTTTCGATAAGCACACGGCCTGCGCGATCCAAAGGAACACCTAAAGTTTTGTTCAAGCTCGAAGGCTGTACGCCTGCGGCCCAAAGAATCGTCGAAGCTTTGATAACTTCGTGACCAAGAATGACGGAGTCGGATTGCACATCAGTGACACGAGTGTTTGTCCAGATCTGCACGCCAAGATCTTCCAAACTTCTTGCGGCACTTCGCGAAAGATCGGGAGCAAATGACGCCAGAATACGCGGTCCGGCTTCAATCAAGAGCACGCGTGTCTGCGAAGGATCGATGTGGCGGAAGTCACGCATCAACGTGTGACGGCTGATTTCTGCAATCGCGCCGGCGAGTTCCACACCCGTAGGGCCTGCGCCGACAATCACGAATGTAAGATGTTGTTTTTGTTTTTGCACGTCGGTTTCTTTTTCCGCTAATTCAAAAGCAATCAAAAGACGGCGGCGAATTTCTGTCGCTTGTTCTAAAGTTTTCAATCCGGGAGCATTTTCTTCCCACTCGGGATGCGCGAAATAACTGTGCTTGGCTCCGCAGGCAAGAATCAAATAATCGTATTCCAGCTCGCGGTCCGAGAGTTTAATTTTGCGTTCGTCTAATTTCACGCCGCTGACGTTGTCGAGCAGCACGGAGATATTTTGATACTTGGAGAGAATCCCGCGAATAGGACCGGAAATTTCAGCAGGTGAAAGTCCCGCCGTAGCGACTTGATAGAGAAGAGGTTGAAACAGGTGGTAATTTCTGCGATCAACGACAGTCACAGAAATATTTTCTTTATTGCCGAGGGCACGAGCCGCCTTCAGGCCTGCGAAACCACCACCGACAATGACGACTTTTTTTGCTGACATAAAAAACCTCGATTGCGTTTCGAGGCTGATACTAACACCGACGCTTCAGGAAGGAAAAACAATCTTCCTGAAGCTGATTGTTGTTATTTAACGACAGGGCGATTGCTTCGCACAAGCAAGATACACAATAGAAGCGCGGGTATTCCCACAAGAGCGGTGCTTAGGAAGAATAAAGCGTACCCTTCCATAAGGGAGCGGCCCTCAGAAAAACTCTGCACCATGACACCCGAGAAGCCTTTTAAAACTTTCCCTAACAAAGCATAGAATGAACTTAGGAGCGCATATTGTGTCGCCGTGTAGCCAAATGTTGTTAAGCTCGACATGTAACCAACAAGCGCTGTTCCCGCAAAGCCCGAAGCAAAGTTATCGATAATCATCGCCATCGTGAACACTTCATTGCTTGGCCCCACCATCGCAAGGAAAGAAAAACCAAGATTGGAAGCGGGACCGATGATCGCGCCCACCATCAACGTTGTGATAAATCCAAAACGCACGGCTGCAAGTCCTCCGGCGGCAACACCGACGACGGAAGCAATAAGACCAATGGATCCGCGCACAGCGCCGACAGTTTCTTTGGTGATACCAATGTCGGCGTAAAATGGATTTGCCATCGGCCCCATCATGAAATCTGAAAGACGATACAGGCTGACCGCAGCAAGAATAAGAAGAGCTTTGTTGCCGTGCTGTTTAAAGAATGCGATGAAAGGCCCGACGACCGCATCAAACAATCCGCGCAAGTTCCACATCGTTCCCATTTGCTGACTTGTGATATTTCTGCCGGGTTCAACTGCAAGCAAAGTCGCGACAAGACCGACGGCCATCAAAGCGCCCATGACAGTGTATGAAACGGCCCAACCGACGGAAGCGGCAACAATTAAAATCAAAGCATCGGTGACAAGAAGGGACGCGCGATACCCCAGTTGATAGGCGGAGGAAAGCAAAGCCATGTCTTCGCTGGCATCGGAAACCTCAATCCTCCAGGCATCGACAACAATATCCTGAGTTGCCGAAGCAAAAGCAGCCAGCGCGGCGAGTCCTGTAAAGATCATCAAACCACCTTCTGGTTTGATGGCCGCCATTCCGAAAAGACCCACAGCAATTAAAATTTGCGAGACAATCATCCAACCGCGACGACGGCCGAGCCATTTTCCAATCAGTGGCGCGTTGGCTTTATCAATCAACGGTGCCCACAAAAATTTTAAAGAGTAGGCAAGGCCCACCCAAGACAGAAATCCAATCGTCGCAAGGGTGATTCCACTTTCACGCAGCCAAAACCCCAAAGTGTTTCCAACAAGCATGAAGGGAAGGCCGGAAGAAAAGCCTAAGGCCAGCATGATGGCGACCTTAGGACGAGTCACGGCGCGAAGAGTTTGCATCCAAGAAGGCTTCGAAGATTTTTTTGTCGTTGCGGTCACTAGTTGTTCTTTCTAATTTTTTTTCTCATCTTCCAAAGAAGGTGACTGATGTACGGTCGACGCGTTTCTCCGGTTGTTACCATAAGAAGTTTTGTGATTTTTAAGTTCACAGCGTCGGTATAAAGCAAAATAAGCATTTCGTAAATAAAGTTGGTGTTCAGAGTAACATAGTTATCCGTGCCGACTCCCAGTTGAACGCCTTTTTTCTCCCACCACGAAAATGGATGGTCTTTGTAATCTTCAAATTTCCCCGTAAGTTTATTATTCGAGGAAGGAAGAGAAACAAGTGTCACGCCTTTTTGAATCATGCGATTAAGCACGTCATGTTGATAGTGTTCAACTTCGCGCGCGGTGTGGAACTTCGCCTTTACGAAAAGAATGTCTTCATCCGGGGTTAAAGCGACACCTTTAAGAATTTTCTCTAGAACCGAACGGTTGAATCCCCAATCCAGTTCATTCAACTCCCGATACAAAGGATCTCTGTCCGTGATCGGCATGTTTTGCTGATTTTTTCTGTGAATCTCCTGGTAGATCTGATGGAAGTACTTATTGGGATTAATTCCCAAACTGATTCCATGCTCCAAGGTGTCGATGTGCCAAATATTCATGGCATTGTCGACAGCTTGGATGCCTTTTTTCAGTGTGTGCCAAGTCTCCCCATGATGCGATCGGATTTTGAAACCGCGGTATTGCAGCTTACGGAAGCCAGCTTGCATTTCGTTGAAATGCTCTTTGCGATAAAGGTCTCTTTCATCGCCCACAGTATCGACATCGGTCATGTGCTCAATCAAGAATGGATACTTGTCGAGCATGCGCACGATCTCGTTGATCTGCTCCATGAAATGTTCTTGGCGATTGGGATACTTTTCTGCATCGAAGTGGTTGGCTTCTTTCCTGAACGAAGGGGAGAGAATAAAATGAAAGTGCGGATTTTTTTCCTGGAACTTTCTAAAGCCGTCGTACAAACCCAGAACGACATCTTCCGACGTCACGTCATCAATGCCCGGAATTTGCTCTGAAGAACTTGACGTTGAACGCGACAGCGAAAATTTCAGACGAATGCTACCCACGTTGTACTTGTGGAAAAGTTCGCTGGCCATGTGGTAAGCCGCTTCCTCATGGGCTTCGCGAGAAATAAAAATCAATTTCGGAAGATAGAGGATCTTAAGATAGCGAGAGAAACCTTCATTCTCTTGCAAGCGAATCAATCTATCGACGTCTTCCACGGAACGAATGGGCAGCGCTTTGTCGCCGTAAACTTCTTTGATTTTCTCTTCGTAAACGTCTTTATGCGGGCCTTCCAAAAGTTTTTTCAAACGCGGATAAATAAAATCCGCGGTGATGGCTCCGGTCAGATGAATATGCTCTTCATTGTATTTCAGTGGAAAGTTTTTAAAGAACTCAAACAACGCCGCTGACATCGGATGTTTCAGCAAGGCATTGATAGTGACTTGATTGATCTGAAAACGGTTGAGCAATTCACGAAACTCGACAGCCAGCGCGTAAGCTTCGGGATGTCGTTGCTGCAAATCAGAAGACAACAAAAGATCGACCGTGTCGGAAAGGGAAATTCCGTTTGTCTCACTGATAATAGTCGTGAGCGCTGAAGTTAATTGACTGTGAACATCCTTATTCACGATGCGATCCTCCTCTAAGGAGGTTATCTGGGGATCAGTGGTTTGTACATGACTTTATGGGGACCGATATCTTTGATATCGAAGAGAGGTCCGTGATAAAGAAAGCCGAGTTTTTCATAGAAGGGAAACGCTTTAATGCGAGCATTGAACCACAAAAGATCGCAACGTTTTTGGCGAAGGTGTTCGACACCATGACGTAAAACTTTTTGGCCAAAACCTTGGCCCTGATATTTGCTGTCTGTGGCCATGCCGCGCAGGCGATAAGGGTATCCCGAAGAGAAAACGGGATGGGATTCTTGAATGAATGTTCCGACGGAAACAATTTTTCCCGCATGCAAAAGACCAAAGTGATAAGTCGTCACCAGATCATCTCCGGGATTTACGCACTCTTCTTCAGACAAGAAGGGTTTCAAAACTTTTTTTCGTAAAGGCAAAGTTTGTTGGGTGGTTATTAACTGAACATCGTACTGCAAACTCATCCTGTGTTAAGCCTTAAGTAGGGCGCCCAATCAGGCGGAACGTGGTCTTCACTAATTTCTAATTCAAGAGTCGGTAACCAGTTTGGAGCGCGAGGCTCCGTGAGTAAAGGCATATTTGCTGTTCGCGGAGTGCGATTTGCTTTTCTCTGATTGCAGTCTCTGCAGGCAGAGACGACATTGGTCCAGTTCTTAGGACCATTTTGAGAAGCGGGAATAACGTGATCGAGAGTTAATTGTTTCGCGGGAAGTTTCGTATTGCAGTACTGGCAGGTGTAATTATCTCGGATGTAAACGTTTTCCCGACAGAACCGGACAGCATGAGAACTCCGGGGTCGAACATACGTTTTGAGTCGTAAAACGCTCGGCAGTTGGAACCTTCGATGAACGGACCTAGCAAACGCAGAGTGATATTCCAAAACCTCTACTTTGCCCTGAAACCACAAAACCAAGGCCTTTTGCCAACTTACAACCCGCATGGGTTCGTAACTAGAGTTGAGCAATAAAGACCTCAGCGAGGACATGTGCATCATGCTTCCCCCCTCAGGTACTAAACTAATTGTATCTAAGAATATCGTTTCATTTCAAGCCCCTCGTTAAATATTCAAAAGAACTGGGCGTTTTCGATTGCTAAAGCCTGTTAATAGTGGGAAAACCGCCTCTATATTGAAAAGGAGCATCATTATGAGAAGAGTATTGGCATTTAACTATGTATTAAAAGGACCGGACGGCAACGTATTGGATGCTTCTGAGCGCGGACAACCACTTCCATTCTTGGAAGGTGCGGGACAAATCATTCCGAAACTTGAAGAAGAAATCAAAGACCTTAAAGAGGGCGATAAAAAAACAGTAAAGCTTGCTGCTAAGGATGCTTACGGCGAAGTGAAAGACAACATGTTCATGGATGTTCCTAAAGAAGAATTGGCACACCTTCCACAATTGGAAGTGGGCGCGCACCTTCGTTTGGAATTGGGCAGCGGTGCACATATCGTTCGCGTTTCAAAAATCACAGACACGCATGTCACTCTTGATGGCAATCATCCTCTTGCGGGACAAGATCTTGAATTCAGCATCGAGATGGCTCTTGTGCGTGAAGCAACGACAGAAGAAATTTTGCACGGCCACCCGCACGGTTTGCACGGGGATGCAGGTCACCACTAAGGAATTCGCACATGCCTTCATTTGATATTGTTTCAGAGATTGATCTTCAAGAAGCTGACAACGCCATCAATCAAGCGCGCAAAGAAATTGAAGGGCGCTATGACTTCAAAGGCAGTAAGGCAGAAATTCAATGGGACAAAAAAGAAATCACTTTGATGGCGGAAGATGATTACAAGATCGAAGCGATGGGTGGAATTTTACAAACGAAACTTCATCGCCGCGGCATTGATATCAAGGCCATTAAGTTTGAAAAAGTAGAAGAGGCTGGCGGACGCATGCTTCGCCAAAAGGTCACTTTGGTGCAGGGAATTGACCGCGAAGTGGCTAAGGATATTATTAAATTGATTAAGGATTCTAAGTTGAAGGTGCAACCACAAATTGCGGACGATAAGTTGAAGGTGACTTCGAAAAGTATCGACGAATTGCAAGAGTGCATCAAACTTGTACGCGGAGGAAACTTCCCGGTTCCCTTACAATATAATAATATGCGCTCTTAAAATTGGGCTTGCGCAGTTTTTAGGCTGTGCTAGCCTAAATCTAGTTTTAGGTCCCCGTGTGAGTGTTCTCGATTTTATATGGTTCGAAGGCTTCCTCGGGTTTAAAAACCAATAAGGAGGTCTTTGTGGCCAAGAAATTATACGTAGGCAATTTGCCATATTCTGTAGACGATGAAGCTCTACACCAACACTTCGCTCAATTCGGTGCTGTTGATTCAGCAAAAGTTATCATGGACAGAGAAACGGGCCGTTCTAAAGGTTTCGGTTTCGTAGAAATGGCTGATGACTCTGCTGCTGATGCTGCTATCGAAAAAGCAAACGGTGCGGATCTTAACGGTCGCGCTTTGAATGTTTCTGAAGCACGTCCTCAAGCTCCTCGCGAGGGTGGTCCTCGTCGTGGTGGTTTCGGTGGCGGTCGTGGCGACGGTCCTCGTCGTAGCGGTGGCTTCGGCAGCGGTCCTCGCGGTCCACGCAACTAAGCATTTCAAAGTTTGACGACGTAAGACTTTCTTTGTCTTCAACTATAAGGTCTCATAGAAACCCTATGAGACCTTTTTTTATTTCCTTTATTCTCTCTCTCGTTCTTGGATTTTCTTCTCACTCATTTGCGCAAAAAAAATTAGTCGTTCTTGGGGATTCTCTTACGGAAGGATACGGCGTCGCTAAAGAGGCTGCCTTCCCCGCAGTCCTGGAAAAAAAACTGCAGGCGGCAGGAAAGAAAGAGTGGAGCGTGATCAACGCAGGCGTTAGCGGTTCCACGACAGCTTCAGCAATCAGTCGTATGAAATGGATTTTTAAATCAAAACCTGATGCCGTGATCTTGGCGTTAGGAGCCAACGATGGTTTGCGCGGATTGAAAATCGAAGATAGCGAAAAAAATCTTTCCGATGCGATCGCTTATGCACAGAAAGAAAACGTGCGAGTGATTCTCGGTGGTCTCTATATGCCGCCCAACTATGGTGCCGCCTATACCGATAAGTTTAAAAAAATGTACGAGTCGCTTGCGAAAAAATACAAAGTGACCTTCATTCCGTTCATCCTTGATAAAGTGGCCGGCAATCCCAAATACAATTTGGCCGATGGTATACATCCCAACGAGGAAGGTCATAAGATCATCGCCGACAATGTTTTTCAGGCGCTCAAGGGGGAGCTGTGAGTTTGGTTCTTAAAGATGTGCGAAAGGGTTTTCGCCAGGGTGAAACAGAAATTCAAGTTTTGAAAGGCTTGGATGTAACAATTGAACCAGGACAGGTCGTATCTGTCGTTGGGCAATCCGGAAGCGGGAAATCCACATTGCTGTCTTTGTTGGCTGGCTTAGAGAAGGCCGACGGTGGGGAAATCTTGGTGGATAAAGTGGATTTAGTTCCCCTTACTGAACAACAAATGACATTGTTTCGTGCGCAGAACATCGCGGTTGTTTTTCAGCAGTACCATCTTATTGCGCATCTTACGGCTTTAGAAAACGTGATGCTTGCTCTTGAAATTTTAAAAATGGAAAACGCGAAAGAACGTGCGGAACAAGCTTTAACGGAGCTAGGGCTTTCGCATCGCCTGCATCACTTTCCCAGCCAGTTAAGCGGTGGTGAATGTCAGCGCGTGGCTATTGCGCGGGCTTTGGTGGTGAAACCCAAAATACTTTTAGCAGATGAACCCAGTGGAAATTTGGACACGCATACGGGCGACAAAGTGATGGACGTTTTCTTCGATATTGTTCGTAAACATAAAATCACGACGATTCTTGTCACGCACAGTGAAGCCTTGGCGAAAAGATGCGAACGAACTTTGCGCCTTCAAGAAGGTCAATTGAGGGAAGTCTAAAATGCTTTGGCGTCTGGCGATTCGAGAGTTGTGGCGCAGCTGGCGCTTTGGTCTGTTCTTTATTTTCAATTTGAGTTTAGGTTTAACGGGATTTGTTTCTCTTGAAGCTTTTAATACGGCTTTAGAAACGCAGATCGAGGCGAACGCAAAGAACATTCTTTCCGCCGACATGGCTGTGGCTGCCCGTCGAGAGCTGACCGAAGAAGAGGTTCAAAATCTCAAGGCGTCTTTGCCTTCCGGAACGCAAGAATCCAAAATGTATGAATTCTTTGCGATGTTGTCCTCGGAAAAAGGATCGCGGCTGGTTCTTGTTAAAGCTGTCGACGGATCTTATCCCTTTTATGGAGAGCTGGAGTTAAACTCCGGCACCGTTATTCACAATGATAGTGAAAAAGAAATTCTTTCCTCCCGCACGGCGTGGATATATCCGGAGCTGAATTCGCAACTGGGTCTTGGGCCCGGAGACGAAATTAAATTAGGCAAGCTGCAGTTAAAAGTCGCGGATCTCGTTAAAAAAGATGCGACACAAACCTTTAGAGCGGCGACGTTAGCTCCGCGGGTATTTATAAATCGCGAGCTTCTTGGAGAATCAGGACTTATTCAGTACGGAAGTACTTTTTCAATGGCGTATCTTCTGAAGTTCCCTGCAGGAATTCAGGAAGATGTTCTGCGTGAAAAACTTTATCAGGCGCTGCCGGACCCGCAAATCAATATTGAAACTCCGTCCTCGGCCGGCGAGGATTCGGGCCGTCAGCTTCGTTATCTTTCCGACTATTTGGGTTTGGTCGCGATTGTGGCGCTTTTTATGTCGGCATTGGGTGCGGCTTATATTTATCGTCTTTTCCTTTCCACCAGAATGAAAGAAATCGCCATCTTGCGCAGCCTAGGTTTGCAAAGTGGCGAAGCTGTGAGCGTGTACATCATTCAGGCGTCTTTGTTAGGATTGCTTGCAACAATACCAACACTCTTTTTCAGCCACATGGTGTTGCCGCTACTAAGTAAAATTCTTTCGAACTTTACGCCGTTCGACTTAGAACCGCATGTAAATCTGGAAGCTTTTTTGGTCGCGTTGTTTATGGCGGTCTTTGGCAGTTTCGTAGTCAGTCTTCCGTTTCTCGTAAAGATTTTCGACCTGAAAGCCGCGAAACTTTTTAGCGAAGAAAAATTTTCTGTCGGCGAAGGCCCGCGACGATTTTGGCCTTTTCTTCCTAGCGTGATTTTATTTTACTTCCTGGCGGTCTATCAGTCGCACTCGTGGAGAATCGGAAGCTTGTTCACAGGCTCCATGGTCGCGGTGATTCTGGCATTGATCCTTGTGGGGTTCCTGACGGTGAAAGCGGCGGGATGGCTTAAAGGTTTTCAGCGCTGGTTTTTGAAGTTCAGCTTTTTAAGTCTGTCGCGACGAGCGGGGGCAAGTCTTGCGATCTTTGTCGCCTTGGGCCTTGGCGCTTTGCTTATTAATATTTTGCCGCAGCTTAAAAATTCATTGCAGGCGGAATTTCAAATTGAAGGACGCTCGAAAATTCCGTCGCTCTTTATGTTTGATATTCAGGACGAACAGCTCCCAGGTGTGGAAAAGGTTCTTGAAAAAAATCAGGTTCAAGCTTTGGGACTTTCTCCGTTGGTTCGCGCTCGTATTCTCAAGGTTAATGGCCAAGACTATGAGCGCAAGATCGAGTCACAAGGTTTTAAAACCCGCGAAGAAGAAAGAGAAGCCCGTTTTCGCAACCGTGGTGTGAATCTCTCTTATCGTCACGACTTATCCGGTTCAGAAACTCTTCTTGATGGCCGCCCTTTTTCCGGGAACTTTGATCCTGATAAGCAGACTCGCGCAGAGCTTTCTGTCGAAGTGCGCTTTGCCGAGCGCATGGGCTTTCACATCGGTGACGTCCTTGTTTTTGACGTGCAGGGTGTGGAGGTCGAAGGCGAGATTATCAACCTTCGCAAAGTAAAGTGGACCAGCTTTCAGCCTAATTTCTTTATTCTTGTACAAAACGGTGTTCTTAACGATGCGCCTAAAACTTTCATCGCGGCAATTCCGTTTTTGCATGAAGAAAAGCGGGCCCGTATCCAGAACGAGATCGCACAAGAGTTCTCAAATGTTTCTGTTATTGATGTTGTGCGTACGGTGGATGAGGTTTTAAAAACGGCGGAAAAAATGAGCTGGTCGCTGGAACTCATGGCGGGTTTGGCTTTGCTCACGGGATATATTGTTTTGTTTTCAATCGTGCGCAGCCAGATAAAACTGCGCCGCTGGGAATTGAACATGCTTAAAATCCTGGGGGCTTCCGGCGGGGAAGTGGCGAGCTTTATCCTTACAGAATTTGCCTTCTTATCATTTATAGCGGCTTTCGTGGGCGCATTGCTTAGTATCGTGGTGAGTTTCTCGCTAAATGCATTTATTTTCGACGGAGACTTTAAACTGACTTGGGCTCAACCTTTGGTCTCAGTTTTGGTCATAACAGGATTAAGCTTATTGATTTCTTTCCTTGCGAGCCTGGATATTGTAAAAGAGAGTGCTTTGAGTATCTTGCGCGAGGAAAAATAGTTCATGATGTCGCCTGACGAGGCTTTGACAAAAGCGAAGAAAATTTTGGAAGAAGGGGGAGTTATCGGCTTTCCCACCGAAACCGTGTATGGTTTGGCGGCACGAATTGATATCCCTTCTGCTATCGAAAAAATCTTTCTGACCAAAGAGCGCCCGTTTTTTGATCCTCTCATCGTGCATGTCGCGTCGATTGAACAAGCGAAGAAAGTAACGGCTTATTGGGCTCCTGCTTCACAAGCATTGGCTGAAGTGTTTTGGCCCGGTCCTCTCACAATGGTTCTTCCCCGAGATCCTTCCGTAAACACGATGATCACGTCAGGTTTGGAATCGGTGGGTATTCGTATGCCTAATCACCCGTTGGCATTGGAGCTTTTACAGCAGGTCGGCGTGCCTTTGGCGGCGCCAAGCGCGAATAAATTTGGCAGAACTTCGCCAACTTCAGCGACACATGTGCGCGTTGAGTTTAAAAACGAGAATGTTTTTGTCGTCGATGGGGGTGACTGCCAAATTGGCATCGAGTCGACTGTTTTATTGGTTCGTCAATTGCCAGATGATAAAGTCCGCCTTTCTATTCTACGACGTGGGCATATTTTAAAATCCGACATCGCTCGTGTTCTGACGGAAAAAGGATTTGAGTTTGAGTTTATTGAACAAGTCGATAAACGCGAATCTCCAGGACATATGAAGCACCATTATATGCCTCCGGTGCCATTGATCGTTTGTCAGGACAGTGGGCGTTCTCAGGAAAGCGTGCTGCAGGAAGTGAACGAAAAGATCACGCAGCTTCCGGATG
The DNA here is from genome assembly GCF_030169785.1 of Bdellovibrio sp. 22V. Classification (NCBI taxonomy): domain Bacteria; kingdom Pseudomonadati; phylum Bdellovibrionota; class Bdellovibrionia; order Bdellovibrionales; family Pseudobdellovibrionaceae; genus Bdellovibrio; species Bdellovibrio bacteriopascens. The sequence goes on from NZ_CP125854.1 coordinate 3,537,043, forward strand.
AAATCGAAAGTATCAAAATCATCAAGCCTAAAGGCGGGATTCACTCCGTATCGATTCTTAAACTTTCAGACGATCCGCTGCTGGCGACACGCGAGTTTTACGGAAAGTTGCGCGATGTAGCCGCCGAAGGTGCCGATTGCATTCTCTTTTATAAGGAAGCGCATCAGGCGGGGGAACGCTGGGAATCTCTCTTTGATCGTTTAAATAAAGCAGCTTCTTTGATTCTCTAAACTTATTTCCGACACAATCTTAAGAGACTTCTGACAATTTTTCTTTTTAAAGGTGGTTACACTGAAGTTGATCGAAAGGGGAGGGGCCTGATGATCAACTCACTTGCATACGCCAGCTTAGAAAGAGTTTCTTTAAATCTTCAATCCTTCTATCAGTTGCGACTTAATCGCATTCATAAGTTTCGAGCTAAGATCGAACTTCATAGCGAAGTCGGTCCCTTTATCATGAAAACCGTGACCGACGCGGAAGAACTCAAAGAGGCTTTGGCTTTGCGCTACGAGGTCTTTCATAAAGAGATGCTCGGCAAAAAAGCCTCTCGCGGTGTCGACGTCGATCAATTCGACTTTGACTGCGATCATTTGATTATCAAAGACAAAAGATCCGACAGAATTGTTGGAACATATCGTTTGAATTGCTCACTCTTCACGGACAATTTCTATTCGTCCCAAGAATTTATGATGTCGTCCCTCCTGAATCAGCCCGGCGTTAAACTTGAACTGGGACGCGCATGCATTCACAAAGATTTCCGTCGCGGTGTTTTGATTTCCCTTTTGTGGCGTGGAATCGCGGAATACATGGCGGCTTCCGAAGCAAAGTTATTATTTGGTTGTGCGACTGTAAAAACAGACGATCCGCGAGATGCGGCTCTTCTGACACGTTATTTTGAAGAACAAGGCCGTATCTTGAGCGGATACAGAACACGCCCGACGCTCAGTTATACGATGCCGATGCTTAGTTATTTTATGGATGAAGTCCGAGGCCCTCTCACGGAGACTCAGAGAGCTGAAGCTGAGGAACTTCTTCCTCCTCTTGTAAGATCCTATTTGAAAATCGGCGCTTCTATTGGAGGCGAACCTGCGTGGGATAAAGAATTCCAGTGCATTGATTTTCTGACAATCCTTCAGCGCGAAGATTTAAATCGCACTTTGTGGAAAAAGTTTAAATTAGAAGAAACCCAAGCTTAGGTCCATTGTTAAGTTGCATCGGGGCCCGTGAGATTTATCACGGGTCCCCTCTAAATTTTGTGTCTCTCTTCTTTCCCGTTTACTTTGAAGTAAAGGGGAGGAAGATATGCGCTCAAATATTTGGAAAGGGAGCATTAGCTTCGGACTTTTGAATATTCCCGTGTCCCTGCAAACTGCACAGGAAGACAAAGATCTGCATTTTTCGATGCTGGATAGTAAAGACCTCGCGCATATTAAATTCCAGCGCATCAACGCCAAAACCGGCAGGCAAGTTCCTTATGATCGCATCGTGAAGGGCTATCAGTATGCCTCTGGCCAATATGTTGTGATGAGTGACGATGACTTTAAAAAAGCCAATCCTGTGGCCAGCAAGACGATCGACATCGAAGATTTCGTTTTGCTAGACGAACTCGACACAATGATGTTTGAAAAACCTTATTATTTGGCTCCGCAAAAGGGCGCAGAAAAAGGTTACTTCCTGTTGCGGGAAGCGTTGGAGAAAACTAAAAAAGTCGCTATCGGAAAAATCGTCATTCGTACCAAGCAGCATCTGTGCATGATTATGCCCAAAGGGGATTACCTGATTTTGGAACTTTTGCGTTTTGCTCATGAAGTGCGGGCTGTCGACGAGGTCGATTACCTTCGTGAAGTTAACAAAAGCGTTAAGTTTTCCACGCGAGAACTGCAAATGGCGGAAGATCTTATCAAAGGTATGACTTCGAAGTGGAAGCCGGAAAAATACAAGGACACTTATTACGATGACTTGATGAAACGAATTCAGGCGAAAGTTAAACAAGGTAAAGGAAAATACGTGGAAGAGCCCGTCAAAGAACCGCGTATTGAAGAAGCCTCCAACGTTGTCGATTTGCTGCCCTTATTGCGTAAAAGTATTGAGGCGCGCGGCGGTAAGAAAACCAAAGCTCCTGCGAAGAAAGTCGCAAACTCAGCAAGGAGATAAAAGATGGCCACTTTGCGGGAATATACAAAGAAGCGGAATTTTAAAATCACTCCAGAGCCGGGACCGAAAGTAAAAAAGGCGACTAAAAAAAGTAAAAACGCGGCGCTGATGTTCGTTGTTCAGGAGCATCATGCTTCGCGCCTGCACTGGGATTTTCGTTTGGAATTAGATGGCGTTTTGAAAAGCTGGGCCGTCCCTAAAGGTCCTTCACTGGATCCTAAAGTAAAACGCCTTGCCGTCGAGACAGAAGATCATCCTTATTCTTATGGTTCTTTTGAAGGAACAATTCCCGAAGATCAATATGGCGCCGGCGAAGTTTATCTTTGGGATACAGGAACCTGGGAACCGGTCGGCGAGCCCCATGCTGGACTGAAAAAAGGACACCTTGAGTTCAAGCTCAAGGGGAAAAGATTGCACGGTCAATGGTCTCTTATCAGAACTGGAAGACCTGCCAGTGGCTCTAAGTCACAATGGCTTTTGTTCAAAAGAACCGATCAATTCGCGATCACGGGAAACGAAGCGGAAGTCATTGGTGAAGATGTCAAGCCGCGAAGATCGCACGCCAAGAAACAAAGCGAAGCCCTGGTGAAGGCGAAAGCTGCGCCTAAAAAAAAAGCCCTCCGCGCGATAAAAGGCGCGGAACGCAAGCCTGACTTTATCCCTCCTGAACTTGCGCAGTTGGTGAAGGAACCTCCTGAAGGCGCCAAGTGGGTGCATGAAACCAAGTTTGACGGCTATCGCATGCAAGCTCATGTAGAAAGAGGCAAGGTCTCGTTTCATACAAGGACCGGGCTTGATTGGTCGAAATATTTTCCTTCGATTCAAAAAGCTCTGGAAAATCTAAACGCCGTGAATGCGATTATTGACGGAGAGGCGGTTTGGCTCGACGACGAAGGCCGAAGTAATTTTCAGAAATTGCAAAATGCCATGAAAGCGCACGATCCTCATCGAATCATCTACTACGCTTTCGATCTTTTATTTCTCGATGGCGAAGATCTTCGACCTTTGCCTTTGAAGGAACGCAAACACCGGCTGGAAAAACTGATTAAATCACTGAAAAGTCCTTTAATCCGCTATAGCGATCATATCGAAGGACATGCTCAGGCGATGTTCAAAGCAGTCTGCGACTATAAACTCGAAGGTTTGATTTCTAAAAATCAAGAGAGCGCCTATCGTTCCGGCCGCGGAGGCGATTGGCTTAAAACCAAATGCAAGATGCATCAAGAGTTTGTCATCGGCGGATTCTCGGAAGGAAGTGGCAGTCGCGCTGGTGGATTCGGTGCTTTGCTTTTGGGTGTTTATGAAGGTGATAAACTTCGTTACGCAGGCAAAGTTGGCACAGGTTTTACCGAGAAAACTTTAAAAGAGCTCTATCAGAAATTCAAAAAGCTCGAAGTCAAAAAATCCCCGTTTGATTTAAAATCCCCGAAAGAAAAAGGCTCGCACTGGTTAAAACCGGTTTTGGCCGCTGAAGTCAGTTTCGGCAATTGGACGGATGAAGGCATTCTGCGCACGCCGGTTTTTCATGGCCTGCGCGAAGACAAACCCGTTAAAGACATTCAATTAGAAGAAAAAAAACCGCTAAAAACGGTTTTGAAAAAAACAAAAAGTCAAAAACAGGAGGAGCCGGAGATTCAAGAGCCTTTGGCTCTGACGAATCCCGATCGTCTTCTTTACGAAAAGGAAAAGATCACAAAAAAACAAGTCGCGGAATATTATCAGGAAATCTCTAAATGGATTCTTCCGCATATTGCGGATCGACCTCTGGCTTTATTACGTTGCCCCGAAGGCACCAGCAAGGATTGTTTTTTTCAAAAACACATCGCGGGAAAAATTCCTCCGGATGTGACACCCATTTCTATTAAGGAAAAAGAAAAATTAGAAAACTATCTGACAATTGATTCCAAAGAGGGACTGCTGTCGCTTTCCCAAATGAGTGCCTTTGAATTGCATGCCTGGGGTTGTCGCAGCGACCGTATTGAAAATCCGGATTTGATTGTAATGGATTTTGACCCGGGGCCAGGCCTGGGTTTTAAAGATGTGATCGCCGCGGCGGTCGAGCTGCGGGACCTCTTGAAGGATCTGCGTTTGAAAAGTTTTGTTTGTGTTTCCGGAGGAAAAGGACTGCACGTTCATATTCCCGTCGAACCCATTTATAGCTGGGAGCAAATAAAATCATTCTCGCAAACTTTGGCCAGAGAGATGGCGTCCCGCAATCCGGATCGCTACACTGTGAATATGTCGAAGAAGGTCAGGGACAAAAGGATCTTTATAGATTATCTTCGCAATGGCCGTGGCTCTACAGCGGTTGTTCCTTATTCTTTGCGCGCCAGAAAAATCAGTGCCGTTGCTATGCCGGTCCACTGGGAAGACCTGACGAAACTAGAAAGTCCCAGTCAGTTCACTTTGCCAAAGGCATTGCAGTACTTGCGAAAAAGAAAAACCGATCCTTGGAAAGACTATTTTAAAGCGAAACAAAAGATATCGATTCTTAAACCCACATTGTTTGAAGAAAGTTCAGTCGCATAACAATGAAACAAGTTTTACCAAAAGAACTCACAAGTCTTGTAAACTGGTCTGTGACCGAACTTGGAAAAGTCATTGCAGAAAAATTAGGCCAGAAAGGCTACACACGCATCGAGCGTATTCGCCGCTTTGTTAAATCACCCGAAGGGCAAAAGAAGGAAGGCCTTTTAAAGCTGAAAAAGGATCTTGAAAAATTATCGGCCGTCGATCAGTACGCTATCGCACACGCATTTTCTTTGATGTTAGAACTGATTAATTCTTGCGAGTCGGCCTATCGAACATATCGGCTACAACAAGAGGAAACGGCGGCTCAAGAAGCGCCTTATGGAATGATCATCCATGTACTGACGGCGCATCCTACAGAATCACGCAGCTCAGACATTATTTACTATTTTGCGAAGATTCAGAAACTTTTAACAAACCGTCTTAAAAGGCCGGAAGATGGTGACACTGACTTACTGCATATTTATTTAAACTGGGTTTGGCATCTGCCGATGTCAAAGCAGCGCAAGCCTTCCGTGATGGATGAAGCCGAATACATTTACTCTTTAGCGCTTAAGAACGAGACTTTAAAAGTTTTTATTCAACAAAGGGAACTCAAACAGCCTTTTTATATTCGCACCTGGGTCGGGGGAGATAAAGACGGGCATCCCGGCGTCGACGAAAAAACCATGCTCGGCAGCTTGCAATTGTCGCGAGGTTTTCTTTATGAGTGGGTCCAAACTAAGTACAAGCAGTATCTGACGGATTTAGTGCCCTTGGCCCATTCCTCTTATGACAAAAAGGATATTCGCCGGCTCTTGGGAAAATCGAAAAGCTTGCTTACTATCATTAAAAGCATCCGTAAAATTTCCCACGGAGATGCACCTCGCGTACATAAGCTTCGTGAAAGTTTTGATCATATTTCCAAAGAGTACAGGTCTTGTTTCGGAGTTGATGCGCCTGCTTTACACGAGATTCGTTCACTCATAAGAGTTTTTCCGGGTCTTGTCGTGCCTTTGGAATTTCGCGAAGACAGTTCGTTAGTTCACGAAGCTCTGAAAGGACATAAGTCGTCCAATATCGTTCGAATGCTGAAGTCTCTTGATAAAATCTCGCCTCATCATGATCCGCGGTTTTATGTGCGGGGTTTTGTGCTGAGTAATACGGAGTCAGCCGAAGATATTGCGGCAGGAGTTTTGCTAACAAAAAAATATTTGAAAGAGTGCCGCATACCTGTGGTCCCGCTTTTTGAAAGTGCCGCTGGTCTGGAAAACAGTGTGGCGATCATTAATACCTTTTTAGCTCTGCCTCGACAGTTGCAGGTTATAAAAAAGTTTTGGTCGCGCCGTCTGGAGGTGATGGTCGGTTATTCGGATTCTGCAAAAGAAAACGGTTCGCTTCCGTCACGCGTGCTTATTGAAACCGCCGTTAATGACCTCGAGAAAACGATTCAGTCCTACGATCTTGAACCTATCTTTTTTCATGGCTCGGGTGGAAGTATCGAGAGGGGCGGAGGATCGGTTCAAGAACAAACGGCGTGGTGGCCGGCATCCGCTCTGAATGTCGTGAAGGTTACTGTGCAAGGGGAAATGATTTACCGAAATTATTCCTCTTCCGAAATTCTCCAAAGACAGTTGCAAAGATTCTGCGAGTCGCGAAGGGATTTGTCCCCCAGAAGAACAAAGACCGATGCAAAAACCAAAAAGCTTCTTCATCATATGGCTTCCGAAGTCCGCGCTTCTTATCAGGGCTTGGTGCAGAATCCTGATTTTTTAGATTTGATAGAGCACGCAACACCTTACGTGTTCTTAAAAGATTTAAAAATGGGCTCGCGGCCTGCGAAACGCCAGGGAACGGTGAATTTGCGAAGTCTCCGCGCAATTCCCTGGGTGCTATGTTGGACGCAAACGCGGATTTTGTTTCCTACCTGGTGGGGTGTGGGATCGTTTTGGCAATCGCTAACACCAGCTCAGAAGAGCGCCTATAAGAAAGCTTTCCGTGAGGCGCCGGTGTTTCGCTCTTACATCAAGGCCTTGGGTTTCACGTTGGCAAAAATCGAATTGCCTGTTTTTGAAATGTATCTGTATTCTTCTCCGCTAGATCGGGAGGTTGTTGAATCATTTCTGACGTCTTTTCATTCAGAGCTTCGACTTTGTCACAAAGCTTTCGTGGAAATCACGGGACAGAAAAAGCTTCTTTGGTATCGCGAATGGCTGGAGGAGAGTATTCATCTTCGTTCGCCTCTTATTCATCCTTTGAATGTGTTGCAACTCATTGCACTCAAGAATAGGGACATTCCACTTTTGCGGGAAACGGTGACAGGTGTGGCCAGCGGCATGCTAACAACAGGCTAATTTGACTCTGGCATTTTCTTTGAATAGGAAGTCTTGTGGTAGCAAAAGGCTCCACTTCAACCACCGGAGGATTTATGCAAAAAAGCTTTCTTGTTATGACCACTAGCCTTCTTATCGCGTTTCAAGCTCAAGCCCTCGAAATAGGTTCTGTTGAGATCGCCGGGAATGCTTGCGAGGCTCCCGTTGGCACCCATGAACTGGTTGAAAAAGGCACCACAGGACGTTTTGAAATTCCGACGGGACTTTACGTAAAGAAAGACGAAGATAAAAAAGTCGCGCGTGGCGTCTGTACGTTCGCGCTCAATCTGCAGGCTTCCTCGGGAAAAAAGATTTTGGTGACAGATTCTTATCAAACGGCAAGTTTGCGCGCTTATCCGACGCAAACGAAAGCTCGCGCGGAGCTTGAAATTTTCGCGGCAGGTGATCAAGGCGATAAACAAGTCCTTGAAGTCGAGGCCGTGGATCAATCTGCAAAGCTGAGTAAGTCTTTGGGTCAACAAGGTGTTCTTGTTGAAACAGCTTGCGGTGGTGCAGCTCTATTGCGAGGAAATCTGGCGGCGACCCTTATTGGCAGCGGAAAAGGGCGCGTTTTCACTAAGAATCTTCATATAGGAATTACTGAGGTGGACTGCCAATAGGTCCAAGGAAGCGATGAATCTGACCTTGCAATTTTCGCGAGCGACGCCTTAAAGTAAAGAAGTGGAAGAAATACAAACCGTCGTTCGCGGAACGTTTAGACTGATTCTTTTTGTTCTTATTATCTCGACCTTTTTGCTTTGGTCCTTTCTGTGTCACTTCGCTCTTCGCGACACACAAAAAAGATTGAAACGTTTTTCGCGCAATTCGCAGTTTTTTTCAGGTTTGATGCTGAAAGTTTTTAACTGTGATTTGAAAGTTATTAATAAACCCGCTCCGGATGAGAAATTTCTTCTTGTCAGCAATCACATGGGTTTCGTCGACATTCTGATGCTGGCATCCGCCTCACCGATGTTGTTTGTTACTTCGAATGAAATGCGTGAAACGCCATTCTTGGGTTTGCTTACGGAAATGGGCGGCTGTATTTACGTTGAACGCCGCAGCCGCACCCGCATTCTTGATGAGATGAAAACGATTGTGGCGGCTTTGCGAAATGGTTTTCGCATCGTTTTGTATCCAGAGGCCACCTCCACAAATGGCGAGCGCGTTCTGCCTTTTAAGAAAACTCTGATGATGGCGGCAGCGCACGCGGGCGTTCCTATTCAGCCCGTCGTAGTGAATTTTAAAAGTATTAACGACGAAGATTTTTCTTTAAAATGGCGAGATCACGTTTGTTGGTACGGCGACATTCCGTTTGTCACTTCCATGTGGCGTTCCCTTTCTTTAAAATCAGTGAAAGCGGAAATCGAATTCTTAGAGCAAATTCATCCCACGGTTGAGGACGATCGCGGAGTGATCGCTGACAAGGCTCATTCTTTAATCGCTGCTAAATTTAGACCGGTGAAAGGCCTTCCTGTCGAGGCGCAACCTCCTGTTGAAATGGAAACAGATCCTACTTGATTTCCTGTATTTGATATGTAAATAATGTGTAAATGAGGAAGATCATCCACATTGACATGGACTGCTTTTACGCGGCCGTTGAGGTTAAATACAATCCTTCACTTAAAGGGAAACCTTTAGGTGTGGGTGGGCCGCCTAACACTCGCAGTGTACTGACGACGGCTAGTTATGAAGCACGTAAGTTTGGTGTTCGCTCGGCTATGCCTTCTTCGCAAGCGGTGCGCCTGTGCCCGCAGTTGATTCTTATTCCTCCGCACTTTGACTTATATAAAGCCGAAAGCAGAAAAGTGCGCGAAATACTTGAAAGATTCACAAACAAAATCGAGCCGCTTTCCCTAGATGAAGCTTACTTAGACGTGACAGAGTGCGAGCAATTTGGCGGCAGTGCGACTTTGATTGCGCAGGAAATTCGCCGATTGATTTTTACAGAGCTGAAGTTGACGGCTTCTGCTGGAATTGCGCCGAATAAGTTTCTCGCTAAGATCGCGAGTGACTGGAACAAACCTAACGGACAATTCGTAGTGCGCCCGCAAGACGTTGCGGGTTTCGTCCAAGATCTTCCGGTGGAAAAGATTTTTGGAGTCGGCAAAGTAACAGCGCAAAAGATGCACGAGCTCGGCCTGCGCACTTGCGGAGACATTCAAAAGTACACCGTGCTGGAATTGCAACATTGGTTCGGCTCCCGTGCGCATGAACTTTATGATTTTGCTCGAGGTATTGATCAGCGTGAAGTCGTAACAGAGTGGGAGAGAAAATCTTTAACGGTCGAAGAAACTTTCAATCGCGATTTGCAATCGCTTGAAGATTGCCGAAAAGCCATTCCTGATTTGTACAAAGATTTTATTCGTCGCCTTGAGAGAGGTGAGTATCAGGATCGCATTCGCGGCCTGGTCGTGAAGTTGAAGTTTTTTGATTTTAAACAAACGACGCATGAAGAAGTTTGCCAAGATGTTCCTACCATCAAGGACTTTGAGCGTTTGTTGGAAAAAGCATGGAATCGTCGTAACGTGCCCGTGCGTCTCGTGGGTCTTGGAGTTCGCCTCGGATCGAATAAAAAGCCTTCTCGTCGCGATGATTCATCGCAGCTAAAGTTCGCAATCTAAAATATCGAGTGGTGCACTTTTTTCTGGCACTGCCGTTGCTTAAGTACGGCTTGCTCAAACTTGGTGTCAATCAGACATCAGAAAAAAGAAAGGACCACTTATGAAGAAGATTATTTTATCAGGGCTTCTTATCACCACCTTGTTTTGTAATACAGGCTGTGACTCTTCGGATATTGCAGCAGGAGCTATCGGGATTGCCATCGGCATTGGCATTGGTTCCAGCGACCATGGCCATCATCACGGGCATGATCGTCGTCCTCCACGTTATCGTCAATGCGGAAGACATCGCTGTTACGAAGCCAACACTCAAATCGATGTGGGAACAAGCCCGCAAGTTGTGGAGTTCGCACAACGACATCAAATAAGTCTGGCAGCCGCTGAACAAATCGACGCCGCTTTTGCAGCCGTTCCCAACGAAGGATTGAAAGCTTTTGCACAAGTGGGACTCTCTGAAAGAGACCTCAAAGACATCAGCAAAAGAAGTCTTCCAGAGCCAGCAAGTATTGCGAAAGTAGCAACGAAGTTGGATATGTCTCAAGCGCAAGCTCGTGATCTGTTGAAAGAAATTATCGCAGACTTCGATGTGCAAGCTTCCGATGTGCAGAGCCCTTACTGGAAAGCGTGTATGGCGAAAGGAAAATGGAAAACTCCATCTAACAGATACTGCAAAAAAACTTTCTGGCCTGGCTGTTCTCCGGAAACAGGCGCGACACGTTGTATTTAAATTTCCCCAGATTAGAGAAGGTGTTGGGCCTTCTCTAATGCTCTAGTTCGCGAACCCCGCCATTCGCGTCTTTGGCGGCAAGTTCCTTCGGCCAATGTTCTAAATCCAAACTTTGTCTTGGAATTGCAATCGACACTTTTTCTTCACGCATTTTCTTAAGCAAATCTAAAAGCACTCTTTGTTGAATATCCATGTGTAAATTGAAATCGGGATTTTTGACCCAGTACACAGTTTCGTAATTCAAAGAATAGCTTCCGTAACTGGCAAGATGACAGCGCTCAAATTCGATGTCGCTGTGCTTGCCAACGGCCTCTTTCATCCATAAAGGAAGAGCTTCGAGTTTCGCTGCATCTAGGTCGTAGGGTACCCCGAAACTGAGAACGACCCGGCGTCTCCACATACGTTTGAAATTTTGAATGCGACTTTCTAACAAATCTTTATTCGAGAAAATCAATTCTTCTCCGGATAAGGCACGCACGTGTGTCGTTTTAATTCCGATGGTTTCAACAGTTCCCATTTGTTGGCCTACGGTGATGAAATCTCCAACGACGAAAGGCTTATCTAACACGATGGAAAGCGAGGCAAACATATCACCTAGAATATTTTGCGCAGCCAAGGCGACAGCGATACCGCCGATTCCTAAACCAGCAATCAAAGCTCCAATATCAACTCCGAGATTGCTTAAGCAAACAAGTGTCAACGCAAGAATCAAAACTCCGCGTAACATTGTCGAGACAAGTCCAAGAGCCGAAACCGCGCTGGGGTCGTTGCCCATTTTCTTTTGTAAGTAATTGTCCTTCCAGCGTGTGATTGCGTGCATGCCCCAGATGCCCACTTGAATAAGCGTCGTGATTAAAAATACGGCGTTGAGCACTTTAAGAACTTGAGGCTCCGCCTTAAAGGAATGGGTCATCGGCACAAAAAGCCAAACGAAAATCACCCAGCGGCGAGTGTGCCCTAAAGCGCTGACAAGCATGTCGTCAAACTGACTTCTTGTTCTTTTTGCCAGTCGCAGCAGTTTCTTTTCTATAAATTTCAATACTGTTTTTACAGCGAGAGATAAAACGATCGCAAAAGCCAGAACGATGAGCCACTTCCAGGGACCATCCATAAGTCGTTCGACGGTCTCACCAAAGTCTGAGTATTTGATATCCTCCAACATTCCATCTCCTGAATATGAAGAATTTCATTTTCGTATAGAGAATTCACTGGAGTCATACTGATTTATGACAGGGATGAGGGAGCGCTTCCCTGTCGAGACCAAAAGTGCGGTACAATAAGACGTGCTACGAAGGAGGCTTCGTATGATCAGCTTATCAGTTGTTATTCTTTATTTGGTTCTGGTGTTCGCGGGGGTTTATTTTGTTTATAGGATGAACAGAAATGGGGTCCTTAAAAAAAGCCCTCTCAAACAAAGTCATAGCGAACGCCGTCACCACCATTCGCCTCCGAAAGCCTAAGGATTTAATTTTTCTCTGTTACAGGAAAAAGGCGTTTCGTTAGAACGCCTTTTTCCATTCGTCTTCTTTGAAGCTAACCAGGTGAGTGTCATCGCCGATTACAAACGGACGTTTCACCAACTTGCCATTTTCGGAAAGAAGTTTAAGGGCTTCAGCTTCCGTCATAGTCGGAAGTTTTTCGCTTAACTTCATTTCCTTATATACAAGACCGGATGTATTAAATAAATTTCTGATACTGCCGCCACGTTCTTTAAGGGCCGCCAGCATTTCTTTAAGTTCCTTTTGTGAAGGCGCTTTATCTACGATCGGAAGTTTGTCGTATTTCACTTTCTTCGCGTCTAAAAACTTTAAAGCCTTCACGCATGTGGAGCACTTTGCGTATTCGTAAACCTTAAGCATTGCTCTTCACCAACCAACCGCACATTTTATAAAGAATACGAGCGCCGACGTTGCCGTCCCACTCGACTTCATGCTCTGCCAAACCACCCGTGGAGACTTCGTTCAAATCAAAAGCGATGATTTTTCTTCCCGAGTTGTGCAGCTCGCGGAAAAGGAAAAACACTTGATCGACACTCAAGCCGCCAGGCACCGGAGTTCCCGTGTGCGGGCAGAACGCAGGATCAAGCCCATCAATATCAAAAGAGATATAAACGTTTTGCGGAAGTTCCTTGATCACGTCTTGGCAAACTTTTTCCCAGGTTTCGCCTTTGAGCAAACGGCGCTTCAAATCCAAATCATAGAATGTTTTGATATCTTCGCGAGAATTGCTGAAGTCGTACTCTTCTTCACAGAAATCGCGAATGCCGATTTGCACAAGTTTTTTTGGTTTTTTCGCATCTGTCATGACGTTGTACATGATCGAAGCGTGAGATTGTTTGAAGCCTTGATAAGCTTTGCGCAGATCCGCGTGTGCATCGATGTGCAAAACACCGAAGTCTCCTTTAAACTTATCGCTCACTGCGCGAATAGCTCCAAGAGGAGTGGAGTGGTCACCGCCGACCAGACCCAGAAGTTTGCCTTTTTTCAAAACGTCGGAGCATTGATCGTAAACCCACTGAGTCATCTCTTCGCAAGCTTCATTGACCTGACTCGCTAACGAGTTCATTTTCTTTTCATCTTCGCTGAGGTTTGTTCGCATTTCGATCAATTCTTGTGCCACGGCTTTGAATTTATCGTTCATCGCGCAAAGATCCTCTGGGAAATCACGCATGTGATAGCCGACCTCGTAGGCTTTACCCACTTCGATGTCGAAAAGATCAATTTGTTCACTGGCTTGACGAATGATTTGCGGGCCGCGTGAAGCTCCTTCGCCGTAGGACGTCGTGACTTCCCAAGGAACTGGGACCAAAACGACCTTGGATTCCTCTTCTGTCATAGGGATGCCGAAGATACCGAATTCGGCGGAAATAGTAGTAGTTGGATCGAATTTTGGTGTCGTCTCTGACATCTCATTTCTCCTTGAAAATTCTACGTGTTATAGCATTTATCCGTTGCGTCAATCGAGCAATAACTTGATTATTTTTCCTGCATATCCCATTTTAAGCCCACTTTGGGAACCATGTAAATTCCCAGCGAAATTCTTTGGAGGAAACACAATGAATATGAAGGGTCTCCTAGCTCTTGTTTTGAGCTCAGCTTTGACAGCTCCCGCTTTAGCAGCAAAACCAAATCCGAATGCTCCTAAGGGCGGCAATTTCGTTTTCAACCTTGGTGGCGAGCCTCCAACGGTTCATCCAATTACGTCGACAGACACATACTCACGTGCAGTGCAAAACTACGTGTGTGATGGTTTGGCAACACGTGATTCAGAAACTTACGAGTGGAAACCTCGTTTGGCTGAAAAATGGGACATCTCCAAAGATAATAAAGTATTCACATTCCACCTTCGCAAAGACGCTGTTTTCCATGACGGCACTCCAGTGACTGCGGATGACGTTAAATTTTCTTTCGACGCGATCTTTGAACCGAAATACGAAGCGGCTCATTTGCGCCCTTACTACGAAGGTTTGACGAAAGTCGAAGTTTTGGATCCTCACACTGTGCGTTTCACAGCTCGTGATCTTTACTTCAACAACTTTGAATCTGCAGCGACATTGACTGTTATTCCAAAGAAGATCTACAGCGACGTAGAAAAATCTAAAAAAATGAACCGCCAACTTATGTGCGCGGGTCCTTACGTTCTTTCTAAATTTGATCGCGGCCAAGTGATCACTTTGAAAAAGTTCGACAAGTGGTACGGTCTTAAAGACGCCGCTTTCGCTGGTATGTACAACTTCGACACAATCACTATGCGCTTCTACAAAGATGAAAACGTAGAACTTGAGCGCGCGAAAAAAGGTGAGTTGGATTACCTTGATCTTCGTGTTGAAGCATTCATGAAGAAAACTGAAGGCGCTCCTTGGGGCAAAACCATCATCAAGCACAAAGTGCAAAACAGCGCTCCGAAATCTTACGGTTTCATCGGCTGGAACTTCCGCAAAGAATTGTTCCAAGACAGAAACGTGCGCGTAGCTTTGGCTCATCTTCTTAACCGTGAAGAGATGAATAAGAAATTCCGTTACGGAATGTCTGATCTTGCAAACGGTGCGATCTATTTGCGTTCTGAATACAACCCAGGCAACAAAGCCCTAGAATTCAGTCCGAAAAAAGCTCAAGAGCTTTTGGCTAAAGCGGGTTGGACAGATAAAGATAAAAACGGTGTTCTTGAAAAAGAAGTGGGCGGTAAAAAAACTGAGTTCAAATTCACTTTGATCTACCCATCTAAAGACACTGAGAAATACTACACTATGTATCGTGAAGACCTTAAAAAGGCCGGCATCGATATGGAATTGAAGTATCTTGAGTGGAACTCATTCTTGAAGCTTGTTGACGAAGGTAACTTCGACGCCGTGACAATGGCGTGGGGTGGCGGTTCCGTAGATCCAGATCCAAAACAAATCTGGCACTCTGCTGGCGCAGTTCCTGGTGGATCTAACTTCATCGCTTACAAAAACCCTGAAGTAGACAAATTGATTGACGAAGCTCGCGTTGAGCCAAACAAAGCTAAACGTGTTGCAGCTCTTAAGAAAGTTTACGCAAAAATCGCTGAAGACGCTCCTTATGCGTTCCTTTTCAACGACAAGTATGCATTTTATGCAAACTCATCTCGTATGGGAATGCCAGCCGAGACATTTAAATACGAAATTGGTAGAGACTACTGGTGGTTGAAGGCTGAATAGCCTTCGACTGCGTTTCGTGATTTATATCGTTTAGTATTGGGAGAGTAAGGCTTTGATCGTTTACCTGATTCGCCGATTGTTATTGATGATCCCGACATTTTTCGGGATCACAGTTGTCACCTTTGTGTTGATTAACTTAGCTCCGGGAAGCCCTATCGAGCAGAAGCTGCAAGCAATCCGTTTCGGATCTGCAGGTGGCGGAGGCGGCGGTGGCGGCGTTAACACCCGCGGCGACACTTCCGTAAACGAAGAAGTTATCGAGGCTTTGAAGAAACAATATGGTTTCGATAAGCCTCTTCATGAGCGTTACATCATTTGGGTTAAGAACTTGGCCCGCTTGGATTTTGGTGAGAGCTTTACTTATCAAGAGCCAGTGATTGACGTTATTAAAAGTAAGTTCCCTGTTTCTTTGCAGTTCGGTATCGCATCTTTGATCCTGACTTATATTGTTTGTATCCCGCTCGGGGTGCGTAAGGCCATTAAAGCGGGGGCCTCTTTTGACCGCTTTACGACCATTCTTCTCAATTTAACTTATTCTATCCCGCCGCTCGTTTTGGGTATCTTCTTGATCGTTGTGTTTGCGGGTAAATTGAATATGTTCCCAATCGGCGGAATTCAGTCAGATGACTATGAGTCTTTGACTTCGATGGGTAAACTCTGGGACCGCATTCACCATTTCGTTCTTCCTTTGATCTGTTACATGATCGGTGGTTTCACAGAGCTTTCAGTTCTTATGCGTAACTCGATGTTGGACGTTGTAAAGTCTGACTTCGTTCGTACAGCGCGCGCTAAAGGTCTTTCTGAAAATGTTGTGATCTTTAAGCATGCTCTTCGTAATGCTTTGATTCCTATCGCGACAGGCTTGGGTGGGTTCTTCGGAGCCTTCCTTGCGGGTTCCTTGATTATCGAACAGATGTTCAATCTCGATGGTATCGGTTTGTTGGGATATCAATCCGTTCTTTCTCGTGACTATAACGTCATCATGGGATTGACCTTCATTTCTTCATTGCTGTTGATGTTCGGTCGCGTATTCAGTGACATCATCTACGTGCTTATTGACCCAAGGATTGACTTCAAATGATGGATCCAATTCAAAAATATCTTATTAAGAATGAGCTTACGCTTAAACGCTATAAGCGCTTTAAGCGCGACCGCGTAGCTGTGATCTCTGTTTGGGTCCTTCTTACGATGTTCTTCTTCAGCTTCACTGCGGAGCTTTGGGCGAACAACCATCCTCACGTTGTGAGCTACCAGGGTAAACTTTATTTCCCTCTTTTCGTGGATTACCATCCAACTGATTTCGGTCGTGACGATATCTATGTCATGGACTATCGCCAGCTTGAAATGAAAGAGGGCGACTGGTCTATATGGCCTCTTATTCAGTGGGACCCTTACGAGAGCAATAAAAACGTCGACACTTATCCATCTCCTCCAACCAAAGAAAACTGGATCGGAACGGATGAGAGTGGTCGTGACGTTATGACTCGTCTTCTTTATGGTTTCCGCTATACGATGATCTTTGCTTTGGGCAGTTGGATCGCGACTTACGTCCTCGGCATCACGTTCGGTTCTTTGATGGGTTACTTGGGTGGCAAAACGGATCTTATCGGTCAACGTGTTGTTGAGATCGTGGAAAGTACGCCGATCTTGTTCGTATTGATCACGATCATTTCGATCTTTACGCCAAGTTTGCCTCTTTTGATTATCTTCTTCGCGTTCTTTAGCTGGACGGGTATTTCTGCCTACATGCGTGCGCAGTTCCTTTCATTGAGAAAGCGCGAGTATGTTGAAGCGGCGAAAGCGATTGGTGCAGATCACAAGCGTATTATCGGTAAACACATTCTGCCGAATGGTTTGACGCCGATCGTGACATTTGCGCCGTTCTTTATCGCAGGTGGTGTAAATACATTGTCGTTCTTGGATTACTTGGGACTAGGTCTTGTTCCGCCAACACCAAGCTGGGGTGAATTGATGGCCCAAGCTCAAAAGTGGTTCACGATCGCTGAATGGCTCGTATGGGGCCCAATGGTAGCCATCGTCGTAACATTGACCGTCTTAATCAACATCGGCCTAGCAGTCCGCGACGCCTTCGACGCAAAAATGTAAGGTACCTGCTTCCCTTTCGTAACGAAAGGTGCACGGTACCTCCGCTCTAATATCGATCCACTTCTAAATGATGAATAAAAGTTCCCGAGCTTCGGTTAGAAAATCCGAAGCTTGGTCGTTTTAAACTTTTCCGAATCGTTTCTTTGTCATTTTCTAAAGGCTTCGTGTTGAGCCAAGTTAATGTCGAGTGTGGCTTTTCTTCTAATAAAAGATCTGGCGCAAGCGGAATGACGCCATTTCGCAATCCGAGTCTTATCTGCAGAGTGCTGAACGGATAATCTTCAACCTGGGCGCAAATTTTTGCTTCCACAGGATTTCGATATACATATTTATAGACGTGTTCCAAGTGAAGGTCTTTGGTAATAACAGATCTAAAGTAACGAGATCCGTAGGTTTGATTTATTCTTCCGGAGCTTCTGGATATGACTCGAGAAGTTTCCCGCATGAAATAGTTCATCGCTTCTTGCATATTGTTTTCGGGAAACCGCGCAATCAAGTGGAAGTGGTTACTCATCAGAACGAACGCATGGATTTCCACTTTATAGGCTTGATGAATGAAGTAGAGATAGTTCGACATAATCTCCCAGACTTCATGGATGGGAAGATGGAACCATTCTTTATTGTGTGAGCGTGCTGAAAGGTGATACGGAAATTCGGCTGTGTAGATTTGTTTTTGTCTTGGCATATTGGATACGGACAAAGCAAAAAGGCTCCCTCAATGGGAGCCTTTTTATAAGTATATGGTATCCGATTTGACACTGTACCTTCCGTGACTGATCGGAAGCAGGTACCTATTCGGCTTCTTCGAGGTAGGTGTAGCCTGAGAGGCCTTCCTCGTAGTGCTTGATCAGAAGTTTTGCTTCTTGTTTTGTGATCGAGCCTTTTTGGATGCTTTCTTCTGTTGCCTGACGAACATTGTCTACCATTTCCGAGCGGCCGTACTGAACGTAAGAAAGAACTTCCGTCACTGTATCGCCTGGAACGTAATGGTCGATGGTGTAACCGACGCCGTTCAAAGAGATGTGAACTGCATCTGTATCTCCGAAAAGATTGTGCAGGTCGCCAAGGATCTCTTGGTAGGCACCCGTCAAGAATACGCCAAGGTAGTACTGTTGACCGTCTGTGAATTGATGCAAGCGGACCGTTTCTTTAGGCTCTCCTGATGCCGTGTCGATGAACTTTTCGATCACGCCGTCAGAATCACAAGTCAAATCCGCCAATGTGGCTTCACGTACGGGCTCTTCACCCAAGCGGTGAATTGGGATCACTGGGAACAATTGTCCCACTGCCCATGAATCCGGTACGGATTGGAATACAGAGAAGTTCGAGAAATAAGTGTCGCAAAGCTCTTTAGAAAGGGCTGTCACGATGTCTTCGCAGTCCGGAGTGGCCCGAGCCAATTTCACCATCTTCGTAGCGATGGCGAAGTACATGCTTTCACACCAAGCGCGTTGTTCAAGACTCAAAACGCCGTAAGTGAAAAGCTGAAGAGTCTCTTGTTTCGCTTGCTCGAGGTCATTGAAGCACTCGTTGATATTGTCTTTGTTCACCTTCTCGTAAATGTACTGCATGTCTTGCATGATCGAGTGATCAGTCTTTAAAGCAGGACGAGGAGGTTCGTGACGATGAAGGTCGTTAATACCCATCACGTTGAAGACAAGAACAGAGTGATGCGCCACCAAGAAGCGGCCTGACTCTGTCACGATGTCTGGATGAGGAACGCCTTTTTCGTCGCAAAGAGTTTGCAAAACAGACACGATGTCGTTCGCGTACTCTTGTTCAGAATAGTTTACGGAACTGTCAGAGTGGCCAGAACCATCGTAGTCAACGCCAAGACCACCGCCGACGTCGATGTACTTCAAGCCCGCGCCCATTTTCACAAGCTCTGTATAGAAGCGTGCGCCTTCTTTCAAAGAAGACTTGATGGACTGAATTTGTGGAACTTGCGAGCCAATGTGGTAGTGAAGAAGCTCAAGGCATTCAAGCATGCCTTCTTTTTTCAAGTACTCAACGCCCTCAACGATTTCCGTCGAAGTTAGACCGAATTTAGAGCGAGCTCCTGAAGAGTCCACCCACTTGCCGGCACCTTGAGTGTTTAATTTTGCCCGGAAACCGATCTTAGGACGCGCGTTGAATTTTTTTGCGCAGTCCACGATCATTTTTAATTCTTCTTTACGATCGACAACGATGATCGTGTTTCTTCCCAATTTTTGAGAAAGAATCGCCGTCTCGATGTATTCGGAGTCTTTGAAGCCGTTGCAAATGATGAGCGCATTTTCCGTGTTCATCAAAGCAAGAACAACAAGAAGCTCAGGTTTAGAACCCGCCTCAAGACCCATGGAGTAACCACGACCGTATTTCACCAACTCTTGAACGAGATGACGTTGTTGATTCACCTTAATAGGGTAAACGCCACGGTAAGAACCTTTGTAGCCATGATCCGCGAAAGCTTTTTGGAAACAACCGTTCAAAAGCTCTACACGAGATTTAATAATTTCAGGAAAGCGAATCATGATAGGAACGCGAATACCACGGTCCAAAAGATCTTGGGTCAATTCAAACAAATCCACTGTGGGACCGTTTGCGCCCATAGGAGTCACAGCAACGTTGCCGGCTCCGTTGATTCTGAAATAACCGTTGCCCCAGTTGTTAATCCCATAAAGCTCCGCGCTTTTTTCAGGACTCCAATTAGACATCTCTTTTGGCCCTCATCTCTTTGTGGTTTAGATTCACAAAGTGGTTATATAGTTTCTTGCTTGGCCCTAAAAGATTTGTTTTAAAAACTGGTCCTAGGGGGCCTTGCTTTAAGGCACCCCTTTTTGGAATGCCTACTTCACGATCAAATTCAAAATCTTCCCGGCTTTGTAAATCACCTTATCGGGATTTTTTCCGCCAAGAACCGAAGACACCGCTGCAACAGCTTTCGCCGCCGTTACCGCTTCCTCTTCAGAAGCTGCAACGCCAATTTCGATCGTGCCGCGCATTTTGCCATTCACTTGCACGCCGATAGTGACCGTGTCATCAGCGACGAGGGTACTATCATATTTTGGCCAAGGAGCCAAAGAGCAAAGTCCCTCTCCGTTCATTTTTTCCCACAATTCTTCCGCCAAATGAGGAGCAAAAGGAGCCAGAATCTGGACGAGCGGTTTCAAAGCCTTTTCAGAGCGACATTCCGCCTTGTAGAGCTCGTTTACAAGGATCATCATCGCGCTCACAGCCGTGTTGAAACTCATAGTTTCGATATCGTCTGTGACTTTTTTAATCGTTTTGTGAACTAATTTCTCAATCTCAAGAGGTGGAGCGTCCTTGGTGACGACAACTTGGCCTTCATCGTTCGCAACCAAACGAGAAACACGGTCCAAAAAGCGTTTTACGCCGTCAATGCCGGTTGGAGACCACGCTTTGTCTTTATCCAAAGGCCCCATGAAGCTGACGAAGGTGCGTACAGCATCGGCTCCATGCGTGTGGCAGATATCCAAAGCAGGGATGACGTTGCCGCGAGATTTCGACATTTTCTCACCATCGGGGCCGAGAACCATTCCTTGGTGAGCCAGTTTTTGGAAAGGCTCGTCGTGAGTCACCAATCCGCAGTCAAAAAGTACCTTCATCCAGAAGCGGGAATATAACAAGTGGCCGACGGTATGCTCAGGCCCACCGACGTAAAGATCCACCGGCATCCAATACTTTTCCGCATCAGGGCTGAAAGGCGCTTGATCGTTGTGAGGATCAATGTAACGCAAGAAGTACCAAGAAGAACCCGCCGCTCCCGGCATGGTGTCAGTCTCGCGACGTCCTTCTTTGCCGTCTTTGGAAACGTAACGAACCCATTCCGCGTTGCGAGCCAGTGGGGCCTCGCCTGTATCGGAAGGTTCATAATCTGCAACTTCCGGAAGAACCACAGGAAGTTCATTTACAGGAACGCCGCGGCTGCCGTCCGCAAAATGCACGATCGGGAACGGCTCGCCCCAATAACGTTGGCGCGAGAACAACCAGTCACGGAGTTTGTACTGAACTTCGCGTACACCCAATTTTTGCGCTTCAAGGTGAGAAAGCATTTTTTTGATGGCATCGGCTTTCGACAAACCATTCAAGAAATCGGAATTCACCAAAGTCCCGTCGCCTTCGAACGGAAGAGCGTCGCCGCCCTCAAGAACGCGTTTTACAGGAAGTTGGAATTTTGTCGCAAATTCAAAGTCACGCGCATCGTGACCAGGAACGGCCATGATCGCGCCAGTCCCGTAGTCCATCAAAACATAATCAGCGATCCAGATCGGAGTTTTTTCCCCTGAAACAGGATTCAAAGCATACGCGCCTGTGAAGACGCCGGTTTTATCTGTCGTCGCTTTACGATCGACCTCAGATTTGCGAGATGTCGTCGCGATATATTCTTCCACTTGTGATTTATGTTCGGAAGAAGTGATTTTTTTCACCAAAGGATGCTCGGGAGCCATCACCATAAACGTCACGCCAAACAAAGTGTCGGGTCGAGTGGTGAAAACTTCGAAAGTATCGCCTGTGCCGTCGATTTTGAAAGTGACACGTGCGCCTTCGCTTTTGCCGATCCAGTTGCGTTGCGCTTCTTTCGTGCGCTCAGGCCAATCGACTTTGTCGAGGTCGTTCAAAAGGCGCTCGGCATAGTCCGTAATTTTCAGCATCCACTGCTTCATTGGAACGCGAATGACCGGGTGACCGCCGCGCTCGGATTTGCCGTCGATGACTTCGTCATTGGCAAGAACCGTTTTCAAAGCAGGGCACCAGTTCACGGGAACTTCTTTTTGATAAGCAAGTCCACGCTCGTAGAGCTTTAAGAAAATAAACTGAGTCCACTTGTAATAATTCGGTTCACATGTGGAGATTTCGCGGCTCCAGTCGAAGCTGAATCCGAAAGACTGCAATGTCTTTCTAAAACTCTCGATCGCTTTTTGTGTTGTGATTGCAGGGTGAATGCCGGTTTGAATTGCATATTGTTCCGCCGGCAAACCGAAGGCGTCATAACCCATGGGATGAAGAACATTGAATCCGCTGGCTCTTTTATAACGAGAGATAATATCAGCAGGAGTGTACGAGGCGATATGGCCCACATGCAGTCCAGATCCCGACGGATAGGGGAACATGTCCAAAGCATAATACTTAGGCTTCTTGCTATTTGTCTCGGCTTGAAACGCTTTCGCCTCAGCCCATTTCTTTTGCCACTTATGTTCGTACTCGGTGAAATTCATGCTCATAAAAACCTCTTCATATCTAAATATCGAAAACCCCAAGCCAATTCAATGAATATACTGTCGCATCAGAGAGGAGTTTAAGGCCGGGCGAAGGTCGCAACGGGGAAGTTTGTGAGGATCATTACGAGTGCGAGATCAAAGTCCAGAGTTAGACGTTAGAAGAGATTTGATCTCAATAAAATCCCCTATTTAACCGAAGAGAAGAGCTGAAGTTACACTGGTATGTAAGATGAGTTTTGAAGTAGGCATGAAACAACCCAGAAGTCGCCGTATCCTTGTGATCGACGACGACAAAGACAGCTTAGAGATTCTATTGGAACCTCTGCGCTGGGAAGGCTATGACGCCCGTGGCGTGACCTCAGAAGCAGAGGCGCACGCGCTGGTAGAGTCATGGATTCCGCATGTCGTGATTCTGGATTGGATTGCTCCATCTATGGCAGGTTTGAAAATCCTGCGTGCTATGCGCGAGCGTTTGGCTCACGTTTCCTGCGTTTTCGTTTCAGAAAATTCCAGCACAGAAGCCATTATCGAAGCGCTCGACGCCGGAGCGGATGACTATATCGTCAAGCCGTTCGTGCCTTTGGAGCTTTTAGCGCGCATTCGTACCCAATTGCGTATCCGCGATTTGCATGAGCAGCTGCTTTTTGCCAATGAAAAACTGAAAGAGCTTGTGGATACGGATGACCTCACGGGTCTTTATAACATGCGCTCTCTGTATCAACGTCTGGACTTCGAGATGGAGCGTGGTCGTCGCTTCCACCGCGATGTCTGTGTCGTGATGATGGATATGGACTACTTTAAAACCGTGAATGACGGCCACGATCACTTATTCGGAAGTTACGTTCTGTCGGAAGTCGGTAAAATCATTCGCGCGAACACGCGCAATATCGATATTCCGGCTCGTTACGGTGGTGACGAATTCCTTGTTGTTTTGACGGAAACGAATCACGAAGGTGCGATGTACTTCTGTGAACGCTTGCGTGAAAACATCCAGAAAACCACTTTCAAAAGTGGTGATGACTCAATCAAGCTGACGGCTTCCGTTGGTTTTGCGATTACAATTCCCGGCGAAAATATTACGGCTCGGGAATTGGTTCGTCGTGCCGACCATGCCCTGTACGATGCCAAGCGCGGGGGACGCAATCAGGTTTGCTATTACAAGCCCGAACAAGCTCCCGTCGTCGAGCTCAAGACAGCCGCGCAAAAACGCCGAAAAGCAGCAGGTTAATCGTTGACGAATGTAGGGTGATCTACGAAAACCCTGTATATGGCAAAATCTCTTTCCAATCCAGCTGACATCATTCGCAATCGTGCCGCTTGGATTTCTGCTATTGCCAGTCTTCTTATTTTTCTTCTTAAAATGGCAGCCTATCGAGTCACCGGATCGACAGCGGTTCTATCCGATGCGCTTGAAAGTATCGTGAATGTGATTGCTTCCGGTGTTGCTTTGTATGTCGTTCGTTTTGCCGCTCAGCCGGCCGACCATGAACATCCCTATGGGCATGGGAAAGCGGAATACTTTTCTTCCACATTTGAAGGCGGAATGATTTTCTTTGCCGCGGTCATGATTATTTATGAGAGTGTGAAAGCACTTATCTATCGCGAGCCAACGCAAGAATTAGAAATGGGTCTTTTGATTGTCGGGGGAGCGGCCATTCTGAACCTTGCTTTGGGCTTATACCTGCAGCGCGTGGGGAAAACTCATCAGAGTGACGCTCTGAAAGCCAGTGGCGCGCATGTTCTTTCCGACGTCGTTACCACGGCCGGAGTCATGCTCGGTCTGTTATTGGTTTTAGTCACGGATTTGCAGTGGATTGACCCGTTGGTCGCGATCTTAGTGGGCCTTCAGTTGGCTTATTCGGGATACAAAATCATGCGCGAGTCCATCGGCGTTTTGATGGATGAGCAAGATGAAGAGATCCTGCAAAATCTGACTAATGCTCTCGAAAAAAATCGCCATCCTGGTATTATCGACATCCATCATTTGCGCACGATTCGCTCTGGGCGCTTCCATCACATTGATGCTCACTTGGTGGTTCCGGAATACTGGGATGTCGCTAAAGTTCATGAGTTTTCTCAAGATTATGAGAACAGCGTGGTAAAGGATTATGACTTTGATGGCGAGCTCGCTTTTCACCTCGACCCATGTAAAAAATCCTACTGCCGTGTCTGTGCGGTAGAGAATTGTCCGATCAGACAAAAACCATTTGAACTCCACAGACCATTCACTGTGAAAAGCTTGACCGATGGCCCGCGTCCGACTAATCAAGGGACGTATGACATTCCAGGCTCCACGCAGACAAATTAACATTACGACAAATCTTCCTCATCAAAATGCTTATACTTTGGCGTTGAACGGCGAATACTCGCATGTGGCATTCGATGAAGTGCGCGCTCCGTTGAACAAAGGAAAATGGCGTTCCGATGTTTTTAAAGCGGACGCGTCGATGCCGATGGATGTGGAAGTGGGAACTGGAAACGGAACTTACTTTGCGCACCACGCGCAAACGCACCATCAGCGTCTTTTGGTCGGTCTGGAATTGAAATACAAACCTCTGATCCAGTCCATTCGTAGAGCTATTAAAGCCGGTTGCAAAAATGCGGCGATTGCACGCTTCCATGCTTTCAATATCGATGAATTGTTCACGGAAGGCGAGATTGATAATGTCTATATCCATTTCCCAGATCCTTGGACCTCGCCCAAAAAACCGAAAAACCGTTTTGTCTGCAAACAGAATTTAGAATTGTTGCATCGTCTGCAAAAGCCAGGATCGTTCATCAATTTTAAAACGGATTCTTTAGAGTACTTCTTGTGGGCGATGGATGAAATCCGCCAGGCTCCTTACAAAATCATTTTTGAGACGCAGGATTTGCATAATTCAGAAATGAAAGACCAAAACTTCGAAACGGCGTTTGAGAAAATCTTCCTGCGCGAAGGTATTAAAATCAATTTTGTTCGTTTGCAGAAGATCACTTAAAGAAAAGCGGCACGACTTCGATCGCAATCAGCACAATGATGATGATTTCAAGAAGCTGGCTTTTCTTTTCGTGCGATTCGCTGACAAATAGACGCGAAACTTGCGCGATGCTGTTCAATTTCTTGTCGACACTTTCCTGCCAGTCTTTAAAGCGCAGACGCATTAGGGCTGCGCGAAAGATTTTCGCAAGATAAAAATCCCCCACCACTTTCATGCTGTTTTCGACACTTTCGATAGTGTCAGAGATTTCCAGGTAAATCTGTGCCGCCTCTTTAGAAAGTCGCACGTAATAGTTTTGAAAAATACTGGCTTTTTTCTTTTCAAGAGACGAGTAAAGGTACGTCAGTTTCTCGTCCAGGATGTCGTCGTAATAGCGCATTTCCAAGAGCTGGCACAAAGCGAACTCAATCACGTCGGGAATGTCCAGAGATCCCGAGGGTTCGACGACAATGGCGGAGTTCCAGTCGATGATCGAAAGGTCGTTGCGACTGTATTGAAAAGTGCTCTCGGCGATACCTTTCTTGATGGACTCTGCAAGCATCTCGTTGTTTTCGGAAAGAATAAGACGATAAACGTCGTAACGTTCAAATATGCTTAAGGCACTTTGCTCGCATCCTTCGAGGTTTTTAAAGAAATAACAAATATAGTCTTCGTAGGTTTGCCAGCGAACGAAATCAAGACGGGACGGATCGAAGCTTTGCACGACTTGTTCGACTCGTTGTTTTGCCAACTCATGCAATTGCAGATCGTTCTCTAAAAAATTTCCCATTTCAATTAAGCGGTTCCAATCGATTGCCGATGGCAAACGCAAAGAAAGAGTTACGGAAAGCGCACCGAAATGCCAAATCTTGGCGGAGATCTCGAGATCCAGCATGTGACCTAGAACTTCATAGCGGGAGGTTTCCAGAAAAAGGGAGAGAGGAGCGTTGTTGATGATCATCGCTTTAGAGCGGCGATTCAAATGAAAGCGTTGGGCAAAAGTAGAACCTTCGAATCGGCTCTGAGCTTTTTCCAAATCGACGTCTTTGCCTATATCAAAAACCCGATAAACGAGAATCCGACCTTCCATCAGCGACCCCTCATTAAGAATACTTCGAGTGAAAGACGAAGTCAGTACGCCTTCAAGCGAGCTTTGGTCCAGCGTTAAACGGCAGTTTCAAGAAAAACGGAAAGAGGCATTTTATACTGAGGGACGGAGGTGCTTATGACTTTCGTTAAAGTGACTCTTAGCATTTTGCTTATTGTGGGCGTCGGTGAATTTTCTTTAGCGGCAGTTTCAACGACAAGAGACTCTGATTATTTGGCGCCTTCCGATGTCACCGTCACGCGTGGTTCGGTCACGACTTGCTACGATAGGAACCAAAAAGGCGAAAGATCTAATGCTTTGTTGCGAGTGTTTGGCGAAGCTTGTCCTGGCATGGGAACAACGGCTCGCCGTGCGGATCGACCTGAAGTCGAAACAGTCTCTCCTGGATTACCCTTCCAAAGCGATCAGGGGCTTGAGTA
Source organism: Bdellovibrio sp. 22V (assembly GCF_030169785.1). Taxonomy (NCBI): domain Bacteria; kingdom Pseudomonadati; phylum Bdellovibrionota; class Bdellovibrionia; order Bdellovibrionales; family Pseudobdellovibrionaceae; genus Bdellovibrio; species Bdellovibrio bacteriopascens. The sequence continues at coordinate 3,563,912 of NZ_CP125854.1, forward strand.
ATTACCAATAAGTTGCGTCCACAGTCACATCGCCTAAAACCTGGGTTTGGCAACTGATGCGGGTGCCGCGTGGAATGTTGTTTTTTTCTTTCAGGAAGGCTTCGGTTTCATTTTCAGAAGAAAGATTTTCTTGGCCCTCGATGATCACGATTTTACATTTAGCGCACACGCCATCACCATCGCAGCTGGAGGCGACCGGCAAACCTGCATCAAGAAGAGATTTCATCAGGTTTGCGCCCTCTTCCACGCTATAAGCAGGTCTATTTTTTATAAACGAAATCAAAGGCATGGCTCATTGTAGCTGACGCAGTCCAAAACGTGCAAAGAACTAATGAAAAGGGCTGTGTTTATTGATAGCCTGGGAGCGTTTTATTGCTGTTTTTATACGAGGTATTCTATGACTCAAGATCAAAAAGTTGAAAATGTCATCATCATCGGTTCAGGTCCTGCGGGTTTGACGGCGGCTGTGTACACAGCTCGTGCGAATCTGGAGCCCTTCATGATCGAAGGTGAGGAAGCTGGCGGTCAGTTGATGACAACGACGGAAGTGGAAAACTTCCCGGGCTTCGAACACGGAATCACAGGTCCTGATTTGATCACAGTCATGAGAAAACAGGCCGAGAGATTTGGTACGCGTTTTCTTACTCGCAACGTAACAAAGGTAGACCTTTCACAACGTCCTTTCAAAGTATGGGTTGGTGAAAAGCTTTATCTGGCGAAGTCGATCATTATCTCTACCGGCGCAAGTGCAAAGTACTTGGGCCTTCCTTCGGAAAAACAATACGCGAACCGCGGTGTTTCCGCGTGCGCGACTTGTGACGGCGCCTTCTTCCGCAATCAGGAAATCGGCGTTGTTGGCGGTGGTGATACAGCGATGGAAGAAGCACAATTTCTTACACGCTTTGCTTCCAAAGTTTATTTGATTCACAGACGCGATCATTTCCGTGCGTCTAAAATTATGGCGGAACGTGTTTTCAAAAATCCAAAAATCGAAATTTTGTGGAATACCGAAGTTGAAGAAGTTTTGGGTGATGGCAAAAGCATGACAGGTGCAAAAATCAAAAGCGTTACCGATGGAGCTGTTAAAGAGCTTCCTATTACGGGCCTTTTCTTGGCCATTGGTCATAAGCCGAATACAGACCTTTTCAAAGGAATGTTGGATATGAATGAGACAGGCTATTTGGTAACTCAACCAAATACCACATATACTAATATTCCAGGTGTCTTTGCTGCCGGAGACGTGCAAGATCATGTATACCGCCAGGCTATCACAGCGGCGGGAACGGGTTGTATGGCGGCGATTGACGCTGAAAGATGGCTCGAAGCTCAAGCATCTCACTAAGGAATGTATGAAGGATAAAAGAATCAACACCAAGGATTTAATCGATAAGATCGAGAAGATGACGAAGGCACGCATCGCGAGCCAGGAAGTCGTACCTCTCGATCAATTCCGTGAAGCCAAGAAGAAGTTGGATCCAAAGGTCATTCTTGTGATCGAGGACGACGAGACAATGCGCTTAGCGATGAAGAGAATCCTTGAAAGTGAAGGTTACGTGACGAAGCTTGCTGCTGACGGAACGGAACTTTCTACAGCGTTGGATGATCATCCTGTTGATTTGATTCTGATGGACGTGGGGTTGCCGTGGATTAACGGTTTTGAACTCGCGCAACTTCTTAAAGAACACAAAGACCTCAAGAAAATTCCTCTGGTCTTCGTTTCAGGAAAAGCAGCCGAAGAAGACATGAAAAAAGCCTTCGAGATCGGCGCTGACGACTATATCAAAAAGCCTTTCGACGTCGAAAAATTGAAGAAGACGGTCGAAACACTTCTGAAGCTAAACGCTTAGTTCTCTTTAGAAACTGAAGGCGCCGGTCAAGGCGCCTTGACCTAAGTAGTGTTCCATTTTGAGATTCGATGGAGCTTCCATACTTTCCCAATAATTCTACAAGAAAATAGTAAGATGAAAGGCCTTTTGCTGGTTAAAATAAAAGCTCATGGCACGTCGGTCTGTGGTTCTTTTCATTCTTATTATCTGTGGCGTATTAGGCGCTTTTTATTTTGTTCGGCCGAACAAGAGCGTTGTTGCTAATGATGTCAATTCACTAAAGACGAGTGCCTTGAACTCTTCTTCCGCGACGGAAGAAGCAGAGTCTGGACAGCAAGCCGCTGCAGAAATTTCAAAAGTCTTAAACTCTTCCGCTCCAAAAGAAAGAACTATCTCCAACGCGAGGTTGGGAAAAAATGACGTCCTTACAATTGATGAAAAGACTTTGGAAAGCTCCGCTCTTTTCACGGGCACGCGCTGGAAGATTCTAAAGAATACGACAGCACTGCAAAAGGGTGCGGGCGAACCGAAACAAAAGATTCTGAGTGAAGTGACAGGTTATTACCTTGTCGAAGACAGTCAGGAAAATGATCCTCGCCAGTTTTACTTTAGTCGTCCTCTAGTCGCCTATGAATCTCGTTTGGATGTTGTGGGCGTTGTGACAGGGACTTTTACGGTGACTCTTCGTGAAGGATTCAATGAAGAAGTCCTGCATGGTATCGAAGGTCTCAAGGTTTTGAGCAGCTCTCCAGAGATTCGGACTTATTACGTCACTGCTGCGCAAGAGCCCTTTAGTCTTTTGGAACTCCAAGAGGTTTTAAGAAAAGAACCTAGTGTGGAAAATGTTAGAATTGAGATTTTAAGCCGACGTTATGAAAAGAATTAGTAAGCGCTTTAAAATTCTTTTGTCTTTGGGTGTGGTCGGCGCGACGACGGCGGTCTTCTTTACGAATTGCGCGAAAAGCACGTTGAGTGCTCCTGAAATCCAGGGGATGGATAGCTACGATTCTTTATTAGAATATGCGTGGCATATCAAAAACTCGGGCCAGAATGTCTTTGCGTCTACGCATGCGTCCCCTGGGGTTGATTTAAATCTTATTAACACCTGGTCTTCAGGCGTGAGCGGTGCCGGAATTAAAATTCTGATTTCTGACGACAGTGTGGAAGATACTCACGAAGATCTTAGCGCAAACTTTCTGTCAGGTTCTTCGAAAGACTACACTTTGGCGAGTCCTTGGACCTCGGCTGTGTCGCGTCCCCGAACGGCGGACGATAATCACGGGACGGCCGTTGCGGGTCTCGCCGTAGCTGTTGCCGGCAATGGCGTGGGAACAAAGGGTGTCGCGTTCGATGCGCAATTCTCTGCGACCAACTTTTTATCTTCTGCGGTTTCGGCCACGGAAGCCATGCTGGACGATCAAGCTAAGGGAAATTTCGATATCTTCAACATGAGTTGGGGTTCGAAACAGAATACATTGATTGGAATCGTGCCGACCTTTCATGCTCAAATGGCTTATGGTGTGACCTTTGGAAGAGCCAACAAGGGTTCGATCTATGTGAAGTCCGCCGGAAATAATTTTGTTGTTGAATGCCGAGGATCTTCTTCTGATCCATGTATAGGCAATGCGAACTTCGACGCTGATAATGTGACACCTTACACTGTTCTTGTGGGGGCCATGAATGCAAGCGGATACGCGGCTGAGTATTCCTCGCCGGGTTCTAACTTGTGGATCTCCGCCTTTGGAGGTGAGCAAGGTTACGATTCTCCCGCAATGGTCACAACGGACCGCATGGGATGTTCTAACGGTTTTTCGACGTCGACAGTTGCAAGCAAGGTGACTTTTGATCGCGGGTACAACGGCAATACAAGTTGCAATTATACGGTGACCTTTAATGGAACCTCGGCAGCAGCGCCGACAGCTTCGGGAGCTATTGCTCTTTTGCTGCAAGCAAATCCCAATCTTACGTGGCGAGATGTGAAATACATCTTAGCAAAGACGGCATATCCTGCGGATTGGGGTGTGGGTTCTTACCGTCACCCACTGGGGGAATCACTTCCCTCGGGCGCAATCTGGGAACAAGCGTGGGTCACGAATACGGCAGGATTTAAATTTCATAACTGGTATGGCTTTGGAAAGATCGATGTTGATAAAGCTGTGGCGATGGCGAAGAACTACACGTCTTCTTTCGGTGCTTTTATAAACACTAACTGGATTCATGATCGCTCCGGTCTAAGCTTGGCAATTCCTGATAACAGCGCCACCGGTGTCAGCGATACGATGGTGGTGAACGAGAATTTAAAAATCGAAGGCGTGCAGTTACAAATCTGGGCGACTCACACAAACCTTGCAGATCTCGCTTTGGAGTTAAAGTCCCCTTCAGGAACAAAAAGCATACTGATAAATATGAACAATGCTCTTCGCGGTCTTACCGACTATGAAGGAGAAATCATGTTATCAAACGCGTTCTATCAGGAACGCGCGCAAGGGACATGGACATTGAAAGTAATCGACGGTAAGTCCACGCATACAGGAACTGTGACTCGCTGGCGTCTTAACTTCTTTGGAAGTTATTAATCCGCCGCCTCTGTGGGATCTGTTCCGACAGTCATTGACGAAATACACTTCGTATCAATTCCATAATTATAGAAGGGCACAGTTCCAGAACGTGTGAGGACCTCTGAATTGGCTGTTCCGATTTTTGTGGCATCATAACTGAATTTTTCAATCGCATAGTTCACGACGGTCGTAGCATTTGAAATCGCTGTGGCCACGTAAAGCGTGTTTGTCTCTTCATCCAAAGTCATAGCTGAGATTCCAAAAAGAAGATAGTTGTATGTCGACGGGGAAGCATTGGCATCGTAAATGACTTGGTCGTTGCTGATGGCGCCGGTACTTTCGTCAAAGTCATAAGCGTGGATGCTGTTAACGTTCGCTGCAGTCGTTGCACCCGCATAAGCGACGATAAGCTTTCCATTGGCTTTATCAAAAACTAAATCCGTTGCATAAGTCGCCGCGGTTGGTGCCGCCAGTCCCGCAGAGCAACTGCCGCTGGCACCCGCCGCCGGAACGCTGATGACACGATTGTTTGGCGATGCGGCTCCGTTGGCAGTGATAATTCGGCCTGTACTCGATATCGCCATATTCGTCAGATAAGTATTTGCCGTGCCGCAGGTGGCTCCCAAGTTGCTGTTTACATACGGTGTGTTCTGACGAACTCCGGTGGAATTTATTTTTTCGATGAAACCCGTGCGAATCATTAAAAGACCGCCGTCAGAACTTTTGATCATTCCTTTAGGCGCCGTGGAAATGATCGTCGACATTGCCGGGTTCGTTCCGAAAATATTTCTGTCGCCGCCTAGTTTTGGCAGCGTCTGCAAAGATCCGGCGTTAACATTACGTACGAACACGACAAGATTTTCATCATCCCAGTTTACTATAGATATCGGAGTGTCTCCGGCTGTGGCAGGAAAAGCAGAGAAGTCGGCGATGATGGATTCGCGAACACCGGTTGCAGTGTCTATTTTGTAAACCAAGTTGGAGGCCGTCGCAGCAGTGAATGTCGTAATGCCGGGACCTGAGTAACAAAGTCCACTCGAGACGTACAAGTAACGATTTGCAGTCGTCGAAGCTTCCTCAAGAGGCTGTTGGCAACCCATAACAATAGTCAGCGCGCATCCCAACGCAACCAAGCACTTCAATGTACTCATTTTGGTCTCCTAACGTTCTTCATAAAGGAGATCGGCGCATTGTTAAGAACTCTTGACTTAATTTGATGCAATCCGAGCTAAAAATGTTCCATTCGGGAACAGCCAAGACTTTCGTTGAGTGGTGGAAGCGATTTTTAAGAAATCAACCGGCACTTTGGCGCAGTTGATTTTGATAAGCCACGTAGGCTTTAAGCAAAGCATCCAAGCGCAACGTCATCGCCACGTCTTGTTCGATAAACATCAAACGACGAGGATCCGTCAGGTCACCCACAATTTTCGCTCTGAAAAGCAGGCGTGCTTTCGCGGGATCTGATTCGAAAGGATTGACGATGATCAAATCGAAGGGCTTGTTCAAAAAGTCTTTAGGGATTTCATCTTCAAGCATTGTTCCGCTTAAAGAGATATTCTTAGAGTATGTTCTGAAAGAACGAATCTTTGAAACCAACACCACTTCAATTTTGAAGTTGTGACGAGGGTCGCGACGGCGATCTGCTCCGGATGGTTCCGCTTTTTGTTGTGGCTGAGCAGCGGACTCCGTTTTTTTCTTTGTCGCCTCGGGCTTCATCTTTTTAATTTTTGCTAAATCCAATTCGTCGCCATTGAAGTCTTTCGCGTGATAGCCACCGACTTCTGTAGGCTTGATAGGAAGGTCTCCCACGACGACTTGGGTGTAAGGACTGTCGGCCCCGCCATTCGTTGCCGGAGCATTGTGTGTTGCCGTCAGGGTGTTGTCTGAAACACCTGGCAACTCATTCGGTGCGGGCGGCTGGACAATAGCGAAATACTTCTGATCGGACTCCAAGAATTCGCGAACACAAACCCAGTTTTCCCAACCAGGCGTCCATAGAAAATATTTACCGGGATCTTTGTTTGCTAAAGAGAGAAGCGCAACTTGGGCTTGAACGACAGACATTGGCTTTGTCTGCGTTTTGCTTTCGGCATCATAGATGATCCAAACTTTACCCTGCGTCTTCATGAAACTCCCTAGTACGATCCTAGGGAGTTTATCGGAAAAACCTGGTTAGTTCTTTATACTCGGATACAAGCCGCGATATGATCTTTGGATTTTTGTTCCAAAGGCGGGACGATAGTCTTGCAATCCTCGATCGCCATCGGGCAACGAGGGTGGAAATGACATCCTGATGGCGGGTTGATTGGCGAAGGAACGTCGCCAGTCAAAATGATACGCTCGTCTTTGCGACGTGGATCTGGAACCGGAATCGCTGACATCAAGGCTTTTGTATAGGGATGTTTTGGATTGCGGTAAAGCTCTTCGGCTTCCGCCATCTCAACGATTTTACCCAAGTACATCACAGCCACTTTTGTTGAAACGTGTTCAACAACTTTCAAGTCATGGGCGATGAAGATGTAAGTCAAACCGAGCTTCTGCTGAAGTTCCATCAAAAGGTTGATCACTTGCGCTTGGATCGAAACGTCCAAAGCAGAAACAGGCTCGTCACACACGATCAACTCAGGATTTACGGCCAAAGCGCGCGCGATTCCCACACGTTGACGTTGTCCGCCTGAAAACTCATGCGGATAACGGTTCAAATGTTCACGACGAAGACCCACAAGATCGATCAATTCATGAATACGATCTTGGCGGTCTTTCGCAGATTCATAAAGATTATGAATGATCAAAGGCTCTTCAAGAACAGCCCCGATCGTCATACGTGGATTCAAAGAAGCAAACGGATCTTGGAAGATAATCTGCATTTTTTTACGCATATCACGAAGCTCTTCGCCTTGGATGTGCGTGATGTCTTTTCCGTTGTAAATAATCTTTCCAGAAGTCGTATCGTGAAGGCGGATCAAGCAGCGGCCCAAAGTGGACTTACCGCAACCAGACTCACCCACAAGACCCAAAGTTTCGCCCTTCTTCAATTCGAAGGAAATACCTTGAACGGCCTTTACGCTGGCTACTTCACGACTGAAAATGCCTCCGTAAATCGGGAAGCTCTTCATCAGATTTTCAACTTTAAGTAGTGGAGTGCTCATTATTTTACCTCCTCAGAAAGAGGGTGGAAGCAAGCCACTTTGTGGATGCCACGGAGGTTTTCAATGTTCGGGTAAGAGGCACGGCAATCATCTTGAGCGTAAGGACAACGATCCGCAAAACGGCAGCCCACGGGAAGATTGTAAAGGCTTGGCACCATGCCTTTGATTGTTCTCAACTGATCCAGCTTGTGACCTGTTTCAAAGTGTGGAATCGAATCCAAAAGACCCTTTGTGTAAGGATGTTTCGGACGATAGAAAATATCTTCAACAGTTCCGAACTCAACAATACGGCCGGCATACATCACGGCAACTTCTTGGCACATCTCTGCCACCACACCCAAGTCGTGCGTGATCAAAATCATTCCGGCGTTGAAGTCTTTTTGCAACTTGCGCATAAGATCGAGGATCTGAGCTTGGATTGTTACGTCCAAAGCTGTCGTCGGTTCATCGGCAATAAGAAGTTCAGGGTTGCAAGAGATCGCCATCGCGATCATCACACGTTGTCTCATACCGCCTGAAAGTTGGTGCGGATATTCGTGGAAACGTTTCTCGGGAGCAGGGATACCTACTTTGCGAAGCATTTCGATCGCGCGCTCACGAGCTTGTTGTTTATTAAGATCTTTTTGGTGCAAGAGAATCGCTTCTTCGATTTGGTCACCGATCGTATAAACCGGATTCAAAGACGTCATCGGCTCTTGGAAAATCATCGCGATTTCGTTTCCGCGGATGCTACGCATTTGCGAATCAGAAGCTTCAAGAAGATCCTTCCCTTTGAACATGACCTTTCCAGATTCAATGTTCCCAGGTTTTTGGATCAAGCGCATAACCGAAAGAGAAGTTACGGATTTACCGCAACCAGATTCACCAACGATTCCAAGGGTTTGGCCTTTTTTTACGGAAAAGTTAACGCCATCAACTGCGAGGAAAGAACCCTCGTCGGTTTTAAAGCGTGTCTTAAGATTCTGTACGTCTAAAAGAATATCACTCACCGGAGATGACCCCCTCGAAAGCTTCATCTTATAGAGGACACGCCGCCCTGAGGCAAGCCCCCAGACAGACCTCTGGTCCTTTTTTCTAGCGAATGTGCGTCATGCTCTGATTGAGAGGCGATCCACGAGCTGATGAAGCTCTTCATAGTGGTTCAGAACTCCTCGGGGCTCATATTTTTCGAGCAGCGAAAGAGACGTGTAGCCAAAGCCTATGGCAATAGACGGAACACCTGCGCGCAGAGCCGACAAGACATCGGGAATGCCGTCGCCGATCATGAAAGTATTCGCCGGTGTGTGTCCTGCAAGCTGCATCGTCGTCTGTAAAGGCAGAGGACTTGGCTTTCTTTCATCCAAAGAGTCCGCGCCAAAAACACTGACCCAAGGATAACGATCCAGGCCAAGGTGTTTGATAATCGTTTTTGCGGGAAGTTCATTCTTGTTGGTGATGATCGCTATCGGACCGTCATAAGATCCGAGAAAATTTTCGACACCGGGAAAGGGCGTGGTTTTTTTCAACATCTCTTCCTGATAGATGCGCAGAAATTCCATCTCAACATCAATGGTTTCTGCCGGATCCAAATTATCTTCAATGAAAAGATCAGCGATCAGTTTTTTGAGGCCTTCACCGATATGCGCGACAATCACATCGTCAGCGAGAGTTCTTTTGCCGTGCAAACTGAGTGTGCGATTTACCGCCGTAATAATATCAGGTGCAGAGTCAATCAAAGTTCCGTCGAGATCAAATGCGAGTAGTGGCTTCATTGCAGTTCATCTTGCCCATTTTCTCGACCTTCCACAATCTCAAAATCGACGCGACGGTCGCGGGCTCTTTCCGAGGGAGTTGCTTCCGGGCTTGATAACACTTGGCCTTTTCCAATAGCCGCTAACTTGTCGGGTGCAACGCCACGAGCGATCAAGTAGTTGCGCACTTTTTCCGCGCGCTCGGTTGAAAGTTTAAGATTGCGTTCGCTGTCACCGCTGGAATCGCTGAGGCCGTGAATGCGAATCAGACTGAAAGTGTCGACGGCTTTGTTTATTTCAGGGACCATCTCGTTCAGTGTGCGCTTCGCCGAGTCTGTAAGCTCTGCACTGCCGGCATCGAACAGAATATTTTGCGAAAGCGTCGTGAACTTCCGATTGTTTGTCAGACTTTTTGAAGCTTGAGAGAGCACATCCGCAGCTGACGTTTCTAAAGGCAAAGGACCGCGTGAGGCAGGGCTTCGTTCATTTGTCGAAGTGCAAGCGACGAAGAGAAGAGCGGAAGCCAAGGTCAATAACTTTGCCTGGGATGCCATTGTTACCTCCGTCTAAAATGAAATTATTGAATCTGAGTTTCGGGTGCGCAAATTAACTTCCTGTTAACTTCGCTGCTTGAATGTGCGATGATATGAGTATGCGTGAAACGGTGCTAAGCAACAAAGAGCAGTATATGGGTTCTCTTCTTCCTGAAGAGAGTCGTCCTAAACAATTATCTCGTCAGTTCGCGGAAGAGCTGGGCTTGGCCCGCATCAGTATTTCGCCTGCAGAAGCGCAACTCATTAAAACTTTGATTCGTCTTCATGGCGCGAAAAAAGTCGTCGAGATCGGGACCCTGACGGGTCTGTCCGCTCAATATATTTTTGAAGCTCTCCCCGAGGGAGGAGAACTTTGGACGCTCGAGAAAGATCCCAAACACGGCGAAAAATCCACAGAGGTCTTTTCGCATCTAGATCAGTCTGAAAAGAAAATACATTTGGTGATGGGCGACGCCCGTGAAGAGCTCGAGAAACTTTCGCTGCAAGGTCCTTTCGATGCTGTTTTCATCGACGGCAATAAAGCAGCCTATTTAGATTATCTTTTGTGGTCGGAAAAAAACCTGCGCCAGGGAGGCCTTGTTCTTGCTGATAATATTTTCCTCAGCGGCTCTGTCTGGGGAGACAAAACTTTGCAGCGGTTCTCCGATAAACAAGTGGCAATCATGCAAGAGTTCAATAAAAGACTTTCGGATCCGAATCTTTATGAAGCGGCGATTGTGCCAAGCTTTGAGGGACTTTTCGTCGGTCTTAAGAAGTAAACGCTTCGACTTTCATTTCAATGGAATACTCTTTTGAGGCTTCTTTTAAAGGGGCCAAGAGCCAATTCCATTCTTTTATTTTTTTGAATCCTTCGAATGAAACCGGATAGTGACCTTGATAAATAACTTCATTCTTGGGACTGCGATAAGTGACCTCGCGGTCGGCATAAACTAATTTTTTTCCGGAACATTTTTGCAGATTCTGTAAATGAATTTCGGCGAAGGCCGTGCAGATCTGATCTTTTTCTTCAAGACTCAAATTTCTTTTAATTTTCTTCTCTAAAGTTTCCATGGGAAGAAGTGCCAGTTGCGATAAAAGATTTCCGGAAACGATCAGATCAGCCTCAAAATGGAAAAGAGTTTTTTGCTTTAACTCTTCGATCATTTTATGAAAGTCCGCTAGAGAATGCAGATCATCAAGTTTTTCTAAGCTCTGGGACAGATCCTGAGTGATCAGTTTTAGGCGAGGATTCTTTTTCGCTAAAGCATGGTGTCGGTAAGGATGAAGAACGTCGACCAAAGTGATCTGCTCAAAGTTTTCGACAAGAAGATGCAAAGGAATTTCGTGCAAATGAGCACTTCCCAATACGATAACAGATTTTTTTTGAGGCAGTTCACGCGCGGTTTGCAGAAAAAGATCCTGACAGTTTTTTAAATGCGGCAACCAGGCTTTTTTACATCTTTCATAGCGATGCTTTAAAGAAATGGATTGGTAAAGAAATCCGTACTTTTTGGCGAGGGGAGTTGTCGGTGTTAGAAAAAACTCAAAAGCTTCGCGAATCACGTCTAGGCACTTCCTTTTCTGCAAAGAACATAGTTCTTTTTGTGAACAAAGGGAAGCAGGTACCTATTGGAGAGGGAGGACTCTTTCGGCACGGATGTTGATAAGTTCTCCGACTTTCTCAATAGTTCCATGAACTTCAAGAAGAGAGCGGCCGTAAATAGCCATCCGGTCTTTTTGATAAACGTCGGGATGAATCACGATATTCATGAAACCGAACTCGTCTTCCAGAGTGATGAAACACATGCCTTTGGCTGTCGGGGGTCTTTGGGTCACCGAAACAAGTCCCGCTAAACGCACCTTACACTTGTTCTTCATCTTGGGGAGATCGGCAGAATTGAAATAAGGCACGTAACGTTTGGCGACCAGTTCGCTGCTTTTGCTTTTCAAGTAAGAGCGCAAAACTGACAGAGGATGTGAATCCACCGAGAAACCTTTGCTGTCATATTCGCGGCGCAAGCGATCCCAGTTGGATTCAAACGGCAGATGCTCCGGTTCGTCGTCTTGATCTTCTAAGCTGAATTGTTCTTTCGGATGTCCCCAGAGGAAACTTTCCTGATCCAGGCTTAGACTTTCCAAATGCCAAATCAGCTCGCGCACATTGGTGTTAAAACATGACAAAGCTCCCGCGCCGGCGATTTTGACCAAAGCGGCTCGTGGTAACTGAGTCCGGCGGATGAAATCGGCAAGATCTTTGAATTCGCCGTCCTGTCTGCGCGACTCTTCGATACGTCTTAACAAAACTTCAGGCACCCCGTACAGAGAGCGCATTCCCACACGCAAAGCATGACCTACTAAATTTGTTTCTAAAGTATAATCGTAATCAGAGTGTTGAATGCAAAGAGGACGAACCTCCACACCATTGCGCTGAGCCTCGGCGATCAAAGTGCGAGGCGCATAAAAACCCATGGGCTGACTGTTCAGCAAACCACAGGCAAAAACGTCGGGATAATGATGTTTTATATAGCAACTGGCGTAAGTGAGAATGGCAAAGCTCGCCGCATGACTTTCCGGAAAACCGTAGTTCGCGAAACCTTCGATGGTTTTATAAATCTGTTCGCCATACTCAGGCGTGATTTCATATTTGGCAAATCCCGCAAGAATGCGTTGTTTGATGCCTTCCATAGTGGAACGTTTGCGCCAAGCCGAAGACATAATTCTTCTCAGCTCATCGGCTTCTCCCGGAGTGAAGTCCGCAACTTCAATAACGATCTTCATAACCTGTTCTTGAAAGATAGGTACGCCGAAAGTTTTTTCCAGAATAGGTTTCAGGCGGTCATGCGCATAATGCGCTTTTTCCAAACCCTGGCGTCGACGTAGGTAAGGATGCACCATGCCCCCTTGCAAGGGACCTGGGCGTACAAGAGCCACTTCGATCACCAAGTCATAAAAATCTTTGGGCTTCATTCGTGGCAACGTTTGCATTTGCGCGCGCGATTCAATTTGGAAAACTCCAACAGTATCCGCGCGACCAATCATTTCATAAGTGGGTTGGTCGTTAGCCGGAATGGTATGCAATTCCAGAGGACGGTTTTTATGAGTCTTCAAAAGATCGAAACACTTTTTCAAACACGTGAGCATTCCCAAACTTAAAACGTCAATCTTCATGAGCTTGAGTGTTGCCACATCGTCTTTATTCCACTGAATGACATAGCGGTCATTCATCGTAGCTTTTTCCACGGGAACCATTTCTGTAATAGGGTCTTGCGTGATAAGAAATCCGCCCGTATGAATTCCAAGATGGCGTGGAAACCCATGCAGCTGTTGAGCCATAGCTAGAAATAATTTCCACTCATGGGGAGCTAAACCAAATTTCTGTCCCACTTCCGGTTCAAGCAGACGGCTCATTCCGTCCCGGCCCATAAATTTAATCATTTCGTTGATCTTGGAAAGAGGAATACCAAAAACTTTGGCGGTTTCACGAATAGCCATGCGCGAGCGATAACGAATGACAGTACAAACCATGGCGGCGTGCCGTTCATTGTATTTTTCGTAAATATGCTGAATGACTTCTTCGCGACGGTTGTGTTCGAAGTCGATGTCAATATCCGGAGGCTCCCGGCGTTCGCGTGAGATAAAGCGCTCAAAGAGTAAATCAATCTCGTTCGGATTCACCGACGTCAAGCCAATACAAAAACACACGACAGAGTTCGCCGCGGAACCTCGGCCTTGATGAAGAATGTCTTTTTCCGTCGCGAAATCGCAAATTTCCTTCAGAGTTAAAAAATAATCCTCATACTCAAGCTCTTTAATAAGAGCGAGTTCGTAATCAATCATCTTGCTGACTTTTTCAGGAATGCCAGAGGGGAATCTTTTCTTTGCGCCCTCCCAAGCCAGATTGCGCAGATGTTCCGAGGGAGTGAGTCCTTGCGGAAGTTGTGAGTGCGGATAGCGATAACGAATTTCATCCAAAGAGAACTTCACTCGTGCGGCGATCTCCACAGTTTTTTCCACAAGATCCAGGCGGTCTTGCCAAAGAAAGGAAAGATCTTCGAGGCTTTTCAAACAGCGCTCGGCATTTTGAATCAGTTTGTTTTTCGCCTCTTTCAAAGTGGTGTGGTGCAAAATGCAAATGAGCACATCGAAAAGATATTTGCGCTCCGGATGATGCATAAAAGGTCGTTGTGTGACAAAAAGACGGGCTTGATATTTTTCTTCCAAGGCAAAAGCACTTCGGCAATGTTCGTGCGATTCCCAGGTCAAATCTCTCCAAACGGGAAGATAAAGACGGTCGTCGAAAATTTTTTCCAGGCGTTCATAGCGTTCGTCAGTCCAAGGCGGCAAAGCCAAACACAAAAGACCTTGATTGTATTTTTCAACTTGCTCCAGAGTGAGTTTGGAAAAGCCTTTGGCTGCTTGTCGTTTTCCTAAAGTTAGAAGTTCGCAAAGATGTGAATAACCCTGCTTGTTTATAGGAATCAACGTGATGGAGGTTTCATCCGTCAACGTCAGTTCGGAACCAATGAGATAATGAAAACCTTCTTTGGCTTTCTTTGAAGCCTTAAAAAGGGACGGCGACTGCATCGTTTGAAAACCGCGCACGACGCCGTAAAGACCGTTCAGGTCGCAGACGCCGATGCCGTCATAGCCGTGAACAATGGCTTCCGTGACCATCTCTTCGGGATGGGAAGCTCCCTGCAAAAAAGAAAAATTCGTGCGGGCCATGAGCTCGACGAAACCTCGCGCTCGCACCGCAGGTACGGACGAGTTTTTTTGCGTGGTCTGCATGCCCGACATGCGCGAAGGCAGATTTATTTTTTTCTGACCGTTAATCGAAATACCCATGCAAGTACACCTGTGAATTTATGCGATCCTTGAAAACCCACAGAAGCTGACCTTGATGAGAGAGCGCAAAATAATAATCTCTGTTTTTTAAATCTTGAACTGATATCTGCCACCACGAGGACTCAATACGCTCGCTAGGCAAAGAAGAAACAAAACGTAATCTTTGAACTTCCGCAGAGCTTAAAGCTTGCGGTTTTTCCAAAAGCAACGCGGGTCGGGGACTGGCGGAAAGCCCCTTTGCATACACTGATTTGATTTGCAGAGCATCGTTTTGTCGTTCGACCAAGTCGTGTGCCTTGAAGTCTTCGGGCCAATCCGTCACCAGGCGAAAACTTTGCTCCGGGAAATGACTGGCTTCCACTTGTAAAAAGCCCATTTCGCATTGAGCTTGTTTGGCAAAGCTGATCAGACGGCGCCAACGGTCTTCGGTATTGTCACGGGGTTCGAAAAAATCGAGTTGTTGGATTTTTTCGGGAACATCGAAAATAGAAATTTCAAACTCACGAATGGGATTTTCCAAAGTGAGCTGGGACATTTTCTTTTCCAGCAAATCGGCGAATAACTCTTGGTCGCGCGTGGGACTGACGGGCTCAATGCTCAATGGATATTTTTTATCCGAGTATTCACAGTGAAGAATAACGTCCATTCTTTGCGCATAACGGGAAAGCCCCATCAAACGCGCAAAAAGAATATCCATGTGCGGTTTCAGTCGCGCCATTAAAAGCGGCACAGATCCTAAGGGATCGTCAAAGTAACCATAGCCCACAAGAGGGTCGCGAGGAACAAGAGGTGAAATGACCTGAGCGTCTTGAGAATGCAAACGATTCCAAAGTAAAACACCGAAATCTCCCCATCTCTCGCGAAGCGAGTTAAGACGAAAGTTCACAACATCTTCAAGGCCATGCACGCCCAGCGTGTGAAAAAACGCAATCATATGTTCAATAGGTCTTTTCTGCGGCCAAGGCTGTAGACCTTCTAAATCTTTCAAAGCATCCAGACCGAGACCGCGAAAACTTTCCTGCTCTTTTCCTCTGGCGGCGATGTGGGAGGGGCGCCATTTGGAAAGCATTTGCGCTGCTGCCGACGTGTCAGCAATCGCCGCCGAGACATCTGCAGAAAATTTGCGTGCGATTTCAAGAGCTTTTTCCAAAGCTCCTCGTTCTCCGCCGAAAAAGTGGGCCGTAGATTCAATTTCCACAAAAATCCATTGTGGAAAGCGAAACTGCACACGCGGACTTAATACTAAGAAGGCTTCAGCTGATGAGCTTTCTTGCGGTGTCTTTAAATTGATGCATAAAGTTCGCATGAACCATACTCCCGGAAATATTAAATGGTGTCGGACGGTGAAGAGCACGTTGGACGGTGATGAAGTCTCTTTGAAAATTCACCATCAAACTGTAAAGAGGATTGATAAACTTTGTCGGTTTTTGATTTACGAAAATCAAAGCGACTTTATGTAGACGGCACAGCCGTTTTAATTTCTGCAACTGATGATTTTTAAGAAAGAGTTCCTTTAAGTGACAACCGATCACTTCAAAAAGAGAACTTGTGATCAACTCTTGAAGAAGCCAGAAAAGTTGTTCGGTTTCTTTCGGCTCTTTCACCACTAAAAGTTTTTTTAGATTTAATTTATGGTGTGAGAGATGCGCGGGGAAAAGCTGGGAGTCGCTGCCATTGACCCAGGCTGCCCATTTATTCTGAGCATGCACATTTTGGACGATTCGCACCCATACGGAAGTAGCTCCGGTGCCGGGAAGACCTTGGAAAAGACTCAAGTCTCCTTGCGGGATGCCTCTCCATAAAAGGAAATCATCGAAAACGCGAACGCCTGTGGGCAGACCCGCCGGCGGTTGCAGATTCTCTGCAGAGACAAAAGGGATGTTAGCAAGTTCGGGAAGGGCGAGGGTGCTCATAGGCTCTCCATTTACATATAAATTACTATGTAAATTATATGTAAGTCAAAGAGCCTAATGTGAATATGGACTAAAGTTTTAGTTTGAAAATAGCCAAGTAAAATCAATGGTTAAACGTGGCTATTTGGCGGCACCTTGTTTAGTCAGCCAGCGTTTCAGCGAATAATAATTGCTGTTTTACCTTCGGTCCCCAGTGATATTTAAACAAGTTCGAATTTTTGCCCACGACACGATGGCAAGGGATCCAATAGCTGATGGGATTTTTGGCAACAGCAGAAGCAACGGCGCGAACCGCAGAAGGCTTGCGCAATTTTTTCGCGAGATCCGAGTAAGTGACCGTTTCTCCGTGGGGAATTTTGAGAAGCTGCAACCACACTTTCATTTGAAACTCAGTGCCTTGCAGTTTGATTTTGTGCTTCGTATTCCAGAAGTTGCCTTTTTTCCATTTCGCCGGAGTGAAGGAGCCTACAGCAAAACCATAGTTTTTATGGAAAAGTTCCGCCAAATCTCCTTCGACAAGTTTTTTACCCAAGCCATATGAGCCCAAGAAGATCAGCTCGTCGTTTTCAAACGCTGCCAACCAGTCGCCGAATTCGGAAGAAACTTTATAAACATTGAATTGAAGCTCGCCCATAATGCACCTCGATTATGGGCACAGCTCTATCTTAGATTGGGACTTTACACAACTTCTTCTATGTAAAGCGGAGTGAAATAGCGGATGTCATAGGCTTCTGTTCTTTTGAAGACGGCAATCGCATCGTCTTTATCTTCTTCTTTCGGAGTGGGAACGCAAAGAAGAATATGACCGTTTCTAATTTCCTGATCCGCTTCGTGCAAAAAGCGCCACTCGGCAGAGTCTGAAAACTTTATAAACTTCCGCATGAACTTTTCGAGAAGAGTATGATGAGTGCCTTCGATATCGACTGCATCGACACCTTGATCGCCTTCAAAAATATTAAAATCCTCTTCGGTGAATCCCAGCTCCTCAAGCTGCTCAATGGCTTTTTCGGCAGCCTCGGCATTTTCAAAAAAAGCCGCCGTATAGTGATTGGGATAGGGCAAATATTCCGGATGAGGCAATTGTTCCAATGAAACCATGACTGACTCCTTGCTTTTTATTATTCAAACATTCCATCCATGGTGATGTACTTCGCGTTTTTCGCGGTCATGCGCAGAGATTCATAGAAACTCTTTTGACACTGGCCACGCAAAATAGCGTCGACGCCGCCGATCATCGCCGTGAAGACTTCGTCCACATTAAGAACGTCCAAAGAGGTGATAATTCCCGAATGAGGCGCTACAGTGCGAATGCGCTTTAAGAAATGATCGCGCGAAGCACACGACATCAAACCGATAATAGGCGCTTGCTTGTCCCCGGAAAGTGCATTCAACATGCGTTTGGTCCCAGGACGTTTTGCTTTATAGTATCCCGCATAGTCCAATTTGTTACGTCCATCGATAAAAACGGGAGGCGCAAAGTCCGGACCTCCGCCATTGCGTGAATGGCCGAAATAAAAAACGGCGTCAGCCTCTTGCAGTGCCATCGTAAAAAATCTTTCCGCATAAGCTGTACGTGCTTCTTGTTGTGAGCGGTATTTGCCAAGATTGGAATTCAGATATTCCGTCGCTGAAGAAAATTGGATCTCTACACGGGCTGTATATGTTTTCCCGTGAATTTGTACAGCTCGCGAAAAGCGGTACATATTTTTAGGATCTTGTTTGAAACCGCAAAAACGCGCGCGCCCTTCGCAAGAACGCAGCAACATATTTTTAAGGGAAGAAAAAGCGCCGATGTCCATGGAAGGACTTAGGCCATAGTTGCCGCCACTGTGATAGACAGGGCTTCCCGTTGTCCAGTCGAAATATCCCAAGGCAATACGAATGTCGACAAGACCGTCATCAAGAATGCCTTTATATCTTTGCAAACACATGTCTCTTTTTTCAGAAGGAAGGTTCGACAAAACATCCGTGCTTTTGTCGGCGAGACGATCGATATATCTTTCGCCCATGTGTCGGAAAAGAGATTCGTAAAGATAAGTGCTGCGCGCCTCTGCGCTGGAAAATGAAAAGAGAAGAGCAAGAAAGAAAAACGTTCCGACGAAGTTCATAAATCCCTCCATGAGTATGAAGGATATTTATGAACCTCTTTTTAATCCAGTAACGAGATTATGATTTACCACAAAGGAAAACTTCGTGAACTGTGTCGCCTTTATCGTCTTGATATTGATCTAAAACGGAAAGAATCGCTTCGCGGAGTTTTTCTTTAAACTCGGGAAGTTGATGGCTCTGTATTGAAAAAGCCGTGTAAAATAAGGAGTTTTTCGTGTCCGCCGCGATCGTGCTTGCATCCACTTTGATTTGATTGCACAGCGTGCGAGTCAGATCTGCAAGCACCATGGGTTCTGACAGTTTTAAGAAATCAATCTGATGTGAACGGACATAGAAGCGTCCTTCACGGGATGTGATCGCTCCTTCATTGATCAAAACATGCAGAGAATCCACCACAGATTCCGAACTCAAATTCGTGCGCGCCACGATTTCGTTTAAGTTCGCGCCTTCATCTTCCGTTCCCAAAGCCGCGAAGACACGAAACAAAGTGGGGCGAGTGATCAAACGATTCGGATCTTTAATCTGAGTCAGCGCTTCCGCCTGACGGGCCACGGAAACTTTAATCGAATGAACTTTTTTGTGAATATCGTCGTGAGTCAGTTTTTTCGTTAAAAGCTCAGGCTGGTCTTTACCTACAAGAAGGGAAAAGAGTTCCAGATAAGGTTTCGGAAGTTTTAATGCGGTCTTAAGTTGACCGACACTTTCTTTGGAAAGACCTTTTTTTCCAGCCAAATACTCGGATAAAAAACTGCGCGAAGAAAATCCCGCACGGCGAGAAAAGTCAGCCAGATTGATTTTGCCTTTTTTGCGATAGCGAACTTCCAAAGCTCTTCTTAAAAAAGCACGGGCATCATGAATCTCAAGGAGTTCGTTATAATTGCCATCCAATGGTGTATTCATGACTAGTTCCCTACAGAGATGCGCGGTTGAGGAATCGCGATACGATCATAAGTGATGTCGCCGCGTTGATAACATATAAGACGCTCAATCCAGATGCTGCCCGGTCCGTCTTTAAGCAGGCCGAAAGAAGCCACGGCGGCTTGGCCGTCGCGATAGCGAACAGTGAGCTTCATGTCTTGTTTCGCTGTCTCGAAAACTTGCTCTTTATTTTCCCAATACATGTTCACGGGAATTTCTTTGATAAGGCGTGTGCTTTGATCATCGTCACTGTGATAAACAACAACCATCATATAGTGATCTTTACGGCTGAAAGGCACGATGCCAATTTCATACCACTGATCGCCATCATCTTGTTCGCAGGAAATATAAGTTTTTACAGTAAATTCAGCGATTGGTGTGTTCGCGGAAGCTGACAAGGTCACTAGAGTCGCAAGGAGTCCCAAGGCAAATTGCTTCATATAAATCTCCAATAAAGCGGTTCAAGAGAACGCCAGATGTATAAAAGGGCCCTTTTCGTATGTAAACGTAATTACTATGTTTAAGGGCGCAATTTGCTCTCTTAGCGAACATTTTTGAATTATTTATATGCGTTTTTTGCGGACTTATGAGGTGTATATGGAGAAGTGTTCAAAGTGCTGGGGCGTAACGACTTCCGCCAACCAGGGATGATCTCTATGAATAAGAAAGCGCGAGAGTCTTCCCCGGGCTACCACGCGAACGGAACGTGCGCTTGCAACAGCCTTAAGGTCCTCAAGAGTTTTCTTTACAGCGGCTTCTGTTCCGTAGTCAAAGATGAAATAAACATCTGCGGCGGGAGCCTTGAAACTGAGAGCCGACAAATCCTGCGGCAGTATTTTTATATCTTGGGAACTTTGCGGTCCCAAAACACGAAGAGCTTCAAGTACACGTTCTTTCTCTAATTCATATCCCGTGAATTGCACGCCCTGAAAATGTCTTAGGATTAAAAAAGCCATGCGCGCGTAAGCGCATCCTAGATCGACAATATGATCGCCCGGTTTAAGCGTAAGCAGTTCAAGAATATTACGAAGTTCAATGTAAGGAGTTTGAAAGGCTTGTTCTGACAGGTGCTCCCAGTTTTGCTGCTCTGGGAGTTTGTTTTGACGACGAATGTTTTCCTCTGTCGCCGAAATTTGAAAGCCCAGCCATTCATCCGCGATGACAGAGTGATTTTGCGCTTCTTTGTAAGAGTAAGAGCCCAGGGTGAGAAGTGGAAAAGGATCTTGGCTGCTAAAAATGATCATAATGGCGTCGCTACGCCATTGAGAAACTTTTCAACCATAGGTGCGTACTCTTGTTTAAAGTCACGCAAACCAGTGAGATGGCCCGCTTCAGGTAATGAAAGTTTTGTCCAATGAAGCTGAGCATGGGGCTCAAAAACTTCATCAATATGTTCCGGCGGAATAAGCAGATCTTTCCAGCCGCGGATAGAAAGAACTCGAAACCCCTCAGGGAAAGTGTTGAGATCTTTATGTAAGTCTTTATGAAAGAAAGGACTCCAGCCGACACTCAACAGAGGCGTTAAAAGCATTCTTAAAGGCATCGGCCCCAGTTTGTATTCGTGAGTATAAAGATTGTAAGCCGAAGGAATAAAGCGCGCTGTAGGGCCGCTGTCACAGATAAGTGCTATCGTATCAGAGCAATGTCTTCGCGCCATAGCTTCAATGGCGGCTGCTGTGGGATTGGAAAAAGAGAAGATGATTTTGTTTCCCGGAATCATGTTAAGCAAAGCTTCAATCTGATCCGCGTAAATATGCTTCGCCCCAAAACCGCCATGGGCGCTGATCGGGAGCCGCATAGAAAAAATGTCTTTATGAGTGCCGCGCAGATGAAATGCGAAAGCATCAAAGCCCAGCTCATTGACAAGCTTGATATGGCGAAGAAGCTGCTTTTTGCTGCCTTCATAGAAGTGAACAAAAAAGACGAGCTCTTTAAATCTTTTGTTCCTCGCAAAAAAGAACTCCCCTTCAAAGGGGAGTTCTTGCTGAGCTATTTCTCTGTAATTCATTAATGTTTTTGTACCGGAGTTTTAGCTGGCCACAAATCTGTCCAGTGCCCCGCGCGTCCCTCTGCTTGATGAGCTTCGCCCAAAGCATTTTCGGACACAATGACTTTCTCCAGGGCCGTTTCAGCCAACACTTTACCGCAAGCTTCAACAACAGATTCTGCGTCGATGCCATGATAAGCGTAGATTTCAGAAGGGCGACCACACTTCGAGTGCTTGCGCACTGCCAAAGTCTCTTGGCGAACACCAATGATAGAGCCGATATTATCTAGCAAACCAGCTTCACCGTCGAAGACAGCAACAGCAGGGATGCGTTTACCAGCAACCGTGATCAAATCACCTGTGGTCACTTCATCCGCTTTTCTCAAGTACAAGTTTGAATTCACGCCAAGACCGTTTTTCAAGTATTCGTAATCTGTTTCGTGAGCTTGAATACCCACAAGAAGATCTGAAGAAGTCACAACGATCACGTTTGCGTAAATACCACGAGCCAACAAAGCTTCTGATGCTTTGATTGCTTCCGTTACAAGGGAACCCATCGCGAATACGTTCACCACGTTGTCGCCGGGTTCGAAACCTGCGTAACCACGGTAATCGATCAAGTAGTAAGCGCCCTTCAAAACGTCTTCACGGATCGCAGACATGATTTGTGCTTCGTCCATGGATGCAACGTCTTCTTCGTTCAAAGCACCAGCAACAGGGAACTCGGCGCGTGCCAAAGAACCTTCAAGACCCGCTTTGAAGCGAGCTTGTTTTTTCAAGTAATGAAGCATGTCTTTTTGTTCCGCACCACGAGTCACAAGTCGCAACAACGTTCCTGTTCTGCCGGCATTGTCGTTCAAAACGTGACGTTTGATAGTGTCACAGAGGATCCAGTCAAGTTCTTGGCAGAAGAACGGTTCCCAGGTGATTTGGTTGGGGATCTGGATGTCAGACTTCCAACCGTGTTGCGCACCTTCAGGAGACAACGTCACACCTGATGGAGTGCCCACGCAAATGAACGAGCTCTTCCAATAAAGGTTGTAGAAGTATTGATCTAACGCACGTTTGATGAAGAAGTCATAGACCGTCATCAAAGGAATGATTGGAATACCCAAAACATCACGCATTTTTCCGAATGCGCCCACGCAAGACATCACGTTGCCTTCGGCGATTTCGAAGCGCAAGAAGCGGTCTGAAACGTCTTCGCCAGGAACAAGGTCAGGAAGCTTGTGGTCTTTAACGCCCAATTCCGTTTCCAAGTCTTGAACAACAGGAGCACCGAAGATCTTACCGTCCATCGCAGGATTCAAGTTCGTTGAAGTTCCCACGTCCGGAGCCATAGAGATGAACAATTCACCAGGAAGTTTGAATGGCTTCTCGAGATCTGTCAGAGGTTTTTGTTTTTCAGAAAGTTTTGATTCATCCAGCGGAGTGTTCGCAATACGAGTCAACTTCGCTGTCAACTGACCCAACATCCATTGTGTGTGCGGATAGCTTGTCATTTTTGTGTTGATATCCAAAGACTGAGGAATATCACCGAATTCAGTCAACTTTTTCAAGAAGTAGTCTTGGTTCTTCGCTTTCAAAGCGTGTTGCGCTTTGATTTCAGAGTAAAGTTTTTCTCCGCGCGCAGCCAAGAATTTACCTTCTACAGAATTCGCTGCAAAACGCTCATAAAGCTTATCGCCTTTGATGCCTTGTTTTGCTTTCAATTCCATCACTTCTTCTTCTTGTGGCAAAGAAGAGTGGTTGCCCGGTTGAGCAGCCGCTTTCAAGCCCCAACCTTTCAAAGTGTGAGCAATGATGATTGTTGGTTTGCGCTTAGATTGTTTTGATTTCTCCATCGCCTCGGCAAGAGCCAACATGTCGTGGCCCCCGAAGTCGCGGATCGCATCGAACAACTCTTCATCGGTGATGCTGTCCATGAATTTCTTCATGTTTGGATGTTCTTTTGCGATGCCTTTTTTAAGCGCCTTCATGTCTTGAACAAGAAGAAGCGCTTGAAGTTCGTAGTCTTCCAATTCTTTTTCTAGGAAGTTTTTGAAAAGCTCGCCGTCTTTCTTTTTGAACAAAGCTTGGCGTTTAGCGCCGTGACGAACTTGAATGACTTCCCAGCCGTTGGCAGCCATTGTGCGCTCAACGCGGTCTGCATCCGTTCCATTCATGATTTCTTTGTTCGTGATACGATGACCATCCAAAGATTGACGGTTGTAGTCCAAGATCCAAGTCAATGAGCCCAACTCGCGCTCTGCAAAGTCAGGAACCGCTTCGTACATAGAGCCTTCGCGGAATTCAGAGTCACCGCACACAGCCCAGAAGTGAGCATCTGGCACTTCATAGCCGTGCTCGCGCGCATAGCGATAAGCCAAAGCCATGTAGCCCGCTTCAACAGGCGGAATACCCACTGTTCCAGACGGGAAGAAGTTGTGATGATCAGGATCGTAAGCAGAGTGGTAAGATTGGAATACGAACTCACTGCCGTCAGTAAACTTACGTAAACCGTTCATTGCTTGGTCTGCTTGTTCTTGAGTCAGCTTAGAAAGATCGTTCTTCAACAAAAGATCCAAAAGATAGTTGTAAGAGTGATCTGTTGGGGAAGCATGCGGCTTGTTTGCAATGTGGTCGAAGCTGGATTTCACAAGCAAGTGCAATGCACCCATGATGTGAAGCGAACTTGCGGATGCAGCCGGATGGCCACCGATCTTTGGATCGCCTTTTTCTTTGTCAGGGCGATGATTGGCTTGCCAGATCATTTGCGTAGCCAAGTAGTGAGCACGTCTAGCGATAGAATCTAGAACCTCAGGTTTGACGTTTTTAAAAGAATTATCCAAGTGATTCTCCTTCGGATTTAGTACTTTTCTAGCGTCTGGGAACCTAGCACTCTAGAGGGGAAAGGTCCATGCATTTAAGCCCTGCGGCAAGAGTTCTGGCTCTATTTTGGACAAAAGGGGTACAGAGGGACTTTAAATACGAGCCCCTAGGTAAAATAGTGAAAATTTTGGTGCCTTTTAGAAGGAAATTCCTCGTGTAAAGGTTAGGTTTCGAGGACGAAGTCCCAGCGGATTTTGACGGTGCCGTCGCCTTCGACGATACCCTTGGGAGGATTCGGGAATGGAGCGGCCGCGCGGAACGCTTCAATCGCAGCGTCATCAAGATCGCGAACACCCGAGTCGCTCAACACTTGCACGCGAACTAAAGTGCCTTTGTCGTTCAAAACGATCATCAACTTGGTGATACGGTCTTTGTTTGTTGCTGCAGGGGAGCGGCCTTCTTTGAACATCTTGGAAAGTTTTTCGCGCACGCGGCCTTCCCAGTGTTGCGCCAACTGTTTACGAATGCGGTTGTAGTAAGAGTAGTATTTAAACTCGCGCGTATTCAGTACAGTTTCGAGACCCGTTTCGACATCTTTGATGTAGTCGTTCGTTTGACTCTTTTCCGCGCCGGTGCCGGTATTCTGTTCACCGTTGCCTCGACCTTCGCCAAGACCGGAATCATTCGCCGCTTGTTTTTGACGTTCCAAGGCCTCACTCGCATCAAATCCCTTGAAAAGATTTTTCGCGATTTCTTTTTTTGCTTCTTCAGATTTAGCTACAGACTTCGCTTTACCGTCACCCTTAGGTCCAGTTTTTTCTGCCGAAGGTTTCTTTGTGTTTTGGAATTGTCCGCGCTCTGCAGCGACGGTCTGTTTCTTCACGACCTGATTTTTTGCGCTCAAGAAGCGTGAATTTTCAGGCACTTCTTCACTGGATGAAGTCTCGCTCTGTTCCACGATTTGATTGTTTGGCGAATAAGCTTTCTTTTGAAGAGCTTGCTCGGCAGCAGCTAATTTTTGAAGGTCTTCCGGGCTCAGAAAGTTGATGCTTACTGTTTCCTTTTTCGGAGCATCAGGGGTCAAGTTGTCAATCAAGAGAAGCGTTCCCACAACTAGAAAGTGGAATACTAGCGAAAGCAGTACATACATTCTGAAAGACGGTGACTTCATCATAAGACCTCACCCCTTTCTATCGGTAGTATGACACCTTAAATGAAGGGATTGGTAAACGCGTCCGCAAGAATGCGACTCTGGTCCAGGACCAGACTTTGACTCCTATGTCAGAGTTGGGTGAAAATGAAACATCTATGAAATTTGACTCGTGGTATCTGACAGATAAAGGGCTTCGGCGTGATTCAAATCAAGATTCGTGTCTGATCAATAGAGAGCTTGGCCTCTTTATCGTGGCAGATGGAATGGGAGGGCACTCCGGCGGGGAAGTGGCTTCCAGTATGGCGGTGGAAACCGTCGAAGAAATCATGTTGCAACCGGATGCGCAAAAAAAATCTCCGCGCGAATTGATTCTTCAATGCTACGAAGAGGCATCCAAACGCATTTTCGATAAAGCGGCGAATGAACGGCCGGAGCTGGCGGGGATGGGCACCACGATGGTGATGGCTTATATTCGCGGCAAACATCTTTACGTTGGAAACGTCGGTGACTCTCGCTGTTATTTATTCAAGCGTCCTTATCTTTGGCAGATCACCGAAGATCATTCCTTGATCAACGAGCAATTGCGCGCTGGCGTGATGAGTGAAGAACAAGTTCGTCAATTTGTGGGACGAAACGTCATCACTCGCAGTGTGGGATACGAGCGCGATGTGTATCCCGATATCATTGAGAGAGAGATTTTTCCTGGAGAAATGTTCTTGATGTGTTCCGATGGACTCTCGGGTCTTGTGGAAGATGGGCGCATCTCTGAAATTTTAAATCAAAATACACCTGACAAATCAGTCAAAGCTTGTGTAGAACAAGCCCTAGCAAATGGCGGAGACGACAACGTCACAGTCATGCTGCTGCATTTTCACGAGTAGTTCTTAAGGAGCCCTGGAGTTGGATAAAAAGAAAGTCACGCTGTTTATTGTGAGCAATCAGACGGGTAAGACCCGTAAGATTGTGCTCTCGGCTGCATGGCTGAAAGCGATTTCTTTTATCTCGGCGGTGGTGATTATTATTTTCGCCGCGGGTCTCGTGGATTATTTCGGTTTGCTTTTGCAGGCGATGGAAAATAAACGTCTGAAAGCTGAAAACGCGCAACTCATTAAGCAGTTCCAAGTCGTTGAAAGTAAAGTTAGCGCTCTTGAAAATTCCTTAGAGCGCGTGAAAACATTTACAACCAAATTGAAATTGATCACGAATGTCGATGCGGAAGACCGTATCACGAAGCTGACGATGGGACCAAAGCCGGCAGCAGGTCAGCAGGTTGAAGAATACGAACCAATGGAAGCTCGTGTTGAAGGTGAAGTACTTGAAGAGCAAGATGAAGTCTTTGCGAACAAACGTCCATTGAACGATCAAGTGGGTGAGCTGGCCGACGAAGCGGCTGATAAAGATTACGCCTCTTTGGTGGTGCGAATTGATAAAGCTGTTAAAGAGACTCAGTTGAAAGAACAAAGTGTCATCGATCTTTGGGAAAGTTTGTCAGAACGCCAAAGTTTGTTGAACTCGACACCGAATATGAAACCGGCAAAAGGCTGGATTACGTCACGCTTTGGTTATCGTGTGTCTCCGTTCTCGGGTAAAACAGCGTTGCATGCGGGACTGGATATCGCGGCGGCTCCGGGGTCTCCGGTGTATGCGCCTGCGGATGGTGTCGTGGTGTTTGCAAGTTACGATGAATCTTACGGTAAGTTGATTACGATCGATTACGGTTATGGCGTGACCACACGTTTTGGTCACTTGTCGCAAATTTACGTTCAAGTAGGTCAGCGTGTCAGTAAATGGGACGTTGTCGGAGCGGTCGGTAACACGGGACGTTCGACAGGGCCGCACTTGCACTATGAGGTGCGTATTAACGGGACGGCCGTTGATCCTATCAACTACATCCTTGATGAGTAATGACATAAAAACCGTCATTTGACTGGAATCTCCCTTTTCATCTCGCGAGAATAGAAGTGAAGAGCGAGGTGAAAAATGACAATCTTCATATTCCCTTTCATTCTGCTTTTATTTGCGTGGAATTCGTTGGCGGCTCTTCCTCCTCAGTTTTCTGAATGTTTTGTCGAGAACAGCTCGACGAATCTTTCCGTCACGGATCTTAAAGACATCGCGCGTGTTTCTAAAGTCACGTACTGCCAAAACCAGGTAGGACTTGTCGGTAAGCCAGAGACTTTGGATCTTTTGCGCAGTCCGAATATTCAAGTGGGAATTTCTGTGTCCCGCACAAGTTATACGGCCACTGATTTTGTTGATTTGGCGCGAGCGGGTTCTTACGTGCTTTATGTCGATGGAACGCGGCTGCCTTTAGCGGATCTTATTACGATCGCGAACGCCGGCGCTCAGCTGGTTGTTGTCTCTGCGTCTGCGGGCCTTTCCAAAGCCGACTTGCTGGCCCTTGCGGCGGCAAAACCTTTTATTCTTAATGTGAACTCTCTGCTCACGCGAATCGATCTGCGAGACTATGTGACGGCAGGAATTCAAGTGGTGATTCGCGCATCGCAATCAGGTCTTTCGCGCGCTGATATCATGGAAGCGGCCCAAGCAAATGCCAATATGGTCACGCTGATGCCTTAAAGAAAAAAGGCCGACCGTGCAGTCAGCCTTTTCCGGAGAGAAGTTAGGAAAAAGGTACCTGGTACCTTTTTCATACGAAAGGAAGCAGGTACCTATTGGTTCATCACTGAAACAGCAGGCATTGGACATTGCAAAGCTTTGAGCTTTTGGCTCACGAGGTTTGCATCAGCTTGATAACCTTTTCTGATCAATGTGTCTTTCGCTTGGTTCACGACAGATTTCACGTAAGTCGTGCCGTTTAATTGCGTCATGCCACGGCAAGCGTTAACGACAGAAGAATCCATTTTCACGTCCAACACAGGGTCGATCATGTCACAGAAGAACTGGACAGCACCCAAGTGATCGATAGAAGCAGACCAATCCAACCAAGCGGACTCAAGCTGTTGGCAGGCGATTTCGTGTTCGCGAGATCCCATCTCTAGGTTTTTCAAATTGAAGTTACCAAGAGCTTGAGAAATCTTTAGGCTGTCCGTTTGAACTTTTGGATCTGTGTAAGGCATACCGCTGATCGTGTATTTTGTCGCTTTGCCACGACCCGCCTCCGTCAAGCTGTAAGAGCCGTTGCGAAGAGCGCGCATACCCGTGATAAATGCAGAGATAGCTTGGTCATGCATTTTCTTCGTATGATCAATCCAAGCAAGCACTGGCGGATTGCCGAAGCCCCAAGCGCTGCGTGAACCGAAAAGACCGGCTTTCAAATTCACCATACGTTGCGCAAGTTCAGAGCGATCGATGATCGAGTTGTCTTTAGAAAGTTCTTGCATCGCTTTTTCAACACGTTTGATCGTTACTTTTTCAACTTCAATACGAGCGTATTGAACTTTCCATTGACGGTACTCTGCACTTCTTGAAAGTTCGCTTTCAAGATCCGCTTTTCCTTTATTAACAACAGAGCTTGTCATTGCAATAGCCTGACGAACGCCCGACAACCATGAACGACCCGCGTTTGCACAAGATTTAAGAGCGGATTCGTCTTCAGTCGCTTTGACAGCCAAAGAAGCGATCTTCTTCATCGAGTTCACATGCAAAGTGCTCATTGTCACGGCCTGAAGTTTTTGCGCGCGATCACCTTGCGCTGTTGCTGCCGACAAGTTCAAGAAAGCAGAAGAAGGGAATGTCTTGCCATCTTGCGCCCAGTTCACAAGCTCATTCGACAACATACAAACCATCAAATCGTCGCTGTTCTGAGCGATTTGCGTTTCAACTGTCAGCAAGTCCGCGCGATCGTTCACCATTTGATTTTCGATAGCGAGAGTCACTTTTGTCGCCGTGTCTTTATATTTCAAAAGAGCAGAAAGTTCGCGTGATGGCGTACCGAATTTAGCATTGTAAAGCTCGACATTTTGCTCAAGCTCTTGCGTGATCTTGTCGATCTTTCCACTTTGAGCCAGTTGCATGAAACGAACTTTCTTAGCCACCTTCGTGAATTGACATGTGTTCTGAAGAACCGCTTTACGGTGTTCAGGGTTTGTCATATCCAAAGTATTCTGATCGATCATTTTCGCAATCGCAGAGATCCCGCTTGTTGCAACCGCGCCACCGATAACGAATGGCAATGCCGGAGCTAAAGCCGCATTCATAGAAACCGCGAAAAGAGCGTAAGGCGCAAGACCGTTAATGACGTCGTTCAACGCCAAAAGCACTTTACCTGTCGACATTGTTTGACGACCGCATTTTGAATTGAGGAAGTTGTTATTATTAACAATGTCACCCAAGTTTCCAACTGCGGTAAGTGCCGCCGTGATTGTCGGTTCGATTTGCGCCGTATTCACAGAAGCAGCGTCTTGTGAAGCCATCAAAGTTTGAAGAGCGGAAATACTTTCTTTAATAGTCTTACCATTGTCTTCTAAAGACTTCGCAGACGGAGAACCCGTACATTCTGGAGAAGCCTTCACTTCTTTATTTAAAGAATCGATCGCCGCGATTAATTCTGCGTGAGGACGATTGTCAAACAACGGACAGCTATAAGCCTCGGGAACTTTCGCCGCATTCATTTTTGCGCCAGAAGTAGACTGAGGACGCGTTGTATTGCGGTTGCTGTTATTATTGCCGGAATTATTATTGTTTCCGGTCTTCCCTGGCGCCGGAGTTACCGGAGTGGTGGGAAACAAACCTGTATCGTCTTTGTCGTTATCCTCTGGAAAAAGATCGAGAGGGAAAGACGCCGTTCCGGTATTTGCCGCCATCGCCACATGAGGGACGTGGGGCAAAATGAAACTTGCGGAGATGGCAAATGCCATCGCACTTCTCTTTACGTACTTCAGTTTCATAGAATCTCCATTGTTTAACTTTTCTCCAAGTAACCATTTACGCGTGTCAATTTGAGGCACTCAAACAATCGCAGCGAAACCTAACTCGCTAGAATCACTGCAATTCATCTAAACTCCGCACATAGACCCACTACTTCGCGTGGACCTAAGTGCAAAGACAGTGCTCACCTGACTCGATTTGAAACAGGTACATGGGCCTGTCGCAAAATTCCGTCACTTGCGTGGACGGTAGACGCCTTTTGCCCCTTTTCGAAAGATTCTTTTGTTATTTGCTTATTATCTCGAAATTAAAGGGACCTTGTCCGCGGGGCATGGAACGCTCTTTGAATAGGATCATAGGTATGAAATGGATCATGTCGATCTTCTTATCTTTAGGTTTTACCTGCGCTTGCTGGGGCAAAGTGGATATCAGAACCACGAAGCGCCTCATTATTCCTAAAGATACGGTGACACCTAAACTGACGAAAGAAGATGTGGCGAAAGTCATTCCTCTGGATATTAAAGAGGGCGACAGCACAGGCCAGGTCATGAATCGTATTGCAGACCGCTCATTTAATCTTTGGTTTAATTCTTCTGCCGTTAAATCCAGTGCTATCGGTCGTCTGGCTGAAGAAACTCAAGAAAAATTAAAAACAGATGTCGTGGTTCCTGCTTCCACTGCGAAAGGAATCAGTCACAAATTTTCTTTCCGTATTGAAGCTTTCCAAGCATTAGCAAAAATCGAATATACGGGCTGGTTGAAAGCGGCTGTCAACTACGACGCAAAATCATCAGAAACAAATATTTTCTTTAAAGAAAAAGTTCTTGAAAACAAAGACCTCATCGTGAGCCATAAGGCAGATAAGACCCAAGGCCTCTCGATGGTCGGTCTAGCCTGGTCATTCTAAACGCGTGTCTTTTATCCTTGTGTCCTTGGTCTTGTGCGCCTACGCTTAATTCATGGAAAAAATCGTTTTTATCTCTGGAAAAAGAACTCCTTTTGGGGCCTTTGGCGGATCTCTTAAGGATGTATCAGCAACAGATCTTGGTGTGGTTGCCGCCAAAGCCACTCTTGAACAAGCCGGTCTCTCTCCTGAAAAAATTGATCATGTGATTTTCGGCAATGTCGTCCAGTCGAGTGCGGATGCCGCGTATCTTCCTCGTCATATCGGTTTGAAGACCGGAGTGCCTGTGAATGTGGGCGCTTTTGCCGTCAATCGTCTGTGTGGCAGCGGTTTTCAATCGTGGGTGAATGCATTGCAAATGATTCAATGTGGGGAAGCGTCTGCGGTTCTTGCCGGCGGCGTTGAGCAGATGTCATTGATTCCTTACGTCGCTCGCAAAGTGCGTTTCGATGGTATGCGCATGGGGAACTTTGAACTTGAAGATCTTATGACTTCCGCATTGACGGATGCCTACGCGAAAATGCCGATGGCGATCACCGCAGAAAACTTGGGCGAGAAGTACGGCATCACGCGCGAACAGTGTGACAAGTACGCGATTCAATCGCAACAAAGATATAAAGCGGCCAACGACAAGGGATACTTCGCGCAAGAAATTGCACCTGTGACGGTTGAAGGACGCAAAGGAACAGTTGTTGTCGACAAAGACGAACATCCGAAACCGGATTCGACTCTTGAAAAATTGTCGACACTTAAATCTCTCTTTAAGAAAGACGGACTTGTAACGGCGGCCTCGGCTTCTGGTATTGTTGACGGAGCGGCTTGTTCGCTTCTGATGAGTGAATCTAAAGCTAAAGAATTAGGTTTAAAGCCGATGGCACGTATCGTGAGTTATGCTTCCGTAGGCTGTGATCCGACGATTATGGGGATCGGTCCTGCCGGAGCCGCGCGCTTGGCTTTACAACGCGCGAATATGACGTTGGAGCAAATGGATTTAGTGGAAGTGAATGAAGCCTTTGCCGCTCAATATCTTGCGGTGGAAAAAGAACTCAAACTGAATCCGGCAAAAACAAATGTGAACGGGGGCGCGATTGCCGTTGGTCATCCCTTGGGAGCTTCCGGCACACGCATTATGAATCACTTGGTTTATGAGCTTCACCGTCGTAACGGAAAATACGCGCTGGGCTCGGCCTGTATCGGTGGCGGTCAAGGCATCGCGATTATTATTGAAAGGCTCTAATGGAAAACGGATTTAATCTTCGCGAACGAACAGCTTTGATCGTCGGGCCTTTTACGACGACTGTGCAAAGTTTGATGATGGGCCTTACACAAATGGGTTCGGATTGCGTACTGCTGGATTTTGACAATGTGGCAAGCCAGCGCTTTTGCAATCAAATCAACGACGCTCGCGAAATTAATCCAAAGTTTGGGCGTGCGATCAGTATCAAATCTCCTATGAAAACTCCCGAAGAC
Organism: Bdellovibrio sp. 22V; assembly: GCF_030169785.1. Lineage (NCBI taxonomy): Bacteria > Pseudomonadati > Bdellovibrionota > Bdellovibrionia > Bdellovibrionales > Pseudobdellovibrionaceae > Bdellovibrio > Bdellovibrio bacteriopascens. Next base: position 3,596,648 of record NZ_CP125854.1, read on the forward strand.
ATCAAAGACGCCGTGGGATCCGCGGCGCACTCTTTCGGCAGTGTGGATTTGTTCATCGATGCGCAAGCTTACAATAAACCGAATCGTTATAAAATCGGTGATCCCTTAAGCTACTTAGATGATGAAGTTCAGCATAACTTCAAAAGTACGGTGATGTTGACTCACGCCGTTTTGAATTTTCTCAAGAACCGCAAAAGAGGCCGTATCCTTTATCTTTTAAACGAAGTGTATCCGGATCCGATTCTGGCGGGCGCACGGGGAGCTCTTGTTCCCTTTGCTCAGTCTTTGGCAAAACAAGTAGCCGAGCACAACATCACAGTGAACGTTCTGAAATTGGGACTAACGGAAGAGTACATCTTGGCGATGCATCCGGAAGCAAAATCCATTAAAGAAGCTGTCGAAAAACTTAAAGAGAAAGAACCGCATCTGAAAATCACGGAGCCAGAGAAGATCACAAATACTGTGACCTATCTCGTGAGTCAGTATGGTTCTGCCGTCAATGGCCAAGTCATCTCTTTGTCTTAAAGCTTAAGGCCTTTCAAGATTTGATCGCCTTTTGCGAAATTCTCTGGCGCGACGTAGATTCTGTCGATGATACGAGCGCCTTCGTAACGCTGGAAGATTTCTGTTGTCTGATTGATCGGCGCAGGTTGAGCCCAGCGGTCATACTGATCCACAACGTAAATTTGCAAAGCTCTCTCTTCCGGAGAAGCCGTATGATACTTCGAAAGACGTGCTTTCGAGCTTGTGCGAATTACTTCAATACCTTCCGCTTCCAAAGCTTTCTTAATAAGCTCCGGTCTTTCAGATTCTGAAGTGTTGTGCTGCTCGATCAAAACTTTGAACGGTTTTCGTTGCGCAATTCTTTGCGCCCACGGATTGGCCGCGCTCGTAAGATGTTCATGCAGACGATAGTCATTATAACGTGTGTATTCGTTGATATCTCCCGGCAAAACGAAAGTGCAATCCGGGGACGTTAAATAACGATTGAGCATCTCTTCGTAAATGATGCTTTTGTGATGGCAGTACACCATCAAGTGCATATGATGGCGCGAAATCAAAAAGTCGTCGAATGAATAAAGCGCGCGGCGATTCAACGCTAAATACATTTTGTTATCGCGGCGGTGGAAAGTCATATTCTGGATCAGCCATGAAAGATCAATTTTTCCGTAGTTTGTTCCGCAGAAATAACTGTCTCTTTCCAAATAATCCATGCGGTCGACATCCAGCTCGCTGGATACCAACTGACTTAGGATAGGACGAAAGTCCACGCCGCCATCGACGAAGAAATCATCAGGGCAGTGCAAAGACTTATCGATCAGACATGCGACGTGAATCGGTTCAATGTCGGGGAATTGTTCAGAAATAGTCTCTGCGATTTTCGAATCCGTCACATATTTAATTGTATAGTCTTCGTGATTGGCGCGACGGTTACGATTCATTACGGTGTGCGCTTCGTTTCCGTACTTTTCCTGCTCTTCGTAGATTTTGATTTTTAATTCGGACAAAGCGGGCATAACTTGCTCTGTCGTGTGGCTCAATGGACCATGTCCCACGTCATGCAAAAGAGCCCCCAAGCGCAAGACTTGGCGGAAGCGAGTTTTAACGGAAGGTTTTGTAAACGGATAGACACGGAAAATCGCATCGAAAGTTTCACCTGCCAAATGTCCCACGCCGACGGAGTGAATGTAGCGGTTGTGAGTTGCTCCAGGAAAGCTGAACTCTGCATAGCCGAGTTGTTTAATGGCGCGAAGGCGTTGGTATTCGGCGGTATCGAGGACGGCCACTTCAGGATCTGAGTAGTAAATTGAACCGTGAACGGGATCTCTGATTTCCATTAAGTAGCCTCCGAAGTCATCTGATGCAGGAAATAGCTTTCACCCAAGGGTATGTCAATGCAAACCTTGTGTCATTGGAAAATGGAAAAGCATTTTAAAATCAATGACTTAGTGATTTCCCGCGTCTTTTGAAAACCTCGACTGTGGGCTAGATTTGTAAAAAATTGAGACGTATCACTTTAGGATTTTCTGAAGAGACCGATCAGTAAGGTAAGCGAATGAACTACCCATGGTACCAAGAATGGTGCCCTGAGTTTCAAGGATCGAAACTCAGCAAATCTTCAAGGAGGAGGAATTATGGGGTTAAGAATTAATACGAACACAGCTTCGTTGAATGCTCAGAGAGTTCTCTGGGGAACGAAGATCGGTCTTGATAAGAGCATGGAAAAGCTCGCTTCAGGATTCCGTATCAACCGCGCTGGTGATGATGCTGCCGGACTCGCGATTTCTGAGAACTTAAGAGCTCAGGTTCGTGGTTTGAAACAAGCTTCACGAAATGCGCAAGATGGTATCTCTCTCGTGCAAGTAGCCGAGGGTTCAATGAACGAGATCTCTTCGATCTTGATTCGTTTGAGAGAATTGGCAGTACAAGCCGCTTCTGATACGATCGGTCCAGTAGAAAGACAATTCCTCAATGTGGAATACGATCAACTTGTATCAGAGATCGACCGTATCTCCGAAGGTACAGAGTTCAACGGAACTCAGTTGCTAGCGGGTGTAGGTTCTATCTTGGATTTCCAAGTTGGTACTAGAAACAACCCAGAAATCGACCGTATCTCTTTCGATGCTTCTAAAGCGGATGCAAACTCTGCAGCATTGGGAGTGAACTTGACGTCAGTATCAGACAAAGCTTCTGCACAGAATGCTCTTTCTGCGATTGACCAAGCGATTGTCAGCGTATCAGCAATGAGAGCCGACTTCGGTGCGATCCAAAATCGTCTTCAATCAACGGTTTCGAACATTCAAGTATCCGTTGAGAACATGTCAGCTGCGAACTCTCGTATCAGAGACGTGGATGTAGCTGAAGAGACGTCTGAAATGACTAGAAATAATATCTTGTTGCAAGCAGGTACTAGCGTACTAGCACAAGCGAACCAACAAGCTAACGTAGCACTTGGACTCTTGAACAAGTCATTCTCTTAATCGATGAATGACTTTGGTTCCCGATCTTATCTTCAATGATCAAGATCACCCTCAAGAGAACCGTCGTATAGACGGCGGTTCCGAGTGTATATAAGCCCGAAGCTCTTTTTATAGAGCTGACTTTGATCTGTTTCCTGCGACCGAGGCCGCCGATAAATCGGCGGACCTCAATTTTGGAAATCAGACGTTGGATATTTGAAATTGAATGCTTCGTATGAGAAGTGTCCGTTAGTTAAAGAACTCTTTTTTTGAGTTCAATGTTTTGAGAAATTGGGTCTTTTAGGAAAAGTTTTTCCTGTCTTTTTGTTTCGTGCATTTCTTTCTCTTGGCGCGAAGTTCTTCGAAAAAAATAATTCATCTGAAAATAAAAAAGAAAACGCAAAATCTGGACTCGAGCGGTTGCTATTTTTTTCCGAAAAGTTTGGTGGAACCTTGTATCGCAAGTTCCGTTTATTAATTTAACAGGTGCACGGATCGCGCCTTATGCCAATGGATGGCAAAGTTTCACGGAGGAAAAGAAGTATGCAGGGAGGATAGAATGGGATTAAGAATCGGTACCAATGTGGCAGCGTTGAATGCTCAAAAGAATTTGTACATGACACAAATCAACGCGAATCGCTCAATGGCAAGATTGGCTTCTGGAATGAGAATCAATCAAGCAGCGGACGATGCCGCGGGTCTTGCGATCAGTGAAAACCTCAAAGGTCAAATTAGAGGTATGAGACAAGCTAATAGAAATGCCAATGATGGTATCTCATTAGTGCAGGTCGCAGAAGGCAGCTTGAACGAAGTTTCAAATATGCTCATTCGTTTGAGAGAATTGGGTGTACAAGCTTCCTCTGACACAATTGGTGACACAGAAAGAAAGTTTTTGGACGTTGAGTACCAACAGTTGAAATCAGAGATTCAGCGTATTACTGAAGCGACGGTTTACAACGGTTACGAATTACTTAACGGCACAGGTGGAATGATCGACATTCAGGTCGGCGTAAACAACGACCCTTTCCGTGACAGAATCAGCTTCAACGCTGGTGCTGCTAACGCCTCACTCGAGTCCTTGGGATTGGTGGCTGAAGGTGTAGGGACAAAAGAAGGTGCTCAGCTGAGCATGGATGTAGTAGATCAGGCACTCACTTCGGTGAATGCGATTCGTGCGAACTTCGGTGCTTTACAGAATCGTCTAGTATCAACATCAAACAACTTGTTGATCGCGGATGAAAATTTGTCAGCAGCGAATTCTCGAATCAGAGATACTGACGTAGCGGCAGAGACTTCTGAAATGACGAGAAACAACATCTTGTTGCAAGCGGGTGTTTCAGTTCTAGGTCAAGCGAATCAGTCTCAACAATTGGCCTTGAAACTTTTGGGCTAATTGCAAAGTTCATTTCCAATGGAAAGGTGGTTCCGGTGAGGAACCGCCTTTTCTTTTATTCAAGGGTGTCCACTTCATGGACGCCGTCTATACCAATCCATTGAGTTTAAGAGAATCTTCCCTCGGAAACTACGGCTTACAAAGCCGCAATTATGAAAATCCAGAATTTTAGGTTATAAAAGCTCCGCATTTTTAAATAAGGAGTTTTATATGAAAAAGGTGATTCTTTTAGCTTCTCTTTTCGCGTCTTTCACGGCTCATGCTAATGACCGTTATGTTCCTGTCGTTTCCTGCGTCGGTGAAGGTGTCAGCTTGCTTGTAGTAGAAGGTGGTTTGGCAGGTATTCCAATGATCCAGCTTCAGCGCACTGAAGAAGGTGTGACGTCTTCAGAAAATCACTATGTAAGAAGAGCGGATGCTCAAGGCCGTATTGGCGCTCCAACAACATGGGTTGGTAAGAAAGTCGCTTTGACGGTGAACTTGACGACGGCTCCAGCGAAAGACGGTTCTCGTCCAGGCGTGCTTTCGATTCAAGAAGGCAAACAAACGACAAAACTTAGCGTTTCTTGTTCGCGCCTCTAAAAGATCTCTATTAGCTCAGTGTCCACAGAAAAGATGCCAGGCCCTATTT